>NZ_BSSF01000021.1:0-97800 GCF_030268985.1 Microbispora sp. NBRC 16548
TGGTCATCCGGATCCTGGCCCTGACCTGCGTGATCTGGCACAACGACAGGACCGGTCAGCCGGTCAAACGGTCGCTGATCGCATACGACCACTGACCCAGCCGGAGGGCTTGGAATCAATCATCTAGACGACGCCTTTCCTGAAGTGAAAGGTGTTTTTCCTGTGAAAGTGCTCGCTCCGGCCGCGAGGACGAGACAGGCGGCGACGACGGCCGCGACCGTGGGCCAGGGGATAACCAGCGGAACGGCCGCGCCGGACTTCTGCGCCAGCCCGGCGCGCATTCCGAGCAGCGCGGGGACGGCCACGGCGAGGCCGAGCACGGTGCCGATCCCGGTGACGAGCGCCGCCTCGGCCGCGGCCGCCGCGGTCGCCTGCCGCCGCGTCGCGCCGGACAGACGCAGGACCGCGAACTCGCGTGCGCGTGCCGACGCCGCCATGACCTGCGTGTTGACGATCGCCAGGCCCGAGTAACCGGCCGAGACCCCGACCAGCAGGAGCGTGAACAGCCAGACGAGCCGGTCCTCCTCCGCCTGGTCGCCGGCCGCGCGGTCGGCGACGCTCACCGTCCTCGCCCCCGGGAAGACCATTCCGGCCGGCCGGGACACGTACGCCTCGGGGGTCAGCGCCGACGGGTCGTGCGCCCGGACCGTGTCCCTGGAGACCAGCACCTCCGCCGGCGCGCCGGGCAGGACCGCCGCGATCCGCAGGCGCACGGCCCTGCCGTCCTCGAAGGTGAGCGGCACGACGTCTCCCTTGCGCCAGCCGTGGTCCCGGGCGACCCATTCCGCGACCGCCGTCTCGTCCCCGGCGAGGTGACCGTCGCCCAGCGCGGCGAGCGGCCGGTCGCCGTACACGGTGGTGGGCAGCGGGGCCGTGATCTCCGAGGGGGCCGACGCCGCCGCGAGCGCCGCGTCCGACAGGCCGGGTGCGCCGTCGGGCACGAGCACCGCCGCGGCGGGGGTGCCGGCCGCCCGCCCCGCCGTGTACGCCGCGGCGGTCGTGCGCACCATGCCGGTGACGAGCACGGCGAAGCCCACCGTCAGCAGCACCGGGGCCGCCGTGGCGGCGGTGCGCCGCACGGCCGTCATCGCGCTCCGCCCGGCCAGCATGCCCACGACCGGCCGGGAGACAGGCCACGCGAGGACGCGGACGAGCGGCGGGAGGACGACCGGCGCGAGCAGGGTGAGCCCGGCGATCAGCGCCATCGCGGCGAGCAGGACGTCGTTCACCAGGGCGTCCTCGTCCGCGGACCCGCTCGCCACCGCCAGGGCCAGGCCGCCCGCGACCGAGACGACGCCCGCGATCCACCGCAGGCGGGTCATCGGCGTGCCGCCCGCCGTGTGGTCGCGAAGGGCCTCCAGCGGGCGGACCCGGGCGGCCCTGCCCGAGGCGGACCACGCGCCGAGCAGGCCCGCCGCGATCCCGGCCGCGACCGCTCCGGCCACGGGCAGCGGGGCGAACCGCACGCCGAACGACTCGGGCTCGAAGCCCGCCGCGACGAGCACCCCGCCCACGGCGGGCGCGACGGCCGCGCCCAGCAGCGCCCCGACCGCGGCGGCCACGGCTCCCACGGCGAGCGCCTCGCCGTACACGATCAGCCGCACCTGGCGCGGGGTCGCGCCGACCGCCCGCAGCAGGCCGAACTCCCGGCGCCGCTGGGTGACCCGGAACGCGAACGTGGAGGCCACGACGAACACCGACACGAACCCGCCGAGCAGCGCCATCGCGGTAAGCACCTGCATGCCGATCCAGCGGGTCCGCGCGTCGGCCGCGGGCTCGGCCGCCGCCCGGTCCGGCCCGGCGAGCACCTGCCCGGACCCGCCGGCGACGCCGGGTACGGCACGCCGCACGGCAGCCCGCACAGCGGCATGATCGGCCCCCGGCCGGGTGAGCAGTCCGATGACGCGGACCCCGCCCCCGAGGCGCGCGGCCTCGCCGTCGGAGACGTACGGGCCGGGGCCGTCGGTGAGCCCGCTGACCGTGTACGGCGCGGGTCCTCTGGCGGTCAGCAGCGTGACGGGCGAGCCCGGCGCGAGCCCGGGCGCGCGGCCGAGCACCACCTCTCCGGCGCGGACGGGCGGCCTGCCCGCCACCAGCCGGTGCGGCGCCAGCGCCGCGGTGCTCCAGCCTCGTGCCTCGTGCGCGCCGGCCGGTCTGCCCCCGACGACGGCCTGGGCGTAGAAGGCGCGATCGGGGACGGCCGCCGCGACGCCGGGCACCGACGTCAGCGCGCGGACCAGCGCCTCCACCGTCTCCGGAGACCAGGGCCGGTTCTCGGCGAAGGCGTTGTCGTCGCCGGGCACGCCGGGGGCGCGTACGAGCAGGGACGCGGCGGCGTACCGCGCGGGCACCCGCGGGCCCGCGGACGTCAGCAGCAGCGCGCTCGCGGTGAGGACCGCGGCGCCGAGGCAGAGCGCGACGAAGGTGCCCGCGAGCCCGGTCCACCGGCCCCTTCCGGCCGGCCCGAGCAGGGAGAAGCTCAGCATGCCTCCTCCAGCAGGGCCATGCGGGCGGCGATCTCGGCGGCGCTCGACCGGCCCAGCTCCCCGGCGAGCCGGCCGTCGGCCAGCAGCACGACCCGGTCCGCGTACGCAGCGGCGGCGGGGTCGTGCGTGACCATGACGACGGTCTGCCCGTGGGCGTCGACCAGCGCGCGCAGGAGTTCCATGACCACGCGGGACGCGGCGCTGTCGAGCGCGCCGGTGGGCTCGTCGGCGAAGAGCACGGCCGGCTCGGTTCGTTTCGACCGGGTGATGAGGGTGCGGGCGATCGCCACCCGCTGCCGCTCGCCGCCGGAGAGCTCGGCGGGCCTATGCCCGGCCCGCCGCTCCAGGCCGACCTCGGCGAGCGCGTCGCGCACCTCGTCAGGGCCGGGGCGGCGCCCGGCCAGGCGAAGAGGGAGCGCCACGTTCTCCTCGGCGGTGAGCGCGTCGACCAGGTTGTACTCCTGGAAGACGAAGCCGACCCGTTCCCGGCGCAGCAGGGTGAGCCCCTTCTCGCTGAGCGGGCCGAGGTCGGTGCCGCCGATCAGCACGGTCCCGGACGTCGGCCGGTCGAGCCCGGCGGCGCAGTGCAGCAGCGTGGACTTGCCGGAGCCCGAGGGCCCCATCACGGCGGTGAAGGTCCCCTGGCCGAAGCCGAGGGTCACGCCGTCGAGAGCGGTCACCGCGCCAGGCCCGGTGCCGTACACCACCTGGACCGAGTCGAGCAGGACCGCCTGCCCGGTTGTCTGTGTCATGTGGCTCAGCCAACCGGCGGCGGGCCCGCGAGGCATTGGCACTGGGGCGAGGACCAGGGGTATCCCCAGCACTACCGACACCGGCGCGCCCAGCGGTTAGCGTCGGTGCCGTGGCCACCCCGCTCCTCGTCCCCGCCCCTGTGACCCTTGTGCCCCGGACCGCGCTGGACGCGCTCAGCGGACCGCCCCAGCGCTTCCTGGCCTCGGCCTGGCCGTGGAGGTCCCTGGCGTACCTGCTGGCCGGGGTCGTCCCCGGCGTCGCGTTCGCCGCCGTCCTGGCGCCCGTCCGTGCGGTGGGCGGCCTGCTCGCCGCGCCGCTGTCCCTCGTGGTGGCCGCCGTGCTGCTGGCGCCCCTGGCCCGGTTCGAGCGGTGGCGGCTGCGCCTCGCGGACCGGCAGCCGGTGCGCGGACTGCCGGACGGCTGGTGGCCGGGGTGGCGGGAGGCGGGGCACGCCCTCGTGGCGCTGCTCGCGCTCTGGTGGGTCGACCTGCTGGTGGTGGCGGCCGCGATCGCCGGGCCGGTGGTGCTGATCCTCTCCCCGGTCGTGCAGCCGACCGCTCCCGAAGGCGAGGCCACGCTGGGGGAGACCTTCGTCGGCTCGGCCGTCGGGCTGCTGCTGGTGCCCGTCGCGGCGTACACGATCGCCGCCTGGGCGGGCGCCAGGGCGGCGATGGCGCGGGCGATGCTCGTCCCGCAGGAGGCCGAGATGCGGGAGATCGCACGCTCCCGGGCGCGGCTGGTGGACGCCTTCGAGGCCGAGCGCCGCCGCATCGAGCGCGACCTGCACGACGGCGCGCAGCAGCGGCTCGTCGCGCTGTCGATGAAGCTGGGCCTGGCCGGGCTCGACCTGCCGCCGGGCTCGCCCGCGGCCGTGCGGCTCGACGAGGCGCGCGAGCTGGCCGGGCAGGCGCTCGCGGAGCTGCGCGAGCTGATCCGCGGTGTCCATCCACAGGTGCTCGCCGACCGCGGGTTGCCCGCCGCCGTACGCGACGTGGCCGGCAGGTCGCCGGTGCCCGCGGAGGTGGACGTCGAGCTGGACCGGCGGCTGCCCGAGCGGGCGGAGGCGGCGGCCTACTACGTCGCCTGCGAGGCGCTGGCGAACGTAGCCAAGCACAGCGGGGCCGGCTCCTGCGTGGTGCGCGGCCGGCTGCGCAGGGGCAGGCTCGTGCTGGAGATCGCCGACGACGGGCGCGGGGGAGCGGACCCGGCGCGCGGCACCGGCCTGACCGGGCTCGCCGACCGGGTGGCGGCCGTCGGCGGCACGCTGACCGTCGAGAGCCCGTACGGCGGCCCGACCACGGTGAGGGCGGAGATCCCGTGCGAGTGGTGATCGCCGAAGACTCGGTGCTGCTCCGGGAGGGCCTCGCCGGCCTGCTCGAACGGTTCGGGCACAGCGTCGTCGCGGCCGTCGGCGACGCCCCCGCGCTGATCGCGGCGGCCGCCGAGCAGGACCCGGACGTCGTCGTCGCCGACGTGCGCATGCCGCCCGGCTTCAGCGACGAGGGCCTGCGGGCCGTGCTGGAGCTGCGGGCGGCGCGGCCGTCCCTCGCGGTGCTCGTGCTCAGCCAGTACGTCGAGCAGACCTACGCCGCCGAACTGCTCGACCAGACCCGCTCCTCGGCCGGGGGCGGCGTCGGCTACCTGCTGAAGGACCGGATCGGCGACGTCACGCAGTTCGCCGACGCGGTGACGACGGTCGCGGGCGGCGGCACGGTGATCGACGCCGAGGTCGTCCGGCAGTTGCTGCGCGGGCGCCGCGACCCGCTGGCCCGGCTCACGCCACGCGAGCGCGAGGTGCTCGCCCTCGTCGCGGAAGGACGGTCGAACGCCGCGATCGCCCGCGCGCTGTTCGTCTCCGAGGCGGCCGTCGCCAAGCACATCGCGAGCATCTTGGCCAAGCTCGACCTGCCTCCGGACGCCGACGACCACCGCCGGGTGCTCGCCGTGCTCGCCTACCTGCGCGCCGCCGTGTGAGCGGGTCCTCGTCGCCGCTCCGGAGAGCCCCGGTCAGCGGCCGGCGCTGGAGACGACCTTCTCGGGAACGACGCGCACGGTGATGCGCTGCTCTCCCGGCTGCCGGTAGGGGTAGGCGTCCACCCCGAGGTACTTCTTCGCCAGGCCGTCGATGACCGCGTCCGCGCCTTCGAGCTCCAGCTCGGCGGTGCCCGAGACGCTGACGAAGCGGAAGGCGTTCTCCGGGTCGAGCACGCTGACCGACACCCGGGGGTCGTTTCGCAGGTGCCGCTCCTTCGCCCGCCCCACGGCGGTGTTGAAGATCACTTCGTCTCCGTCGACGTCGACCCACACCACGGTGTTGTGCAGCGATCCGTCCGGCCGGATGGTCGTCACCCAGGCGTGGACCGGTTCCTTCAGCAGAGCTACGGCGTTCTCATCGAGCTTGCTCATCTGCTCCTCCTCGGTTCGTCAGCGCTGCCTTGAATCGGCGGCGGACACGAGATCACATTCTTCCCCCAATGACGGGGTGGGAAGACGCTCGGGGGAGAGCCGGGTGGCGCGTCGCTTCCTGAGCCATCGCACCAGCTCGACGATCACGGCGATCGACAGCGCGATGCCGAGGCCGAGGAACAGGCCCTTGATCGGGTCGTTCTCGAACGCCATCCCGCCGAAGAAGCCGATCAGCCCGGAGTACACCGCCCACGAGCCCGCCGCGATCGCGTCGAAGAACGTGAACGAGCGCAGCGGATGCCGTACGGCGCCCATGGTGAGCGTGGTCGCGGTGCGGCCACCGGGGATGTATCTCGCCACGACCAGGACGAGACCGCCCCGCTCGGCCAGCGCGTTCCGCGCCCAGACGAACGGCTTCTTCTCCCGCAGCCTGCCCGCCGACCTGCTGCCGATCAGGTAGGAGATGTGGTCACCCGCGCATGCGCCGAGAGCCGCGACCACGATGACCAGGGCCAGGTTGGTCTCGCCCGACGCGGCGAACACCGCGGCGGTGATCACCGAGGTCTCGGCCGGCACGACCGGGAAGAAGCCGTCGAGCAGCGCCAGGGCGAACAGCGCCACGTATAACCAAGGCGATGACATCACCTGCTGGACCAGGTCGAGGATCGCGTGCGACATCAGCGTGACTCCGATCGTTGGGGCACTGGGTACACCGTGTCGGCCGAGGAGCGTCGGGGACATCCGGGAGGTCCCGGATCGGACGCGGGCCCATCCCGCACAGAGGTCAGGGCCGACACGCCATGAAGCTAGACACTCAGCAGGTCAGGGCACATCGGACGATCGGCGGGCGTCAGCCCCTACTTTCGTATGCGAAAGCGCCGGCGTCAGGCGAGGTCGGCGTCGTGGACGACGATCGCGGCCTGCACCCTGTTGGCCAGGCCCAGCTTGGCGAGCAGCCGGCTCACGTGCGCCTTCACCGTCGGTTCCGACAGCTTCAGCTCCCGTCCGATCTCGGCGTTCGACAGGCCGCGCGCCAACGCCCTGATCACGTCCTCCTCCCTGGCCGTGAGCGCGGCGAGCCGCTCGCGCGCGACCTCGGCACGCGAGGGCGCCTTGTGGACGAACGAGCCGATGAGCCTCTTCAGGACGACGGGGGAGAGCATCGCGTTCCCCGCGGCGACCGTGCGGACCGCGGCGATCAGCTCACGCGGCGGGGTGTCCTTGAGCAGGAACCCCACGGCGCCGAGACGCAGCGCCTCGTGGACGTACTCGTCCAGGTCGAAGGTGGTCAGCATCACCACCTTGGGGGCGCCGGCGGTGCGCAGGAGCCGCGCCGCGGCGGTCAGGCCGTCCATGCCGGGCATCCGGACGTCCATGAGCACGACCTCGGGCCTGAGCCGGGTGGCCGCGCCGATCGCCTCCTCGCCGTCACGGGCCTCGCCCACGATCACCATGTCGCCCACCGACTCCAGGATCATCCGCAGCCCCGACCTGACCAGTGCCTCGTCATCGACGATCAGTACGCGGATCATGCGGCGGGGATCCTCGCCAGCACCTGGAAACCCCCTCCGTGCGGGCCGGCCTCCAGGGTGCCTCCGAGTAGCTCGACGCGCTCGCGCAGGCCGACCAGTCCCCAGCCGGATCCGGGGAACCCCTCGCCCGCGGGGGACGTCGCGTTGCGGATGAGGACCTCCAGCTCGGCGGGCAGGTAGCGGACGACCACATCGGTCTCGGCGCCATGTGCGTGCTTGTGCACGTTGGTCAGCGCCTCCTGGACCACCCGGTAGGCGGTGCGTTCCGCCGAGTGCCCCAGAGGGCGGGCCGGGCCCTCGTCACGCCGGTTGACCACGAGGCCGAGGGCGCGAGACTGCTCCAGCAGCCGGTCGAGGTCGGCCAGCGTGGGCTGCGGGTCGCGGGAGGCGTCCGGCGAGCGCAGGACGCCGAGCACCTCGCGCAGGTTGTGCAGTGCCTCCCTGCCGACGTCGCTGATCAGGGCGGCCGCCTGGGCGGTACGCTCGTCCGGCGCGCCGACCTCCAGCGCCCCGGCGTGCAGGACCATCAGCGACACCCGGTGAGCGACCACGTCGTGCATCTCTCGCGCGATGCGGGCGCGTTCCTGGGCGCGTACCTGCTCCGCGCGCAGGACCTGCTCCCGCAGCAGCTGTTCGGCCTGCTCGCGCATGGCGTCGAGCACCTGCCGCCTGGCACGGCTCCACAACCCGGCCACCAGCGGAAGCCCGACCAGCGCGCCGCCCAGGATGAGCACGTTGGGCGAAGAGCCCATCGCCAGCGCCCGGTGGCCGCCGCTCAGGTGGGAGACGACTCCGCCCAGCGCCCACACGGCGGACGCACCGGCCGCGTAGAGCCACAGAGCCCGACGGCGCCCCAGGTGAAGGCCCGCGTAATAGGAGGCCACGACCGCCGGCGGCCACATGGCGAGCCAGACGTAGGCGACGGCCGCCACCACGGTCACCGGCCACACCGAACGCCTGGCCACGACCGTGGCACCCGCCGATGCCGCGGCGACCGCCAGGGCCACCGGGGCGGGCACGGTCGTCGCGACGCCGGCCCAGCCGGACGCGGAGCCCGCGCAGAGCACGAAGACCGCGCTCCCGAGCGCCCACGGCAAGGCCCGATCCAGGATGCCCGAACCGGTAGAGGTCATGGTCAGAGGCTATTGGGCGGCCGGGGGAGCGACCCCCTACGAAAGTCGCGCACGCCGCGTGACCTTCGCAGGGGACGGTGCGGCGGCGCCGCCCGGCAGGGTGACGGCCATGAAGAACATGTTCATCGCCCGCGTGATCGCCCTGGCTCCCGTCACCGGCGGCACTCCCGCCCCCAAGCCGGCTCTGCCCGCTCCGCCGGCATGACCATGCCGCGGGCCACGCTGACCTCGCTGGCCGAGGAGTTCGCGAGCCGGGGCTACGTGGTCGCGGGCATCGAGCACACCTACGAGTCGGTCGCCACCACGTTCCCCGACGGCAGGACCGCCACGTTCCAGGCGGGTGCGGGCGGCCAGACCCCCGAGCTGGGGGAGAAGGTCGCCCGGGTGCGCGCGGCGGACACGACCTTCGTGCTGGACCGGCTGGAGCGGGCCAGGCGCTGGAACCGGCTGATCGACGAGAGCAGGATCGCGATGGTCGGGCACTCGGTCGGCGGCCAGAGCGCGGCCCACCTGCTGCCCGTGAACGACCGGATCAAGGCCGCGGTCAACCTGGACGCTCCTACAACCCCGCCACCCCTGCCGAGCCCGTCACCAAGCCGTTCATGATGATCGGCAACCCCCGGCAGCAGCCGGTCACCAGTGGCCGGCCGAAGTCGTGGGACCTGTTCTGGCCCCACGTCACCGGCACGTGGAAGCGCTGGCTCACCGTCACCGGCGCCGAGCACGTGAGCTTCGTCGACTACGCGGTGCTCGGGCCGCAGCTCGGCATGCCGGCGTATCCGATCGACGGTGAACGCTCCCTCACGATCACTCGGGAATACGTGACCGCCTTCCTCGACACGCACCTGAAGGACAAGCGGCGGCCCCTGCTCGACGGGCCGTCGGCGGAGTATCCGGAGGTCGGGTTCTGGTGAACGTCACCGCGCCGGGACCGGCTCGGGGGTGGGCATGACGCGCCGGACCTGCTCGCGAACGCGGGGCGCGAGTTCGGCGGTCGACGGCGCCTTCTCGGTCCGCAGCCGGTTGAGCGCGACGGCGAGCGCGGTGCCCCACAGCAGGTGTCCCGCCAGAAGTGCGGCCTGGCGTCCCGCGCGGTCCTTCGGCGCGGGCGGATACGCGCCGATGCTCGGCGCCAGGCCCTGGTAGCCGAAGTACCACACCAGCAACCCGTACGCCGTGCCGATGGGGACGGGCACCCGCTGTCCGGCCGACAGCAGGCCGAGCACGGAGCCGGAGGAGGAGCCGAACGCGAAGTGCGCGATCGTCCCGAGCACGTTCTCGCCCCTCCTGGGCTTGTCCCGCCCGGAAAGGGTCAGCCGCGCGAACCGCCGCGGAGGCGGCTCCTCCAGCAGGCCGGCCCTGTCCGCCGCCATCAGCATCGCGCTGTACACGGCCGTCGCGAGCGCGCCGCCGACGGCGCCGTTCACCAGGTTGCGCATCATGAGGAGCCTTTTCCCACCCGGACCGGATCACCTGCCCTCGGGGTGCCCCGTTCTCGGTAAACAATCAAGGTGGGCCGAGTTCCCGGTATGCCTCGTGTAGTTCGGTCGCTTATGGGGCCCGCTGTGCCTCCAGGTTCTGATCACTTCGGCGGCCGTCCAGTGATGGGAAGGCACGCGGCGCCGGTCTGCTTCCGCCTGTGCGTCGCCTTGGCGCCCGCCGGGTGCAGCCTCGGCGGCTGGCCCACCTCTGTGGCTGTCACACCCGCGGCAGGCAGTCGGTCTGACCCGTGGCGAAGACGTTCTGGCCGACCATGTCCAGACGGGCGCTCGCCCGCACACATCCCATGCCGGTGAGGAGCAGGTTGCCGTAGGCGGAGTCGATGTGACCCATTTTCCAGAGGTTCGTCGTGTTGTCGGCCGGGCGGATGCCTTCGACGGTGAGCTGGCCGACCGTGGTGTCGTTGGGATCAGGGTTAAGCCCGGGCGTGGGGTTGAACCAGGGCCAGGCCCCGGCACAACGCGCCGAATACATCAGATTGATGGTCCCTACCTTGGTGCCCGCGGCCAGGCGCCGACCGCGAAGCCGGGCAGTGTGCTGGAGGAGGACCGGAGCGGAGCTGAGGATGACCTTGTCCGTTCGGCAGCCGGCGACCGTCGGGTCCGTACCGTCCAGGATGCGCAGCATCGACACCGAGGCGGAGGGGGAGGCGTGCATCGTGGCTTCGCGCAGGGACGAGGAGTAGATCATCAATGCGGCCGAGACCGCGACTCCGGTCGCTGCCGCCCCCGCGATCGCCCATGGCCAAGCACGCCGCTTACGGCCGCCTGTACCGTCGTCATGGACCAGTGCGAAACCGACGGAGATCCGGTTTTCGCCGGAAGGTTCATCCCCGGCGAGCTCGCCATGTTCCGCCGGTACGGGCAGCAGGATCGTGACGGGCACCAGGGCGCCACCTCGCCGTTCCGCGTCGCCGGGATCGCGGACGGCTGCGGCGACTGCCTGCATCCATCGCTCTCGCCAGCGTGGCCAGTCTCCCCCGCAGGCGAGCACGAAATTCCGCACCACCTTCTCAGAAGGCAGCTGGTACCCCGCCACCGCTGAGGCGAGCGCGCTCTTGGAGACCTCGCAACGCCGCGCCATCTTCCAAAAAGGGGGCTCACCCGCGGCGGCGCGTAGCGCCCGTAGCTCGCAGGCGAATCGCTCGACCGGTCCCTTGGTCGGATCCAGGGCCCGCATGCGCCGTCCGATGGCTCATCCCTCCTTGCCGAGGTGGACAACTGCGTTTCGTACGTCTGGACAACGGGCTGCAGTGAATTGTCCAGATCGCTTCGGCTTGGACAATTCGGCACTTAAAAAGATCTCGTAATGACCCCGATCAAGGAAGGCTCAGGAGTGAAGAAACTCATCGCTACCTTCGCGGTCGCCGCAACCGCGGCCGTGACGCTGGGCGTGACGTCCACGCCGGCCTCCGCCGCCTCCGGGTCCTGCTGGAACTGGAGGGACAACGGCAACGGGCAGATGATCGCCGACTGCACGGTCTCCGGCGGAAGCATCCGCATTGTCGCCCAGTGCAAGTGGGCCCCGTGGGCCTACAGCGGATGGGTCACAGGGACGTACTACAACCTGACTACCGGCCAGTGCTGGTGGGGGATCGACGGCTACCACTACGAAGTTCGTTAGACGAGGCTGACGCGCTGCGGGCTGAGCATGCCGCGCTCCTGGGTGGCCGATCTCGGCCCGCACCGCGACAACCCGGCGGTTTGCGCATGTGCACCTCCAGGTTGGAGCACGGTCGCTTCATGACGCCGTCAGGTTAGGGCGACGGGCCGCGCGTTCCGCCGGAGCGGAACCTGCACGAGCCGTTGCTACCTGGTGCGGTTTCGCTGCTCCTGGACCCCCGAGCCGCACCTGGGTCCCATCCGCCGGAGCAGGTCGGCGCCTTCGGTGTAGGTGCCTTCGGCGGCACGCTGCTGCTCTTGCGCTGTCGCCGTCTTCAGCGGCGCGCGAGCGCGCCTCGCAGGGACGGTCACCGGCCGGCGAGTCTGCGGAGAAGCCGGCGGACGGATCCGGAGCGCGATTCGGCTCGGGTCCCCTGGTCGCGCGGATGGGCGGGCTCGGTCTGTACGAGCCGGCAGCCCAACGACATGTAAGCGTGTAACTGGTCGTAGTAGATGCGCCCGGTGGCGAACCTGCCGTCTTCCACCGTCCACATGCCGCACCCCGTCCAGGAGACGGGGCGGCCGGTGCCGGGGATCTCGGTGCCGTCCGGAAGCAGCATTACTCCCGCCTGGCTCCCCGACGTGACCCATTCGACGGCGACGGTGTCACCGTGGACCAGCGTCGTGGTGACCCTGGTCGTCAGGTCGGGCACGGTGGAGAAGAACTGGCCGAAATACCACTCGATCTGTTCGTGCCCCTCGACCATGCCGACGGGGGTCACGAGAACGGCGTCCGGGTGGAAGCAGTCCAGAAGACGCCTGTTGTCGTGCGCGCGGAGCGCCTCCGCGAAAGCGTCATGGATCTCCCGAGGATCGGGCATGGCTCCCCCTCGCCTCCCTGAAGCGTACGTCGGCAGGGAGACCGGCCGGTCTCATCGAGGGGTAAGGCCTTCCCCAGGAAGACATCAGTAGCGCGGCCGCATGAGAGTCATCCCGGGACGATCGAGCCGAGCAGCCTGTCCCAGTCGGCGAGGAAGCGGTCGAGGTTGTAGCGGGCCAGTGCGGCCGAGCGGGCCGCCTTGCCCGCCTGGACGGCGAGCTCGGGCTCGTTGGCGTACCGGTCGAGCGCCCGCAGCAGCGTCGGCAGCTTGGTCGAGACGACCCCCGCCTCCGGCGGCACCGCCTCCACGGCCTCGGTGGTGGCGAGCGCGACGACCGGCATGCCGATCATCATGGCCTCGATCAGCGACAGTCCGAGCGAGGTCCAGCGGTAGGGGTGCAGGTAGACCCGGCGCCGGGCCAGCTCGGCGTGCATGGCGGCCTGCGGCAGGTCCTCGAACACCTCCATCTCCCCGTCCAGGCCGAGCTTGGACGGCAGGTTCGTCACCTTCATGCCGAACACGTCGAGCGGGGCCGTCGCGGCGAACGTGGGCAGCAGGTCGGTGCCCGCCACCCGCCAGCGCCTGATCGGCTCGTTGACGACCACGCCGGCACGGGCCAGCTCGCCCGTGTAGAGGTAGCCGGGGTCGACGACCCCGTGCTCGATGACATGGGTGGAGGCGCGGCCGGAGTCCCAGAACAGGTCGTTGAAGTGGGTGACGTGGACGATCGGGATGTCGTCGCGGTCGGCCAGCGGATGACGGGTCTTGGGCACGTCCCCCGCGGGCGTGTTGTGCTCGACGTAGACGCCGGGCACGTCGCGCCCCAGCCATTCGCGGGCCAGGTCGAGCTCGTGCGGCCGCTGGTAGACGACCACGTCGACGTCCTCGCCCGCCAGCCGGTCGTACGGGACCTCCCGTACGCTGCCGGGCCAGGGATAGGTGTCGGCCCGGCCCCGCCCGTCGGGGCCGCGGTCGGGGGTGAGCGGCACCAGATAGTCGTGCCGCCCATGCACGAAAGAGGTGGTCCACGACCCGTGGACATGCCAGACCATGATCTTCATCGCGTCGCTCCCCGTCCGTCGTTCTGCCGACCTCGGAACACCGTGCCCTCCGCCCGCGGGCGCCTCACCCACCTGCCCTGGTCATGCCCTCTTCATCCTCAGCTGTGAGCTGAATTCCCCCGAGCACCAGATCGATCGCCGCGGCGAGGTCGGACGCCACCTCGGGGGCGGCCGCCACCTCCTCCGGCAGGGTCACCGGGGTCGGCACGAGGATGCCCCGGGCGCCGGCGGCGCGGGCCGCCTCCACGTCCCGGCCGATGTCGCCGATCACCACGCAGTCCTCCGGACGGACGCCGAGCCGACGGGCCGCGCGCAGCACGAGACCGGGCGCGGGCTTGCGGCAGTCGCAGCGGTCGCCGTCGTCGTGCCGGCAGATCTCCCACACGTCGAAGGGGCCGAGCAGGGCGTCCACCCGGTCGTTCACGGCGCGCAGGGCCTCCGGGGCGATCAGGCCCTTGGCGACCCCCGACTGGTTGGTCACGATCCCGACCGGGATGCCCGCCGCGCGCAGCCGGTCGAGCGCCTCCCGGGCCCCGGCGACGGGCTCCACGCGCTCGGGATCACTGTTGTAAGGGACGTCGTGAATCAGCGTTCCGTCACGGTCGAAAAGCACCGCGGCGGGCGGACGGGCGGCCTGTGGCACGAGCAACCTCCTGCACGAATCGCCCGCCGGGCTACCCGTAGGGCAGATCGGCAAACACAGGCTCATTGCTACGCAGAGTAGTAGTTATTGAGTGCATCCCCCACTCACGTTGACTTCTCCGCAAAGCAGTGTTTAGGGCCGCTTCTCTCGGTAACCAGACCCCCACTGCGCCACGGAGGGAAACCGATGCGGTTCTTGGGGATAAACGCGATTTTTCATGATCCAGCCGCCGCGCTGGTCGTGGATGGTGAGGTGGTCGCCGCAGCGGAGGAAGAGCGCTTCAGCCGCCGCAAGCACGGCAAGCGCCCGGTCCCGTTCTCCTCCTGGGAGCTGCCGGAGCTGGCCGCCGCGTGGTGCCTCGAACAGGCCGGGCTGCGGCCCGAGGACCTCGACGGCGTCGCCTACTCCTACGACCCCGAGCTCGTGGTGCCCGGAGGGCCCGGGCAGGACGAGCGCTGGGAGGACCTGCGCACCACCTACGCACGCCGCGCCCCCGACTTCCTGGCCACCGCGCTGCCCGGGCTCGACGCCGCCCAGGTGCGGTTCGTCCCCCACCACATCGCGCACGCCGCGTCGGCCGGGCTGGCCGCGCCCTACCGCGAGTCGGCGGTACTGGTCTGCGACGGCCGTGGCGAGGCCGTCTCTCACCTGGCCGGGCACTACCGGGACGGCGAGCTGACCGTCCTGGCGAGCCAGGCGCTGCCGCACTCCCTCGGGCTGATGTACGAGGACCTCACCCAGCACCTCGGCTTCCTCCGGTCGAGCGACGAGTACAAGGTGATGGCCCTCGCCTCCTACGGCGAGCCGCGCTTCCTGCGCGAGATGCGCGAGCTCATCCACCCCACGGGCGACGGCGGGTTCCGGGTCGAGCCGATCGACTGGAGCGTCTACGCCAAGGCGCTCGGCAAGGGTGAGAAGTGGACGGCCGACCACGCCGACCTCGCCGCGAGCGTGCAGATCCGCCTGGAGGAGGTGCTGCTCGACCTCGCCACGTGGCTGCATGAGCGCACCGGGGCGCGCCATCTCACGATGGCCGGGGGAGTGGCGCTCAACTGCGTGGCCAACACCCGCCTGTTCGCCGAGGGTCCGTTCGAGGAGGTGTGGGTGCAGCCCGCGGCGGGCGATTCCGGCACCGCGCTCGGGGGTGCGCTGCACCTCGCGCAGGCGAACGGCGACCCCGTCACGCCGATGCCCGGCGCCGACCTCGGGCGGGGCTGGACCGACGAGGAGCTCGGCGCCTGGCTCGACGTCGCGCGCGTGCCGTACGAGCGCCCCGCCGACCTCGCCGCGACCGTCGCCGCCGAGCTCGCGGCCGACCGCGTGATCGCCTGGTTCCAGGGACGCGCCGAGTACGGCCCCCGCGCGCTCGGCCGCCGCTCCCTGCTCGCCCACCCCGGCGACCCCCGCAACACCGAGCGGCTCAACGACGTGAAGGGCCGCGAGCAGTTCCGCCCCATCGCCCCGATGGTGCTGGCGGAACGCGCCCCCATGATCTTCGGCAGGGGCCCGATGTCGAGCCCGTACATGCTGTTCGTCCACGACGTGCGGCCGGAGTGGCGCGACCGGATCCCCGCGGTGGTGCACGTCGACGGCACGGCCCGGATCCAGACCGTCGAGCGCGGCCGCGACCCGCTGCTGGCCCGGCTGCTCGAGGAGTTCGAGGCGCGCAGCGGGCTGCCGGTGGTGGTCAACACGAGCCTCAACACGGCCGGCCGCCCGATGGTGGACGACCCCCGCGACGCGCTGGAGTGCTTCGGCTCGGCCCCGGTGGACGTGCTCGTCCTGGGTCCGTACGTCGTGCGCAGGGGGGCGGTGTTCGCCGGATGACGACTGAGATGACCCGGGGAACGAACACGGCTCCCACCGGGGAGCCGCACACAGAGGCGCAGGCCCCCGCGCGGAACCAGACGGGACCTGCCGTCACGGTCGTCATCCCGACGATCGGGCGCCCGAGCCTGGCCGCCACGCTCGCCGCCGTCGGCTCCGGTCCCGAGGTGATCGTGGTGGACGACCGGCGGGGGGCAGGCCGGGACCCGCTGCCGGTGCCCGGTCACGTACGCGTGCTCAGGTCGGGCGGGCGCGGCCCGGCCGCCGCGCGCAACGCCGGATGGCGGGCCGCGACGACGCCGTGGGTGGTGTTCCTCGACGACGACGTGGTGCCGGGCCCGGGCTGGGCCCGCGCGCTGACGGATGACCTCGCCCGCCTGTCCGAGAACGTCGGCGGGAGCCAGGGGCGGCTGGAGGTGCCGCTGCCGGCGGGCCGCCGCCCGACCGACGCCGAGCGCAACACCGCCGGGCTGGCCGGCGCCGACTGGATCACCGCCGACATGGCCTACAGAAGGACGGCCCTGGAGGCGACCGGCGGATTCGACGAGCGCTTCCCCGGGGCCTACCGGGAGGACGCCGACCTCGCGCTGCGCGTCGAGCAGGCCGGGTTCGCCCTGGTGAAGGGCGAACGCCTGACCCGCCACCCGGTGCGCGACGACGGCTTCTGGTCCAGCGTGCGCTTCCAGCGCGGCAACGCGTCCGACGCGCTCATGCGGCACGTGCACGGCCGCGACTGGCGGGCGGCCATCGGCGGCCACCCGGGCAGGCTCAAGCGGCACGCACTCACCACCGGCATGGGCCTGCTCGCGCTCGCGCTCGCCGCCACCGGGGGGTGCCGGAGGCGACCGGCCGCCGTCGCGGGACTGGCCTGGCTCGGCCTCACCGCCGAGTTCGCCTGGGCGCGCATCGCCCCGGGCCCGCGTACGCCGGAGGAGATCGCGCGCATGGCCGCGACCAGCGTGGTCATCCCTCCGGTGGCCTGCGCACACCGGATCAGAGGCGAGGTGAAGGTACGGACGGGCACGACGGGGAGGCGTTCGTGATCGGGACCGCTCTGGTGGTGCGGCCCGACAACGCGGGCGACGTGCTGCTCGCGGGACCCGCCGTGCGCGCCGTCGCCGCCGGGGCGCGGGAGGTCGTGATGCTCGCCGGCCCGCACGGCAGGGCCGCGGCCGAACTGCTGCCCGGCGTCGACCGCGTCCTGGAGTGGCGCGCCCCCTGGATCGACCCCGACCGGATGCCGATGACCTCCGAGCACGCGGCCCGCCTGCTGGAGCAGGTCCGCGCCGTCGGCCCGGACGTGGCCGTGATCTTCACGTCCTTCCACCAGTCGGCGCTGCCGACGGCCCTGCTGCTGCGGCTGGCCGGAGTGCCGCGGATCGCCGCGATCAGCGAGGACTACCCCGGCTCCCTGCTCGACGTGCGTCACCTCGTGGACGAGAGCGTGGACGTCCCCGAGCCGGAGCGCATGCTCGGCCTCGCCCGCGCCGCCGGCTTCGACCTCCCGCCGGGCGACGACGGGCGGCTCGCCGTGCGCGGTCCGCTGCCGGATGTGGAGCACCTCACCGGCCCGCCCGGCTACGTGGTGGTGCATCCCGGCACGACCGCGCCGGCGAGGGCGTGGCCCGCCGAGCGCTGGGCGGAGGCGGTCGAGGCGCTGCTGGCCGCGGGCGAGCGGGTCGTCGTCACCGGCAGTCCGGGTGAGCAGGCGCTGACCGCGATCGTCTCCGGCCCCACGCTCGATCTGGGCGGGGCGACCACGTTCGCCGAACTCGCCGCCGTGCTCGCCGGGGCGTCGGCGGTGGTCGCCGCCAACACCGGCCCCGCCCACCTCGCGGCCGCCGTCGGCACGCCCGTGGTCAGCCTGTTCGCGCCGGTCGTGCCCACCGCCCGCTGGGCGCCGTACGGCGTGCCCACGGTGGTCCTCGGCGACCAGGACGCCCCCTGCCGGGGGAGCAGGGCGAGGATCTGTCCCATTCCCGGTCATCCGTGCCTGACCTCGGTCGGCGGTGAGCAGGTGGTCGACGCGGTGCGCCGCCTCATACCGGCCGAAGAGGCGGTGAAGGAGAGGGTGCCATGAGGATCGCCCTGGTGTCGGAGCACGCCAGCCCGCTGGCGACCCTCGGCGGTGTGGACGCCGGCGGGCAGAACGTGCACGTCGCGGCGCTGGCCGTGGCCCTGGCCGAACGGGGCAACGAGGTCGTCGTGCACACGCGGCGGACCTCCCCCGACCAGCCGGAGGCCGTGCCCATGGCACCCGGCGTCACCGTCGAGCACGTGCCGGCCGGACCGGCGGAGCCGCTGCCCAAGGACGAACTGCTGCCGCACATGCCCGAGTTCGGGGAGCACCTGGCCCGCAGGTGGAAGGCCGAGCCGCCCGACGTGGCGCACGCGCACTTCTGGATGAGCGGGCTGGCCACGCTGACGGCGGCGGAGCCTCTTCGAATACCGGTCGTGCAGACCTACCACGCGCTCGGCACCGTGAAGCGGCGCTGGCAGGGCGAGGCCGACACCAGCCCGCCGAGCCGGCTCGCGATCGAGCGCGACATCGGCCGCCGGGCGGTCGCGGTCATCGCGACCTGCTCCGACGAGGTGCGCGAACTCGTCGTGATGGGCGTGCCGCGCGACCGGATCGCGGTCGTGCCGTGCGGCGTCGACCTCGGCCTGTTCCGCGCGGACGGCCCGGCCGCCCCGCGCGGCGACCGGCCCCGGGTGCTGAGCATCGGCCGCATGGTGCCGCGCAAGGGGGTGGACACCGTCGTCCGCGCGATGCGGCAGGTGCCCGGCGCCGAGCTCGTGATCGCGGGCGGCGACCCGGGCGACGAGGAGAGCACGCGGCTGCGCACGCTGGCCGACGGCCTCGGCCTCGGCGACCGGGTCCGGCTGATCGGCAGCGTGAGCCGGGCCGAGGTGCCGGCCCTCATGCGCTCCGCGGACGTCCTGGTGACCGTCCCGTGGTACGAGCCGTTCGGCATGGTGCCCCTGGAGGCCCTTGCCTGCGGGGTGCCGGTGGTCGCTTCGGCGGTCGGCGGCCACCTCGACACCGTCGAGGGATGCGGCGTGCTCGTGCCGCCCCGGCGGCCGCGTGCGCTGTCCCGCGCGCTGTGCGATCTGCTGATCCGGCCCGGCCTGCGGGCGGCGTTGTCGGCCGCCGGAGCACGGCGCGCCCGCGCCCGTTACGGCTGGCCCAGGATCGCCGAGCAGACCGAGTCCGTGTACCGAAACCTGGTCGGCGGGTGCCTGCGCACCCTCGCCGCCGCGGGAGGCTGAGCGATGCATCCTCATCTGGCCCGGCTGAGCACCGCGCTGACGGCGGTGGACCCGGAGACGCCCAAGATCCACGCCTGGGGTTACAAGCTCGCGGCCGTGCTGAGCGGCGGCGGACGGCTGCTCGCCTGCGGCAACGGCGGATCCGCCGCCGAGGCGCAGCACCTGACAGCGGAACTGGTCGGGCGCTACCGAGCCGACCGGCGGCCGTACGCCGCGATCCCGCTGCACGGCGACACCTCGTCCCTGACCGCCATCGGCAACGACTTCGGCATGGCCGAGCTGTACGCGCGGCAGGTGCGGGCGCACGGCCGCCCCGGCGACGTGCTGATGTGCCTGTCGACCAGCGGGACGAGCCGCAACGTGACCGAGGCGGCCGAGGCCGGCCGCGAGTGCGGCCTGACGACCTGGGCGCTGACCGGCCCCGGGCCCAACCCGCTCGCCGAGTTGTGCGACGAGGCCCTGACCGTGCCCGCGGACGACACCGCGACCATCCAGGAGGTGCATCTCACGGTGATCCACATGCTCTGTGACGTGATCGAGAAGGCGGTCGCGTGAGCGGACCACTTGTCATCGTCGGAGACTCCCTGCTCGACGTCGACGTCGAGGGCACCGCCGACCGGCTGGCCCCCGACGCACCCGTCCCCGTCGTGGAGGGGCAGGCGGAGCACCATCGACCGGGAGGCGCGGGGCTCGCGGCGCTGCTGGCCGCCCGCGACGGCACGCGGGTGGTGCTGATCACCGCCATGGGCGACGACCCCTCCGGCCGCTGCCTGGAGGGGCTGCTGTCGCCTGCCGTCGAGATCGTGCGGCTGCCGCTGCGCGGCACGACCGTGCGTAAGACGCGGGTCCGCGCCCGCGGGCAGACGCTGGTCAGGATCGACACCGGCGACGGGCGGGCGCTGGGCCGGCCCGGCCAGGTGGCCTCCGCCTCCGCGTTCGCCCGCGCCGCCGACGCCCTCGCCGCGGCGAGCGCGGTCCTGGTCGCCGACTACGGGCGCGGCGTGGCAGACCTGCTGCGCGAGCCGCTGCGCGGCCTCGACGTGCCGCTGGTCTGGGACCCCCATCCCCGCGGGTCGCTGCCCGTGCCGGGATGCGCGCTGGTCACGCCCAGCGAGGCCGAGGCCCGCGGCATGTGCGAGGAGCCGTACGTCTCGCCGGAGCGCACCGCCCGCAGGCTGGTGCGCGACCTCGACGCCGAGGCCGTCGCGATCACACTGGGGGAGCGCGGCGCGATGCTGGCCCGCCGCGGCGGCAGGTTCGGGCCGGTCCCCGTCCCGCACGTCGCGTCCGGCACGGACGCCTGCGGCGCGGGCGACCGCTTCGCCGCGGCGGCGGCGCTCGCACTGGCGGACGGCGCGTCCACCGAGGACGCCGTCGCCCGCGCGGTCGGCGAGGCCACCAGGTTCGTGGAGGAGGGCGGGGCCGCCGCGCTGCGCCTGCCGCGCCCTGCCGCGGAATCGCCGGTGCCGTTCGCGCCCGGCGCGTCCGCCTTCGAGGTGGCCGCCGCCGTACGCGCCGCCGGGGGCCGCCTGATCGCGACAGGCGGGTGTTTCGACCTGCTGCACGCCGGGCATGTGAGCCTGCTGCGGCGGGCCCGGGCGTTAGGCGACGCCCTGGTGGTCTGCGTGAACTCCGACGATTCGATCCGGCGGCTCAAGGGACCGAGCAGGCCGTTGGTGAGCGAGCGTGACCGGGTCGAGGTGCTGCGCGCGCTCGGCTGCGTGGACGCGGTGACGGTCTTCGACGAGGACACGCCGTCGCGGGTCATCGAGCGCCTGTGCCCGGACGTGTGGGTGAAGGGCGGCGACTACGACGAGCGGTCGATGCCGGAGGCCGAGGCCGTACGCCGGGCCGGCGGGGAGGTCGTCATCCTGCCGACCGTGCCCGGCTACTCCACCACCGGCCTGATCGCCGCCGCCCGAGCCGCTTCGTGACATCGGCCGCCTATCGAAGGGATCGACCTCAATGGTGGGAAACGTATTGATCACCGGTGGCGCGTCCGGCCTGGGCCGGGCGACCGCCATGGCGGTGGCCAAGGCGGGCGGACGGCCGCTGGTCGTGGACGTGAACGAGCCGGACGGCGGGTTCGACCACGTGCGGGCCGACCTGGCCGACCGCGAGCAGGCCGAGCGGGCCGTGCGCGAGCTCGCCGACCGGGCGGGCGGGCTCGACGGCGTCGTGACGGCGGCGGGCATCGACGCCTGCGGACGGCTGGAGGACGTGGCCGCCGAGCAGTGGGAACGGGTGATCGGGGTCAATCTGCTCGGGACCGCCGCGGTGGTCCGGGCGGCCCTGCCGTATCTGCGCCAGTCGGGAGGCAAGGTCGTCACCGTCGCCTCCACGCTCGGGGTGCGGGCGCTCAGCGACGCGACGGCCTACTGCGCCTCGAAGTTCGGCGTCGTGGGCTTCACCCGGGCCCTGGCCGCCGAGCTGGCCGGGCAGGTGGGAGTGACCCTGCTGATCCCCGGCGGCATGCAGACGAACTTCTTCAACGACCGCCCCGACCAGTACAAGCCCGGCCCCGACGCCCGGCTGAACCAGCCGGAGGACGTCGCCTCGGCGATCCTGTTCGCGCTCGGCCAGCCGCGGGGCTGCGAGGTCAGGGAGCTGGTCGTGTGCGCCTCCACGGAGACGTCATGGCCCTAGAAGATCCGCGAAGACCGGTCCTGCTCGCCCTGCGCGGGCTCGGGCTCGGCGACCTGCTGACCTCGGTGCCCGCGCTGCGGGCGCTGCGGCGGGCGCACCCGGAGCACCACCTCGTGCTGGCCACCCCGGCCTACCTCGGCGGGCTGCTGCCGCTGATCGGCGGCGTCGACGAGCTGCTCGACGTGTCCGGCCCCGGGCCGGTGCCGTACGAGTCGCCGGACGTCGCGGTCAACCTGCACGGCAGCGGCCCGGAGAGCATCCAGGCGCTGCGCCGCACCCGGCCGGGCCGTCTGCTCACGCACGCCCACGACCTGGTGCCGGGCCCGGACGGGCCGCCCTGGGAGCCGGAGACGCACGAGAGACGGCGGTGGTGCTCCCTGCTGGAGTGGTACGGGATTGCGGCCGACCCGGAGGACCTCGCACTGGGCGACCCGGGGCCGAGCCCGCTCGCCGGCGGTGAGGTGATCATCCACCCGGGGGCGGCGTTCCGGGCACGGCAGTGGCCGCCGGACCGCTTCGCCCGGGTGGCGGCAGAACTGGCCGGCCAGGGCCACCGGGTCGTCGTCACCGGCGGCGTGACCGAGATCGCGCTCGCCCGGCACGTCGCCGCGCTCGCCGGTCTGCCGGAGGAGTCCGTGCTGGCCGGCCGTACGAACCTGCCCGAGCTCGCCGCGCTGACGGCGCACGCGGCGCTCGTCGTCTGCGGCGACACGGGCATGTCGCACCTGGCCACCGCCGTCGGCACGCCCTCGGTCATCCTGTACGGCCCGGTGCCGCCCGCACTGTGGGGGCCTCCGCCGGGCCGCCCGCACATCGCGCTGTGGGCCGGACGCAGGGGTGACCCGCACGGCGACCTGCCGTCGGAGGGGCTGCTCGAGATCGGGGTGCCCGAGGTGCTCGACGCCGTCAGAAGGTTGCGAGGGGTGGGAGTGCGGTGAAGGGATCCCGTGTCGTGGTCACCGGGGGAGCCGGGTTCCTCGGCTCCCACCTGTGCGAACGGTTGGTGGAGCGTGGTGCGGCGGTCGTCTGCCTGGACAACTTCCTCACCGGGTCGCCGCGCAACGTGGAGCATCTGATCGGGCGGCCGGCGTTCCGGCTCGTGGAGTGCGACCTCACCGGGTTCGTCCACGTGCCGGGCCAGGTCGACCTGGTGCTGCACTTCGCCTCGGCCGCGTCCCCCGCCGACTACCTGCGCCATCCGATCGAGACGCTGAAGGTCGGCAGCATGGGGACGCTGCACGCCCTCGGCCTCGCCACCGAGAAGGGCGCGCGGTTCGTCCTCGCCTCCACCAGCGAGGTGTACGGCGATCCGCTGGAACACCCGCAGAAGGAGACGTACTGGGGCAACGTCAACCCGGTCGGGCCGCGCAGCGTGTACGACGAGGCCAAGCGGTTCGCCGAGTCGCTGACCACGGCCTACCGCAACTCGCGGGGCGCCGACACGGCGATCGTGCGGATCTTCAACACGTACGGCCCGCGGATGCGGCCCCACGACGGCCGGGCGATCCCCACGTTCATCCGTCAGGCGCTGCTGGGCGAGCCGATCACCGTGACCGGCGACGGCGGCCAGACGCGCTCGATCTGCTTCGTGGACGACACGATCAACGGCGTGCTCGCGCTCGCGGAGAGCGACTTCGCCGGGCCGGTGAACATCGGCAACCCGGCCGAGATGTCGATGGCGGAGCTGGCGGAGACGATCCGCGGCCTGGTGGGCTCGTCCTCCCCGATCCGGTTCGTCGAGCGGCCGGTGGACGACCCTGCCGTCCGCCGTCCCGACACCTCGCTCGCCGAGGAGCGGCTCGGCTGGCGTCCGCGCGTCGACCCCGTCACCGGCCTGCGCCGCACCATCGACTGGTTCGAGAAGGAGCTCACCTCCTACTCCGTCGCCTCCTGACCCTCGCCGTCCACCGGGCGCGCCTGCGGCTTCCGCCACGCTGCGGGCGGGCCCTCGGCTCTTTTCCGCATACTTGGCCGTCGCTTAGCCGCTCGACTCGGGTAGTGGACCCTGCCAGGGGTAACGCGCACGTATGAGTTTCGCGAAGTACCAGGACGAGCTGTACGCCCAGGGACAGACCGGCCATCAGCCGCCGTATCCCATGACCTTCGCGGAGCTGGAAGACAGGGCGTCGGCCGCGATGCGGCCGAAGGTCTGGGGGTACGTGGCCGGCGGCGCCGGTGACGAGCACACCCAGCGGGCCAACTGCGAGGCGTTCACGCACTGGGGCCTGTATCCGCGCATGCTGGTCGCCCCCGCCGAGCGCGACATGTCGATCGAGCTGTTCGGGACAAGGCTGCCCTCGCCGGTGTTCATGGCGCCCATCGGGGTGATCGGGGTGTGCGCCCAGGACGACCACGGCGACCTCGCATGCGCGCGAGCCTCCGCTCGCACCAACGTTCCGTTCTTCGCGGCGACGCTTTCCGCGGATCCGATGGAGGACGTGGCCGCGGCGCTCGGCGACACGCCCGGCTTCTTCCAGCTCTACACGCCGCCCGATCGGGACCTGGCCGCGAGCCTGGTGCACCGCGCCGAGGCGGTGGGTTTCAAGGGCATCGCCGTCACCCTGGACACCTGGGTCACCGGCTGGCGGCCGCGGGACCTGCGCGGCTCGAACTATCCCCAGGTGCCCAGCGGATGCCTGAGCAACTACACCAGCGACCCGGTGTTCCGGAAGGGACTGCGACCCGGCGAGGACGCCACCGAGGCGTTCGTGCGCCGATTGCCGATCTTCGGCGGGCCGTTCAGGTGGGACGACCTTGACTGGCTGCGGTCGCAGACCAGGCTGCCGCTGATGCTCAAAGGCATCTGCCATCCCGAGGACGTCCGTCGCGCCAAGGACCACGGCGCGGACGCCGTCTACTGTTCCAACCACGGGGGACGGCAGGCCAACGGAGGACTGCCCGCCCTGGAGTGCCTGCCCGGCGTGGTCGAGGCCGCCGACGGGCTGCCGGTCCTGTTCGATTCGGGTGTGCGCAGCGGCGCCGACGTCATCAAGGCGCTGGCGCTGGGCGCCACCGCGGTGGGGATCGGCCGTCCGTACGCGTACGCGCTGGCGGTCGGCGGCGTCGACGGTGTCGTGCACGTGCTGCGCTCCATACTGGCCGAGGCGGACCTCATCATGGCCGTCGACGGGTATCCCACCCTCAAGGACCTCACGCCCGAGGCGCTGCGCCGCGTGGGAGGCGGCGTCACGGCCTCGTGAGGAGGGGGTGTTCGTCGAACGGTACGAGCCGCAGCGCCGCCGTCGGCGACAGGCGCTCCCCTTGAGCGTGGGCGCTGTCGAAGGACCCGGCGCCCAGGACCCGTACGAGGGTGTGGCGCAGCTCCTGGCCGGGCGGCTGCGGGGGGCGCATGTGCGCGCCGGCCGCCTCGCGCACGCTGTGGGCCGTGCCGAGAAGCACGGCCGCGCTGCGGGGGCGCTGCTGCGCGGCGTACACGGCCGCCAGCGCCTCGAGCGCCGACACGAGCACGAACGACTGGCCGGCGAGCGCGATGGCCTCGACGCTGGCGCGTAACAGCTCTTCGGCCCGGGCCGGCTCCTGCTTCTCGTGGGCCCGCCGGCCGAGCATGTACAGAGCGCGACCCGTGCAGCGGCGGTCGCCGAGCCGGCGCAGGGTGGGCAGGCACTCGCTCATGAGCTCGGCGGCCCGGTCGTGGTCGCCGCGCAGCCACGCCAACTGCCCGAAGCCGACCGTCGCGTGCGCCATGTCCGCCTCGCTGCCGGCGGCCTCGGCCAGCGCGCGGCTCTCGGTGAGCCATCCGTGCACCTCGTCGTCGGCGATGCCGGCGGATATCGACCGTTGCGCCATGAGGTACAAGGTGTTGGCCGCGCATATCTGATCCCCGGCCCTGCGGAAGAACGTCGCGCTGTCTCGTCCCCACCGGAGCGCCCGGCTCAGGTCGGCGGTGGTGACCGCGAGCCCCTGCATCGTCAGCGCGCTGTCCCACGGATGCTCGTCGCCGAACCCGGCAAGCGCCTCTCGCAGGGCCGGGGCGACCAGCTCGGGCTGGATCCAGGTCGCGCTCATTCCGACCGCGCGTGCCGCCCTGGCGCGGGTGAGATCGTCGAGGCCGGCGGCCAGGCTCGCCGCCTTGCGGGCCAGGTCGAACGCGGCGCGAGCGTCCCGGGAGTCCAGGACCAGGCAGGCCTCGGTGAGTCCGGCGACGACGGCGGGAGTGGCGGGCGGGTCGGCGACGGCCAGCGCCTCCCGGATCCACTTGTGGGCTTCGCGGCGCCGTCCGGTGACGTCCCAGAACCGCTGCAGCGCGGCGATCATCCGCCACGCGGACTCGACGTCGCCGGTGCTGATGCCGTATGCCAGCGCGGCGTGCAGATTCGGCTGCTCCGTGGTCATACGGTCGAGCCAGACGCGCTGGTCCGAGGTGCGTAACCGCTCGGCCGCCCGTTCCGCGAAGGCGAGATAGTGGGCGGCGTGACGGCGCCTGGTGGCCGGCTCACCACCCGAGTCGGCCAGCCTCTGGGCGGCGTACGCCCGGATCGTCTCGAGCAGCCGGTAGCGCCGGGTGCCGCGCTCCACAGTGGAGACGAGCGATTTGTCCACCAGCCTGGGCAGCAGCGTGATCACGGCTTCGCCGCCGAGATCCTCGCCCTCGCACGTCGACACGATGGCCGCCAGGTCGAAGTCGGCGGGGAACACGCCGAGCCGATCGAACAAGGCCCGCTCGCCGTCGTCCAGCAACTGGTAGCTCCAGTCGATGGTGCTGCGCAGGGCGCGGTGCCGCGGCGGAGCCGTACGGGCTCCGGCGGACAGCAGCTCGAAGCGCTGGTCGAGGTGCTCCACGAGTTCGACCGGCCCGAAGGTGCGCAGCCGCGACGCGGCCAGTTCGATGGCCAGCGGCAGCCCGTCGAGGCGCCGGCACAGCGCCGCGACGGCCGGGGCGACGGCGTCGGTGAGGGCGAAGCCGGGCGATGCGGCCGTCGCACGGTCGACGAGCAGGCGTACGGCGTCGTAGGGCGCGATGCTCTCGGCTCGCTCGGACGCGTGCGGAGCGGGCAGGTGCAGCGGCTGCACCTGGTAGGCGACCTCGCCGGGGATGCCGAGCGGTTCGCGGCTGGTGGCGAGCACCCGCAGCGCGCCGCCGGCGCCGAGCAGGTCGGCGACGATCTCGGCGGCCTCCGCGACGACGTGCTCGCAGTTGTCGGCGAGCAGCAGGCAACCCGAACCCGCGGCGACCTCCCGCAGGATGTCGCGTAGCGGCCATCCCGG
Organism: Microbispora sp. NBRC 16548; assembly: GCF_030268985.1. Lineage (NCBI taxonomy): Bacteria > Bacillati > Actinomycetota > Actinomycetes > Streptosporangiales > Streptosporangiaceae > Microbispora > Microbispora sp. NBRC 16548. Next base: position 26,966 of record NZ_BSSF01000021.1, read on the forward strand.
CTCCGGCACGACGCCCAGCGCCCGCGCGAAGGTGTCGCCGGCCGACTCCGGCGCCACCGGAGCGAGGTCGGCCAGCCGTACGCCGCCGGGGAACCGGTCGGCAAGGGCCGTGGCCCATACGGATTCGGCTACATGCAGCGCGAGCCGCGTCTTGCCGACACCGCCAGGGCCGATGAGCGTGACGAGGCGATGGGTGCCGAGCAGTGCGACGAGTTCGCTCGTCTCGTCCGTCCGGCCGACGAGGCTGGTCAGGGGCGCGGGCAGAGCGGTGCCGGCGCGGGCGGCACGTCGCAGTCGCGCACCCGTCTCGGCCAGCGCCGCCCGATCCGCGGCGCCGAGCTTGCGCAGCAGGGCGGCGATGTGGCTCTCCACAGTGCGCACCGAGACGTGCAGCCGCTCCGCGATCTCGCGGTTACGCAGCCGTTCGGCGACCGCCCAGAGAATCTCGGCCTCGCGACCGGTGACCCCGGCGCGAGCCAGCCGATCGGGCAGGCCGTCCCCTTGGCGCGTCATGCACGCATTGTCCTTCGGCACGGGCGCCCGGCGATACGAAGCCGGCGACACGGAGACCTCGTCCGTACGAGGATCCGTGCGTCGCACGGATGAGCCGGGGCCGGAGAACCGCGACGCTGGCCTTGCAAGCGAGCCGGCGACCCGTGAAAAAGAGACCATGGACAGAATCGGTTTTCTCGGCATCCCCGACGTCACCGCCGAGGCCCAGCAGATCTTCGACGAGGACGTCGCCGAGGTGGGTTACGTGATGAGCGTCTCACGCCTGTGGGCCTATCAGCCGGCGACGGTGACCGGGCTGTTCGCCCTGCTGCGGCAGGTGAACGCCGGGGACCGCCTCAGCCCGCGTCAGCGCTCCGTCCTCGTCGCCGCGTTCGCGTCGGCGTTCGGCGATTCCTACTGCTCGCTCATGTGGGGAAACAGGCTGGCGCAGGCGGCCGGTGCGGAGACCGCCGCGGGAGTGTTGAAGGGTGTCGACGACGGCCTGGACGACAGTGAGCGGGCCATGGCCGCGTGGGCCCGTAAGGTGGCGCGCGACCCCAACGGCACCACCGCGGCGGATGTGCAGGAGCTGCGCGACGCCGGATTCGACGATTCGCAGATCTTCACGATCACCGCGTTCGTGGCGCTCCGCCTGGCCTTCTCGACGGTCAACGACGCGCTCGGCCTGCGCCCCGACGCGCCTCTTCGCTCCACCGTGCCCGCTGTCGTCCGCGATGCGGTCACGTTCGGCCGTCCGATCGACGACGCCGAAGACGAGGCGTAGCCGACGGAGCCCCCTGGGGATGCGCGCCGCCTATGCGGAGCGTCCTCGGACGAGAGGTTCCGAGGCCACGGGCCAGCGGAAGGTGACGTACGGATGGGCTTCGGTGAGCCACTCGCCGGTCAGCCGCACACCGGTCACCAGCTCCACCACGGTCATCGCGGCGGCCTGCCAGTCGTCCTCGTCCTCGGAGAGCAGTTCGGTCATGGCACGCAGCTCGGGCTCCAGAACCGCGAAGTCGTCGCCCGCCCACTCATCCCAGAACAGCGCGTCGAGGTCGACCAGGACCCGGCCGTCGGCCGCGTAGCTGAGCTTGTTGCCGCCCTCCACGTTCCAGTAGACACCGCACACCCGGCCGTCGCGGCTGAGCCGCCGCAGCACCTCGGGCAGGCTGCCCAGGAACCCGTTGTTCTCGAACAGCATCACGGCCGATCCGACCGGTTCCACCAGCATCGGATGGACCCCGTGGTCGTAAGGAAGCGCTTCCAACGGCGCGGCCTCGTGCGCCTCGTGCCGGGTTCCGCCGCTCACCCGTGCTCCGGCGTCGGCGACGGGGAACGGCCGGTGGTCGTGCGGGACGACGACCGTCCAGCACATGGCCACCTCCAGCCATGGTTCATCCCGCAGCAGCTTCAGGTAGTGGGAGAAGATCTCGGCGGGGGCAGGGCGGTCGTCGTTCAAGGGACACTCCGGAGCAGGGTGCGGATCCGTCGGCGTGATCGTGCCAGAAGGCGCCGACAGATGTTCCTTCACCGGTCGGAGCGGGCTCTCAGCGCGTCGATGAACCAGGTGAGGGCCGGGGTCAGCGGGTCCGGGGGCGGCCAGCCGTTGACCACCGCGAGCAGCCGGAGGTACGACTCCCTGCGCGGGTCGTTCGCGGTCTCCAGCAGGGTGAGCAGCCGGCGCCGAAGGGTGGCGTCGTCCGGGTGGCCGACGAGGCCGGCATACCGTGCGGTCACGGCGGCGACGATCGCGTCGGCCCGAGGTGAGGCGCTCTCGACGCCCGCGGCGAGTGCGGGGGCGACGTGGTCGCGGACCATCGCCACCGCGTCCGGGCGCGGACCCTCTCCCCGGACGCGGTCGGCCAGGTGCTGCTCGGCGACGCGCCGCATGAGCGCGCCGAACTCCGGGTCGGCGGCCAGCTCGGCCAGCTCGATCCACGCCTCGACCTGCTCGTCCTCGGGGTCGTCGGGCAACTCCGGGGTCATCGTGCGCCTGATTCCCGTCAGGTCGGCGTCCAGGCCGCCGAACGCGGCGTCGAGGAAGCCGTCGACCAGGCGCCGGCGCTCGTCCTCGGAAAGCCTGGCGAGTCTGTGCATGAGATCCATCTCCTCGGGGGTTGAGCCGCGCCGTGCCACCGCCGTCGCCACCGCGCGCCGCAGGCGCAGCACCCGGATCTGCGTCGCCAGCGCCTCGGCGTGCGCCGCCGCGACCTGAGCGAGCGTGGTCTCCCGGTCCAGGACTTTGCGGATCGTGGGGAGGTCGATCCCCAGGTCGCGCAGCGTCCGTACGAGCTCCAGCCGGGCGAGGGCGTCGTTGTCATAGAGGCGGTAGCCGGCCGGACTGCGGCCGGTGGGCGGCACGATCCCGCAGTCGGAGTAGAACCGGATGGCCTTGACCGTCAATCCGGTCCGCCGGGCCAGCTCACCGATCGCGTAGAGCGCGTCGCCGTCCATGCCCCCACCCTCGCGCCTCCCCCTACTGGAGACTCAACCGCTACCCGAGATGTACGAAGTGGAGGGCGCGGTCGACGACCGCGGCCAGGTTGCCGCCGTGGGCGCCGTGCCAGTAGATCCGGCCGCAGGCGAGGCAGCGGGCGAACTCGTCGTAGCTGCGCCGGGTTCCGGGCTCCAGCGCGTCCTCCACCTCCTCCTTGCCGACCGGCGCCAGCCGCCCGTTGCAGGCCGTGCAGCGGGTCCACGGAGCCAGCGGCGGCCGGAAGCGGCCGAGCACGTCGAGGAACTGGTCGTCCGGCCGGGCGCCGCGCACGTACGCGCCGAGCCGCAGCGACCGGCGCCGCAGGATGCCCCGGTCCTGTGTGAGCAGCACCCGGTCCTCGGCGTTGGCCTGCTCGATCAGGGCGTCGTCGTCCATGTCGTTGCGGTAGGCGGTGTCCAGGCCGACCAGTCGCAGCCGCCGCGCCAGCGTTCCCAGGTGGACGTCGAGGACGAACCGGCAGCCCGGCACGGCCTGCGGCCTGGGCACGGCCGGCACCTCCACCACCTCGTCCGGGCCCGGCCGGTGCGACCGGCCGACCGGGCGGCCTCCGGCGAGCGGCTCGCCGATCTCGGTCAGCGGAACGCCCGCCGACTCGATCAGGTGGCCGAGCGAGGACGTCCCGTCGTACGGCAGGAGCACCTCGGGCCGCCGGTTGCGCGGTGCGAGGAAGATCCACAGCTCGGGCGAGAAGCGTACGGACACCTCCATGCTTCCCAGCATGCCCCCGCCGCAGGGGCGCGGCCGACGGTCATGGGTCTTCCGTCGTCAACGCGTCCAGTGCCGTCTGGAGGAAGAGCCGCACCGCGGCCATGTGCCGCTCGTCGAACCCCGACAGAACCCCGACCGTGCTGTCGATGAGCGGGCCGAAGTAGCTCCAGCCCAGTTCCTTGGCGCGGTCCTCGACTCTCAGCAGGACCCGGCGCCGGTCCTTGACGTCGCGGACCCGGCTGACCAGGCCGAGCCGTTCGAGCCGGTCGACGACCCCCGTGGTGCCCGCCGAGTTCAGGCCCAGCCCGGCGCCGAGGAGACCGGCGGTGGCGTCGATTCCGGCCCGCTCCGCGTCCAGCAGGCAGATGAGCGCCCGCACGTCGGTGACGTGCATGCCGTGCTCGGCCGCGAACTCCGCCTGCCGCAGGCCGTACTCCACCGCGACCGCCCGCAGCAGATGGAAGATCTCCATCTCCGGGCTCTCGCGCTCACGTGCCACCCCTGGTGCCATGGCAGCCCCTCCTCCGCCTATTATCTCGCTCAACGAGATTATCGCTCAGCGAGACATTACGGAGGCGTCTTGACGACCATCGACGACGCGTTTCTCGCGGCCTACGACGCCGTCCTGGCGGCGCGCTGGCCCGCCTCCACCGAGTCGGCCGAGATCCGCACGCCCTACGGCACGACCCACGTCAACTCCGTCGGCCCCGCGGACGCGCCGCCGGTGGTCCTCCTCCACGGCGGCGGGACCACCTCGACCGTCTGGTCCGATACGGCGAGGGCGCTGGGCACGGCCTACCGGGTGCATGCGGTCGACACCGTAGGCGAGGCGGGACGCAGCGTCGCCGGCGAGCGGGCGATCCGGACGCTGGGCGACCAGATGGCCTGGCTCGACACCGTGCTCGACGCCGTGCTCGACACCGTGCTCGACGCATCGGGCACCTCGACGGTGTCCCTGTGCGGCCATTCCTACGGCGCGTGGAGCGCCCTGCACTACGCGGCGCACGCTTCCGGCAGGGTGAGGGCGCTGGTCCTGGTCGACCCGACGAACTGCTTCACCGGGTTCTCCCGCCGCTACCTGCTGCGGGCCCTGCCGATGCTGCTGCGCCCGACCGCAGGGCGGCGCCGCGCGTTCCTCGAATGGGAGACCCGGCGCGCGGCGCTGGACGAGACGTGGCTCCGCCTCTACGACCGCGCCGCCGCCTTCCCCGCCGCCCGCCCCCTGACCGGTCCGCGTCCCGGCCCGGAGGCGCTGTGGGCGCTGCGGCTCCCGGTGCTGCTTCTCCTGGCCGAGCACAGCCGGGCACACGACATCGGCCGGGTGGCCGCCTCCGCCGCGGCGCTCCTGCCCCGCGTGGAGACGGCCGTGCTGCCCGGAGCCACCCATCACACCCTTCCCCTCGCGGCGCCGCCCGAGATGGACGCGCGCATCGGGGAGTTCCTCGCCGCGCACGGGCGGGACGACTGATTCAGGGGCGGAACCAGTGCTGGGGGCGGGGATCGGTGTTCTGCCAGATGTGCTTGATCTCGCGGTATTCGTTCAGGCCGGTCGGGCCGAGCTCCCGGCCGACGCCGGACTGCTTGAACCCGCCCCACTCCGCCTGCGGCACATACGGGTGGTAGTCGTTGATCCACACCGTGCCGTGCCGCAGCCGCCCGGCCACCCGCTGCGCCTTGCCCGCGTCCGTCGTCCACACGGCTCCGGCCAGCCCGTAGTCGGTGTCGTTGCCCAGGGCGACGGCCTCGTCCTCACCCGAGAACCGCTCCACCGTCAGCACCGGCCCGAACGACTCCTCCCGGACCACCCGCATGTCGCGGTGGCAGCCGTCCAGCACCGTCGGCGGGAAGAAGTATCCGTTCCCCTCCAGGCGCCGCCCCCCGCAGCGCAGCTTCGCGCCCTCGGCGATCCCCGCCTCGACGTACGCCTCGACCTTGGCCAGGTGCCCGGCCGAGATCAGCGGCCCGGTCTCGGCCTCGGGGTCGAACGGCCCGCCCAGCCTGATCCGCTCGGCCCGGCGCACCACCGCGTTTACGAACCTCTCGTGGATGGAGTCCTCCACCAGCAGCCGGGCACCGGCCGAGCAGACCTGCCCCGAGTGCAGGAAGACGGCGGTCACGGCGAAGTCGACCGCGGTGTCGAAGTCCGCGTCGGCGAACACGATGTTGGGATTCTTGCCGCCCAGTTCCAGCGCGACGCGCTTGACCGTCCGCGCGGCCGAGGCCATGATCCACCGCCCGGTCGCCAGCCCGCCGGTGAACGAGACCATGTCGACGTCCGGGTGCTCGGCCAGCGGCGCGCCTGCCTCCGCGCCGGCCCCGAGCACCAGGTTGCCCACGCCCGGCGGCAGGCCCGCCTCCTCGAGCAGCCGCATCAGCAGGATCGCGGTGGACGGGGTCAGCTCGCTCGGCTTGAGCACGAAGGTGTTCCCCGCCACCAGCGCGGGCGCCACCTTCCAGGAGGTCTGCAGCAGCGGGTAGTTCCACGGCGTGATCAGGCCGCAGACCCCGACCGGCTCGTACGCCACCCGGCTGATCGCATCGGCGCGGCCGGTGTCGACCACCCGCCCGGCGTCGGTGCCCGCGATCCCGCCGAAGTAGCGGAAACTCGCGATCACGTCGTCGACGTCGTACTCGCTCTCCACCAGGCGTTTGCCGGTGTCCAGCGACTCCGCCCGCGCGATCTCGGCCTTGTCGCGCTCCAGCAGACCGGCCACCCGCAGCAGCAACGCCCCGCGCTCCCGCTCCGGCGTGCGCGGCCACGGGCCCTCGTCGAACGCCCGCCGGGCCGCCGCGATCGCGGCCTCCGTGTCGGCGCGGTCGGCCTCCGCGACGGTGGCCACATGCTGTCCGTCGGCCGGGCAGTGGATCTCGCGCCGGCCGCCCTCGGCCGCGTCGCGCCACTGCCCGCCGATGTACAGGTCCTTCATGTCAGGCGTCCTTCCTGTGCCGGTAGAACTCCGCCGGCTCGGGGGCCAGGGGAGTGTTACCGAGGATCAGGTCGGCCGCCTTCTCCGCGACCATCATCACCGGCGCGTAGATGTTGCCGTTCGTGACGTACGGCATGACCGAGGCGTCCACGACGCGCAGGCCCTCCAGGCCGTGCACCCCCATGGTCAGCGGGTCGACCACGGACATCTCGTCGACGCCCATCTTCGCCGTGCAGGAGGGGTGCAGGGCGGTCTCGCCGTCCTTCGCCACCCAGTCGAGGATCTGCTCGTCGGTCTCGACCTCCACGCCGGGGGACAGTTCGCCGCCGTTGAACCCGTCCATGGCGGGCTGGTTGAGGATGTCGCGGGCCACCCGTACGGCCTCGACCCACTCGCGGCGGTCCTGGTCGGTGGACAGGTAGTTGAACCGCAGCGCGGGCTTCACACGGGGGTCGGCGCTCTTGATCTTCACAGAGCCGCGGGCGTCGGAGTACATCGGCCCGATGTGCACCTGGTAGCCGTGCCCGCCGGCTGGCGCGCTGCCGTCGTAGCGCACGGCGACCGGCAGGAAGTGGAACATCAGGTTGGGATAGTCGACGTCCTCGTTGCCACGCACGAAGCCGCCGGCCTCGAAGTGGTTGGTCGCGCCGGGGCCCTTGCGCAGGAACAGCCACTGGGCGCCGACCATCGGCCGGTTGCGCCACTTCATCGCGGGCTGCATCGAGACCGGCTGCTTGCAGGCGTACTGGATGTAGACCTCAAGGTGGTCCTGGAGGTTCTCGCCGACACCGGGCAGGTCGTGCACCACGTCGACGCCGTGCGCCTTCAGATGGTCGGCGTCGCCCACGCCGGAGAGCTGCAGGAGCTGCGGGGAGTTGATCGCGCCGCCGCAGAGGATGACCTCCCCGGCCCGCACCCGCTTGCCGTCGAACTCGACGCCGACCGCGCGCTTGCCCTCGAAGAGGACCTTCGTGACGAACGCCCCGGTCTTGACCGTGAGGTTCGGGCGGTTCATCACCGGGTGGAGGTAGGCCCGGGCGGCCGACAGGCGGCGCCCGCGGCGTACGTTGCGGTCGAACGGCGCGAAGCCCTCCTGGCGGTAGCCGTTCACGTCGTCGGTCAGCGGGTAGCCCGCCTGCTGCACGGCCTCGAAGAAGGCCTTGAACAGCGGATTCCTGGCCGGGCCGCGCTCCAGCACCAGCGGTCCTTCGTGCCCGCGCAGCGGATCCGACGCGTCGGCGGCCAGGCAGTTCTCCATGCGCTTGAAGTACGGCAGGCAGTGCGCGAAGTCCCAGGTCTCCATGCCCGGATCGGCGCCCCAGCGCTCGTAGTCCATGGGGTTGCCGCGCTGGAAGATCATGCCGTTGATGCTGCTCGACCCGCCGAGCACCTTCCCCCGGGCGTGGTAGATGCGCCGGCCGTTCATGTGCGGCTCGGGCTCGGACTCGTACTTCCAGTCGTAGAACCGGCTGCCGATGGGGAACATCAGCGCGGCCGGCATGTGGATGAACACGTCCCACAGGTAGTCGGGACGGCCCGCCTCCAGCACGAGCACGCGGTTCGAGGGGTCGGCCGACAGCCGGTTCGCGAGAGCGCTCCCCGCTGATCCACCACCGACGATGACAAAGTCATACATGTCCGCCTCCCGGGCAGGATGATATTGATATGCGCAATAGAGTGCAGCATTCGCAACGTCACGCGTCGGACCCCGATCTCGTGGGGGCCGACGAGGCCGCCGCGCGGTCCGAGGGGAGCGGCGGCGTCCAGTCGGTGGACCGGGCCGTGACGATCCTGGAGATCCTCTCCCAGCGCGGCGAGGCCGGCGTGAGCGAGGTCGCCGCGGAGATCGGCGTCCACAAGTCCACCGCGTTCCGGCTCCTCGGCGCCCTCGAGGCCCGCGGCCTGGCGGAGCAGGCCGAGGACCGCGGCAAGTATCGCCTGGGCTTCGGCATCGTCCGGCTCGCCGCCGGGGTGGCCGCGCGCCTCGACCTCGTCCAGCAGAGCCGCCCGGTGTGCCGGCGGCTCGCCGAGGAGATCGGCGAGACCGTCAACATCGCCGTCGCGCGGTCCCACTACGCCATCAACCTCGACCAGGTGCGCGGCCAGGCGGCCGTGACCGCGCACAACTGGGTCGGCCAGCCCACCCCCCTGCACGCCACGTCGAGCGGCAAGGTCCTGCTCGCCCACCTCGACGAGCGGCGCCGCGAACGGCTCATCGCCGCCGCCGGGCTGGAGCGCTTCACCCCGGCCACGGTGACCGACGCCGCCGAACTGCGGCGGCAGCTCGACGAGGCGCTGCGGCGGGGCTACGCGGTCACCGTGGAGGAGTACGAGATCGGGCTGAACGCCATCGCCGCGCCCATCCGCTCCCACGAGGGCGAGGTCGTGGCGGCCGTCAGCGCCTCCGGCCCGGCCTACCGGTTCAGCGAGGAGCGCATGCGCGAGCTCGCGCCCGTGCTCGTCGCGGGCGCCGCCGACATCAGCCACCGTCTCGGCCACGCCGGGTGACCGGGGTCACCGCACGCCCGGTATCGGGGGACCCGATAACGGAAGACACGGCGCCGGCGGGACGTCCCCGGCGGGACGCGACGGCGCTCATCGTGCCCCGGCGCGCTCGTTCACGCGGCGCCGCCACCGGGTGAACGAGCGCGGCTGGTCGACGCCGAGCACCGCGACCGTGCGGCCCTCCCGCCGGTAGACGGCCAGGAAGCGGCGGGACGCGAGGTCGCCCTCCTCGACGCTCACCTCGTCTCCCGGCAGCGTGTGCCCGGCGAACTGCACGCGCATGCCGTACTGGTCGGACCACAGGTAGGGCGGCGCGAGGGCGTCCGGAACGGCGGAGCCGCCGGACAGCAGCGTCTGCGCGGCCGTCGCGGGACGCCGCGCCGCGCCGGTCCAGTGCTCCACACGCAGGTGGGCGCCGAGAGCGGGGTCGAACCAGGCGGCGCAGTCGCCGACCGCGACGACTCCCGGCACGCTCGTCGCGCCGCCGGTGTCGCAGACGACGCCGTCGCCGACCTTCACCCCGCTGCCGTCGAGCCAGTCCACCGCCGGCCGCGCGCCGATGCCGACGAGCACCACGTCGGCGTCCAGGCGGCGCCCGTCCTCCAGCAGCACGCCGTCGACGCGGCCCTCGCCCGTCAGCGTCCGTACGGCGGCGCCGCAGATCAGGCGCACCCCGTGCGCCTCGTGCAGCCCGGCGAGCGCGGTGCCCATCTCGGGCCCGACCGCGCGGGCGAACGGCGCGGGCGCCGCCTCGACGATCGTCACGTCGAGCCCGAGCGTGCGGGCGACGCAGGCGACCTCGGCGCCGATGAAGCCCGCCCCGATCACCACGAGCCTCCGGGCGGTGTCGAGATCGGCCCGCAGGGCCGTCGCGTCCTCGATCGTACGCAGCGTGTGCACGCCGGAGAGATCGCCCCCGAGGGTGCGGGCGACCGCGCCGGTGGCGATCACCACGCCGTCGGCCTCGACCGTGGAGCCGTCGGCGAGCGCGATCCGCAGCGACCGGCCCTGTTCCAGCCCGGTCGCGGCGACGCCCAGGCGCCACTCGGCGTCGAGGTCCTCGCCGTCGCCCTCCAGGGCGAGGTCCACCGTCGTCATCTGGCCGGCGAGGAACTCCTTGGACAGCGGGGGCCGGTCGTAGGGGCGGTGCGCTTCGGCCCCGACGATCGTCAGGCGCCCGCCGAAGCCCTGGGCGCGCAGCGCGCGGGCCGCCGACAGCCCGGCGAGCGACGCGCCGACGATGGCGACGGATTTCACGGCACCCTCACGACGTCTCAGGCCGAACCGGTGCGGACGCCGGGCGGGAGGTTCGGCGGCAGGTCCGACGGCACGACGTAGACGGTCTCGTCCCGGACCACCACCTGGTGGGTGCGCACCGGCAGCTTCGCGGGAGGAGCGTCCACCCGGCCCGTGCGCAGGTCGAAGCGCGACGCGTGCAGGGGGCACTCCACCTCGCATCCTTCCAGCCACCCGTCCGCGAGCGAGGCGTCCTGGTGGGTGCAGGTGTCGTCCACCGCGTACAGTTCACCGTCCTCGGTGTGAAAGACGGCGATCGGGGGATCTGTCTCGATTCGGAGGGCCTCACCCCTGGGCAGGGCGGCGAGGGGGCACGCAGGAATCATGCGGAGGTTTCCGGTTTCGTAAGATGGAACAGGAAGCGCTATACGCAACAGATTGAGCGGAGATCGCGCCAAAGTCAAGGGGCGACATATCGCCTACGGGGTGATAAGCGCGACTCTGGTCCAGGCGCAGGTGAGGCCCCTGTTTATCGCTCCTGCCGACCGTGGGAACCGGAAAGGCCGGAAAGGCGTACGGCCCCGCCGCCGGTCGCCGGAGGGGCGACAGGCGGCGGGGCCGCACGCGATGTGGGGCGGGTGGGGGTCAGGCGGCGACGGTCGTGCGGCCGCGCACCTGCAGGACGGTCAGCAGGCCGACGACGACGGTGACGGCGCCGGTGATCCAGGCGGTCCACGCCGAGGCGGAGTCGCCGTCGAAGCCGAACGCCCAGGGGGAGACGAACAGCAGGGCGCCGAACGCCGCGGTCACCCAGGAGCTGGCGCCGCCCGCGCCCAGGATGGACCACAGGGCGGAGACGACGAGCAGGGCGCCGAGAATGAGCAGTGGCTGCGTGGCCGCCTGGGCGTCGGCCCAGAAGAACGGTGCGAGCACCGCGACCAGCCCGGCGACGAGGGCGACGATGTCGGACAACGATCTCGTGAGATCCATCCGTGCCTCCGTACGGGGAGAGGTGACCTATGACCCGACGGTGTGCCTGATTGACCGCCCGGTCAACAATCCGCTACGTCAGGATTTCCTAACCCTGTGTCACCTCGTCCCGAACCATCCCGCCGGGACGAGCGACGGTGGCCGCCGGCCGGGGAAGTCCCCGGCCGGCGGCCACCGTGGAACGCGACGGTCAGCGGTTGCCGCCGACCGTGACGGTCTCCTTGCTGTAGTTCCTGCCGTTGCCGTCCGGCTTGTAGTTCTTCTCGACGTTGCCCGCGAGGTCCATGGCGAACCAGTGCACCTCGGTGGTCTTGTCGATCGAGATCTTCGCGGCGCCCTCACGCATGCCCGAAGAGGTCAGCTTGGGCGAGCTCAGCGTCGGCCGGCTGCCGTCGAGGGTGTAGTAGACGTTCGCCGGCTCGTCCACGGTGAAGGTGAACGTCGTCGAGGTGTCGGTCCTGTCGGTCACCACGAGCGTCGAATCGGGCCGCTGCTTGTCCTTGTCGTAGGCGCGGGCGACCTCGAGGATGCCGATCTGGCCGTTGGAGAACTCCATCGCCTCCTCGTGGCCCTCCTCGAACGGAGGCTGGAAGCCGACGGCGAGGTACTGCTTGGTCGCCTGGTCGTAGACGTCGGCGCCGACCTCGAAGTCCCAGCCGATGATGCCCTTGTTGTACCAGAACTCGTCGGCGCTGTTGCCGGCCGCCGAGTACAGCACGTCGATCACCGGGCCGGTGCGTCCCGGCCAGATGGCCGTGCCGCGCCAGCCCTGGACGGCGGACAGGATGTGGGTGGAGGCGTTCCAGAAGTACTCCTCCGTGCCGAGGTCCGTCCGCGGCAGCGTCTCCCGTCCGGCGGTCTTGTACGCCCCGGGAGGCCACATGAAGTAGCCGCCGTAGGAGTGGGTGTTCATCGCGAACTTGATGTTCGGGAACTTCTCCGTGAGCCACACCTCGTTGCGTGTCTCCGGCTCCGACAGCTCCGCCGGCCCGGCGAAGGTGTCGCTGGTGCAGGTGGTCGAGCCGCCGTTGTATCCGTCGCGGACGCTGCCCACCGAGAAGTTGCGGTTGAGGTCGACGCCCCAGGAGTTGCGCCGCCCCGGGTCCGCCGCGTCGGCGGCGCAGTAGTTGACCATGTTCCTGCGCTGCATGTTGTAGTCGTACATCGAGTAGTGGGCGCCGTCGGGGTTGATCGTCGGCACGATGAAGATGTCGAGATCGTCCACCAGCTTCCTGGTGTCCGGGTCCTGCGCGTAGTTGCGCAGCAGCCGCTCGGCGGTCTCCACACAGGTGATCGGGGTCACCCACTCGCGGGCGTGCTCCTGGCAGTAGAGGAACACGCCGGTCTTCGAGCCGTTCCGGCTCTTGCCGATGCGCAGCGCCTTCATCTGGAACGGCTGACGCGAGACGCTCGCCGGCGCCTTCAGGTTGTCGGTCAGCTTCGTCGCCGGGGCCGCCGCCACCACACCGGTGCCCGTGCTGGTCCGGTAGAGGCTCGCGGTCAGCAGTGCCGAAGCGGCGGAGCTGCCGTTCAGCGCGGCGACGACCTGGGAGGCCGTGCTGGTGACCGTGCCGGAGGCGTCCGTGGCCAGGTTGACCACCACGTCCTTGCCGTTGACGGCGACGGAAAGCGGGGCCGAGGCGGTCCCGGGATTCACCAGCGCGACGCCGACGTCGTTGCCGCCCTCGCTGCCGTACGCCTTGGACGTCACGTAGAACGTGCTCGCCAGCGCGCTCCCCGAGCCCGTGCCGAACTGCGCCTGCGCCTGGCGGCGGTAGCCGTTCGTCTTGTTCGGGAGGTCGACGATCTCCGAGATCTTCGGGAACTCCTTGGACAGCGCCACGATCCGGCCGGTGACCTCGGTGGGGTCCATGTAGTGGTCGACGAAGTCCTGCACGTAGTGCTTGCTCGGCGCCTTGCGCGGCTCGCCCAGCCACTTCGTCACCGGCACGGTGATCGAGCCGCCCCGGTTACTGGTGATGGTGACCTTGGTGGGGGCCGCCGTGATCGGCAGCGGCGAGTTGAACCGGTGGTACATGTACTGCCCGGCGTCGGTGAAGCGGGACATCGTCGCCGTGCCGCCGGAGTCGGGGGCGGTGCCGGGGCCGCTGTCCCAGGTGGCCGTGAGCACGGTCTGGGCGTCCGTCGCGCTCGTCTTCACCTCCACCGACAGGAAACGCTGGTCGTCGAGGCTGGTGAACCACTCGGCGCGCAGTGGTGTGAGCGTGTCGGTCTCGGTCGCGTCGGCCGACGCGGAGGCCAGAGCCTGGCGCCGCTCGGCCAGGTTCGCGGCGTAGTCGCTCTGGTCGGAGATGGCGTCGCGGACGTCGAAGCCCTGGTCGCGCAGGCTCCGCGCCTCGTCGGGGCTGAGCACGGCGTGCACCTCGATGCCGCCGTCGACGGGCTTGCTGTACTCGGCCAGGTCGACGCCCAGGGCAACCAGCTTGTCCACGCCCGACTGGTCGGCGACGACGACGCGCATCAGCGCGACGCCGTTCTGCGTGGTGCTGGACGCCCGGTCGGGCGGGACCGGATCGGGAGAGGGACCGGCGAGCGCAGGGAGGGCGTTCAGGGTGATCGCCAGGGGGAGTGCGAGTGCGGCGGCGTAGCGCCGCGCCCTGCGGGGAGAGCTCCTCATCGAGTTTCCTCCATCTGGCGTGCCGTCCGGGAAGGGGGGTCAGCCCGGAACGGATCACGCGAGGTCGAGGGAAGTCTTTGTCACCCCGAAAAAGTCGTCAAGGTGCACGAACCCCCCAAATACGGGATTTTTCCGCAACGAGATGGCTTAGTGCCTAATTGGGTATTTAGCGCCTCTTGTCATCTGGGGCCGATATGAGTAACGGTCCCGGGGAGGCCCTTCTCCGTCACCGCATCAGCACGAGCCGTACGGCCTCGGCGACGGGCACGCCTCCGCCGATGAGTTCGAGGACGCGATGCCGCGTCTCCGGGGCGTCGATCAGCGCGGCGATCACGGCGGCGACGTCGTCGCGCGGCACCGCCCCGGAGGGAAGCGGCGGATCGGCCAGCGTCACCAGGCCGGTCCCCGGCCCGTCGGTGAGCCGCCCCGGCCGCAGGATCGTCCAGTCGAGCGGGCGGGCGCGCAGGTCCTCCTCCGCGGCCGTCTTCGCGGTGATGTAGGCCGCCCAGACCTCGTCGCTCCCCGGCGCGGGCGGCGATCCCGCGCCCATCGAGGAGATCTGGATGAAGCGGGACACGCCGGCCCGTTCGGCCGCGTCGGCGAGCAGCACCGAGGCGCCCTGGTCCACCGTGAACTTGCGCGCGGCGCCGCTGCCGGGTCCCGCCCCGGCGGCGAAGACGACGGCTCCGGCTCCCAGCAGGATCTCGGTCACCTTCTCCGGCGTGGTCCGCTCCAGGTCGCACAGCTCCGCCTCGGCGCCGGCCGCCTCCACGTCCGCGACCTGGTCCGGGTTGCGGATCAGCCCCACCGGCGCGTCGCCCCGCCCGCTCAGCAGGCGTGCCAGCCGAAGGGCGATCTTCCCGTGTCCGCCCGCGATCACCACGCGCATGCGCTCACCTCCGCGCCGATCCTGCCACGACCCCTCCCGCCCGCCGGGGCAGGCCGCGCCGTCACTTGCCCGTCTTCGCTGGTCAGTGGTTACTTTTTGTGATAGTCATGTCACTACCAGTAATCAGCAAAGTGTCTGTGGAGATGACATGCTCATGGGCGTACTCGCGGTCGCGGCGGCCGTCGGGCTGGTGGCCGTGGCGGCCCTTCTGTTCCGCGCGCTGGGCCGGGGCACCGACGATCGCGACCCCGGCGGCGCGTCCGCCGGTCACGCCGGGTCGATGCTCTCCTCGCTGTTCCTGCTCGTGTTCGCCATCGCGATCGTCGTGCCGTGGACCTCGGCCGACTCGGCGCGGCAGAACACCTACTCGGAGACCCAGGCGCTCGTGGAGGCCTACTGGGCCGCCGCGCCGCTCCCCGCCCCCGACGCCGCCCAGGTGCGCGAGGGACTGCGCGAGTACGCGAGATACGTCCTCGAGGACGAGTGGCCGCAGATGGCGGCCGGGCGCCTCGGCACCGAGGGGACGGCGCGGCTGGAGTCGCTGCGCGCCCGCGTGACCGAACTGCCGGTCACGACCGACGCGGCGCGCGATGCCAAGGACGCGGTGCTGGAGCGGATGGCGGACCTGTTCGCCGCCCGCAGGCAGCGCGCCGCCGACGCGGGCACCGCGCTGCCTCCCGGCGTCATGCTGCTGACGGTCCTCACGGGCGTCCTCGTCGTCGTCTTCCCGTTCCTGGCCGGGGCCCGTCCCCGGGGGCTCACGCTCGTGCCGTTGACGGCGATGGCGGTCCTGCTCGGTGTCGGCGTCTATCTCGCCTGGAACATCTCCCACCCCTTCAGCGGTGGCCTGGCGGTGAAGCCCGACGCGTTCGTGAGCGCCCTGCACGAGTTCCAGCGGATCCCCGAGGGCCGCTGACATGGGCAGGACGGCGGGTCCGCGCGTGGCCGTCGCGCTCGTCCGCGCCGGTGCCGTGCTGACCTGTGCCACCCTAACCTGGGCCACCCTGACCTGGGCCACGTCGGCCGCCGCGCTTCCCGCGCCGGTGCGGGCAGCCGCGGGCGCGTCTTCCACGGCCGACGATCCGGATGGACCGGGCCTGCGGGTCGGCGTCTGCGTCGACGTCGACGTGATCGTCGACCTGCACGCCGAGGTCGGCATCGGAGGGCCCGGCTGCACGCCGCCGACGCCCGTCCCACCGCCGGCACCCTCCCCGGAGCCTCCGGCGCCGGCTCCCGAGAAGCCCGCACCGGCGCCCCGTCACTTTCCGCATCGGGTGGCGGTCGCGCCCCGGCCGCCCGTGGCGGTGCCGTCCCCCCGCCCTCGTGTGACGCCGCGGCCCACCCCGTCGCCGTCGAGGTCACCGGTTGCCCGCGTGCCGGCCATGCGCGCGATCGCGCCCGTACGGCACCGCAACCCCCTGGGGACGCTCACGGTCGTCGTGGTCCTGTCGGTGGCGATCGCCGCCGCCGGTGCCGCCGCCTTCCGCCGGTAGGAGGACACGGGCGGCGACGCCGGGCCGGAGAACGAAGAGGGCCGCAAGCGCCGACCCGGCCCTCATCTCCGGATTGCGCCCGAAGGGGGGTCGACGCGTGCGGCGCCGAACACCCACGGCGAGGTCTGGGCGATGAAGTCGCCGGGAAATCCGAGGGTGAACTCGGTGGCATGTTCCAGGCGCGTGCGCACTTCAGGGGGGAGGGCGAGGCCGGCGGCGGCGAGATTGTCACGTAGCTGCTCGGCGGAACGCGCCCCGACGATCGGATGGACGGCGGGAGAGCGGCTCATCGTCCACGCGATCGCGACCTGTGCCGGGGTCGCGCCGAGGTCGTCGGCGGCCTCCTGCACGGCCCGGGCGACGGCGTGGTCGCGGGCCGAGAGCGACTCGGCCTTCAGCCGTCCCGTGGGCACGGCCCCGTCCGGGCGGGTGTGCTCGCCGGACAGCGTGTACTTGCCGGACAGCACCCCGCCGCCGAGCGGGCTCCACGCCGTGACGCCGAGCCCGAGGGACTCGGCCATGGGGAGCAGTTCCCGTTCGACGTCACGTTGCAGCAGGCTGTACGGCACCTGCAGGCCGATGAAGGGACTCCAGCCGCGCCACTCGGCGAGGGTGTTGGCGCGGGCCACGACCCAGGCCGGGGCGTCGGAGATCCCCACGTACAGCACCTTGCCGGCCTGGACGGCGTCGTCCAGCGCGCGCATGGTCTCCTCGATGGGCGTGTCACGGTCCCACATGTGCACCCAATAGAGGTCGAGGTAGTCCGTACGCAGCCGGCGCAGGCTGGTCTCCAGGGAGGCCCGGAGGTTCTTCCTGTGGTTCCCCCCGGCGTTCGGGTCGGAGCGGTCGCGGGAGACGGTGTATTTCGTGCCGAGGACGAACGACTCGCGCCTGCCCTCGAGCAGCTCGCCGAGGATCTCCTCGCTGGCTCCGTCGCGGTAGTTGACGGCCGTGTCGATCATGTTGCCGCCGGCCTCGGCATACAGGTCGAGCATCCGCCGGCACTCCGCCGCCGGCGCGCCGACCCCGCCCTGCTCTCCGAAGGTCATCGCGCCCAGGATCAGTTCGGACACCCGAAGACCGCTCGTGCCCAGGGTGCGGTACCTCATGCCGATGTCTGAATGTGTCATGAAGGGCACCATACACTGTGTCTGGACATTGTGTCTGTACAAGGCGTCCGTACAGCACGTCGATATCCTGAGGGGCATGCCTTCGAAGCCCGGCGCGCAGCCTGCCCGTAGATCGGCCGCGGAGCCGGCGTCCACCGGGTTGCGGGAGCGGATCCTGTCCGCGACCCGCGAGCTGCTGCGGGAGCGCCGCTTCGACACCCTCAGCGTCGCCGACATCCTCACCGCCGCGGAGGTCTCCCGGGCGAGCTTCTACTTCTACTTCCCGAGCAAGCAGGCCGTGCTCGGTGAGCTGGTGCGCGAGGCCGTGGCGCAGGGACAGCAGGCCGCGGCCCCGTGGATCGGCGGGTCGCAGGACCCCGTCGCCGCGCTGCGTGCGGGGGTGCGGGACGGTGCCCGGCTGTGGCGCGACAACGCGGGCGTCCTCATGGCGATCGTGGAGAGCCAGGGCTCGGACGAGGGGCTGCGAACTCTCTGGCTGGAACAGATGAACCTGTTCACCGACGCCGCCGTGGCCCGGATCGAGTCCGACCCCCAGGCCCGCAGGCGGCTCGGGGACATGGACGTGCGCGCCGTCGCCGCGTCGCTGACCTGGATGGGTGAGCGGCTCTACTATCTGGCCGCGGCCGGTGTCCCCCCGTTCGACGACGAGGAGGTCCTCGTCGACGTTCTCACCAACGCCTGGGTATCGATCCTCTACGGCCGGCCGGTCACCCCGCCCAGCCGGATTCCCAGGGCAGAGCAGCGGAAAGACGCCGCGGACTGATCACCGGTGCAGCGGAGCCGGCGTCGCGTCCGAGGACGGCGCCGGCTCCGCGCGCTCTCATTCAGGACCGGTTCGCCCGGGCCACGACCTCCTCGCTCGTCAGGGGGCTGCTCGGGTGGTGACTCAGGCACAGCGGCGTACGGACCTTCGTGAACGACCCGCCCTCGAACGCCGCGTAGAAATGGCCGGACCGCAGCCGCGCCACGTCGGGGACGTCGCCGCCCTTGGCCCTGGCCAGCTCCCGCGCCGCCGTGATCTGGGCCGGCGCGTTGAGCAGGCCGAAGAACTGGGTGGCGGCGTTGCCCGTGATCCGGTTGTGCAGGCCCTTCGGCGCCTGGGTGGCGAACACCAGCCCGAGGCCGTACTTGCGGGCCTGCGCGGCGAGGGCGAGCGTGCTCTGGGTGCACACGGTCGCCGTCCCTGACGGCGCGAACGTCTGGGCCTCGTCCATCACGAACAGCCCGCCGAGCGGCCGGTCTCCGGCGGGATGCCGTTTGATCCAGGAGAACAGCGCCATCTGCAGCTGGTTGACGAAGCCCTGCCGCTGGGCGTCGGAGGCCATGCCGGTGAGGCTGATCACCGAGACGCGGGCCCGCCTGCCCTCCGGCGGCGTCAGCAGGACGCCCGGATCGACAGGCGTCCCGGTCCCCGCGAACAGGGGATCGCTGATCGTCTCCGCCCTCAGGTGCTGGGCCATCTCGGTCGCGAGCCTGGGCGCGCCTTCGAGACTGCTCACGCCGTCAGGAAGGTCGTCGAGCAGGGCGATCAGGCCGCCCAGTCCCGTGCCGCCGCGCCGTCCGTAGTGGGCGACGGCCTCGCGGAGCACCGCCTGGCCGAGATGGGCCCTGGCCGTCTTGGCCTCCAGCTTCGCCCGGGGCACGAGCGCGGCGAGGGCGGCGTCCACCGCCTCGCCGAACTCGTCCGGGTCGTCGGCGACGCCGGCGAAGTCGGGCAGTGGCTGGAAGCTCAGCGGGCGTCCCGACTCCTTGCGCGGAGTCCAGACGACCACGTCGGTGTTCGCCAGGTAGTCGTCGGCCCTGGCCGCGTCGCCCTCGCCCCACTCCGCCGGTGGCTCCGGCCACCGGTCGCCGAGCCGCGCGAGGTCGTTGTTCGCGTCGAGGACGATCGCCGAGACCCCCTGAAGGGCGCACTCCTCCACGAGGCGGCGGATCAGCACCGTCTTGCCGGAGCCCGAGCCGGCGAAGATCGCCGCGTGCTTGCGCAGGGTCTCCAGCGGAATCCGCACCGGCCGGTCGTCCGAGGTCGCCGCCCCGATCGTCAGGTACGGAGCGGCCGGGGCCTCGTCCGCCGGCAGCGGCCTGCGCGGACGAGGAACGGCCGCCTCCGCTGCCGGCATCTCCGCGAAGGGCGCCTCGACCGGTACCTCCGCAGCCGGTACCTCCGCGACCGGCGTCTCCACGGCCGGCACCTCCGCGGACGGCGCTTCGACCGGCGATGCCTCGGGGGAGGGCAGAGGCGGCCAGACCTGCAGATCGGGAACGGCCGGGCCGAGGGTTACGCCGCCGGGAAACGCGACGCTCGCACCGGCACGTTCCGGCACATCGCCGGAAGCCGGGGACGGCGCGGTGTCGGATGCGGGTGACGGCGCGGTGTCGGGGGCCGGTGGCGGCGCGGTGTCGAGGGCCGCGGAAGGTGTACCACCGGAGGCCGGGGACGGCGCGTCGGTCACCGGCAGCGGCTTGAGTCCTGGCACCGCCTCCCGGTGGAGCAGACGCCGCTCGGGATTGGCGGTGCGCCGGGGGCGGTCCGGCGACCGGGCCGGCCGCGAGGACCTCCCGCTCCCGGCTCCGGAGACGCGCGGAACGGCCGCGTCGCTCAGCGCCTCGGCGAACAGCTTCACCTCGTTCGTCGGCTTGCGGGAGACGAGCCATGCCTGAAGGTCCGCCGGGTTTTCGGTCAGCAGGGTGCGAAGAGCCGAGAAGATCCTCAGGTCGTTCTCCTCGACCTGGAGGACGCGGCCCCCCGCCTGCTCGAAGGCGGCCAGGGCCTCCTGAGTGGCGGGTCCCTTCGCCCAGCCCTGGTTCCTGAGCACGAAGAGTTTGCGCGCGGGTATCCGATCGTCGAGCCCGGCCGCCGTGGACGCGGCCTTCAGTCGGTTGAGCGCGGCGGTGTGATGGGACGCGGAGACGGCCCGGAAACACCAGTGGGCCTCGTTCTCCGTCGCCTCGTCCAGGGTCCGCCGCAGGCGGGCGTGCAGGGGCGGCTTCGTGCTCGGAGGCGGGTCCTGGGCGAACAGGCGTCCGTCCTCGCCCTGCTCGGCGATCCAGGCGGACAGCCCGGCCGACAGCAGTCCCGGCATCACGGCGTCCTCCGTGATCGGGTCCAGCGCCTCCACCACGTCCGCCCGCTGCCGCAACTCCGCGAAGCGCCTGTCGAGCTCGCCGAAGTCGGGTCCAGGTCCCGGGCGCTGCTCGGTGGGAACGACCTTGGCCGGCTGGGAGCCGGTCAGCCGTTCCAGCTCCGCGACCTGCCCGCTCGCCAGGCATGACCGCACATGCGTGTCGATCCGGATGAGCAACTGGCGAGGCGTGTACTGGTTCGCCTCCTCGAACGCCTCAGGCTTCACCGGCCAGGTCGGATACGGCGGCGTGAACCCGACCGCCCCGTACTGCGCACTGAACCGCTTCTCGATCAGCGCCCGGCCCGTCTTCGCGTCCGGGATCGTCCCCAGCGGCAGGGTCATCCGGAAGCGGTCCTGGACGGTGTCGGTGGCATGCTCTTCGATCAACGTCCATGTGAGGGGGAGGCAGGACAGGACCGTCAGCGTGCGGTGGGTCACCTCGCGAAGTGTCATCAGACCACCCGCGACGCGTTCGATCGTCCTGCGGTGCTCCGGGTCCTCCGCCGATCCTCCCCCGGTGAGGGTGGCGGACTGGGCGATCAGCGTGTCGACCTGGTCCACGGCGATGACGGAGGGACCGGTCAGTGCGAGAAGTCTGGACAGGTCGTGGACGATCTCCTGCGGTGTCTTCTCGACGGTCCGGAACCCCCATCCCGCGCGCTCGCCGGGCTCTCCCTGCGGCGCCGAGATGAGGTAGGCGTCACCGATGTCCTGCGCCGCCAGGCCATGCGAGGCCCGCAGGGTGAGGGCCCGTGCGGTGTCCTGCACGTCACGGCCGACGTACGGGTCGTATCGGCGCAGGGCGTCGATGAAGGCATCCAGGTCAGCCCGGGACAGGGGGACGTCGCCGATGATCGGGCCGCGTGCCGCCTGAGGCACCTCGGCGAGCACGCAGAGGCGCCACAGGAGTTCCCTCAGCTGACTGCCGTCCCCGGCCAGCGGCCGGGAGAGGCTGTCGAGCATGGAGAGCAGCACGCTCTCCCAGAAGTCCTTCGCGTCGAGCAGGCTGACCAGGAAGAAGTAGGCGTCCTCTTCGTGTACCTTCTCGCGCACCCAGCCGAGGAGGTGTGTCTTACCCGTCCCCCGCTGGCCCTGTATCGCGACGCCGATGGGGCTCGCGGCGACGCTCTCCTCCGCCTCCAGCAGGCCGTCGAGGATGACCTGCGCGGCGTCCCGATGCATCCCCTCGACATGGAACGGCAACGGGCGCCACACGTCGTCGGCGACCCGCGTGTAGTTGAACCGCAGGGCCCGGAGGGCGTCGAGTTCGTCGCTCGTCATCATGCTCCGATCAGGATGAGGTGCTTGGCCTGGTCCCCGATCACGACAGCCGCGCTCCTGTCCTCGTCGGTGAGCATCTTCTGGTTGGACTCTGGCACCAGGCGTACGTCGGGCAGCCCGATCATCCGGCGGAAGGCGGCGTCGACCTCGTCCCTGGGGGCATCGCCGAGCAACGGGCGCAGCCGGGTCAGGCTGACCCAGGCGTTCGGCTTGTCGGCGAGCTGCGCGTACGCCTTGCGGATCATCGTCTCGACGTCGTCGGACGCGGACGCGGGCACGCTCGCGGCCGACGGCTGTGCGATCGGTGCTGCCGCCGGCTCGGAGGCGGGCGGTTCCGCGACCGGTTCTCCGGTGTTCGCGGGGACGAGGTCCTCCTCCCGCCCGAAGATCTCGGCGAGGCTGTTCTCGCTCCGGGCGATGTGCCGCTGGAGGTTGCCGACGAGGGCCTTGACCGCCGCCGCGGCGAAACCGTTGCCCGGCGTGCCGATGCCGTCCCTGACGAGCTCCGACGCGTGGCGCCAGCCTTTGTCGGTCACCACATGGCTGAAAGAGCGCCCCGCTCTCCGGCTGGTGACGAATCTGCCCGCGTTGAGGGTGGTCCGCTCCTTGCCCGTGATGGTGACGCCGTACTTTTTCTTGAGCTCGGGATTGGACATCTCCCGGTCCTCCGCCATCAGGATCAGGAGGGCGCAGGTCGCGGAGAAGGACAAGGGTTTGTCAGGCATGGAGTGACCCTTCGAGCGTTCCATGGCGGCACTGGTGGAGGAAGCGCTCCAGCTCGGCGAGCACGGTGCCGAGGCGTTCCAGCACCTGCTCGTTCGTGAAGCGGCGGACGGCGTAGCCGTCCCGGCGGAGGCGCAGGTCGCGCTGTCTGTCCGCGGCGAGGCGGAGCGGCCGGAGATGCTCGGGGCCGTCGATCTCGACCACGCATCGCTCGGCGCGCCAGAGCAGGTCGACGCGGATCGGATTGCTGAGCGGTCCTGAGGCGTGGAGCTGGTTCCACTCGCGGCCCGCCGCCCAGGCGCACGGCGACAGTGCCGCCTCCAACCGCCGCTCGGCGGTGCTGGCCGGGTGCGGCGATCCGGCCAGAGGCGGGAAAGCCAGCGCCGGCATTGGAGACTCCACGGCACCGCCGGACGTGATCTCGCGGGCGAGCGCCGCGACCTCTTCGGGGATCGGGGCGGCCATGGTCTCGATCCGGTCGACGGAGCGCAGCGGCGGCCCGATGAGCCAGACACCGAACCCGCCGTGGTGGGCCAGCCATTCGCACGCCGCGACCAGCACCTCCTCGGCGGCAGGCGAGAGCCCGGAGGGAACCCGTACGAGGATCGCGGCCTCCGGCCGCCGATAGCCCGAGCGGAGCACCCGGGCCAGCCCGGCGGCACGGATCTCGGGCGGGAAGCCTCCCCGAGCCTGGCCGCGCAGGGCGCGTTCCGCCAGGTAGGCGAGGAAGGGCGCGAAGTGCCTGGTGGCGGAGCCCGTACGCAGGGCGAGGGCGCGAACGGCGGGGACGGCCGCGCCGCCGGATCCGGTGATGCCGTCCGCATCGGGCAGCCAGGCGGGGAACATCGCCAGCGCGGCGGACTCCAGTTCCCCCAGTACGTCGGCGACCACGTCCGCGGGGGTCCCGGCCGGGCGGGGCACGTAGGTGACCAGCGCGGGCGCGTCATCGGGCAGGGGCTCGACCGCCAGCGCGACGGCGTCCGGGTCGCCGTGCAGGTGCACGTCCCCGCCCGCGTGCAGGTGCACGACCCGGCCCGTGGGAAGCTCCCTCCACGAGCGTGCCACGCCGTCCCCGCCTGTCGTTGAAGATCCAACAATCTCGACCCGGCAGAGGGTATCGGGCAGTGGCAGGACCGTCCACAAAATCGGAATTATCCGGTCTCGGATCTGATCAGGCGGAGGAACGCCTTGATGCCCGACAGGACCTCCTGGTTGTCGGTGAGACGGCTGAGGGAGTCCTCGAACTTCCTGCCCATGGCGTCGAGCCGGCGGTCGAGGTCGTCCCCGCGCGCCGTGGCCGCGTGGAACCCGGCGCGCGTCTCCGAGGTGAGGGTGTCGAGGCGCTCGGCCAGTTCGGCGGCCCTGGCCTCGGACTCCTCGGCCCGCCCCTCCAGCGCTGTGACCCGCTCGACGAGCGTGACGACGTCCTCGCGCGGATACCGGACCTCCTCCAGCATCGTGGTCATGCGGTTGCGCAGGTGGGAGAACCAGGCCCCGGCCGGTCTGAAGAACGTGGCGATCAGGTAGAAGACGGCGAAGTAGTAGCCGACGGTCTCGCCGGAGAAGTAGGTGACGGCCGCGAGCAGGGCGGCCGACAGCAGGTGGGCGGCGACGGCCGCTTTGCGCATGCGCACCGCGATGCGGCGGGCCTCCGCCTCGCGTTCCGGCGAGACCTCCACCCCGCGCTCGCGGCTGACCCGTATCTCGTGGATCAGGGCATGGGCCTGGAAGTACAGGTTCCACGGCACCGTCAGGAGCACGATCAGCCAGAGCAGGCACAGCGCTCCGAAGCCCAGCGAGACGACCACCGGCAGTGGTACGTCCACCACGTAGACCAGGACGATCCCCGCGATCGTGGAGACGATCGAAAGAAAGACGATCCCGCTTCTGCTCACGGCCATCCTTTCCGTCGGCGTTCGGACACGTCAGTGTCGCCGCCGGATCGGCGCGCGGGCATGAGCGGGATCACCCGGATCGCCTGAGTACGACCGCTCAGTAGAAAAGGGGGTGGCCCGGGACGCGGACCACCCCCATTCGTCACCCGAAGAAGCTCGTCACTTCTCGAAGACGGGGACCCCGTCGCGGACGAGCTTCCAGTTCGCCTCGGCGAACGTCGCCGGGTCGATGGTGCCGCTCGCGGCGGCGTACTCGATCAGCGCCTGGCGGATCTCCACCTGGGCGTTGTAGACCACCGGGGCGGTCGAGACGTGCGGGAAGCCGCCGCCGCCCGACTGGCGGTAGTTGTTGATGGCCACGACGAACTGCTGGTCGGCGGTGACGGGCTTGCCCTGGTAGGACAGGCCGACGATGCGCTGGCCGGCCGGCTTGGAGATGTCGATGTCGTACGTCACGCCGGAGAGCTGGTCGTAGTTGTAGTCGGGCGTGCCGCCGGCGTTGGTGAGCGTGCCGAGGTCGATCGGCGCGCCCGGGGCGACCTGGGCGAAGTATTTCGCCGAATACTCCAGGAAGTCCTTGATCTGGGCGCCGTTCAGCTTGATGCCGAGCAGCGTGTTGTCGTAGACGTACAGTCCGGCCATGTCGCGGACGCTGACCGGCCCGGCCGGGAACACGGCGGTGCGGCTGAACGGCGCGGCGATCGACAGCACGGGCAGCGAGGCGTCGGCGGTGCCGGCGATGGCCTTGCCGACGAGGTCGGTCTGGACCTTCTGGATGTAGTCGAGGATCGGCGTGTCCTTGTACGGCGACTCGGCCGCCGACAGTTCCTGGGTGGACTGGGCGATGACCTTGTTGACGTAGCCGACCGTCTTGTCGTGCGACTCCTTCACGAGCGCGACGATCTTCGGGTCCTCGGCCACGGTGTTGGTGTTGAGCGTGGTGGACGACTTGCCGGTCACCGTCCACTTCCCGCGCTCCTTGGCGAGCGTGAAGTCGACGACGCTGAGGCGCTGGCCCCACTTGCTGGGCTCGGTCAGCAGCACCTGCTGCCCGGTGACCTTGTTGGTCACGAAGCGCTGCGGCACGTCGTTGTGCGCGTGGCCGAACAGGACGGCGTCGACGCCGGGCACCTGCTCGGCGACCATGGCGGCGGCGTTCTCCACCGGCAGGTCTGAGCCGTAGGACGACAGGCCGTTGTCACCCGCGTGGGCGGTGACCAGGACCACGTCGGCGCCGAGGCCGCGGATGACCGGCACCCACTTCTTGGCGGTCTCGACGAGGTCGAGGAACCTCAGCTTGCCGTCGACGTTCGCCTTGTCCCAGATCGCGACGCCGGGGTTGGTGAGGCCGAGCACGCCCACCTTGATCGGCTTTTCGCCCTTCACCTTCATGGTCTTGATGACGTACGGCCGGTAGGCCGGCAGGCCGGTCTTGGCGGAGACGGCGTTCGCGCCGAGGACCGGCGCCTTCATCTGCTTGACCCACGCGCCGAGCAGCGGCAGGCCGTAGTTGAACTCGTGGTTGCCCAGCGTCACGGCGTCGTACCCGATGGCGTTCATGGCCTTCGCCATGGGGTGGACCTCGCCGGTCGAGGTGATCGGCTCGATCTTGGCGTAGTAGTAGTCCAGCGGCGTGCCCTGGAGGGTGTCACCGGAGTCGAACAGCAGGGTGTGGTCGGCGCCGCGGTCGGCCCTGATCTTCGACACCATCGTCGAGATCTTCGCCAGGCCCACGTCGTTGTGCGCGCTGTCGTCGTACTCCGCGTTCTTGTAGTAGTCCCAGTTGAGCGCGTTTCCGTGGATGTCGGAACTGGCCATGACGGTGATCTTGACCGTGTGGCTCGGGGCCGCGGTGGCGGGGGTGCCGGGCAGGAGGAGACCGAGGGCCACGACGCCGGCGCCCGCGGTCAACCTGATCGCTGAACTCATGCTGGGTGACGATAGTGATGCCTAATTACCAAGTGGTCACGAAGTCCTTAACCGGACATGTCGCTACAAGGTGACACGCCTGTCACCCACGGGGAGCCACGCCGTGGGTAGGACCGGTGGGATGGCGGACAAACTCGAGACCTACCGGGCCAAGCGCGACGCGACGCGCACCAGCGAGCCGGTCCCCGCCGAAGGGCCGCTGCCGCGGGGCGAGGACGACACGTTCGTCATCCAGGAGCACCACGCCAGGTCCCTGCACTGGGACCTGCGCCTGGAGCGCGGCGGGGTGCTGGTCTCCTGGGCGATCCCCAAGGGCCTGCCGCCCGACCCCGCGACCAACCACCTCGCCGTTCACACCGAGGACCACCCCATGGAGTACGCCTGCTTCGAGGGCGAGATCCCCAAGGGCGAGTACGGCGGCGGCACGATGACGATCTGGGACCGCGGCCACTACGCGACCGAGAAGTGGAGCGACCGCGAGATCAAGATCGTGCTGAGCGGCTCCCGGGTCGCGGGCCGCTACGTGCTGTTCCAGACCCGGGGCCGCAACTGGATGATCCACCGGATGGACCCGCCCAGCGGGCGGTGGGCGCCTCCGCCCGCCTCGCTCGCGCCGATGACGCCGGTCACCCGCGCCCGCGTGCCGCGCGACCCGGAGGCGTACGCCTGGGAGTTCTGGTGGGACGGTGCGCGGGCGCTCGCGTACGTGGAGGGCGGCAGGCTCACCCTGCGCGGCGCGGGCGGCGCGGACGTCACCGGGGAGCACCGCTGGCTGCGCCCGCTGGCCGAGGCGTTCGGCAGCAGGGCCGCCGTGCTCGACGGCGAGGTCGTCACGTTCGCGGGCACCCCCGTCTACGTCGCCTACGACCTGCTCTACGACGACGGCCGGTCGTTGCTGGACGAGCCGTTCGAGCGCCGCCGTGCGGGCCTGGAGGACCTCGCGGTCGACGGGCCGCGCTGGCAGACGGCGCCGTCCTGGCCCGGGGAGGTGGACGCGGTGCGGCGGGCGGCGGCCGAGCAGGGCCTGCCCGGTGTGGTGGGCAAGCGCCTCGGCTCCGCGTACGCGCCGGGGGAGGAGTCCCCCGCCTGGGTGCGGCTGCCCGGGAAGGCCGCAGGGTAAGGCCGGTGGCGCGGGGTAGGGAGCACGAGGGGGAGGTGTCGAGATGTCCGAGCAGCACCACCCGGTCACCGGCGAGCACAAGTACGAGCAGGAGATCGCCTCCTCGGGGGAGCACGAGGAGCGCCCGGGACGCAGCCTGATCACGACCGACCACGAGGTGATCAGGCGCTGGGCCGAGGAGCGGGACGCCAAACCCGCCACCGTCCCCGGCACCGAGCACGAGGGCCGTCCAGGGGTTCTCCGGTTCGACTTCCCGGGCTACGGCGGCGGCGACCTGAAGGAGATCTCCTGGGACGAGTGGTTCACGACGTTCGAGGAGCGCAAGCTCAACTTCATCTACCAGGAGCACCGCAAGGACGGCAGCCCGAGCAACTTCTTCCGGCTGGAGAACCCCGAGCGCGAGGACGCCTGAGTCAGGTCTTCTCGCCGTCCCGTGCGGCGGCGCTCGCCGACCGGAGCAGGCCGAGTTCGGCGGCGTAGTCCTCCAGCTTGGTCCGCAGCTGCCGGCGTCCCCGGTGCAGCCGTGACATGACCGTGCCGATGGGGACGTCCATGATCTGCGCGATCTCCTTGTAGGCGAAGCCCTCCACGTCGGCGAGGTAGACCGCCAGCCGGAAGTCCTCGGGCAGCTCCTGCAGCGCCTGCTTCACCCGGGAGTCGGGCAGCCCCTCCAGGGCCTCCACCTCGGCCGACTTGAGCCCCGACGAGGTGTGCGAGGCCGCCTCGGCGAGCTGCCAGTCCTCCACGTCCTCGGTCGCGGACCGCTGCGGCTGCCGCTGCTGCCTCCGGTAGGTGTTGATGTAGGTGTTGGTCAGGATGCGGTACAGCCAGGCCCGCAGGTTCGTGCCCTCGCGGAACTGGTGGAAGTTGCTGAAGGCCCGCATGTAGACGTCCTGCACCAGGTCTTCGGCGTCGGCGGGGTTTCGAGCGAGCCGTAGGGCGCCGGCGTAGATCTGGTCGATGTACGGCAGCGCGTCCCGCTCGAACCGCAGCCGCCGCCGTTCGACCGCCGTGTCGTCGACGATCGTCATATCCCCACCTCCTTGAGAGCCTGCCTCTATCAGTTACGACCACTTTGTCCGGTCCGGTCGCACCCGTCCGCCTACCCCTGGTCTCCCTTTCAACACGGCTCGCGCATCTGTTTTCGGCTACCGCGCCCCGTCCCGCGACCTGACCGAATGTCCGCGCCACCCGGGGGTACGCGAAGACGGAGAGGCAGCAGCCCGAGGAGGAGGCTAGGCCATGCCGAAGGACAACGCGGGGCCGGAGCACCTGATCCCTGACCGGCTGCCGCCGCTGGCGCAGTCACCCGACGTGGAGCCCGGAGCGGACCTGGACGGCGGCGCGTCCGGCGACTGGCACGCCCCCGGCGCCGACTCGCCCGACGACGTCGAGGAACCAGCCGACGTCGAGGAACCCGCCGACGAGTGACCCGGGCCGAATGACCCGCACCGGATGACGCAGGGTCGGGGCGGCGTTCAGGCGGCGTCGCGGCGACCGGCCGGCGGGACCGTGCCGCCGGGAGCAGGGCCGCCGGGAGCAGGGCCGCCGGAAGAGGGTCCGCCCGGGGTGCGGTCTCCGGGAGGCGGCGGGGCGAGGTCGGCGCCGCGCGGCGTCCGGTACGGCTCGCGCGCCCGCAGGTCCACCGTCTGGATGGTCCGGCTGATGTCGGTGGGGGTGACCAGGCCGACCAGGTGACCGTCGTCGTCGAGCACCACGGCCCGGCCGTCCGTGCTCCCGCTCATCCGCTGGAGCAACTCCGTGAGCTGGTCGCCGGGGCGGGCGGTGGGCACGTCCGACGGCGGGCACGCGATCTCCCGCAACCTGGTGATCACGCGGTCGTCGGGTGGCACGCGCCGAACACGGCCCAGCGTCACCAGTCCCGCGAACCGGCCGTCGTCGTCCCGCAACGGATAGGTGGACAGGTGATGGCGCAGCACGAGCCGGTCGACCAGGCCGGCCACGGTCTCGTCGGGGTGGGCGACGACCGGATCACGCGACATCACCTCACCCACCGTGATCCCGTGCAGAGCGGCGTCGATCTGCGTCTGCTGCTCCTCCGCGGTCGCCGCGTTCACCAGGAACAGGCCGATCAGGGCCAGCCAGAACCCCTGGAGGCTGAGACCGGAGACGAGGTTGAGGAAGCCGATCGCGATCAGGACGTAGCCGAAGACCCGGCCGGCCCGGGCGGCGGCCACGGCGGCCCGCAGGCGGTCGTGCCAGCGCGCCCACAGGAAGGCGCGCAGCACCCGGCCGCCGTCCAGCGGCGCGGCGGGCACCAGGTTGAACACGGCCAGCAGCACGTTCACCGCGGCCAGGTAGCCGAACATCCCGCTGATCAGCGGCGGTGCGCCGATGACCGAAACCCCCCAGGACAGGAGGGCGAAGAGGCCGCCGAGCACGACGCTGGTCAGCGGCCCCACTCCGGCGATCTTGAGGTCGGCGCCGGGGGAGCGGGGCTCCCCGCGCAGTTCCGCCACCCCGCCGAGCAGCCAGAGCGTGATGCCGTTGACCTCCAGCCCGTGCCGTTTGGCGACGATCGCGTGGGCCAGCTCGTGCGCGAGCAACGAGGCCAGGAAGAGCAGAGCCGACACCACCGCGGCCAGCACGTACGCCGCCGTCGAGAGGCCGGGGAAGGCGATGGGGAAGCGGCCGAAGGCCAGCCCGATCACCAGGATCACGACGATCACGACGACGCTGATGTTGAGCCCGACCGGAACCCCGCCCACGCGGCCGAGACTGATCGACGATCGCATCCTGCCACCCCCCCGGCCCTCCGCTGTGACTGGCCTACCCACAAAGGCGCAGGTCAAGCGGAGGACGGGGACTTGGAGACGTCGACGCGCAGTCAACGGGACGCCGCCGGAACCGCCGTGCGGAAACCGTGTGACCGTGTGAGAACCGGAACCCGCTCGTGGTGCTCCGGCGACGTAATCGTGGGCAGCGCCTGACCGGCCTCTGGCTAAAGTTGTTGGCCTGCGTTACGTACCGACCGTCGAAGGACTGTCGTCATGTCCGATTCATGGGCTGTGAAACGCCAGCTGGCCGACGCGCTCAACGAACACGATCTGGAGGGCGTGCTCGATACCTTCAGTCCGGACGCCGTCCTCGTCTCGCCCTTCGGTGTGGCGGAGGGACATGAGCAGATCGCGTGGATGTACGAGCAGGTCTTCAAGAGCTTTCCGGACTTCCAGCTGATCGTGTGGTACGAAGCCGTCACCTGCGAAGCGCCCTTGATGGTGGAGTGGACGGCCACGGGCACGCACCTCGGGCCTCTCCTGCTGCCGAACGGGCGCGAACTGGAGGGGACCGGTCGCCCGGTCACCTTCCGCGGCACCTGCGCGTCCTTCGTCGAGGACGGCAAGATCAAGACCCACCGGGAGTACTTCGACCAGTTGGAGCTGTACACCCAGCTCGGTCTGTGTCTCACGGAGGCCCCGGGCTGAGCGCTTGGGGCGTGCTCGGCGCGGCGGCCGCGGACCTCGCCAGGTATGTCCGCGGCCGCCGGGGTCTCACCTCAGATAGATGTTCGGCCTGGCGGGGGTCGCCATGCCGTCCCCGAGGAAGAAGCCCGTGTGGGGCGGCTGGTTGTAGGCGGTGTTCTGCCAGGCGACCGCCACCCGGTATACCGGGTCGTGCATCAGCGTGTAGATCTGGCGGCTCGCCGCCGTGGTCGTGCTGTAGATCCGCAGGGCGGTGTTGTCGCTCGTCGGCCAGACGACCTCCTCGCGCCAGTCGCCGAACAGGTCGGCCGACAGGGACGGGGTGGACTTGGTGCCGTTGTTGGAGTGCACCCCGGAGGCCGTCAGCAGCCGGGTGTCGCCGCTCGTGCCGTACTTGTCGATGTGGGTGCCGTCGAGCAACTCGCGGACGGGGTCGGCGTCCCACCATGCGAGGAAGTTCGCCGAGCCCGGCTTGCGCCCGACGTTCTGCCCCTTGGTGTTGTAGACGCCGCTGACGGCGGACGACCACGACTCCGCGCCCGGGCTGCCGGACCAGACGTCGTCGGAGACGCCGCGGCCGTTGTCGCAGCCGCAGGAGGCGTTGCTCCAGATGATCGAGCCGGTGCGGGCGTCGGCCATCCACGCCGCGGGCTTGCTGGTGTCCTCGTCCACCTTGAACACCTCCAGCCCGGCGCGCGACGGGTCGAGGTCGCCGACGTGCAGGGCGTCGCCGTGGCCGTTGCGGGTGTTCCACAGCGCCGAGCCGTTGTCGTTGATCGCCATCGCGCCGAAGACGATCTCGTCCTTGCCGTCGGCGTCCACGTCGGCGACGGCGAGGTTGTGGTTGCCCTGCCCCGTGTACTGGCTGCCGGCGGAGTCGGAGTCGAACTTCCACCGCTCGACGAGCGAGCCGTTGCGGAAGTCCCAGGCCGCGATGACCGTACGGGTGTAGTAGCCCCGCGACATGATCAGCGACGGGCGGGTGCCGTCAAGGTAGGCGGTGGCGGCGAGGAAGCGGTCCACGCGGTTGCCGTAGGAGTCGCCCCACGAGGAGACCGTCCCGCGCGGCGGGTCGTAGTTGACCGTGGACATCGCGGCGCCGGTCTGGCCGTTGAACATCGTCAGGTATTCGGGACCGGACAGGACGTAGCCGGAGGAGTTGCGATAGTCGGCAGAGGAACTGCCGATGACCTTCCCGGTGCCGTCCTTGGTGCCGTCGGCGGTCTTCATCGCCACCTCGGCCTTGCCGTCGCCGTCGTAGTCGTACACCTGGAACTGCGTGTAGTGGGCGCCGGCGCGGATGTTGCGGCCGAGGTCGATCCGCCACATGCGGGTGCCGTTGAGCTTGTACGCGTCGACGAACACGTTGCCGGTGTAGCCGGACTGGGAGTTGTCCTTGGAGTTGGACGGGTCCCACTTCAGCACGATCTCGTACTGTCCGTCGCCGTCGAGGTCGCCCACGCTCGCGTCGTTGGCGCTGTAGGTGTAGGCCACCCCGTCGGGCGTGGTGCCGCCGGACGGCGGCTGGATGGGCACGTCGAGGTGGTCACCGCCGGTGAAGCGCAGCGACGTCTCCGACGCCGCCTGCTCCGCGCCGTTCACCACGGCCCGCACGGTGTACGTGGCGTCGGCGGCGGCCCCGGAGTCGAAGTAGTTCGTGGAGTTGGTGATCGGCGAGGAGTTCAGCTTCGTCGAGCCCCGGTAGACGTTGAAACCCGTGCCGATGCTCTCGGTGCCGAGCAGGCGCCAGGAGACCAGGTTGCCGCTGCCCGACCGCACGCTGATCAGGCCGCGGTTGAGGTCCTCCATCTGCCGCGCGCCCGCGGGGATGCTCGTGGGACTCGCGGAAGGGCTGGGCGTGGGGCTCGGGGTGGGGCTGGGCGTGGGGCTCGCGGAGGGCGACTGGGTCGGGCTCGCGCTGGGACTCGCGCTGGGACTCACGCTGGGACTCGCGGTGGGGCTGCTCGTGACCCCGCCGGTGCAGGTGGTGCCGTTGAGCGCGAAACTCGCGGGCACGGGGTTGGACGAGTCGTTCCACGAGCCGTTGAAGCCGAACGACGCCGTGCCGCCGGTGGGGATCGAGGCGTTGTATCCGGCGTCCTTCGCGCTGACCTGCGCGCCGCTCTGGGTGACCGTGGCGTTCCACGCCTGCGTGACGGTCTGGCCGGCGGTGTACGACCAGGTGAGC
Organism: Microbispora sp. NBRC 16548; assembly: GCF_030268985.1. Classification (NCBI taxonomy): domain Bacteria; kingdom Bacillati; phylum Actinomycetota; class Actinomycetes; order Streptosporangiales; family Streptosporangiaceae; genus Microbispora; species Microbispora sp. NBRC 16548. The sequence goes on from NZ_BSSF01000021.1 coordinate 60,178, forward strand.
GTCCAGCCGGCGATCGCGTCGCCGAGATTGGTGATCGTGACGGCGGCGCCGAACCCGCCCTGCCACTGGTTGGTCACCTGGTAGTCCACCCGGCAGCCCGCCGCAGCCGAGGCGGGCAGGGCCGGCAGGACCCCGGCCCCCGCGAGCGCGGCGGCCGAGGCCACGGCGGCGACCAGAGCGGATCTTCGTCGTGTGGTCATCTGGAACTCCATGAGGGGGTGCCGATGGGGGTGCGGCGTTCGGCCGTGAGGGCGCCGGAAGCACGGACGTGATCGGGGTTCTCCGAGGCGGGACCTCCGGGGTCGGACCTGCCCCGGCGGGTACGGTGCGACGGGATGCGCCGGGGTGCGTCATCACAACGCGAGACCGGCGGTGTGGTCAATCAGCTCCGATTCACCAATGTGAACGCAATCATCCGAGGCGTCCGGGTATGTCGATCTCGGCTGGTAGGAGCCGCCCTGGGGGCGTCACCTGCATCCCGACATCGCGCGCCGATCGGTGAAATTTTCACTCCCGTATGCCGTACGGATCTGTGAACGATCACAGATCTGACCTCTCACCCCGGCCCCCAGGCTCGTGCGGAGCCGCTGCATCCGCCCCGGCGTTCCGGTTCGAAGTCCCTTAAGGGAGCCGTCGCGCGTGCGGCCGGTCGGGGAGGAGAACCGCTCATGCCACAGCCCGCCACGGTGATCGTCGTCGGCGCGGGGCTCGCGGGCCTCGCCTGCGCCTGGCACCTGCGTCAGGAGGGGGTGCCGGTCCGCGTTCTGGAGGCGTCCGACGGCGTGGGCGGCCGGATCCGCACCGACCTCGTGGACGGCTTCCGGCTCGACCGGGGTTTCCAGATCTTCAACACCAGCTACCCCGAGGTCGGCCGGGTCCTCGACATCGGCGCACTCGACCTGCGGCGGTTCACCAACGGAGCGATGATCTTCAGGGACGGCCGGCGCGAGCGGGTCGTGCTGCCCTGGCGGCACCCTCGGCACGCGCTCAGCGGTTTGCTCGCCCCGGTGGGCACGCCGTTCGACAAGGCGGTGCTCGCCGCGGTGACCGCCCGCGACCTGCTGCTCCCCGACTCCCTCGTACGGCGGCGCGGCGGCGCCGAGCGCACCACCCTGGCCGAGCTGCGGCGCTGGGGCGCGTCTCCCGAGATCGTCGAGAACCTGTTCCGCCCCCTCCTCGCGGGAGTCGTGCTGGAGCGGGAGCTGGAGACCTCCGGCAGGATCTTCCACCTCCTGTGGCGGTCGTTCTCCCGCGGCAGGATCGGCGTGCCGGCCCTCGGCATGGAGCGGGTCCCCGCTCAGCTCGCCGCCCGCCTGCCGGAGGACGCGATCTCGCTGGAGACGCAGGTCAGCGCGCTGACCCCCGACGGCGTGGCCCTCGCGGACGGGGGAGAGATCCCGGGCGCCGCCGTGGTGGTGGCGGTGGACCCGCCCACCGCGGGACGGCTGGTGCCCGGCCTGCCGGTGCCCGCCATGCGGCCGGTCACGACCTTCTACCACGCCGCCCCTGCCTCGCCTCTCGGCGAGCCCACGCTGGTCGTGGACGCCAAGGGAGTGATCACCGACACGATCGTGGTCACCGATGCCGCGCCCGAGTATTCCGCCGACGGCCGCGCCCTGATCTCCACCTCGGTCCTCGGCGTCCACACGGACCGGGACGAGCCCCGGGTGCGGGCCCGGCTCACGGAGATTTACGGTGACACTGTCTATGGCGACACCTCGTCGTGGGAGCACGTCGCCACCTACGCGATCGAGGCGGCCCTGCCCGCCATGCCGCCCCCGATGCCGCTGCGCCGCCCGGTGAGCCTCGAGGTCGTGGGGCTGGGCGCCCGGCGCTACGTGTGCGGCGACCACAGGGACACCGGCTCCCACCAGGGCGCGCTGGTCTCCGGCCGGCGGGCCGCCCGGGCGGTGCTTGAGGACCTGCGCCGGACGGCGCGGGTCCGGGGCGGTCGCACCGTCCCCACCTCTGGCCCGGCCCCGGGCCCGGCCCGTCAGCCCTGAGGCGCCGCGCCTACCTGTCGCCGTTGCCGGGCAGGTCCAGCCAGCGCTGCATGCAGACCATGAGCTCCTCGGCGTCCACCGGCTTGGTGACGTAGTCGCTCGCGCCCGACGACAGCGTCTTCTCCCGGTCGCCGTGCATGGCCTTGGCGGTGACCGCGATGATCGGCAGCTGGGCGAAGCGCGGCATGGACCGGATGGCGGCGGTGGCGGCGTAGCCGTCCATCTCCGGCATCATGATGTCCATCAGCACCAGGTCCACGTCGTCGTTGCGCATCAGCACGTCGATGCCCTTGCGGCCGTCCTCCGCGTACAGCACCTGCATGCCGTGCAGTTCGAGGATCGTGGTGAGCGCGAAGACGTTGCGCACGTCGTCGTCCACGACCAGCACCTTGCGGCCCACGAGCGCGCTGTCGACCTTCCCGAACTCGTACGCGCCCTCCTCCGAGGCCGGCTGCACGAGCGGCAGTACGCTGCCGGGCTCCTCGGCGGACAGGTGCAGCGTGATCCGCTCGCGCAGCTCGTCGAGGCTGGGCAGGCGCTCCAGCGGCTGGTTGCGGGAGCGCACCTGCAGCAGGTCCTCCTGCGGGCGCGACAGCTTGCGCGAGTGGTGCGCGAGCACCGGCAGCGCGCGCAGCGCGGGATCGGAGTCGAGCCCCTTGAGGAAGTCGGCCGCGGCGTCGTGCGGCATGCCGAGATCGAGCACGACGCAGTGGACGCTCTCCTGCCGCAGCATCGACAGCGCGGAGTGGGCGTCGCTCGCGGTCGACACCTGGACCGGCCCGTGGGTGTCGTGCAGGTCGGCCGCGACGCTCTGGGCCAGCATGGACAGCAGGCCGCCGGGCCTGGCCTCGACGACCAGCAGGCGGCGCCCCGCCCTGCCGCCGTCCCGGCCGCCCGAGGTCTGCGCCGCCGCGGGCGCATCGTACGGGGCGATGGAGTGCGGGGCGACCAGCGGCGGCTCCTCCTCGCGCGCCCCGGGTTCGTCCCTCTGCGCGCCGTCGACGTGGGCCAGCGCAAGGTAGAGCGTGAACGTGCTGCCCTCGCCCAGCGTGCTGGTCGCGCGGATCTCGCCGCCGAGCAGGGTCGCGATCTCCCGGCTGATCGACAGGCCGAGGCCGGTGCCGCCGTACTTGCGGCTGGTGGTGCCGTCGGCCTGCTGGAAGGCGTCGAAGATCTGCGAGAGGTTCTCCGCGGCGATGCCGATGCCGGTGTCCACCACGTGGAAGGCCAGGATCTCCTGGCCGGCGGCGTCCGGCAGGTCCACGTCGGCCGCCCGTTCGATGCGCAGCTCGACCGAGCCCGCCTCGGTGAACTTGACCGCGTTCGACAGCAGGTTGCGCAGCACCTGCCGCAGCCGCTGCTCGTCGGTGAGCAGCTGGGCCGGCACGTCGGAGGCCACCGTCACCCCGAACCGCAGCCCCTTCTGGGTGGTCAGCGGACGGAAGTTGGCGTCCACGTAGTCGAGCAGCTGACGCAGGCTGACCGGCTCCGGCGTGATGTCCATCTTGCCGGCCTCGATCTTGGACAGGTCGAGGATGTCGTTGATGAGCTGGAGCAGGTCGGTGCCGGCCGAGTGGATGACGTTGGCGTACTCCACCTGCTTGGGCGTGAGGTTGCGGGTGGGGTTCTGGGAGAGGAGCTGCGCCAGGATGAGCAGCGAGTTGAGCGGGGTGCGCAGCTCGTGGCTCATGTTGGCGAGGAACTCGCTCTTGTACTTGGACGCCAGGGCGAGCTGCTGGGCCCGGTCCTCCAGCTCCTGACGGGCCTGCTCGATCTCGCTGTTCTTGGTCTCGATGTCGCGGTTCTGCTGCGCCAGCAGCTCCGCCTTCTCCTCCAGCTCGGCGTTCGAGCGCTGCAGTTCCTCCTGCCGCACCTGGAGCTCGGTGGCGAGCCGCTGCGACTCGGCCAGCAGCGCGTCGGTGCGGGCGTTGGCCACGATCGTGTTGACGTTGACGCCGATCGTCTCGACGAGCTGCTCCAGGAAGTCCCGGTGGATCTTGGCGAACCGCCCGAGGCTGGCCAGCTCGATCACACCGAGCACCTGGTCCTCGACCACGATCGGCAGCACGATGAGGTTGACGGGCCCGGTCTCGCCGAGACTGGACGACACGGTCAGGTAGCCCGGCGGGATGTCCTCCACCAGGATCGTCCGCCTGGCCTGCGCGGCCTGGCCGACCAGCGACTCGCCGAACGCGTAGCGGCGCGAGGTGTCGCGGTGGCCGTAGCAGCCGACCACTCGCAGCTCCGCGCCCGCCGCGGTCTCCTCGGCCAGCAGGAAGGTGCCGTGCTGCGCGTTGACCAGCGGGGCGAGCTCGTTCATGACCAGTTCGGCGACCGCCGACAGGTCGCGGTGGCCCTGCATGAGCCCGGAGATGCGGGCGAGGTTGGTCTTGAGCCAGTCCTGCTCCTGGTTGGCCCTGGTCGACTCGCGCAGGGACTCCACCATGGAGTTGACGTTGTCCTTGAGGTCGGCCAGCTCGCCCTCGGCGTCGACGGTGATCGACCGGGTCAGGTCGCCGGAGGTGACCGCGCTGGTCACCTCGGCGATGGCGCGCACCTGGCGGGTGAGGTTGCCGGCCAGCTCGTTGACGTTCTCGGTCAGCCGCTTCCAGGTGCCGGACACGCCCTCGACCTCGGCCTGGCCGCCCAGCCGTCCCTCGCTGCCCACCTCGCGGGCCACGCGGGTGACCTCGGCGGCGAACGAGGACAGCTGGTCGACCATCGTGTTGATGGTCGTCTTCAGCGCGAGGATCTCGCCGCGGGCCACGACGTCGATCTTCTTGGTCAGGTCGCCCTGGGCGACGGCCGTGGTGACCTGGGCGATCGAGCGCACCTGGTTGGTGAGGTTGTCGGCCATCGAGTTGACGTTGTCGGTGAGGTCCTTCCAGGTGCCCGCCACGTTGGGCACCCGGGCCTGGCCGCCGAGCTGGCCCTCCGTTCCCACCTCGCGGGCGACGCGGGTGACCTCGTCGGCGAACGCGCTCAGCGTGTCGACCATGGTGTTGATGGTCTGGGCGAGCGCGGCGACCTCGCCCTTGGCCTCGACGGTGATCTTCTGGGACAGGTCGCCCTTGGCGACCGCCGTGGCGACCTGGGCGATCGAGCGCACCTGGCTGGTGAGGTTGGACGCCATCACGTTGACGGAGTCGGTCAGGTCCTTCCAGGTGCCCGACACTCCGCGTACGGTGGCCTGGCCGCCCAGCCGTCCCTCGGTGCCGACCTCGCGGGCGACGCGGGTGACCTCGTCGGCGAACGAGGACAGCTGGTCGACCATCGTGTTGATGGTCTCCTTCAGCTCCAGGATCTCGCCGCGGGCGTCGACGCGGATCTTCTGCGACAGGTCGCCCTTGGCGACCGCCGTGGTCACCTCGGCGATGCTGCGCACCTGGTCGGTGAGGTTGTCGGCCATGACGTTCACCGACTCGGTCAGCGCCTTCCACGTGCCGGAGACGCCCTTGACGTCGGCCTGGCCGCCCAGCCGTCCCTCGGTGCCGACCTCGCGGGCGACGCGGGTGACCTCGTCGGCGAACGCGCTCAGCGTGTCGACCATGGTGTTGATGGTCTGGGCGAGCGCGGCGACCTCGCCCTTGGCCTCGACGGTGATCTTCTGCGACAGGTCGCCCTTGGCGACCGCCGTGGCGACCTGGGAGATGTTGCGGACCTGGCTGGTGAGGTTGCCGGCCATGAAGTTCACCGAGTCGGTGAGGTCGCGCCAGGTGCCGGAGACGCCCTTGACGTCGGCCTGGCCGCCGAGCTGGCCCTCGGTGCCGACCTCGCGGGCGACGCGGGTGACCTCGTCGGCGAAGGAGGACAGCTGGTCGACCATGGTGTTGACGGTGTTCTTGAGTTCGAGGATCTCGCCGCGGGCGTCGACGGTGATCTTCTGGGAGAGGTCGCCGCGGGCCACGGCCGTGGTCACCTGGGCGATGGAGCGGACCTGGCTGGTGAGGTTGCCGGCCATGAAGTTGACGGAGTCGGTGAGGTCGCGCCAGGTTCCGGCGACGCCGGGCACCTGCGCCTGCCCGCCCAGCCGCCCCTCCGTGCCCACTTCGCGGGCGACGCGGGTGACCTCGTCGGCGAAGGACGAGAGCTGGTCGACCATGGTGTTGACGGTGTTCTTGAGTTCGAGGATCTCGCCGCGGGCGTCGACGGTGATCTTCTGGGAGAGGTCGCCCTTGGCGACGGCGGTGGTGACCTCGGCGATGGAGCGGACCTGGCTGGTGAGGTTGCCGGCCATGAAGTTGACGGAGTCGGTGAGGTCGCGCCAGGTTCCGGCGACGCCGGGCACCTGCGCCTGCCCGCCGAGCTGGCCCTCGGTGCCGACCTCGCGGGCGACGCGGGTGACCTCGTCGGCGAAGGACGAGAGCTGGTCGACCATGGTGTTGACGGTGTTCTTGAGTTCGAGGATCTCGCCGCGGGCGTCGACGGTGATCTTCTGGGAGAGGTCGCCCTTGGCGACGGCGGTGGTGACCTCGGCGATGGAGCGGACCTGGCTGGTGAGGTTGCCCGCCATCGCGTTCACCGAGTCGGTGAGGTCCTTCCAGGTGCCCGACACCCCCGGCACCTCGGCCTGGCCGCCGAGCTGGCCCTCGGTGCCCACCTCCCGCGCCACGCGCGTCACTTCGGAGGTGAACAGGGAGAGCTGGTCGACCATCCCGTTGAAGACCGTCGCGATCTCCGTCAGCAGGCCGTCGCCGTCCTCGGGGAGCCGGGTGCCGAAGTCGCCGTCCCGTACGGCGGTGAGGCCGGCCAGGAGCTGCCGCAGATCCAGTTCGGGGTCACCGCCGGCGGCGCGTGCTGATCGCGCACGCTTCGCGGTGCCTGCCCTCTCGACCATGTCCACCCTCGCGATCACCGTCATGAACAGGAGAAAGAAAGCTTATAAAGCACTGCCGAACGCATCGGCCCCTGTGGCCGCGGCCGCGGACGCAGCGGGCACACCGGCCTGCAAGGCTACCGGGCGGACGATCCCCGCGGAGCGCCCTCACAGGCGACGTGTCAGTGTCGATCACGACTTCGCGGTACATCCGCGGCGTGCACGTACCGCGCCTGTGCTCCGTCTTCGCCGCGCCCGTGACCGCGCCGCGGGACAGAGGCGTGCGGTTCCCGTCGGGGGCATGCAGAACCACCGCGCGCGAGGCCCGGGCCTGAGCCTCATCCGGTGGAGTCGCGGCCGGCGTCGAACACCTTCTCGTAGTGCTCGCGCGCCTGCTCGACCACGGAGTCGTCGAGCCGCGCGACCGGCTCGACCTGGTCGACGAGCGGCTCGTGGTCGGGGCCGCGGGCCACCACACGACCGGCCAGCACCCAAGCGTGCCGGTCCTCGTCCTTCTCGGCCAGGTGCGTGTACTTGCAGATCTGACGGGCCAGCCAGTCACGCAGCGGGAGGGTCCACCAGCGCTCGGCGTCGAGCACGGTCACCGACAGGCCGGGCAGTTCCAGACGGCTCTCGTAGTCGATGCTCGGCTTGCCGGCGTCGGCGTCGGGGCCCTTGGAATAGCGCAGGTACAGCCCGGGCCGGTGCTCGACGAGCTCGGTCAGCTCGTCCAGGCTCTTGATCGTCGGTATCCCGCTCACCTCACCCCTCCACGCTCACGCCCGTCGCGTCTCCTTCCGGATGGTCACGCAGGGTGCGGAGCACGAACGCGCCGTACCGGACAACGGCTGCACCGGAAACGGGCGGCCCGTAAACGGTCCGTCGGCGGTGCTGTCCTCCTCTCCCCATCCGCCAACAGGGCAAACCCCCGTCCGGTGAGGGCGGGAGAGGACATCACGCACCGTGACGCCCGGCCGGGCGCCCGAGCTGCGCTGCTAATGCGCATTATTACCGCTATTACACCGTTGACGGGAGGACGGACGAGCCCGCAGTATGTCGTCTCAGCGCGACTAATGCGCATTAGCACCCGCGACAGGTGACTACATGCGGTGATGTCGCTCGCGCTCACCCCGACCCCGGATCCCTCGCCCCTGAGGAGTCGCCCCCCATGAACCAGGACATCGAGAAGGACCGCAATCCCGCCCTGCCCGTGATCGGCCGCCGCGGTCTGCTGGCCGCCGCCGGGGGAGCGATGCTCCTCGCCGCCCTGCCCGCCCGGGCCCGGCGGGCGGCCGCCGCGACGACGGGCCCGCTGCCGGACCTGGCCGCGCTGCCCGCCGGGGCTCCGGACCGCCGGCTGTTCGTCCCCACCGAGCAGCGCTACGCGCCCTACCTGATGATCCTCGCGCCGATGGTGAACGACATCGAGGACGCCGACCCGGCCACCTACGGCTTCTTCAAAGGGGGCTGGTGGCGCACTCCGTCGGCGCCGTACAACGCCCGGGTCCAGGAGCACGTCTACACGCTGGCCTGGTTCCACGCGAACGCCCGGCCCTGGAACCCGTACGCCGGCGACCCGGCGCTGCTCGCCGCGCTCGACGCGGCGCTGGGCCACTACCTCGGCCTGCAGCACGACGACGGCTCGTGGCCGGAGTACGACATCGACGAACGGGGCATGGCGCCCACCGGCTTCGCCATGGGCTACCTGAGCAAGACCCTGGACATCCTCCGGCGGTCCGGTGCGCTGCCGGAGCGCCAGGAGCAGATCAGAGCCGCTCTTCACCGGGGGATGACCTGGTTCCTCGACCCGGCGACGACCAAGGTGTGGCAGAAGAAGCCGCTGGCCTACGCCAACCAGACCACCTCGGGCCTGGCCGGGGCCTCACTCGCCCTGAACCTCGATCCCGATCCCGCGCTGCGCCGGCGCCTCGCGGAGGGTATCGCCAGGCTCGCCGCGGACGGCCAGAGCCCGGCCGGGTTCTTCTACGAGCAGCGCGGCATGGACATGAACTACAACTTCGAGGTCATGCTGCCGGAGATGGCCGACGCCTACCACCAGACGGGCGACCGGACGCTCGCCGGGATGGCCGGGCGGTTCGCCGACTGGCTGGGCTACAACCTGGTCCGCGAGCCGGACGGCAGCGGCTACATCAGCAACATCGCGCCGTCGACGCGCACCAGCAGCCGGTTCTACGACGACGTGCGGCCCGACCCCGACCGCACCGCGCTCAACTCGCTGTTCGTGCCCGAGGTGCCCGCGCTGGCGGCGTTCCTGAGCGCCCGCGAGGACCTGGCCGCCGCGCGGGCCGCCTGGGCGGCCGACACCGCCCCCGTGACCCCGGCCCAGAAGCAGGACACCTCGCCGCGCATCCTCGCCCACGCGATCCACGGCGAACGCTTCCCCACCAGGAAGGCGAAGGACAAGGCGGTCAGGAGCCTGCCGTACCTGAAGTGGAAGCACTTCGTGGAGATCCGCAGCGACCTGGGGCAGGACTTCGTGTTCGTCCGCCGTCCCGGCCTCTACCTCGGCGGCTACTTCGGCACCCGCGGGACGTCGTACGGCAGGACCGGCCTGACGTTCCTGTGGCACCCGGACGCCGGGACGATCGTGCACTCCCTGAACAACAACAACCAGGGCTGCTGGGGCACCGTGCGGGCGAACGGCGTGCCGGACAACGCGGGAGACCAGGCGGCCGAGTACTTCGCCGGCGAGCCGGGCACCGCCCCGTGGACCGGCGAGCACTCCAGGGGCGAGGGGACGTTCGGCATCCGTTACGGCGCCGCCGACGGGTCGATCCGCACGGAGGTGACGGTCACGCGCGACACCGTCCGCCGGGCCGTCCGCGCGTCCGGGGCGGCGACCGAGCAGATCCCGCTCGTCCTGCTGCCGACCGACACCCTCGTCTTCACCGACGGCACGCCCGCGCCGTATCACGCGAACACCACCGCGACGGCCGACGGGATCGACGTGCGCAGGGGAGCGGCGCTGATCCGGATCCGCTGGGGGACGGCTCGCGCGGCCTCGCTGCGCTTCGGCTCCTCGACGTACTTCCGCGACGCCAGGCGGCTCATCCACGTGCTGCGCGTCCCGCACGACGGCAGCGTCGACGTCGTCATCACGTGCGACTAATGCGCATTACTTCAGGATGAACACGTCTTGACGCGGGCATGCGCGGCTTCCAGAATGATGTTCTCTCTTCCGCTAATGCGCATTACCAGACAGGACCCCACGTGGTGACCAACCGCCGCCTCACCCAGCAGGACATCGCCCGCATGGCCGGTGTCAGCCAGACCACGGTCTCGCTGGTGCTGAACAACCGGTCCGACGCGGACGTGCGGATCGCGCCCGAGACCCGCGAGCGCGTGCTGCGGGTGATCCGCGAGACCGGGTACGTCGCCGACCCGGTCGCCCGGCGGCTCGCGGAGCGGCGCAACCGCATCCTCGGCGTGTTCACCTACGAGGCGGTCTTCCCGACGGCGAGCGCCGACTTCTACCACCCGTTCCTCGTCGGCATCGAGGAGTGCGCCGAGGAGATCGGCTGCGACCTGCTGCTGTTCACCAGCGCCAAGGCGTCGGGGGAGCGGCGGCGGATCTTCAACGCCGACAGCCGCATCCGGCTGGCCGACGGATGCGTGCTGCTCGGCCGCAGGGTCGATCGCGACGACCTGGCCCGCCTGCTGACCGAGAACATCCCCTTCGTGTCGGTCGGCCGCCGCGACGACGCGGGCGGGCCGGTGCCGTACGTCGGGGCCGACTACCCGCCGGCCGTACGCGCGCTGGTCGAGCGCGCGTACGGCCTCGGCCACCGGCGGCTGGCCTACGTCGGCGCCGGGACGGGCGCGGAGTCCCCGGCCGATCGCATGCGCGGTTTCCGCGAGGCGGTCGCCGCCGTCGGGACGGAGTGGATCCACGTGCCGGTGGCCGATCGCGGGCCGGGGGACGTCCTCGACGACCTGGCCGCGGCGGGCGTGACCGCCGCGTTCGTGGAGGAGTCCGCGGACGGCGTCGCGATCGTGCAGGCCGCCAGGGAGCGCGGCGTGGACGTGCCCGGCGAGCTGTCGATCCTCGCGCTCGGCGCCCCCACGCGGCCGGTCCACGTCGAGATCGACTTCACCGGGTTCCGCATCCCCCGGCGCGAGATGGGCCGCAGGGCCGTGGAACTGCTCGCCCAGGTGCTCGAACGCGGCGGAACGCCCCAGGAACTGCTGCCGTGCGAGTTCGTGGAGGGATCGACCCTCGCCCCCGCACGGTCCGAGGAAGGAAGGTAATCGCACGTGAGCGAGACAACGGCGGACGCGCTGGTCGTCGGCGGAGGGCTCGGCGGCGTCGCCGCCGCTCTGGCCCTGCTGCGGGCCGGCCGCACCGTGGTCCTCACCGAGGAGCACGACTGGCTGGGCGGCCAGCTCACCAGCCAGGCGGTGCCGCCGGACGAGCACTCGTGGGTCGAGCGGTTCGGCGTGACGGCGAGCTACCGGGCGTTGCGCGACGGGATCCGGCGCTACTACCGGGACCACTATCCGCTGACCGAGCGGTCCCGGGCCTGGCGCGAGCTGAACCCCGGCGCAGGACACGTGAGCCGCCTGTGCCACGAGCCGAGGGTCGCGGTCGCCGTCATCGAGGCGATGCTGGCGCCCTACCGGGGGTCAGGACGGCTGCGGGTGCTCCAGCCGTACCGGCCGGTGGCCGCGGAGGTGGACGGCGACCGGGTGACGAGCGTGACGGTGGAGCACCGCGACGGCGGCGGCAGGACCACGGTCACGGCGCCGTACGTGCTCGACGCCACCGAGACCGGCGAACTGCTGCCGATGACCGGCACCGAGTACGTCACCGGGTTCGAGTCGCAGGCCGAGACCGGGGAGCCGAGCGCGCCCGCCGAGGCGCAGCCGCTCAACATGCAGGCGGTCTCGGTGTGCTTCGCGATCGACCACGTCGACGGCGACCACACCATCGACAGGCCCGCCTCCTACGGGTTCTGGCGGGAGTATCAGCCGCCCTTCTGGGGCGACCGGCTGCTGTCGTGGCGCTGCCCGCACCCCCGCACCCTGGAGATCGTCGAGCGGTCGTTCACCCCCAACCCCGACGACGATCCGCTGTCGGTGGTGGCCGACCAGCGGCTCAGTCCCGGCGACGCCAACCTGTGGACCTTCCGCAGGATCGCCGCCCGGCGCAACTTCGTCCCCGGCACGTACGACAGCGACATCACGCTCGTCAACTGGCCCATGATCGACTACCTCGAGGGGCCGGTCATCGACGTCCCGGACGCGGGCAGGCACCTCGCCGCGGCCCGCGAGCTGTCGCTGTCGGTCCTCTACTGGCTGCAGACCGAGGCGCCCCGGCCGGACGGCGGCACCGGCTACCCCGGCCTGCGGCTGCGCGGCGACGTCACCGGTGGTGCCGACGGTCTCGCCCAGGCCGCCTACATCCGGGAGTCGCGGCGCATCAGGGCCCTCTACACGGTGGCCGAGCAGGACCTGTCCCTCGCCGTACGCGGCGACAAGGGCGCGGTCCGGTACGCCGACTCCGTGGGCGTGGGGATGTACCGCATCGACCTCCACCCGAGCACGGGCGGCGACAACTACATCGACGTGGGCTGCTCGCCGTTCGAGATCCCCCTCGGGGCGCTCATTCCCCGGCGGACGACCAACCTGCTGCCCGCCGGCAAGAACATCGGCACCACGCACATCACCAACGGGGCGTACCGGCTGCATCCGGTCGAGTGGAACATCGGCGAGGCGGCGGGCGCGCTGGCCGCCTTCTGCCTCGACCGCGGCACGACCCCGCACGCCGTACGCGAGGGCGACACCCTCCTCGACGACTACCAGCGCCGTCTGACGGACGACGGCGTCGAGCTCCGCTGGCCGCAGGTCGCCGGCTACTGAAAATCACGAACGTCGGGGGACGCACGGTAAGGAGACCGACGATGAAACCACTCGGGAGGCTGGCGGCCCTCGCGACGGCCGCGTTGCTCGCCACGGGGTGCGGCGGCGGGAACGCCGCCGCGCCGGCGGCGAGCGGCCCGCAGCCGCTCCGCATGACGATCTGGACCTCCAACGAGGCCCACCTGAAGCTGTTCAACGAGATCGCGGCCGAATACCGGAAGTCGCACCCGGACGCCGGGGAGATCAAGTTCGACCCCATCCCGTTCGAGAGCTACACCACCACGCTCACCACCCAGATCGCCGGCGGCAAGGCCCCCGACCTCGCCTGGATCCTGGAGGGCTCGGCGCCCGACTTCGTCTCCTCCGGGGCGCTCGTGCCGCTGAAGGGTGTGCTCGGCAAGGCGCAGGGCTACGACCTGGCCGACCTGACCCCCGCGGCGACGAAGCTGTGGGAGAAGGACGGCGAGCTGTACGCCTACCCGTTCTCGACCTCGCCCTTCGGCGTGTTCGTCAACGAGGACCTGCTCAAGGCGGCCGGGCAGAAGACCCCCGAGGAACTGATCAAGGCCGGGAAGTGGACCTGGGACGAGGCCCTGGCCATGAACGCCGCGGTGGCGAAGAAGGAGGGCAAGGGAGGTCTGATCATCCGCGACTTCGATTACAAGAACTGGGACAACCTGGCCTCGTTCTGGGGTGGCTGGGGCGCCAGGGCGTGGAGCGACGACGGCAGGACCTGCCAGTTCGACAGCCCCGAGATGGTCGAGGCGATGACGACCCTGCACAAGGCGATCTTCACCGACAAGGCCCTGCCCGGTCCCGGGACCAGCGTGGACTTCTTCGCCGGCGAGGCCGCCATGACGATCACCCAGATCTCCCGGGCGTCGCTGCTGCAGGACGCGAAGTTCAAATGGGACCTGGTGCCGCTGCCGGCCGGGCCCAAGGGGGAGTACGCCGTGTTCGGGCAGGCCGGCATCGGCGTGCTGAAGAACTCCCCGCACGCCGATCTCGCGGCCGACTTCCTCGCCTTCTTCACCGACCCGGCCAACTCCGCCAAGCTCGCGGCGTACTTCCCGCCGCCGCGGGCCGCCCAGCTCACCTCGGAGACGCTGGCCAAGAGCAACCCGCTGCTCAAGCCCGAGCAGTTGCAGCGCGTGGTGATCGACGGCATCGCCAAGGGCGTGGTCAAGCCCAACCACGCGGGCCAGGCGGAGCTGGCGCAGACCGTCAGGGCGGCGCTTGACCCGCTGTGGCAGCCCGGCGCCGACGTCAAGACCGTGCTGGACGGCGTCTGCGCGAAGATCCAGCCGATGCTGGGCGCGTGACGTGGCGGTGACGGAGATCGACTCGCGGGTGACGGCACGGGCCGCCACCCGCGGGGTCCCCTTCTGGAACACCCGCCGCCGGGACGTGCTCGCGGGCTACCTGTTCATCGCCCCCCAGCTCGCCGGAAGCGTCCTGTTCGTGCTGCTGCCGCTGGCGCTCGTCGGGTGGTACAGCCTGCACGAGTGGAACGTGCTGGCCGGCACCTTCCAGTTCACCGGCGGCGACAACTACGCCAAGCTCCTCGGCGACGCCAACCTGCGCTCGGTGCTGTGGGCGACCGCGCTGTTCTCCGTGGGCCTGGTGGCGCTCAACCTCAGCCTGGCCCTCCTGCTGGCGGTGCTGCTCAACCAGCGGTTGCGCGGCACGACGTTCTTCCGGGCGCTGTTCTTCTCGCCGGTCGTGGTGTCGCTGGTCGCCTGGACGATCGTCTGGCAGTTCCTGCTCCAGTCGAACGGCGGTATCAACGGCGTGCTCGGCGCGTTCGGCGTCACCGGGCCGAACTGGCTGCGCGGCGAGGCCACCGCGATGGTCTCGGTGATCGTCGTGCAGGTGCTGAAGAACGTGGGCCTCAACATGGTGCTGTTCCTGGCCGCCCTGCAGGGCGTGCCCAAGCAGCTCTACGAGGCCGCCCAGCTCGACGGCGCGGGCGCGTGGACCAGGTTCCGGCGGATCACGATCCCGCTGATCAGCCCCACGATCCTGCTCACGTCGATCATCACGGTGGTCGGGTCGCTCCAGGTGTTCGCCCAGATCGCGGTGCTCACCCAGGGCGGTCCCGGCATGTCGACCACCGTGCTCGTCTACTACCTGTACCAGCAGGCGTTCCAGTTCCACCACTTCGGGTACGGCGCGACCCTGTCGGTCGTGCTGTTCGCGATCGTCGCGGCCCTCACCCTCGTGCAGTGGCGGATGCGCAGGAAGTGGGTCTTCAATGAGTCGTAGAGCGAAGACCGCGGTGTACGGGCTGCTGTGCGTGCTCTGCGTGCCGTTCGTCTTCCCCACGTGGTGGATGGTCACCTCGTCGTTCAAGCCGGTCGGCGACATCTTCGCGTTCCCGCCGTCGCTGCTGCCCGGCCGGTGGGACGTCACCGCGTACCGGCAGGTGTTCCAGCTCCAGCCGTTCGCGCAGCAGTACTGGAACAGCCTCTACATCGCGCTGGTGGTGACCGCCGGCACGATGGCGGTCGCGGCGCTGGCCGGGTACGCCTTCGCGCGCATCCGCTTCCCCGGGCAGAACGTACTGTTCTTCGTCGTGCTGCTCGGCCTGCTCATCCCGAGCGAGGTCACGATCGTGCCGCTGTTCCAGCTGTTCAACGGGTGGGGGTTGACCGACACCCACTGGCCCCTGATCCTGGTGCCGATCTTCGGCGCGCCGAGCGTGCTGGCCACGTTCATCATGCGGCAGTTCTTCATCAGCCTGCCGGGTGAGCTGGAGGAGGCGGCCCGGGTGGACGGTCTCGGGCGGTTCGGCACGTTCGCCCGGGTGGCGTTGCCGCTGGCCCGGCCCGCCCTCGGCGCGGTGGCCGTCTTCACCTTCCTCCATTCCTGGAACCTCTACCTCGAACCGATCGTGTACCTGTCGTCCCCGGAGAAGTTCACGCTGCCGCAGGTGCTCACGCAGTTCGTCGACGCGTACGGCGGCCCGATGTGGAACGTGCAGCTCGCCGCGGCCTCGATGACGGCGATCCCGGTGCTGGTCGTGTTCGTCGTGGCGCAGCGGCAGTTCATCGAGGGGCTGGCTCATACGGGACTGAAAGGCTGAGGATGCACCCCAACCTCGACCCCGAGCTGAGGGCGGCCGTCGAGCGGGAGCCGCCCGCGTCCGCGAACCTGTCGGACGCGACGTACGAGGACCTCCTGGAGCTGCGGGCCCGGCGAGCCGCAGGCCTGGCCGTGGCGGCGCAGCCGGTGGGCGAGGGAGTCCGCGTCGAGGATGTGGTCGTCCCCGGCCCCGGCGGCGACCTGCGGCTGCGCGTCTACCGGCCGGCCGCCCAGGACGGCCCGCTGCCGGGGGTGTACTGGATCCACGGCGGCGGCATGGTGCTCGGCAGCCCCGAGGCGGACGACGCCCGTGCCGGGTCGTACGTGCGTCGCGTCGGCTGCGTGGTGGTGTCGGTGGACTACCGGCTCGCACCCGAGCACCCTCATCCCGCGCCCGTGGAGGACTGTCACGCCGGTCTCGCCTGGACCGCCGCCCACGCGGCTGATCTCGGCGTCGACGCCGGCCGGCTGGCGGTGGGCGGCGTGAGCGCCGGCGGCGGGCTCGCCGCGGGGACCGCGCTGCTCGCCCGCGACCGCGGCGGGCCCGCGCTCGTCTTCCAGCTCCTGCTGTGCCCGATGCTCGACGACCGTGAGATCACCACCTCCGGCCGCTCCTTCGAGGACGCCGTGACGTGGAACCGCGGCTCCAACCGGTTCGGCTGGGCGGCCCTGCTCGGCGACGCCGCCGGAGGCGAGGACGTGCCGGTCTACGCCGCCCCCGCGCGGGCCGCCGACCTGTCCGGCCTTCCCCCGGCGTACGTGGACGTGGGCGAGCTCGAGGTCTTCCGCGACGAGTGCGCCGACTACGCGCTGCGGCTGGCCCGGGCCGGGGTGTCGGTCGAGTTCCACCTCTGGCCGGGGGCCTTCCACGGCTTCGACACCGTCGTGCCCCGTGCGGCACTCAGCCGCCGGGCCCGTGCCGAGCGCGTCTCCGCCCTCACCCGCGCCCTGCGTTGAGGGTCTAGCCGCAGTACATCCACTTGCCTGCCGGGGTGCCGCCGCGGGCGAGGGGCTTGGAGCCGATCCTGACCGCCCCGGCGAACCGGACGCACCGGTGGTCGACGCCGTAGATGTGCACCGGGCCCGCGAACCACTTGTACTTCTCGCTGCCGCTGGCGGCCGCCTTGTCCGGGCCGTCGTACTTCTTGTTCCGGTTCCTGTCCACGAAGAGTTCGACGTACAGGTAGCTCGTCTTGCCGATGGAGGAGGGCGCCACCCGGGCGATGGCGCACTTCGCGTGCGCGGTGGGGCTCTGGTACAGCGTGACGGTGCCGTACGACTTCCCGTCCTTGGCCCCCTGGGTCAGCGGATAACTGGCCACCTTGCGGTACGACTGCCCGCACGACCCCTTGGGATACGCCTGCGCCGGCCCCGCGGGCACCAGAGTGAGGGCGGTGGCGGTGGCGACGGTCATGCCGCCCGCGGCCCAGCGAGTGATCTTCCGCGCCACCGTCATGCCGGCCTGCTTCCTATTGCACGGGTCAATCGTGATCCATGTGATAGGGAAGATTTCCGCTATCGCTGAGAGTGAGTGGACTATATGGCGGAGATCTACATGTATGCCGACGAAACCGGTAACATGGATATGGGCGGAACGGTCGGCGCGAGCGCTTATTTCGGCTTCGGTACCGCTATTTTTCGCGGAGAGCATGGCCGGGAGGTCTGGGAGGGCTTGCGGTTGCGCTGTGATTTGGAGAGGCGCGGCGTCCGACTGCCCAGGGGTCTCCACGCGAAGGACGACTCGCGTGCGACGCGTGATGAAGTCTTCGATCTTGTCGGGCGGCAACGGCCGCGACTCGACGTAACCTTCCTGTGCAAGGCCAGGGCTCATCCATCGGTACGCGAACGATCATATTGGCTGTACAAACTGGCGTGGTATGCGCATTTCAGGGGTTTGCTGCCGCTTATCAGTAAGCCGGGCGACACGCTGTATGTGATCGTGGCTACGCTTACCGCGAACCGACGGGTCATGAACGCCCGGCAGGCGCTTGCTGAGGTTTGTCGGGATTTGTCGGCAGATCGAGATGTCGTGCTCTGCGTGTGGGACGCACAAAGCACGTGGGGTATTCAAGTAGCCGACTATGCCTTGTGGGCGGTGCAGCGCAATCTGGAACGGCGGCCGTGCAAATGGTTTGAAAGTCACACACGGCCGCATCTGGCGTCGATGGCGACTCCCTGGGGCACCGCATGAATGAGGTCGGCTATCCCGGTCGCCCGGGAAGAGGTCCCCTGGACCTCTTGTCACCGACCGTGACTATTGGATGCCATGGCGTGATGTGCCGTCAAGCGGTTCGGTGACACTGCGGAGAGGCGTTTCCCTCGGCCGGGCGCTGTGGTCTCAGGGGCGCTGCTCGCGTTCGGCGAGGAGGCGGGCGGTCTCGTCGGATACCTCGCTCGCGAGGACCGCCGAGACCACGTCGATCAGATGGCTGGTGAACAGGCGGTCGTCCCGGGCCGGGGGGCCGCTCGCCCGGCGGGCCAGCTCGACGTACGTCATGCGGATCGCCATGAAGCGCTGGTGCAGGCGTACGGCGGCCTCGGGAAGCAGGGGGGCGACCAGTTCACGCCAGCGGTCGATGCTGCCGCCGCCGTCCTCGGGGAGGCTGGGCGGCACGCGGTGGACCAGTTGCTCCATGACGCGCAGGTAGTCCCGCCCGCCGTCGGGGTCGGCCAGCTTGGCGGCGGCCGGGCGGACGAGCGCGGCGGCGAGCGAACGCAGGGCGTCGGCCTGCGGCAGCGGGCCGCGTGCCTCGTACTCGTCCAGAAGCTGGTGGCGTCGTGCCTCGATCTCCGGGCGGTGCTTGGCGAGCACCGCCTTCAGCAGCCCGGCGCGGTCGCCGAAGTGGTACTGCAGCGCGGTGGAGTTGCGCTGCCCGGCGGCGGCGTTGATCTCGCGCAGCGACACCGCGTCGATGCCGCGCTCGGCGAACAGGCGTTCCGCGGCGTCCACGAGCCTCCGGACCGTGGTCTCCGCCGCCATCGTGCCTCCCTTGTCGCTCGTACGGCCAAAGGATACGGTATTTCAGGCGATCGCATTATTTGACGTGTAAGTCGCATTATCGTGCCCGAGGGAGGGCCATGGCCATCGACTTCACGCTCGCTCCCGAGCACGAGGAGATACGCGCGCGGGTGCGGACGTTCGTCCAGGAGACGGTGATCCCTGCGGTGAAGCCGTTCGAGGACTCCGAGGAGAAGGTCCTCACCCGCGAGGAGTACCTGCGCACGATCTTCGACCTGCGCCGCAGGGCCAAGCAGGAGGGGCTCTGGCTGCCGCACATGCCCAAGGAATGGGGCGGCATGGGCCTCGGCCACGTCGAGCTGGCCATGGTGCAGGCCGAGGCGGCCAAGACCAGGCTCGGCCCGTGGGTGCTCAACTGCGCGGCCCCCGACGAGGGCAACATGCACACGCTGCTCCACTGGGGCACCGACGAGCAGAAGGAGCGCTACCTGCGACCGCTGCTCGACGGCGTGAAGATGTCGTGCTTCGCGATGACCGAGCCCGAGGTGGCCGGCTCCGACCCGACCCTCATCCGTACGAGCGCCGTGAAGGACGGCGACGAGTGGGTGATCAACGGGCACAAGTGGTTCATCTCCAATGCCCGCAGGGCGGGCTTCGCCATCCTGATCGCCAAGACCGAGTTCGACCTGCCGGAGGGCGCGCGGGGCGCCAACACGGCCTTCCTCGTGGACCTGCCCGCCGACGGCTGGAACGACGTACGCGAGATCGAGACCATGCACGGCTCTACCGGCCACAGCGAGATCGTCATCACCGACCTGCGCCTGCCGGACTCTGCCGTGCTCGGCGGGCGGGGCAACGGCCACCGGCTGGGCCAGTACCGCCTCGGTCCGGCCCGGCTGGCGCACTGCATGCGGTGGATATCGCAGGCGGAGACGGCCCTTGACCTGATGGTGGGCAGGGCGCTGGACAGGTTCAGCCACGGATCGCCGCTCGCCGACAAGCAGGGCGTGCAGTGGATGATCGCCGACTCCGCCATGGAGCTCTACCAGTGCAAGCTCATGGTCCTGCACGCCGCCTCGAAGATCGACAAGGGTGAGGACTTCCGCACCGAAGTCTCGATGGCCAAGCACTTCGTGGCGAACAGCCTGAACCGGATCGTCGACCGGGCCATCCAGGTCCACGGGGCGCTCGGCTACTCGACCGACACTCCGCTGGCGCACATGTTCCAGCACGCGCGATGGGCGCGATTCGCGGACGGCGCCGACGAGATCCACCAGATGCGCATCGCCGAGCGCACCATCGAGGCGTACCGGGCCACCGGCTCGACCAGGGCCGCAACGGGAGGACTGCCGCTGTGAACACCGACGACATCTCCAGCAAGGTCGCGCTCGTCACCGGGGGCGCGGGCGGCATCGGCGCGGGTGTCGCCCGCCGCCTGGCCGTGCACGGCGCGCATGTCGTGCTGGCCGACGTCGACGCCGAGGCCGGCGCGCGCACCGCCGAGGAGATCGGCGCCGCGTTCGTGCGGACCGACGTGTCGCGGCTGGAGGACAACCAGGCCGCGGTCGCGCTCGCGGTCGAGCGGCACGGGCGGCTCGACCTCGCCTTCCTCAACGCGGGAGTCGCCTCGGGGTTCGGGCTCGGCGAGGACTTCGACCTCGCCCGCTACCGGCGCGCGATGGGGGTCAACCTCGACGGCGTCGTCTTCGGCGTGCACGCCGCGCTGCCTGCGATGCGGGCCGGGGGCGTGATCGTGGCCACCGCGAGCATGGCGGGGATCGTGGGCATCCCCTCCGATCCCGTCTACGCGGCCAACAAGCACGCGGTCGTCGGGCTCGTCCGCTCGCTCGGCCCACAACTGGAGCCCCTCGGCGTCCGGGTGCAGGGGCTGTGCCCGTCGTTCGCGGACACGGCGATCCTCGACGCCGAGGCCAAGGCGCTGCTGGACGAGCTGAAGTTCCCGATCCTCGACGTCGAGACGGTCGTCGACGCGTTCTTCTCGCTGCTGGCGAGCGAGGGCACGGGCGAGTGCTGGTTCGTGGTGCCGGGCCGCGAGAGCCAGCCCGTCGCCTTCCGCCGCGCCCCCGGCCCTCGCTGATCGCCGTCCCCGGCCAGGGGCCGGAACCCACCCGGCGGCGGCCTCGACGACCCGCCGCCGGGTCTGTTCCCGGCCGATGGCCGCGACGCCCACCGCAACTGGGAACGCCTCACGTCCCGCGCCGCAAACCCCCACCTGGCGCGCGGGGCCCGATGATCGGTTCCCGATAATGTGTTCGGCAGGAGCCGCCGGGGCGACGGCCGGGTGGAAGCGGAGCGAGGGCGAGCGCGATGAGCTGGGCGGACTTCCAGTACGAGATCTATCTCAGCGGCATGACCGGGGCCGTGCCCCGGCTGCCGACCGACCTGACCCGGCTGGAGGAGATGGCCGAGAGGCGGCTCGGGCCGGGTCCGGTCGGCTACGTCGCCGGCAGCGCGGGCAGCGGGCGCACCGAGCGCGCCAACCGCGAGGCGCTCGACCGCTGGCGGATCGTGCCGAGGATGCTGCGCGACGTGCGTGAACGCGACCTGTCGGTGACCGTGCTGGGCAGGCGGCTGCCCGCGCCGCTGGCACTGGCGCCGATCGGCGTGCTGTCGATCATGCATCCGGAGGCCGAGCGGGCCGCCGCCCGCGCGGCCGCCGCGACCGGCGTGCCCTTCATCCTGTCGTCGGCCTCCAGCACGCCGATGGAGGACGTCGCGGCGGCCATGGGGGACGGCGAGCGGTGGTTCCAGCTCTACTGGGGCAAGGACCGCGAGGTCACCCTCAGCTTCCTCGCCCGGGCCAAGGCGGCGGGGTTCACCGTGCTCGTCGTCACCCTCGACACGCCGCTGCTGGCCTGGCGGCCTCGCGACCTCGACCAGGCCTACCTGCCGTTCCTGCGGGGCGTCGGCACCGCCAACTACTTCACCGACCCGGCGTTCCAGGCCGGGCTCGCCCGGCCCGTGCACGAGGACCCGAACGCCGCCGTACTGCACTTCGTGGGGATGTTCGGCGACCCGGGCAAGACGTGGCCGGACCTCGCGCTGCTGCGCGAGCACTGGGACGGCCCGATCGTGCTGAAGGGCGTCCTGCACCCTGACGACGCCCGCCTGGCCGCCGACGCCGGAGTGGACGGCGTCGTCGTCTCCAACCACGGCGGACGCCAGGTCAACGGCTCGATCGGGGCGGCCGACGCCCTTCCGGCCGTCGCCGAC
The DNA here is from genome assembly GCF_030268985.1 of Microbispora sp. NBRC 16548. NCBI lineage: Bacteria > Bacillati > Actinomycetota > Actinomycetes > Streptosporangiales > Streptosporangiaceae > Microbispora > Microbispora sp. NBRC 16548. The sequence goes on from NZ_BSSF01000021.1 coordinate 82,154, forward strand.
GCCGTGGCCGACCGGCTCACCGTGCTGTTCGACGGCGGCATCCGCACCGGGGACGACGTCGTCAAGGCGCTCGCGCTCGGCGCCAGGACCGTGCTGCTCGGCCGTCCGTACGCGTACGGGCTGGGCCTGGACGGCCAGGCGGGGGTGGAGCATGTGATCCGCTGCGTGCTGGCGGAGACCGATCTCACCCTGGCCCTTTCCGGCTGCGCCGGGGTCGCCGCGCTCACCCCGGACCTGCTCACCCGGATCTGACTGCCGCCGCGCCCGGCCCCCCCGGCGCCTCGATCAGGTGGCCGAACCGAGGTCCTCGGCCAGGGCCTCCTCCTCCAGTTCCTCCCGCCGCGCGGCGGCCGGGTCGGCGGCGGCCGCCTCGGCCGCCTGGGCGCGCTCGGCCTCGCCGAGCTGCCGGTGCGCGGTGGTGAGGACGACCGCGCCGAGGAGCACGGCCGCGGCCCCCATGTAGAACGGCGCGTGCCGGCTGTCGAAGTGCTCGGCGAGCTTGCCCGCGACGAAGGGCGCGAGACCACCGCCGATGAAGCGGATGAAACCGTACGACGCGGAGGCGATGGGCCGCTCCACGGGCGAGATGGTCATGACCGCCTGGGTCGTGACCGTGTTGTTGACGCCGATGAAGACGCCGGCCACGATCACGCCGCAGATCACGGCGATCCGGTTGTCGGTGAACAGCGCGATCACCAGGATGTCGAGGCTGAACAGCACGAGGTTGGCGTACAGCGTGCGGGCGATGCCGAAGCGGGCCTGCAGCCGCGGGGCGCCGAAGACCGAGAAGATCGCGACGAGGATTCCCCAGCCGGTGAAGACGAGGCCGAGCTGGTGTTCGTCGAGCTCCATCGGGTAGGGCGCGTAGCCCAGCACGGTGAAGAAGCCCCAGTTGTAGCAGAGCGCGGTCAGGCCCAGGATGAGCAGGCCGCGGTGACGCAGGGCCTTGATCGGCGCCGCGATGCCGGTCTTCGCCGCCGGCGTGGGCGTCGGACGCACCAGGGTGACGGTGGCGATCAGCGCGATCGCCATCAGGACCGCGACGCCGTAGAACGGGCCGCGCCAGCTGATGCCGCCGAGCACGCCGCCCAGCAGGGGGCCGACCGCGATGCCGACGCCGAGCGCGGTCTCGTACAGGATGATCGCTCCGGCGAAGCCGCCGCTGCTCGACGCGACGATGACGGCGAGCGAGGTGGCGATGAACAGGGCGTTGCCGAGGCCCCAGCCGGCGCGGAAGCCGACGATGCCGCCGATGCCGCCGGACGTCCCGGCGAGGGCGGCGAACACCACGATCAGCGCGAGGCCCACGATGAGGGTGCGCTTGGCGCCGATCCGGCTGGAGACCCACCCGGTGACCAGCATCGCCACGGCGGTGACGACCAGGTAGCTCGTGAACAGCAGCGACACCTGGCTGGGCGTGGCGTGCAGCTTCGTGCTGAGGGCGGGCAGGATCGGGTCCACCAGCCCGATCCCCATGAACGAGATCACGCAGGCGAAGGCGACGGCCCACACCGCCTTCGGCTGCTTGAACGGGTTGGAGACAGGGGCATGAGCAGAGCTCACCGGACCTCCTGGTAATTAGCGAGGGGGAGCGCCCTGATCCCTACTCGTCCGCCGTGCCCTCGAGCAGGCGCCGAAGCAGGGGGAGGAACTCGCCGGCGACCCGCGTCAGCTCACGCAGCTCGCCGGGGGACAGCGTGCCGAGCATCTCGGTGAGCCGCTCTCTGCGCCGCCGGCGCCGCTCGGCCAGCAGCGCCCGGCCGGCGTCGGTGACGCTGACCCGCACCGCGCGGCCGTCGAGGTCGTCGACCGCCCGGCATACCAGGCCTTCGCGCTCCAGGCGCTGCACGAGCTGGGTCATCGACGGCTGGGTGACGGCCTGCCGCGCGGCCAGGACGCTCAGCCGCTCCGGGCCGTTGCGGTCCAGGTACGACAGGGTCGTCGCGGCCGTGAGGCTGAGGTCGCTCTGCGCGGACAGCCGCCGTACGGCGAGCACCGCGAGGTCGTCCAGGACGGCCGCGACCGCCTGGGACTCCTCGGGGGGATCGGCGCTCGGGGTGACGGACACAGGTGTTCCTCCGGACGGGAACCGAATTTACATAGGAAGCTTATACAACCCTCCGGAGTGCACCACATCGCCCCCTCGTCGAGGGCTCGGCGGGCCGCTGCGAGCGGTGAGGAGTGCGTTACGGCGGATGAACGTGCCCGTGACGACGCGGAAACGACGGCCCCGTAAATAACTGTCAACCGACAGAAATCCCCCCAGCGCCCGGAGCCCCGATGGCCGTCACCGTCCCTTCCTCGCCTCCCACCGACGAGAGCGCCCTGCAGACGTTCGGCTACCGTCAGGAGCTGCACCGCAGCATGGGCAGGTACGCCTCCTTCGCCGCCGGCTTCTCCTTCATCTCCGTACTGACCACGGTCTTTCAGTTCTTCGCCTTCGGGTACGCCTTCGGCGGTCCGGCCTTCTTCTGGACCTGGCCCGTCGTGCTGGCCGGACAGATCCTGGTCGCCCTGTGTTTCGCCGAGCTGGCCGCCCGCTATCCGATCTCCGGCTCCATCTACCAGTGGTCCACCCGGCTCAGCACGGCGACGTTCGGCTGGTTCGCCGGGTGGATCATGATTCTCGGGCAGATCGTCGTGATCGCCGCCGCGGCGCTCGCCCTGCAGGTGGTGCTGCCCGCGATCTGGCCGGGCTTCCAGCTCGTCGGCGGCGATCCCGCGCCCACCACCGCCACGGGAGCGGCCAACGCCGCGATTCTCGGCCTGGTCCTGCTCGCGCTCACCACCACCGTGAACGTCGTCGACAACCGCGTTCTCGCCCGGATCAACAGCATCGGCGTCACCGCCGAGATCGTCGGCGCGATTCTCATCGTCGTGCTGCTGCTCACCCACGCCGAGCACGGTCCCGGCGTCACGTTCAGCACCGGCGGGCAGGGCGGGGCCATCGGCGCGCTGCTGGTCGGCTCGTTCACCGCCGCGTACGTCCTCATCGGGTTCGACAGCGCGGGCGAACTGAGCGAGGAGACCCGCAGCCCCCGGCGGGTCGCCCCGCGGACCATCCTGACCGCGCTCACGGCGGCCGGGGTGCTCGGGGGACTCATCCTGTTCGCCGGTCTGCTCGCCGCTCCCAGCCTGACCGACGGAAGGCTGGCCGCCGAGGGCCTGTCCTACGTGCTCACCAGCAGCCTGGGCGACTGGGTGGGCAAGCTGCTGCTGGCCGACGTGGTGCTGGCGATCACCGTGGCGACCATGGCGATCCAGACGGCCGCCACCAGGATGTTGTTCTCCATGGCGCGCGACGGGGCGATGCCCTTATCGGGCGCGTTGTCCAGGGTCTCGCGCCGCACCGGGATGCCGACCGGGCCGGCGCTGGTCACCGGGGTGGCCGCGGCGGCCATCCTGCTGCTCAACTTCGCCTCTCCCGAGGCGTTCCTGGCCATCGGCACCACCTGCATCGTGCTGCTCTACCTGGCGTACGCGATGGTGACGGGCCCTCTGCTGCTCCAGCGCCTGCGCGGCGGCTGGCGGGGCGGGGCGCCGGGCGGGTTCGACGAGGACGGCAGCCGGCTGTTCAGCATGGGCCGCTGGGGCCTGCCGGTCAACGCGCTGGCCTTCTGCTACGGCCTGGCGATGATGGTCAACCTGGCCTGGCCGAGGGCCGAGGTGTACGCCCCGATCACCGGCCACTGGTTCTTCCAGTGGTTCACCCTGCTCTTCCTGGTGGCGGTCGTCGCTCTGGGCGCGCTCTACCGGCGGCTACGCCGGCCCGCGGCCCGTCTTGCGCAGGTCGGGCAGATCCCGGTCGGGAACGCCGGCCAGGCGTAGCGCCGCGTCGGCGGTGGCGGACGCCAGCGTCTCCAGGGCGTCGGCGGCCATCTCGCCCGGGGCGTCCCTGCGGATCAGGATGACGCCCTCGATCAGCGCGAACAGCAGATCGGTGCGCAGCGCCCGGTCGGCGGGCGTCAGCGCCGCGCCGGCGGTGGTGGCCGCCAGCAGCCGCGCGTAGGTGTCCTTGAGCTCGCCGCGCATGCGCCGGAAGGCGGCGAACCGCTCGGTGCGCACCTCGGGCAGGAGGTAGAGCGCGCCCAGGTTGTGCGGGCCCGAGCAGAGCAGCCTGGCGTCGCAGTGGCACAGCTCCCACAGCCGCTCTTCCGGCGTACCGCCGGTCAGGGCGCCGGCGGTCTCCAGCGAGGGCCGCACCGTGCTCTCCAGCAGTTCGGCGAGGATGTCCTCCTTGCCGTCGAAATAGTGGTAGATCGACGCCTGCCTGATCCCGGCCCGTTCGGCCATCGCCCTCGTCGAGGTCGCGGCGTAGCCGTGCGTCGTGAACAGCTCCGCCGCCGCCGCCAGGATCTCCTCCCGCGGGCTCAGCTCGGTTCGCGGCCGCGCAACGGCTCGCGGCCTGCCGACCCTTCGCGCGCTGGAACCGGGCGCGGTGGAGCCGGACGCGGTGGAGCCGGACGCGCTGGAACCGGGCGCGGTGGAACGGGCACTCACCGCACGATCCTCGCACACCTCCAACCGGCCGCCGCGGCTGTGCGCTTCCGGTAACAGGCGGGAAACCCGGGGGCGCGTGAGAGGAAACACACGCCGCCTAATTTCTGTCGTGCGACAGAAATTAACCCCCCAGAGGAGAACGCGTCATGGCGACCAGCACGACCTACGGCGCGCGCGAGCACGCCCGAGCACAGGAAGGCACCACAAGCGACACCATGCCGGTGCTCCCGGCCTCGGACTGGCCCACCCCGCCCGACGGCGTCGACCCCGCCGACCTCGTGTGGGCCGAAACCGTGGCCGGGGGCGGCTACACCCACAAGGTGCTGGCCCGGGGCACCGAGCTGCGCCTCACCGACCTGGCCGGCGACGCCTGCGCGCACCTGCTGCTCTTCGTCGAGGGCCGCCCCTGGGAACGGCTCAACGTCGCCGACACCGTCAAGGTGCTGTGGAACGCCTACCTCGGCGAAGGCCACCTGCTGCTGTCGGACCAGGGCCGCGTGCTGGCCTCCGTGGTCGCCGACACCTCCGGCCGCCACGACACCATGTGCGGGGCCTCCACCCTTCGGCGCAACACCGAACGTTACGGCGACGGCTCCCCGCACGGCCCCGCCCCCGCCGGGCGCGAGCTGTTCAAGCTGGCCGCCGCCAAGCACGGACTCCAGCCCCGGGACCTGCCCCCGTCGATCTCCTTCTTCCAGGGGGTCAGGGTCGGCCCCGACGGCGGCCTGACCTTCACCGGCTCAGCCGGGCCCGGGGCGTCCGTCACCCTGCGCGCCGAGATGCCGCTGACCGTGCTCATCGCCAACACCGCCCACCCCGTCGACCCCCGCCCCGCCTACACCTGCACCCCGCTGGAAGTCCTGGCCTGGCGCGCCCGGCCCACCGGCCCCGGCGACCCCCTGTGGCAGGCCGGCCCCGAAGGCCGCCGCGCCTTCCTCAACACCGCCGAGGTGACCCGATGACCGTGCCCGACGTCCCACGCTCGATGTGCCCGCGCTCGACGTGCCCGCGCTCGATGTGCCCGTGTTCGATGCGACCGTACCCGCCCGTGCCCCCTGGTCGGCGATCATCCGGGCCGGGCAGGAGCTGACCATCACCGACCTCGGCGGCAACCAGGCCGTCGACTGCCTGCTGTACGACGCGCACGACACCGCCGTCCGCTACAGCGCCCCCGACACCATCCACGCCCAGGGCAGCATCTTCCTCACCACCGGCAGCGTGCTGCTGTCCAACGAGCACACCCCGCTGATGACCGTCGTCGGCGACACCTGCGGCCGCCATGACACCGTCGGCGGCGCCTGCTCCAAGGAGTCCAACACGCTGCGTTACGGACACCACACCTACTCCCAGCACGCCTGCGTCGAGAACTTCCTCATCGAGGGCAGCCGCCACGGGCTCGGCAAACGCGACCTGGTCAGCAACATCAACTGGTTCATGAACGTCCCGGTCGAGCCCGACGGCACGCTCGGCATCGTGGACGGCATCTCCGCTCCCGGCCTCGCCGTCACGCTGCGGGCCGAGACCGATGTGCTGGTCCTGATCTCCAACTGCCCGCAGATCAACAACCCGTGCAACGGCTTCGACCCCACGCCCGTGCGGATGACGGTCCGATGAACACCCTCCTCATCGCCAACCGGGGCGAGATCGCCGTCCGCGTCATCGCCACCGCTCGCCGCCTGGGCCTGCGCACGGTCGCCGTCTACTCCGACGCCGACCGGGGCGCCGCCCACGTCCGCCTGGCCGACCACGCCGTACGGCTCGGCCCCGCCCCCGCCCGGGAGAGCTACCTGGACGCCGGCCGGGTGCTCCGCGCCGCCCTGGACAGCGGCGCGGACGCCATCCACCCCGGCTACGGCTTCCTGTCCGAAGACGCCGCCTTCGCGCGCCGGGTCGAAGCCGCCGGGCTGGCCTTCGTCGGACCCACCCCGGAGCAGCTCGACCTGTTCGGCACCAAGCACACCGCCCGCGCCGCCGCCGAGCGGGCCGGCGTGCCCCTGCTCCCCGGCACCGGCCTGCTCCCCGACCTGGACGCGGCCCTGAGCGCCGCACAGGACGTCGGCTACCCGGTCATGCTCAAGGCCACCGGCGGAGGCGGCGGCATCGGCATGCGCGCCTGCCGCGACGCCGGCGAGCTGGCCGAGGCGTGGCAGAGCGTGCAGCGCACGGCCGCCGCGAGCTTCGCCTCGGCCGGGCTGTTCCTGGAACGCCTGGTCGAGGGCGGCCGGCACGTCGAGGTCCAGGTCTTCGGCGACGGCATGGGCAACGTCGTCACGTTCGGCGACCGCGACTGCTCCCTGCAGCGGCGTCACCAGAAGGTGCTGGAGGAGGCCCCCGCCCCCGGCCTGCCGCCGCTGGTGCGGGCCGGACTCGCCGACAGCGCCGCAGGCCTGTGCGCCTCGGTGCGCTACCGGTCGGCGGGCACCGTCGAGTTCATCTACGACCCGGTGCGCGCCGAGCCGTACTTCCTGGAGGTCAACACCCGCCTGCAGGTGGAGCACCCCGTCACCGAGGCGATCTACGGCGTCGACCTGGTCGAATGGATGCTGCGCCTGGCCCAGGGCGACGCGAGCCACGTGCACGCCGCCCTGCGGACCCCGCCCGGGGCCGCCGGCCACGCAGTGGAGGCCCGGGTCTACGCCGAGGACCCGAGCCGCGACCACCGGCCCAGCGCGGGCCTGCTCACCCGCGTCGCCTTCCCCGAGGGCGTGCGGGTGGACGGCTGGGTGGAGACGGGTACGCAGGTGAGCAGCGCCTACGACCCGCTGCTCGCCAAGGTCGTCGCGCACGGCGCCGACCGGGAACAGGCCCTGGACCGGCTGGCCGCGGCGCTGGCCGAGACCAGGATCAACGGTGTCGAGACCAACCTCGGGCTGCTGCGCGCCGCCGTAGACGATCCTTCCGTGCGGGCGGCCACGCACGGCACCGCCACCCTTGCCGGGCTCACCGACGGCTCCCGCCGGATCGAGGTGGTGCGGCCCGGCACCCTCACCACCGTCCAGGACTGGCCGGGACGGACCGGCTACTGGCAGGTGGGCGTGCCGCCGTCGGGACCGATGGACGACCGCTCCTTCAGGCACGGCAACTCCGCCCTGGGCAACGACCCCGGCGCACCCGGACTGGAGTGCACGTTGCGCGGCCCGGCGCTGCGCTTCAGCCACACCACCACCGTCTGCGTCACCGGCGCGCCCGCACCCGTCACGGTGGACGGCGCGCCCGTCCCCCAGTGGGAGCCGGTCACCGTGCCCGCCGGCGGCATGCTGGACATCGGCGCCGCCGAAGGGCCGGGACTGCGCGTCTACCTGCTGATGGCGGGCGGGTTCGACGTCCCCGCCTACCTGGGCAGCGCCGCGACGTTCACACTCGGAGGGTTCGGCGGCCACGGCGGCCGGGCCCTGCGCGCCGGAGACGTCCTGCACGGATCCCTCAAGCACGGGGGATACCTGAGGCACGGGGGACGCCTCGCCCCCGGCAGCGCCGAAACAGGGGAGCGGCCCGAGTTCGGGCACGCCTGGCGGATCGGCGTGGTCGAGGGCCCGCACGCCAACCCCGAGTTCTTCACCGACGACGACATCCGCGACTTCTACGCCGCCCAGTGGAAGGTCCACCACAACTCCGCCCGCACCGGCGTCCGCCTGATCGGCCCCAAACCGCGCTGGGCCCGCCTCGACGGCGGCGAGGCGGGACTGCACCCCTCCAACATCCACGACACGCCCTACTCGGTGGGCGCCGTGGACTACACCGGTGACATGCCGGTCGTGCTCGGCCCCGACGGCCCGTCGCTCGGCGGGTTCGTCTGCCCGGCCACCGTCGTCAGCTCCGAACGCTGGAAACTCGGGCAGCTGCGGCCCGGAGACACCGTCACCTTCGTCCCCGTGCCCCCCGCGATCGGCGTCCCCGGCGACGGCGGCGTGCTTCACCGCCTTCCCGAGACCGGCGAGCGGCCCTGCGTCACCTACCGGCGCAGCGGGGACGACAACATCCTCGTCGAGTACGGGCCGATGGAGCTCGATCTGGGCCTGCGCATGCGCGTGCACGCCCTGACGGAGGCGCTCGCCGCCCGAGACCTGCCCGGCGTCGTCGACCTCACCCCCGGCATCCGCTCGCTTCAGATCCACCTCGACCCGGCGGCGCTCTCTCAGCGCGACCTGCTGGCCGAACTGCTCCGCATCGAGGCCGGTCTGCCGCCCACCGGAGAGCTGGAGGTGCCCAGCCGCGTCGTCCACCTGCCCCTGTCCTGGGACGACCCCGCCACCCGGGAGGCCATCGCCCGCTACATGGCGGGAGTGCGCGACGACGCGCCCTGGTGCCCGTCGAACATCGAGTTCATCCGCCGGGTGAACGGCCTGGAGGACGTGGCCGAGGTCCACCGCATCGTCTTCGACGCCGAATACCTCGTCCTCGGGCTCGGCGACGTCTATCTCGGCGCTCCCGTGGCCACCCCGCTCGACCCCCGGCACCGTCTGGTCACCACCAAGTACAACCCCGCCCGCACCTGGACCGCCGAGAACTCCGTCGGCATCGGCGGCGCCTACCTGTGCGTCTACGGGATGGAAGGACCGGGCGGCTACCAGTTCGTGGGCCGTACGACGCAGGTGTGGTCGAGCTGGCAGCAACGCGGCGCGTTCCAGCCCGGATCCCCCTGGCTGCTGCGCTTCTTCGACCGCATCCGCTGGTACCCGGTGACGGCGGAAGAGCTGCTGGAACTACGCGCCGACCTGGCGGCGGGGCGCATCGAACCCAAGATCGAAGAAGGGGTGTTCCGGCTCGCCGACTACCAGCGCTTCCTGGTCGAGCACGCCGACTCCATCGCGGCCTTCCGCGAACGGCAGGCCGCCGCCTTCGCCGCCGAGCGGGCGGCCTGGCAGGCGTCGGGCGAGTTCGACCGGGCGGAGCAGCCCAAAGGCCAGGCCGAGACCGAGCTGGAGCTCCCACCGGGCTGCCAGGTGGTGGAAGCGGAGCTCACCGCGAGCGTCTGGCAGATCAGCGTCACGCCCGGCCGGCGGATCGCCGCCGGGCAGCCGCTGATCGTGCTGGAGGCGATGAAGATGGAGTCCGCCGTCCTGGCCCCCGCCGACGGCGTGGTCGAACGGGTCCTGGTCGGCCCCGGCGACCAGGTGGAGGCCGGCGTCCCGCTGGTGGTGCTGAGGAGTGATCGTGGCTGAGACGGCACTGGAACGGGTCCGCAGGGCCTACACCCGGATCGCCGAGACGGACCGTCCGGAGATCTGGATCGACCTGCGGCCGCGGGCCGAGGTGGAGGCCGAGGCCGCCGCCGTGGACGTCCGGGTGGCGGGCGGCGAGCACCTTCCCCTCGCGGGCCGCCTGCTGGCCGTGAAAGGCAACATCGACGTGGCCGGGCTGCCGACCACCGCCGGCTGCCCCTCCTACGCCTACCGCCCGGACGCCGACGCCCCTGCCGTGGTTCGGCTCCGCGGGGCCGGTGCGATCGTGCTCGGCACCACAAATCTGGATCAGTTCGCCACGGGGCTGGTCGGCACCCGCAGTCCCTACGGCGCGGTGCGCGCCGCCACCGACCCGGACCGGATCTCCGGAGGATCCAGCTCGGGCTCGGCGGTCGCCGTCGCGCTCGGCCTGGCCGACCTCGCGCTCGGCACCGACACCGCGGGCTCGGGCCGGGTCCCCGCCGCCTTCAACGGCATCGTGGGGCTCAAGCCCACCCGCGGCCTGATCCCCGCCGAAGGCGTGGTCCCGGCCTGCCGGAGCCTGGACTGCGTCAGCGTCTTCGCCCGCACGCTCCCCGAGGTCCAGCAGGCCCTGGCCCTCATGACCGCCCCTTCCGCACTGCCCGCGTCCCGCCCGGCCCGCCGCCCCGGACCCTGGCGGCTGGCCGTGCCCGCCACCGCCGGCCTCGGCACGCTGGCCCCGGGCTGGGCCGAGGCGTTCGAGACCACGGCCGGCAGGCTGGCCTCGGCAGGCGTCGAGATCCACCCGATCGACCCCGCCCCCTTCCTGGAGGCCGCCGCGCTGCTCTACCAGGGGGCCTTCGTCGCCGAGCGTTACACCGCCGTCGGCGCGTTCGTCGGCAAAGGCGGCCCGGACCTGGACCCCACTGTCGCCTCCATCATCACCGCGGCCCGCGACCTGCCCGCCCACCGCCTGTTCGCCGACCTGGAACGGCTCGCGGCACTGCGCGAGCGGGCCTTGTCCCTGCTCGGCGACCGCGACGCCCTGCTCCTGCCGGTCACTCCCCGCCATCCCACCCTGGCGCAGGTCGCGGCCGACCCCATCGGCGTCAACAGCGACCTCGGCCGCTTCACCAACTTCGTCAACCTCTTCGACATGTGCGCACTCGCCGTACCCGCCGGACAGGTGGACGGGCTTCCGTACGGGGTCATGCTGGTCGGCCGGGCCCACGCCGACGACGACCTGGCCGCCATCGCCCGGCTGCTCCAGCCGGCCGCCCGCCTGGCCGTGGTCGGCGCGCACCTGTCAGGACAACCGCTCAACCACGAGCTCACCATGCGCGGGGCCCGCCTGGTGGCCACCACCACGACCGCCGCGCGCTACCGGATGCACGCCCTGACCACCGACCCGCCCAAACCCGGGCTCGTCCGAGTCCCCGATAACGGCGCGGCCATCGAGTGCGAGGTGTGGGAACTTCCCGCCGAAGGGCTGGGCGACCTGCTCACGGCCCTTCCCCGCCCGATGACGTTGGGCCAGGTCGAACTGGCCGACGGCACGAACGTGCCCGGCTTCCTCTGCGCTCCGGAAGGGCTGCGGGGCGCGGCCGACATCACCACGCACGGGGGGTGGCGCGCCTACGTCCGAACCCTGGCGGTCCATGGCTGATCGATTGTGCGCCGACCGGGAACAGGGAGGCGCAGCCGGGCACGACCCCGCATGTCTGTGCTGTGCCGGCCGCAGATGCCTCCGGCCGGCGCACTTGATGTTCAGGTCGATCTGCCTGTCCCAGTCCTCGACCGCCAGGTGCGGCACCCTTTCGGGCGGGCATCACCGTCCCTTCGCGACACGGGAAAGGCTGACCGCGCCGCGGTCGCGTCGGCGGTTTGTCTTTTCCGGGCCCTCTGCCCGGTCAGCCGCGCCGGGCGGGCGGCCAGCCGTGGCCCCAGCCGCCCTGTGCCATCGTCTGGAACGCCCACCCGTCCTCAGTGCGCACCAGCAGGTCGCCGTAGTGCATGCTCTCCCGCCGGCCCTCGACCGTCATCGTCGCCGTGGTCTCCACGAACACCAGGTTGGGGCTGAGGAAGTGCGGCGTCCTCGCCGACTCCAGGTCGAGCCCCGCCGTTCCGCCGCCCATTGCCTCCCGCATCGCCTCGACGTACTCCTCGCGCGTCCACTGCCGTACGGTCGCGAAGCCGCCCGGCACGTCGGTGGCCAGGTTCATCGGGAAGACCGCGAGGTCGGCCAGCCGCTCGATCGCCCCCTGCTCGGCGAGCGCGTCGTACTGGGCGAACCAGTCCTCGACGCTCTTCAGTTCCTCGTTGCTCGGCTCGTACACGGAATGTGCCCCTTCCTGTCGTACGTCGTACCGTACAGCATACGGGAAGCTTTGAGTGCCGAGCCGGACACGGATCGGGTATGAGACGCGGATCACCGGGTAGCCGTGGGCCTCGTATGTCGTGGAAGGCTCTCAACAGGAGGACCCATGGCCGCTCCGGTCGACTGGGGAAGAGGAGTGGCCGACGCCTGGTCGTCGGTCGCCACGTTCGTCCCCAAGTTCCTCGCATTCGTCGTCGTCCTCGTGGTGGGCTGGCTGGTCGCCAAGGCACTGCGGAAGGTTGTGGACGCCGTACTCGAACGCGTCGGGTTCGACCGGTGGGTCGAACGCGGGGCCGTGGGACGGGCGCTGGCGCGCAGCAAGTACGACGCGTCCGACCTGCTCGCGAAACTCGTCTACTACGCGATCCTGCTGATCACGCTGCAGATCGCCTTCTCCGTCTTCGGGCCCAACCCCGTCAGCGACCTGCTCGCCGGAGTGGTGGCGTGGCTGCCCAAGGCCGCCGTGGCGATCGTCATCATCGTGGTCGCGACCGCCATCGCCAGGGCCGTGAAGGACATCGTCACCGCCGCTCTGGGCTCCCTGTCGTACGGCCGGGCGCTGGCCACGATCGCGTCGGTGTTCATCATCGGCCTCGGCGTCATCGCCGCGCTCAACCAGATCGAGGTCGCGACCACCGTCACGACGCCCGTGCTGATCGCGATCCTGGCCACCATGGCCGGCATCCTCGTCGTCGGCGTCGGCGGCGGCCTGGTCCGGCCCATGCAGCAGCGCTGGGAGCACTGGCTGAACCGGGCCGAGGCCGAGACCGACACCATCCGCGCCCAGGCCGCGGCCTACAGCCGTGGCCGCGCCGACGCGATGGAGACCGCCGCCGTGCCGCGGCCCGAGCAGCCGCGGCAGCGGGTGGGGGCCTTCGCCCAGTCGGCCTCCACCGCGTACCCGCAGAGCACCGCGTCCCGGGAGAACACCGCGCAGCCTGAGAACACCGCGCAGCCGGAGAACACCGCGCAGCCGGAGAGCGCCGTGCGGCCGGAGAACGTCGGCGGGAACATCCCGGGCGCGCAGGGCGCCGGGGAGGCGCGGGCGAGCCGGCCCGCGTACCCCGAGAGCACGCCGCCGGTCGCTCCGGGCGCGCCGACGACTCCCATCCCCCCGGCGGGCGCGGTCCCTCCGGGCGCCCCCGGAACCCCACTGATGCCGCAGGACGCGCCGGGTGAGGTGGCGCGGCCCACCTCCTCCCGGCCGAATCCCCCGGAGGAGCCGCCGTCGCCGCGCCGGTGAGCCCTTCAGTCGCGCGGGGCGTCCCTCACCGGGAGGGGCGCCCCGCCGCTGTGCCGGAAGCGGTGGGGAGTCAGGCGGGTTCGGCCGCGGCGTCGAGCAGCAGGCAGACCGCGGTCATGCGGAGGGTGGCGAAGTCGAGCGGCTGCTCCGGTCCCGGCGCCCGCCAGCCCTTCTCCCGCGCGCCGTCCCAATAGCCGATCAGATAGGCGAGCAGGGAGGCCGGCCCGACCCGCTCGCCCAGCTCCGCGATGGCGTGCTTGACGGCGGTCATGTGCTGGTCCAGCGAGGCGAGGATCCCGGGATGCTGATGCCGCAGGTCCAGGACGCGCTGCGCGAACTCGGCACGGATGCGGACAGGCCAGGACTGCTCGGACACAGAAGTCCCCCGGAGGGTCAAGGGTGATGGGTGCCTCATCACGATAAGCGCCTCCGGGAGCACAGCGATCCAGAACGCTCAGAGAGGGCGATACCCCGTGCGGGAGCGTCCGGTGCGGCTCAGCGCGCGGGCAGTGCCGCTCGCGGCCCAGGCCGGCACGGATGTCCGGCCCCAGGCGGGCGGAGAGGGGGGCCTGGGCCGCGACAGCGCGCGTGTTCCGGCCCACGGGCGGGCGGAGGGGGTCAGAGCGGGGGCGTGCTGGAGCCGCGCACGACGAGTGTCGTCGGCAGGATCCGGGGCGGCGGGGCGTCCGCACCGTTGATCATCGAGACCACCGCCTCCGCGGCGGCGGTGCCGAATCCGGCCTTGTCCTGGGCGACGGTCGTCAGGCCCGGCGGCACGAGCGCGGCCACCTCGATGTCGTCGAACCCGACCAGGGCGATGTCCTCGGGCACCTTCAGACCGGCCTCCCCGATCGCGCGCAGCGCGCCGACGGCCATCTCGTCGCCCGCGACGAACACGGCGTCGGGCCGCTCGTCCGCCTCGAGCAGGCGGCGCATCGCGGCGTGGCCGCCCGACAGGTAGAAGTCGCCCTCGACCACGAGCTCGGGACGGTGCGGCAGCCCCAGCCGGGACATCTCGTCCTGGTAGCCCCGCAGCCGCTCGGCGCCCGGACGCGTGTGTGCCGGGCCGGTGATCGTGGCGATGGCTCGCCGTCCCCGCTCGTGCAGGTGCCGTACGGCCAGGCGGGCGCCGCCCGCGTTGTCCGAGGTCACGTATGTGGCGCGGGAACCCTCGACGGGACGGTCGAGGCTGACGCAGGGGACGCCCGATTCGGACAGCCGCCGCATTGAGGGATCCCAGGTGCCGCTGTCTATCATCACGACGCCGTCCAGGTTGTGCCTGCGCACGGCGCGCACGTAGGCGTCTTCCGTCCTCTCCCCGCTCGTGTCCCCGCTGGTGGCGAGCATGAGGAGGTGATAGCCGCGCCCGCTGAGCGCCGTCTTCAGGCCGATGAGGATTTCCTGGAAGAACGGGTGCCGCCAGCCGGGTCGGCGGTGGTCGGTATCCCACACCAGGCCGACCATGAAGGACTTCTTGGTGGCCAGGGTGCGGGCGGACTCGTTGGGCAGGTAGCCGATTTGGCGGGCCGTCCGCAGGACCTGCTCCCTGGTCTTCGCGTTCACCACCTCGGGGTTGTTGAACACGCGGGAGACGGTCGCCGGAGACACGCCGCACAGGCGCGCCAGCTCTCTGATCGTTGCCACGGACCAAACGCTATCGCATCTCGCTGTAACCGGTTTCATGCAACCGGTTTCCCCAAAATAGGCAACCGCCGGGAAGCTCGTCAACCAGTAATCGGAATTTCCTCCCGTCACGTTTTCGTGACTTGACAACTCCCCGTCCCCTTATGTGTGATGGCGAGCATCGGCCGGCGCTTTCTCGTTGCCACGGGCTCGGCCGCTGTCGTGTCTCGCAGCCGCTTCCCTTTCTCCTGCGAGGGAGTTCAGGTGTCCGCTGCGGAACTCCGTCTGCCCGCGTGTGTGCCCGCCGTACGGCTCGGCGGGTCCCGCGGCCTTCGGGGGAACGGTCCCATCGCCCGCACGGCCTGTTGCCGTGTCCGGGCTGTTCATCGAAGCGGGCACGGAACCTGGAGCGAACAGGGAATGACGGCGACCGACGAACGCCTCGCCATACGGCGGACCTTTCCCGCCGGCTTCGTGTGGGGCACGGCCACCGCGGCGTACCAAATCGAGGGGGCCGTCGACACCGACGGCCGGGGGCCCTCGATCTGGGACACCTTCTGCCGGGTGCCCGGCGCGGTGGCAGGGGGCGAGTCGGGTGAATTCGCCTGCGACCACTATCACCGCTGGCAAGAGGATGTCGATCTCATGAAAGACCTGGGGGCGGGGGCCTACCGATTCTCTGTGGCCTGGCCGCGGGTGCTGCCCGACGGCCGCGGACCGGTGAACCGGCGCGGGCTCGACTTCTACCGGCGGCTCGTGG
>NZ_BSSF01000022.1:0-91271 GCF_030268985.1 Microbispora sp. NBRC 16548
ACCGGCCTTCACCATGGGCAACGCCTGGCAGTTCTTCATGGGCTACCGCTTCGCCATCTTCAACTACGCCACCCAGTCCCTGGGCGGCGCGGTCACCGTCAACCGCTTCGACCTCACCACCCCCTGACACCACCGACCTGACACCACCGACGGCCCTCGGGGACGGATACGCCGATCCCGAGGGCCGTCGGTTGCGGGCCTTGGCCTATTCCATGATCCACCGCTCGGCGCCGGGTGGGCGGCATCGCGCCCACCCGGGTCCCGAGATTCGCTCGCCGGCAGGGGTGACCGATTCTTGGGATCAGAGTCCGATGCTGCGGCTGCCGAGGTGCTTGGCCGTGGTGGCGGGGCTGCCGCCGACCGGCCAGTAGGGGAGGGAGGTAGTGGGGTTGGAGGCCCGCTGGATGAGGTAGGAGGTGCCGGCCTGTGCGGGGATGGCGATGGTGGCGCCGGTCTGGTTCGCCAGCACGGTGGTGCCGCCACCGTTCACGACGGTGACGTTCTGGCCGGGCCAGGGGTTGCGGACGGTGATGGTGCCGTCGGCGCCGGCTTCGACGGCGACGGTGACCAGGGTGCCGTTGCGGATCTGGACGTGGGCCTTGCCCTTGTGCTGGATGTAGACGGTGCCGTCGGCGTTCCAGGTGCTCGGCCAGCCGGGAGCGATGCGCAGGGTGCCGTCGTAGTCCTGCACCAGGCCCTCGGTGACCGCGGCGGCGGTGACGCCCAGCTGCTCCAGGTAGGGGTTGGTCAGCTTACTGGGATCCCAGCTGGCGAACCCGTTGGGGAAGACCTGGTACTTGTTGACGTTGGCGATCAGCGCGGTGCGCATGTCGTTGCCCAGGCCGAGCCGGGCGGCGTGCAGCGCGTCGAAGCTCCAGTCGGTCTCGGTGATGTAGCTGCGGTGGCTGAAGGTGCGCTTGGCCAGGTCGGACTGGTTGCCGCTGTCGCCGATGAGGTTGTACGGCCACACCGGCTCCAGGCCGAGGTTCTCGACGTTGTGCTTGGCCGCGGTGGGCTGCGCCGACAGGGCGAGCATGTCGTTACCGGCGGAGTCGGAGGACGGGCTCAGCACCTGGGTCTGACCGAAGTCGGTGCGGGGCAGCGGCCGGATCTTCGGGATCGCCGTCTGCAGGCGGCCGACCAGGTCGGAGTCGACGCCGAGGGTCTGGGCCGCCTGCACCGTCACCGGGAACAGCGCCTGCATCGCGGCGACGTCGGTGATCGGGTCGTCGACCGACCACTGAGTCTCGTGGGCGTTGGAGTGAGTGTGCAGCAGGCCGTCGGATCCCGCCTTGGCGTGCGACAGCAGGAACTTCGCCGAGTCCCGCATGACCGGGTAGTTCGCCGACAGGAACGACCGGTCGTCGGTGGCCAGGTAGGTCTGCCAGATCCACAGGCCGATCTCCGCCCCGGAGGTGACGGTCTGGGAGTTGTAGGAGGGGGCGATGGTCGAGTCGCAGGACTCGTTGCCCGAATACCAGCTGCCGTTGCCGTTGAAGCGCATGGTCTCCGGCACGCAGATGCCCTCGTGCCCCGGGTAGCGCGCGGACGTCCAGGCGGCGATGTTGGACAGGTTGGTGCGGTAGAGGGTGAACATCGGCGTGTTCAGCGAGAACGCCCCGGCCGACAGGTTGGCCTGGATCATCATCCGCAGGTTCCAGAACCAGTATCCGGCCGGGTACCAGGGCTGGGTGTCCTGGCCGACGTTGAACAGGTTGGCCTCACCGGCCTGGGTGCCCGGCAGGGTGTCGCGGTTGCTCGCGGCGATCGCGTACAGGTACAGCGTCCGCATGTTCTCGAAGTACTCGCCCGACCCGTCACCAGAGGTGATCTTGATGAGGCCGACCGAGTTCCAGTAGTCGTGCCACCACGACAAGGTGCTCGCGGCCAGGTCCGCCGAGCCGCGGGTGAGATCGGTGCCCAGCAGGCCGGTCGCCGTGGTCAGCGCGTTGCCGCCCTTCCAGCCGGGGGACACCACGATCACCCGGAACGACCCGTCGCTGTTGGGCTGGAAGCTCACCTGCGCGGTCCGCGAGTCGGGATTGGACGCCCGCACGTTGCGCCCGCCCGCGCTGACGCCCGCCATGGTGCCGAACGTCTGGCCGGAGGCCCACGTCCCGCCGTCGGTCCAGGACTCCGACAGCGTCGCCACCGATCCGGACGCCTCGGCCCTGGGGTTGCGCGGGCTCCACAGCTTCACCTGCGCGGTCTGGGAGCTGTTGGGGTCGGCGCCGGTGACGTCCACCACCAGCTGAGAGGTGTCGGCCCGTACGTAGGCCTTCAGCGTCATGCCGCCGCCGGACTCGTACAGCGTCCCGTCGTACAGGTCGAAGTAGCCCTTGAAGTCCGACGCCCCGGTGAGCCTGCTCAGCCCGGGAATCACGACCTGGCCCGGCGACTTGCGGTCGGGGAAGGTGTCGTTGCGGTTGAGCTGCGCGGTGAACCCACCTCCGCCCCAGGCGGGGGCGCCGAGGGCGCCGTTGCCCAGTGGGACGAACTGGGTGGAGCTGGTGTTGGCCTTGCTGAGCACGATGTTCGACCGGCGCACCACGTTCGGGACGTCCACGACGAACTTCCCGTTCTGCCACGCCGTCGAGTTTCCGCTCGGCGACACCGACGGACTCGGGGACGCCGAGGGGCTGACCGAGGGGCTGACCGACGGGCTGGCCGAGGGGCTGGCCGAGGGGCTGGCCGAGGGGCTGACGGAGGGGCTGGGGGAGGGGCTGGTGGTGACGGTGCCCGTGCAGGGGGTGCCGTTGAGAACGAAGTCCGTCGGCACCGGGTTGGCCGAGCCGCTCAACGTGCCGTTGAAGCCGAAGCTCGTGCTGCCGCCGGTCGGTATGGACGCGTTGTAGCCCGCGTCGCTCACCGTGACCTGCGCGCCCGACTGGGTGTAGCTGCCGTTCCACAACTGGCTGATCGTCTGCCCGCCGCCGAACGACCAGGTCAGCTTCCAGCCGTTGACGGGGTCGCCGATGTTGTTAACGCTCACATTGGTGCCGAAGCCACCTGGCCACTGGTTGGTCACCGTGTAGGTGACCTGACAGCCGGCGGCGGCATGGGCGGACGGGACACCGATGAGGGCGGCGCCGACGCCGACGCCGGCCGCGGCCGCGAGTGCCATGCGTAACCGATGGAACTTGAGTCGCATGCTGTTGGTCCTCCAGGGGGCGGATTCACGGGAGGGGCCGTCGCCGACCCGGCGGCGACGTCGAGCGCCTTTCCAAATCCGGAGAATCGTCCGTCCTAGACATAGGACGTCTTCGTAGGCGGACAGTACGAAGAGCCCTGTTCGCCGTCAAGTTCCCAACCGGCTCATAGTCGGGCGGTGGCGCGGGGCGCGCGGTTGGCGTGCCCAGTGGCGAGAGGTGGCCGCGGACCGCGCCGGGCGACGTCATTCCTGGTCGGTCCAGTATTTCGAGCGTGCCGCGCGCTCGGAAGGCCACTCGGGAACGCCTGATCGCGGTCGCCGGTAGATCCGGGGCCGCGGGTGCGGGACTCGTGAAACGTACATGTCCGGCCGTACCCCTCGGACATGCCGCGCATCCTCGCATGCGCTGCACCCTTGTTTCATGGGATGACTAACACGAGGAAGTGCCGACACATGCCGACGCATACGGTCACCTGCTGACCGCGCTGACCCGGCCGCCGCGGCCCGGAGGTCGTGTCGTCTTCGTGCCGGTCTCCGGCTCCCCAGGGGGCTCACCCCTCCAGGCGGTAGACCCGTGTCGCCGTGTCGCGGAAGACGGCCTCGCGGTCGGCGGCCGTCAGTCCGGCATCCGTGAGGAGCGCCGAGACCGTCTCGGTCCAGAGGGGCAGGGAGCCGGCGAGGAGACAGACCGGCCAGTCGGAGCCGAACATGAGACGAGACGGACCGAACGCGTCGAGCGCCACGTCGACGTACGGGCGCAGCGCGGCGGCGTTCCAGTCGTCCCACGCCGCCTCGGTGATCAGGCCGGAGAGTTTGGCCGTCACGTTGGGCTCCGCGGCGAGCTCACGGATGAGACCCGCCCAGGGGTCGAGCTCTCCGGACGCGATCGGCGGTTTCGCGAGGTGGTCGAGGACGAAGGTCAGCTCGGGCACGGCGCGTACGGTCTCGATCGCGGCGGGCAGCTGGTGCGGCAGGACGAGCAGGTCGTAGGCGAGTCCGGCCGCCGCGACCTGCCGCAGCCCGCGGCGCACGTCGTCGCGGGCCAGCCAGCGCGGGTCGGATTCGCCCTGCACCAGGTGGCGGATCCCGTGCAACAGGGCACCACCGGGCGAGGCGGCCAGGGCGGCGAGCTCGTCGGCGAGATCGGGCCGGGTCAGGTCGGTCCATCCGACCACCGCGGCGACGGTCCGTGACCGCGCCGCCAGCGCCAGGAACTCGCGCGTCTCCTCCGCGTCGCCCAGCACCTGCACGAGCACGGAGCGGCCGATGTCCGTGCCGGCCGCGGCGGAGGCGTAGTCGGCAAGGGTGAAGTCGCGGCGGATGGGAGCCATCTCCGGGGGATCCAGCCACGTCTGCGGGCGCTGGGAGAGGTCCCACAGGTGGTGGTGGGCGTCGATGCGGGTCACGCTCGGAGCCGCGGGGGGAGTCGCAGCGGAGGTCACAGTGGAGGTCACAGTGGAGGTCACAGTGGAGGTCACGGTGGAAGTCACAGCGCGTCGAAAGCCTCTCGTGCCAGTTCCTGTAACGGTCTGCCGGTGGCCTCGGCCAGGGCGGCCAGGTCGTCGTACTCGGGTTTGACCCCCCACGGCCCGTGCTTGATCCGGACGTCCCGGCCGTGCAGGCGCACGGTCTCGAAGTGCCGGGGCAGGGCGACCTTCTCCACCGCGCCGCGTCGCAGGCCCAGGCTCCCCGTCTCGGCGAAGACCAGGTTCTGCAGGTCGTCGGCCAGCTCAAAGGGTGTGAGGACGTGCAGGACGTGCGCGGGGCGCCCCTTCTTCATGACGGCGGGCGTGATCCAGGCGTCCGCCGCGCCCGCCGCGAGGGCTCGCTCGATGACGTGCCCGAGGACCTCCCCGGTCACGTCGTCGAGGTTCGTCGACAGGACGATCTGGGTGCCGGTCTCGGCCACCGGCTCTCCGAGCATGGCCACGGTCACGTTGGGCCGGTCGGGCAGCACGCGGCCGCCCGCGCCGTACCCCGTGGCGCGCAGGGCCATCTCCGGAGCCGGGCCGTACGCCGTGCCTGCGGCGCGCAGCAGGGCCGCCCCCGTCGGCGTGACCGCCTCTCCCGCCTCCCCGCCCCGCACCCGTGCGCCCTTCAGCAGCGCGAGCGTGGCGGGAGCCGGGACGGGCAGCACGCCGTGGCGGGTGTGCACCGTGCCGCCGCCAAGCGGCAGCGGCGCGGAGTGCACTCGCGTCACCCGGAGATCGCGCAGCGCCGCCGCGCATCCGACGATGTCGATGAGGGTGTCGTGCCCGCCGAGTTCGTGCAGGTGGACGTCGGCGGCCGGCACGCCGTGCAGCGCGCCCTCCACCTCGGCGATCGCGGTCAGCGCCGCCTCCGCCACGGTCAGGCCGGTCCGGGCCGCCATCGCGATCAGCTGCGCGGCCGGGCGCTCGGTGGCGTCGTCGTCGACCTCGATCCGCACGCGGGTGGCGGTCAGGGCTCCGGTGCGCACCCGTTCGGCGTCGAGCCGCCAGCCGGTGAGCCCGGTCGCGGCGACCGCCTGCCGTACGGCGTCGAGCGAGGCGCCGGCGTCGAGCAGCGCGCCGAGCAGCATGTCGCCCGCGAGTCCGGTGAAGGGGTTGAGGCAGAGGATCACCGGGACGTCCTCCTCGTGAGGCGGTAGGCCGCGAGGGCGGCGCCGAAGCCGGAGTCGATGTTCACGACGGTCAGCCCGGCGGCGCAGGAGGTCAGCATGGCCAGCAGGGCCGTCACGCCCTCCAGCGCGGCGCCGTATCCGGTGGAGGTGGGCACCGCGATCACGGGCGTCTCGACGAGACCGCCGACGACGCTGGCCAGTGCGCCCTCCATGCCGGCGATGACGATCACGCTGTCGGCCGCGCGCAGGTCGTCTGCGGCGGCGAGCACGCGGTGCAGCCCGGCCACCCCGACGTCCCTGACCATGACGGTCCGCAGGCCGAGCGCGGAGGCGACGGCCGCCGCCTCGGCCGCGACGGGGCCGTCCGCCGTCCCCGCCGTGACCACGGCCACCGTGTGCTCGATCGGCCGCGCCGGCCGCCAGACCAGCAGCAGGGCGTCCGGGTCGTACGCACCGCCGGAGACGAGCTCGCGCACCGCGGCGGCCGTGCCGGGTTCGACCCGCGTCACGAGAACCGGCCCGGTGTTCCGGCCGAGCAGAGTGGTGACGATCCCGGCGATCTCATTCACCCGCTTGCCCGGGCCGTACACCACTTCGGGCAGCCCCTGGCGCGTCTCCCGGTCCAGGTCGACGCGCGCATACCCGAGATCTAGCGACTTGCTCATGCCGGGACGATATATCCGACGGTCAGCAGGAGATTCGCGTAAAGCCGGTCGTCGCCGGTCGCGACGGCGAACGCGACGTCCGGCTGTTTCGCGGCCTCATAGAAGTCGAGCCGGTCCATGGCCTCGATGGGCAGGCCCGGGCCGAGCAGCTCCCGGTAGCGGGCCAGCACCTCGGGCTCGCCGCCCTCGTCGGGACGCATCGAATGGACCGACTCCAGCGGTACGGCGTCCGCGAGAACCTCCAGGACGTCGTCCACGCGGACCAGCCCGGGCCGCAGGTTGAGATGGATCACCGGGGCTCCGGCCCGCACGTTGGTGGCGTGGGCGTAGTTGGCGTCGGCGAGCAGAACGCGCGATCCGTGACCGGTGGCCGCGAGCGCGGACAGCAGCGGCGGGTGGATCAGGGGGTAGCGGAGCACGGTCACTCTTCCGCGAGGTAGGGGATCGTCATAGGGCCTTCCGGCAGGACGCAGACCCGTCCGGGCAGGGCGCGGACCGTGGCGGCGATGTCGCCGGTCTGCTCCAGGTGGGCGGCGGCAAGGTCGGCGTCGCCCAGATACGACGTGTGCATGATCACGTTGGCGTGCCGCTGGATGCGGGCCTGGATCTGGACCTGCCACTGGTCGGGAACGGTCTCGGCGCGGCGGGAGATCTCCTCGAACAGCGCCTCCGGAGAGGCGGCGGAGGTGAGCACGTCCCGGTAGGAGCCGTGGTCGGGGAAGCCGTCCCGGCACTCGGCGGCGCAGATGATGGTCCCGCCGGGTTTGACGACCTGGGCGGCGGCGCTCATCCCCTTCACCGACTGGTACAGGTTCTGGTCGAGCGGGAAGCCCGCGTTCGTCGTCACCACCACGTCGAAGGGCTCGCGAACCGGGCGCATCGCGGCGGCGCGGGCGGCGGCCGTGGCGGCGGCGTGCATCGGCAGCAGATCACCGCCGAACGCGTGCACGATCTTCTGCTCCCGGTTGAGCACGACGTCGAGGGCGAAGGTGACGCCGGTCGCGGCGGCGATGGCGCGGACGTCGTCGTGGACGGGATTGCCCTGGACGACACCCCAGGTGGCCCGGGGGTCGCCGATGCGGGCCGCGTCGTGCAGGGTCAGCACGGTCTCCAGTGCGGCGAGCCCGGGCGCGACCAGCTTGGGGCCGCCGGAGAACCCGGCGAAGAAGTGCGGCTCGACGAAGCCGGTCGTGATCCGTACGTCGGCGTCGGTCCACTCCCGGTTGAGCCAGACCGGTACGTCCTTGCCGTGGCGGCCCATCCACCTCAGTGACGACGCGTCGCGCGCGTCGTGGTTGACGATCCGCACGGCGTCCACGACTTGGTCGCCGAACATCGCGCGCAGTTCGGCGCCGGTGTTGCCGCGGTGGGTGCCGGTGGCCACCAGGATCACGACGTCGCCCAGATCGACGATCCCGTCCAGTTCGGCCAGGATCGCCGGGATCATCAGGTGCCGCGGCTGGGGTCTCGTACCGTCGCAGGCGGAGATCGCCACCGTCTGGCCGGGGCGCACCCGCTCGCGCAGCGGCGGGCCCGCGACGGGTTCGCGCAGGGCCCGCCGCAGTTCGGCGGCCTCGTCCGTCACGGCGGGCCGGGCGACCGGCGCGATGACCGTGGTCCGGTCGTCCGGCAGCTCTACGACCAGGCCGCCGGTGCCGTAGGCGAGGTCAACCCGCATGGTTCAGTTCCTCCCAGAGCACGTCCGGGATGTCGGCCGCCGCCAGCGCCAGATCCTCGACGATCTCCTCCGCGCTGCGTGCGCCGATCAGGACCGTGGTGACGGCCGGGTGCCGGTGGGGGAAGCGCAGGGCCGCGGCGGGCAGCGGCACGCCGTGCGACGCGCAGACCCGGTCCAGTTCGCGTGCCCGTTCCAGCACGGCGGGCGGGGCGGCGTCGTAGTCGTAGGTGGTGCCGCCGGCGAGGATCCCGCTGTTGAACACCCCGCCTGCGACGACGGCGACACCGCGCCGTTCGCACTCGGGCAGCAGCTGTTCGGCGGCGGAGCGGTCGAGCAGCGTGTAGCGTCCCGCGACCAGGACGGCGTCCAGGTCGGTCTCGCGGACGAACCGGGTCAGCATCTCGGCCTGGTTCATCCCGGCGCCGATCGCGCCGATCACCCCCTGGTCGCGCAGCTCGGCCAGCGCCGGGTACGCCTGGCCGGCGGCCTGCTCCCAGTGGTCGTCCGGGTCGTGGATGAACACCAGGTCGAAGTGGTCGAGCCCGGTCCGCCGCAGACTGTCGTCCAGCGAGCGCAGCACACCCTCACGGCTGTAGTCCCGCACCCGCACGAAACCGGTCCGCCCGGGGAACCCCTCCTCCTCGCCCTCACCAGGGACGAGAACGCGGCCCACCTTCGTGGAGACGACCGCCTCGGCGGCGCCTTCGGGTAGGGCGCGCAGGAACCGCCCGAGACGCTCCTCGGCCAGCCCGCTCCCGTAGTGCGGCGCGGTGTCGAAGTAGCGGATCCCCGCCTCCCACGCGGCGGCCAGCACCTGCTCGGCCTCTTCCTCGCTCACCGGCGCGAACAGCCCACCCAGCGGCGCCGTGCCGAGCCCGTAGCGTCCCAGCCTGCCCGCCAGGCCACCGGCGGCGGCCGTCACGACGTCACCGGCCTCAGCCGCAGGCCCGACATCCCGCCGTCCACGGCCAGCTCGATCCCGGTCGTGGACCCCGCCCCCGGGCTCGCCAGATAGGCCACCGCGTGGGCGACCTCCTTTGGCGTCACCAGGCGGCCGTGCGGCTGGCGGGCGGACAGCGCCGCCCGCTCGGCCTGCGGATCGGGGGCGGCGTCCAGCAGCCGGCCGACCCAGGGGGTGTCCACGGTGCCGGGGGTGACGCAGTTGACCCGGATGCCCTCGCGGACGTGGTCGGCCGCCATCGCGCGGGTCAGCGCGAGCACCGCCCCCTTGGACGCCGAATACACCGCCCGCTGCGGCAGGCCCGCCGTCGCGGCGATCGAGCAGGTGTTGACGATCGCGGCGTGCGGCGACTCGCGCAGGTGCGGCAGCGCCGCCCGGGTCACCCGGGCGACCCCCACCACGTTCACGTCGAACACCCGCAGCCACTCGGCGTCGTCGTTGTCGGCCACCGTGCCCTGCGCACCGATGCCCGCGTTGTTCACCAGCACGTCGATCCGGCCGTACGCCTCCGCCACCGCCGTGACAGCCGCACGTACGGAGACGTCGTCGGTCACGTCGCAGACGAACTCGGCGTCCTTCAGGTCCAGGACGGCGACGCGGGCGCCGCGGGCGGTCAGCTCCTCGGCGACCGCCCGGCCGATGCCCGAGGCCCCGCCGGTGACGATCGCCACCAGGCCGTCGAACTCTCGACTCATGCCTGTCCCATACGCTGGCGCTGGCGGCCCAGGCCGTCGATCTCCAGCTCCACCACATCGCCCTCCCGCAGGTAGGCCTGCGGGCCACGGCCCAGCGCCACCCCCGCCGGAGTGCCGGTGTTCACCACGTCACCCGCCTCCAGCACCATGAACTGGCTGAGATACCAGATCACGTGATGCACCCCGAAGATCTGGTTCTTGGTGTTCCCGTTCTGCCGCAGCTCCCCGTTCACCCACAACCGCAACCCCAGCGCCTGCGGATCGCCGACCTCGTCGGCCGTCACCAGCCACGGACCCAGCGGATTGAACGTTTCACACGACTTGCCCTTGTCCCACTGGCCGCCGCGCTCGTTCTGGAACTCCCGCTCCGACACATCGTTGGCGATCGCATACCCCGCGATCACCTCCGCCGCCGCCTCCGGGGATTCCAGGTATCGCGCCGTACGGCCCAGGATCACGGCCAGTTCGACCTCGTAGTCGGTTTTCACGCTCCGGCGCGGCACCAGCACCTCGTCATCGGGGCCGACCACCGTGTTCGACGCCTTCATGAACACCACCGGCTCGGCCGGGATCGCCGCGCCCGTCTCCTCCGCGTGATCGGAATAGTTGAGCCCGATACAAATGATTTTGCCGGGCCTGGCCACCGGCGCACCCACCCGCTCATACGGCCCCGCCTCCGGCAGCCCGCCCTCCGCCAGAGCCGACCGCACCCGCTCGACGCCTCCCTCAGAAAGGAACGCGCCGTCGATGTCGGCCGTCAACGACGACAAGTCGAACACCCGCCCGTCGGGCGCGAGCACGCAGGGTCGCTCCTCGCCCACGGGACCCACTCGCAACAGCTTCACGATCTTGGCCTCTCCGCTGGTTCACAGGGCCATGTGCCGTGCCGAGCCTGCCAGATTCATCGGGTTGAAGTAAAGCCTTTGATGGGATATCTGCCGACTTGCCTTGACCTTCTTCCAGTGTGACCCTACTGTTCCAATCACATTCATCGGATCAATTGGAGTTCGCCCATGCCGACGATCACCTCTGTGAACGTGATCGACATCAGGTTCCCGACCTCCGCGACGCTCGACGGCTCGGACGCCATGAACCCGGACGGCGACTACTCCGCGGCGTACGTGGTGCTGGAAACCGACGATGGCGACCTGGCGGGGCACGGTCTGACGTTCACCATCGGGCGGGGCAACGACCTGTGCGTGGCCGCCGCCCGGCAGATCGGGGCGCGGCTGGCCGGCCGCGACGTGGACGAGCTGGCCGGCGACCTCGGCGGGCTCTACCGCGAGATCATGGCCGACAGCCAGATGCGCTGGCTCGGGCCGGAGAAGGGCGTGGTGCACCTGTCCGCCGCGGGCGTTCTCAACGCGGCGTGGGACCTGGCGGCCCGCCGGGCCGGCAAACCCCTCTGGCGCTTCGTCGCCGACATGACGCCCGAGGAGCTGGTCGCGGCCTGCGACTTCCGTTACCTGTCCGACGTGCTGACCCCCGCCGAGGCCGTCGAGATGCTGGCCCGGCTCGCCCCCACACGCGGGGAGCGGATCGCCGAGCTCGCCGAGCACGGCTATCCCGCCTACAACACTTCTCCGGGCTGGCTCGGCTACGACGACGGCAAACTGCGCCACCTTCTCCGTGAGGCCGTGGCCGACGGCTGGACGCACGTCAAGCTCAAGGTCGGCGCGAACGTCGAGGACGACATCCGGCGCCTGTCGATCGCCCGGGAAGAGCTCGGCGACCGCGTCCTGATGATCGACGCCAACCAGGTGTGGGACGTGCCCCAGGCCATCGAGTGGGTCAACCGGCTCGCGCCGTACGAGCCGCTGTGGATCGAGGAGCCGACCAGCCCCGACGACGTGCTCGGCCACGCCGCCATCCGTAAGGCGATCGCCCCCGTCGGCGTCGCGACCGGCGAGCACTGCCACAACCGCGTCATGTTCAAGCAGCTCCTGCAGGCGGGCGCGATCGACTTCTGCCAGATCGACTCCTGCCGGCTCGCGTCGGTCAACGAGATCGTGCCGGTCCTGCTCATGGCCGCCAAGTTCGGCGTGCCCGTCTGCCCCCACGCCGGCGGCGTCGGCCTGTGCGAGCTGGTCCAGCACATGGCCGTCGTCGACTACGTGTGCGTGAGCGGCAGTCTGGAGGGCCGCGTCCTGGAATACGTCGACCATCTGCACGAGCACTTCACCGACCCCGTCCGCATCGAGCGCGGCCGCTACCTGCTGCCTGAGAAGCCCGGTTACAGCGCTCGCATGCACTCCGAGTCGATCGACGCGTACCGCTACCCTGATGGCCACCAATGGGGAGGCTGACGTGGGCGCCATCGAGACGGCGATCGACACCATCAAGCAGATGATCATCGATGGGGAGCTGCGCCCGGGGCAGAAGCTCCCCGTCGAGAAGAATCTGGCCGAACAGCTCGGTGTCGCCCGGAACACGCTGCGCGAGGCCGTACGCGCGCTGGTCGCCATGCGGGTCCTGCAGACGCGGCAGGGCGACGGCACCTACGTCACCAGCCTCTCTCCCGACCTGCTGCTCGACGGGATGAGTTTCGTCGCCGACATTCACCTGGACGCCGGGGCGGGGGAGTTCCTGCACGTGCGCAGGATTCTGGAGGCGGAGGCGACGGCGCAGGCGGCCACGCGCATCCCGGACGCCGATCTCGTCCGCCTGGGCGATCTGCTCGACGAGGCCGAGACGGTCGCCGCCTGCGATCCTGTCGACCACGAGAAACTGGTCGCTCTCGACCAGGACTTTCACGCCCTCATCGCCTCCCATTGCGGCAACGCCGTCCTCGCCGCCGTCATCCAGAACATGTCCGGCCGCACCGTACGAGCCCGCGTCTGGCGGGGCATGAGCGACCCCGAGGCCGTTCACCGCACCCTCCGGGAGCACCGGGCCGTCCATCGGTCTCTGCTGGCGCGGGACTCCGAACGGGCCCGGCTCCACGCCGCCCTGCACGTCCTCGGTGTCGAGGAGAGCCTCACCGGCTCGCGTGCCTTCGTGGGCGAGGCCGCCCGTGGCTGATCGTCCCGCTTCCGAGGGAGAGAAGACGGCGGACGCCGGCCGGGTGAGTGCGGCGGGCGCGGTGAGCGACGCCGTGGACCCGCTGATGGCCCGGCTGATGGACCGGCTGCGCCGTGAGGACGCGGTCGTCGTCGCCTACTCCGGCGGCGCCGACTCCGCGTTGCTCGCCTTCGCCGCCGCGAGGGTGCTCGGCAGGCGCGCACTGGCCGTCACCGCCGTCTCGCCCAGTCTGGCCGCCTCCGAGCGGGCCACGGCACGCGACTTCGCACGAGCCCACGGCCTCGCCCATCTGGAGGTGTGCACGGACGAGGCCGACAGGCCCGAGTACGCCGCCAACGGCGCCGACCGCTGCTACCACTGCAAGTCGGCGCTGTTCGACGCGCTCACGCCGCTGGCGGCCGCCATGGGCGCCCGGATCGCGCTCGGCACCAACCTCGACGACCTCGGCGACCACCGCCCCGGGCAGCGGGCCGCAGCCGAGCGCGGGGCCATCGCACCGCTGGTGGAGGCCGGGCTCACCAAGGCCGACGTCCGCGCGGTCAGCCGGAAGCTCGGCCTGGTCACCGCGGACAAGCCCGCCGCGCCCTGCCTGGCCTCGCGGGTGAGCTACGGCGATCCGGTCACGCCGGAGGTTCTGCGCAGGATCGAGACCGCCGAGGGCGCGCTGCGCGAGCTCGGCTTCCCGGTGTGCCGGGTGCGCGCCCACGCCGGCGGCACACTCGCCCGGGTCGAGGTCCCGCACACCGAAATCCCGCGGGCGTGCGAGCTGCGCGAGCGCGTCGACGCCGCGGTCCGCGGCGCGGGCTTCACCTTCTGTTCGCTGGACCTGTCCGGTTTCGCGTCCGGGCGCCTCAACGCGCTGCTGCCGTTGCTCCCCTCATGACGCGCTCCCCGGCCTGAACCGGAAGGCCGGGTGATCCCCGCCTTCAGGCGAAGCGGGAATCACCCGGCCGTTTCGCGTCTGAAGGCGCCGCCCCCATCCCGGCCTCCTCCGGCACAACCACCCGGCACCGGCACAACCGCGGAGGTGACCGGCAGGCCGACGCCGCCCTCTACCGCGTCGTCCTGTGTCGCCTGCGCGGGGACCCGCGCACCCGCGCCCACATGGAACACCCCGGACCCGTACGCGGTGATGAGCGGGGGAGACCGGCGCGGGGACCGGCCTCCCCTTCTCGTCATTCCTGCGACTTGCCGCCGGTGAGGCGGGAGATCGCGAGCGCGGTGAGGATGATCGCCCCGTTGAGCGCCTGGATCCACTGCGCGGGGACGCCCGCGAGGGTGAGGACGTTCTGGATCATGTAGAGCAGCAGGATGCCGGTGAACGCGCCGAACACGGTGCCCTTGCCGCCGTTGAGGCTGACTCCGCCGATGACGGCGGCGGCGAACACCGTGAAGATCGCGCCGTCCCCCTGGGCGGCGGCGACGGAGGCGAGCCGGCCCGTCAGCAGGAGACCGCCGATCGCGGCCAGCAGGCTGGCGGAGATCAGCGTGATCCACAGCACCCGGTCGGTGCGTATACCGGCCGCCCTGGCGGCGTCGACGTTGCCGCCGATCGCGTAGAGCGCCCGGCCGAACCGGGTGAAGCCCATGACCACGATGCCGGCCGCGAACAGCAGCAGGCAGATCCAGATCGACGCGGGCACGCCGAGCCACATCGTGGAGCCGAAGTAGGTCATCGACGGCGGGAGGTTGAAGAAGGTCTGCCCGCCGGAGATGCCGGTGAGGAGGCCGCGCAGCACGATGAGCATGCCCAGCGTGACGATGAAGCCGTTGAGCCCGAAGCGGACGATGAACAGCGAGTTCACCACCCCGACCAGCACCCCCACCGCGAGGGTGATGGGGATCCCCCAGGCTCCCGGCAGCAGCCCGAGCCCGGCCCCCGTTCCGCTGGCGACCGTCAGCCAGGCGGCCACGCCGGGCGCCAGCCCGAAGGTCGACTCCAGCGAGAGGTCCATCCGGCCGGCGATCAGCACGAGCGTCTGCGCGAGGACGAGGAGCGAGATCTCCGACATCGTCTGCAGGATGTTGATCAGGTTGTCGCTCTGCAGGAAGATCGGGTTGACGATCTGCCCGACGATCGCGATCACGATGACCGCGGGAACGAGCGCGAAGTCCCGCAGCCGCGCCAGGGGGATCTTCGGGCGGCGCCTTTCCGCGGCCTCTTCCGGCGCGGGCGGGCTCGGTGGCTGTCCCGTCGTGGCGTGTGCGGCGGTCTCAGGCATCGAGGTCGACTCCTTCCATGGCGGCCACCATCTCGTGGTCGTGCCAGCCGGCGGCCAGTTCCGCGACGACGCGGCCGTGGAACATCACCAGCACCCGGTTGCACAGCCGCAGGTCGTCAAGTTCATCGGAGGCGATCACGACGCCGGTCCCGGTGTCGGCGATCTCCTCGACCTTGCCGAGCAGGAACTCCTTCGACCGGACGTCGACCCCGGCGGTCGGCGTGATCAGCACGAGCAGCCGGGGATCGTTCGCCAGGGCCCGAGCCATGACGACCTTCTGCTGGTTGCCGCCGGACAGCCCGGAAACGGGGAGGTCCGGGCCGGGTGTCTTGATCGCGAGGTTATTGATCATTTCGCGGGCCATCGCGTCCTTGCGGCGGCCGCTGACGAAGCCCGCCTGACCGAGCCGCTCGGGCACGGTCATCGTGGCGTTGTCCGCGATCGACATCAGGGGGACGAGCCCTTGATGGTGGCGGTCGCGAGGCACGAAGCCCACACCGGCGGCCAGCGACTCCGGCACGCTTCCGGGTCGGGGGCGGCTCCCGGCCACCTCCAGGGTCCCCTCCTGGGGGGCCCGCAGCCCGACGACGGTCTCGGCGAGCTCGGTCTTCCCGCTGCCGCCCAGGCCCGCCAGCCCCACGATCTCCCCGGCCCGGACCTGAAGGTCGACGTCCTGGTAGACGTCGCCGTCGGACAGTCCCCGTACGTCGAGGACCACCGGGGTCTCCGCCGGGACCGGCGGGCGGACGGCGTGCTCGCGCAGGCCGGCGGCCTCACCGGTCATCGCCGCCACCAGCTCGCCCTGCGGCAGGTCCGCCACCGGCGCGGTGAGGATGTGCCGGGCGTCCCGGTAGACGGTGACCGTGTCGCAGATCTCGTAGATCTCCTGCAGGTGGTGGCTGATGAACAGGAAGGTGACTCCCTGCTCGCGCATCGCCCGCATCCGGTCGAAGAGGCGGGCGATCGCCGCGCCGTCGAGCTGGGCGGTGGGCTCGTCGAGGATGATGAACCTCGCGCCGAACGACAGCGCCCGGGCGATCTCCACGAACTGCCGCTGCTCCACCCCGAGCTCACCGGCCGGCCGGCGTACGTCGACGTCCACCGACCAGGCCTCCAGCTGCTCGGCCGCCTTCCGCCACAGGCCCTTCCAGCCGACCAGCCCGAACCGGTTGCGATCGTGCCGGTTCAGGTAGAGGTTCTCCGCCACGGTCAGCTCAGGGATGATCGTGGACTTCTGGTAGACACAGGCGACCCGCTCACGCCAGGCGTCGCGGTCCGACAGCCGCGGAGCGGGGGTCCCGGCGAAGCGGACCTCGCCCTCGTCGGGCGCCTGCAGGCCCGTCAGGATGGAGACCAGGGTCGACTTGCCCGCGCCGTTGCGGCCGACCAGGGCGTGCGTCTCCCCAGGCCTGATCGTTATATGGGCGCGGTCCAGCGCCGTCGTCTCGCCGTACCTCTTGGTGATGCGCTCCGCCTCCGCGACCGCGGGCCGGCCCGTAGGGTCCGGCCCGGTGTCACGGGCGGGTGGAGGGCTCGCGGGCCCTCCCGCGAACTCTTCCATTGCCACGCCCTCTCAGCTCAGGTTGTTGCCCCACAGCGACTTGTCGTCGTGCTTGACGCTGGGGATGCCGCCGTAGGTGCCGCCGTCGGCGGTGACGAGCGGCGCGGACAGCTGGTCCTCCAGCAGGCCCGGCCGCACCTGGATGATGGTGCTGTCGTGATCGGTCTTGCCCGGCTGGAAGGTCTTGCCCTCGATCGCGGCCTGGGCGTACGACAGCGCCCACTTGGCGTACAGGTCCGCGGGCTGGGAGACGGTCGCGTCGATGTTCCCGGCGGCGATGTCCTTGAGCTCCTGCGGGATGCCGTCGTTGGAGACGACGAAGACGTGCTTGGGGTCGTCCGGCGGCACCAGGAGGTCGCGCTGCTTGAGCACCTGCAGCGTGCCGGCGAGCGCGAAGCTCGACTGCATGTACACGCCCTTGACGTCCGGGTTCGCGGTCAGGACCGTGGAGAGCTTCTGCGAGGCCACGGCGCCGTCCCAGTTGGTCGCCTCGCCGAAGACCTTGATGCCGGGGTAGTTCTGCTTCATGCAGTCGTTGAACGCCTCGGTGCGGTCGCGGCCGTTGATGGAGGCCAGGTCGCCCTCCAGCATGACCACCTTGCCCTTGCCGCCGAGCTTCTCGCCCAGGAACTTGCAGGCCTTCTCCCCGTACGCGCGGTTGTCCGCGCGCACGACCATGAAGGCGTTCCCGGTGTCGGGCCGGGTGTCGACCAGCACGGCGGGGATCTTCTTGGTCTCGAGCTGCTGCAGCGTGGGCGCCACCGCCGCGGTGTCCTGCGGCGCCATCACCACGCCCTTCACGCCCTGACCCATCAGGGTCTGCACGTTGGAGGTGAGCTTGGCGATGTCGTTCTGGGAGTTGGTCGTCTTGACCTCCGCACCCAGCTCGCCGGCGAACTTCGGCACGTAGCTGATGTAGGAGTTCCAGAAGTCCGTATCGGAACGCGGGTAGTCGACGCCGATGACCGGCTTCGCCGCTGCGTTGTTCCCGCCGCCGGAGTTGTCGTCTCCCGTACCGCTGTTCCCGCCGCAGGCCGCGGCGAGGCACCCCGATATGGCTAAGGCCGCGGCGAGCGCGAACCGTCTGCGTTCCATCGTCTCTCCTTCTGAAGCACCACGGCTGCCATGCCGTAGCTGACCGCGCCACGCTCAGGTGACGCCCGCGCCGCTGTGCGGAGCTTGGGCGAGCCTCGCCGTGAGCGGGCTAATCACTGACAGGACATGGGATGTCTTTCTATGCTCAAAACCGCGCCAGTGTCCAGACCTTGAGGAGGGATGGTGATATTCCGTTATTCGAGCGGCTCCCCACCAGCAAGGGATCCGACGTATCGACCGGCCCCGCCACGCCGGGAGACCACGACACATCGCATGTCTGTCCCGGCTGAAGGCGCGGGATCCGGCAGAGGCGCGGCTGGTTCCGAGAGCGTTCACGTGCGCCCGGAGGGACCGTGTGGAGGTCCGCTGTCCTGACATACCAAAATGCAGGTATGTCGTTGACCGAGCAGGCGATCGAACGCATCAGGCAGCTCATCAAGGACGGGACGCTTCCCCCGGGCGCCCGGCTGCCTCCCGAACAGGAGTTGGCCGCCGAGCTGGGCCTGTCCCGCAACCTGCTCAGAGAGGCCGTCCGCTCCCTCGTCACCACACGCGTGCTGGAGGTACGCAGGGGCGACGGCACCTACGTCACGAGCCTTTCGCCGGAGTTGTTGCTCGAAGGAGTCGGCCTCGCCGTCGAGATGATGCGGGGCGACGATCTGCTCGAGATCACCGAGGTGCGGCGCCTGTTCGAGCCGGTGGCGACGGGTCTTGCCGCCGCCCGGATCACCGCCGACCAGCTCGCGGACGTCGAACGGCATCTCAACGCCATGATCGCGGCGCAGGACGACATCGAAGCGCTCAACCATCACGACGACGCCTTCCACCGGGCCGTTTTCGAGGCGACGGGCAACAAGTCCCTGTCCGCCCTGCTCGGCGGCATCGCCAGCCGGACCCTCCGGGCCCGCGTCTGGCGCGGGCTCGTCGAAGAGAACGCGGCCGGCCGCACGATCGCCGAGCACGCCGCCATCTACCGCGCACTCGCGGCCGGCGACGCCCCCCTCGCCCAGGCGGTCGCGCTCATGCACGTCAGCACCACGGAGACCTGGCTGCGGGAGAACCTCGGCCGTTCGCGGTCCGGCGCCGACCCGGACGCGGTGAGGTGATCACGGCGGCCACCTCGCCATGTCCCGGCATGTCACCCCGCATCGGCCCCCGCCCGGCCCGAGGTCAGTCGGCCACTGGGTCGGACGGCGCGTCGCCGTCGTCGGGCAACCGGTGCAGGGACTCCTCGACCCCCATGAGATGGTTGGCCATCCGGATGCGCGCCCGTTCGGGATCGCGCGCCGCGAGCGCCGCCCAGATCGCCACGTGCTCGTCGTGAGTGCGCCGGTCGGCACCCTCCTCGTGCAGGCTTCGCCACAGCCGGCCGCGGACGGTGCGCCTGGCGAACGCCTCGATCAGGCCGATCATGACCGGGTTGTCGGTATGGGCGGCGATGATGCGGTGGAAGGCGATGTCGATCTCGATGAGACGCTCGTGGTCGTGGGGTGCCTGACCGACGATCCGGGCCGACTCGCCGAGCAGGTCCCTCGCTTGGCAGAGCGCCTCATCGGTGATCCTGGTCGCGGCCAGCCGTGCCGCCTCGGCCTCGAGCAGGCGCCGGACGGTGTACACGTGCCGCGGGTCGCCCTGGCCGTGCAATTCGACGACGAAGCCCATCGGAGCCAGCAACTGCGTCGCGTCGAGGTTCGTGATGTACGTCCCGTCACCCTGCCGGGTGCTGACGATCCCGAGGATCGACAGCGCCGAGACTCCTTCGCGCAACGCCCCGCGCGAGACGCCCAGCGACTCGGCGAGGTCCTTCTCGACGGGCAGGCGGTCGCCGGGCCGCAGGACGCCGTCGAGGATCATCCGCTTGATGCTGTCCACTACATCGTCTGTGCGTGACATGGCAGGTAGGTATCCAAAGTCCGGCCGGAGCGGGGGATTTCCCCGTCACCACGGGCAGCCAGGGAGCGGATGCGGCCTGCCCGCACGTCGTCGCCCGTGCTCGTCGGGGAATTGGTGCTGCTCTACGGATACAGGACGCGGCCTCGTACCGCTACTCGGCGGCGTGTGGCCTTCCCCGCTCCCCTCCCGCGCGGGCCTGCTGC
Source organism: Microbispora sp. NBRC 16548 (assembly GCF_030268985.1). Classification (NCBI taxonomy): domain Bacteria; kingdom Bacillati; phylum Actinomycetota; class Actinomycetes; order Streptosporangiales; family Streptosporangiaceae; genus Microbispora; species Microbispora sp. NBRC 16548. Next base: position 19,748 of record NZ_BSSF01000022.1, read on the forward strand.
CCGGTGGCGCGGGCAACGCACGCTCGTAGCCGCCCGCGACGTCCGGTTCCCTCCGTCGCCCACGGCTCGCCCACCGCGACCTGGATCAATGCGCGCCAGGGGACAGGGACAGGCCAAAGGTTAGATGTTTCCTGGGGATTGAGGGGCCAGATGACCGCCTTTCGGGCGTTTCTATAAGAATCGTTGACCGATACATCAAATCTTTGTAGCTTTGCCATCACCCCCTACACAGCCTCGTCACGCAGCCGGTCCCGCCGAACCCCGCCAGGCTCCTCGATGTCGGGTTCGCAGCCCATTGGCGCGGTGCCGGCCGCCGACAAGGCCGCAGTGCGCTTGGAGAGCGAATGCCAGATCTGACGCGAAGGCAATTGATGAAGATCGGCACGGTCGGAGCCGGGGCTCTGATACTGCCGATGCAATGGACAGCGGTCGCCCGAGCCGGATCGGTGGCACCCTCGGAGGTACGCGCCGCCAACGACATGGCGCTCTGGTACGACAAGGGCGCCGGCACGGACTGGCTCCGCGCCCTCCCCATCGGCAACGGACGCCTCGGCGCCATGGTGTTCGGCAACGTCGACGCCGAGCGCCTGCAGCTCAACGAGGACACCGTCTGGGGCGGCGGGCCGTACGACCAGAGCAACACCAAGGGCCTGGCGGCGCTGCCGGAGATCCGGCGCCTGGTCTTCGAGGACCAGTGGAGCCAGGCCCAGACCCTGATCGACCAGAACATGCTGGGCAGGCCCGCGGGCCAGCTCGCCTACCAGACGGTCGGCAACATCAAGCTGACCTTCCCCGGCACCAGCGGGTTCACGGAGTACAACCGCCAGCTCGACCTCACCACCGCCGTCACGTCCGTCAACTACCTGCTGAACGGCGTACGGTACAAGCGCGAGGTGTTCGCCAGCGCACCGGACCAGGTCATCGTCGTTCGCCTGACCGCCGACAAGCCCGGCTCGATCACGTTCAGCGCGACGTTCGACAGCCCCCAGCGGACGACGCTCACCAGCCCGGACAGCACCACGGTGGGGCTCGACGGCGTCTCGGGCAACTTCGAGGGCATCACCGGCCAGGTCAAGTTCCTGGCGCTGGCCAAGGCCGTCGCCGAGGGCGGCACCGTCACCAGTTCGGGCGGAACGCTCCAAGTGTCCGCCGCCGACAGCGTGACGCTGCTGATCTCCATCGGCTCCAGCTACGTGAGCTACAAGGACGTCGGCGGCGACTACCAGGGCATCGCGCAGCGGCACCTCGACGCCGCCCAGGGCAAGGCCTATGACGCGCTGCGCAGCCGGCACGTGGCCGACTACCAGGCCCTGTTCAAGCGGACGACGCTCGAACTGGACCGCACCGACGCGGCCGACCAGCCGACCGACGTCCGGATCACACAGCACGGTGCCGTCGACGACCCGCAGTTCTCCGCGCTGCTCTTCCAGTTCGGCCGCTACCTGCTGATCAGCTGCTCGCGTCCCGGGACCCAGCCGGCCAACCTGCAGGGCATCTGGAACGATTCCCTGAGCCCGTCGTGGGACTCGAAGTACACCATCAACGCGAACCTGCCCATGAACTACTGGCCCGCCGACACCACGAACCTGTCGGAGTGCTACGAGCCGGTGTTCAGCATGATCCAGGACCTCACGGTGACCGGCGCCCGCACGGCCGAGGTCCAGTACGGCGCCGGCGGCTGGGTCACCCACCACAACACCGACGCGTGGCGGGCGACCTCGGTCGTCGACGGTGCGCTCTGGGGCATGTGGCAGACCGGCGGTGCGTGGCTGGCCACCATGATCTGGGACCACTACCTGTTCACCGGCGACGTCGAGTTCCTGAGGAAGAACTACCCGGCGATGAAGGGTTCGGCGCAGTTCTTCCTCGACACCCTCGTGGAGGAGCCGAAGCTCGGGTATCTGGTCACGAACCCGTCGAACTCCCCCGAACTCGCCCACCACTCGAATGTCAGCGTGGCCGCCGGTCCCACCATGGACAACCAGATCCTGCGTGACCTGTTCAACGGCTGCGCGGAGGCCAGCGAGGTTCTCGGCGTGGACGCGAGCTTCCGGGCGCAGGTCCTGGCCGTCAAGGACCGGCTCCCTCCGATGAAGATCGGCTCGCGCGGCAACATCCAGGAGTGGCTGTACGACTGGGTGGAGACCGAGCGGACCCACCGGCACATCTCGCACCTGTACGGCCTGCACCCCAGCCACCAGATCACCAAGCGCGGCACCCCGGAGCTGTACGACGCGGCGCGGCGGACCCTCGAACTGCGCGGCGACGACGGCACCGGCTGGTCGCTGGCCTGGAAGATCAACTACTGGGCGCGGATGGAGGAGGGCAAGCGGGCGCACGACCTGGTCCGCCTCCTCGTGACGCCGGCCAGGCTCGCCCCGAACATGTTCGACCTGCACCCGCCGTTCCAGATCGACGGCAACTTCGGCGCCACGTCCGGCATCGCCGAGATGCTGATGCAGAGCCACACCGGCGAACTGCACGTGCTGCCGGCGCTCCCGGGGGCATGGCGGAACGGGAAGGTGCAGGGCCTGCGGGGCCGCGGCGGCCACACCGTCGGCGCGGCGTGGAGCGACGGGCAGGCCGACGAGTACCTCATCACGCCCGACCGCGACGGTGTCGTCAAGGTGCGCGGCGGCATTTTCACCGGCCGCCACAAGGTCCTCGACGTCGCCGGCGGCACGGTGAAGGTGGAGAAGACCGAGCCCGACGCCGTCAAGATCACCGCACAGGCCGGTCACACCTACCGGGCGTTCACGCTGCAGAAGGTCTCGGTGGCCGCGCCCGCCGAGGTCACGCCGGGTCAGGGAGCGAAGGCCAAGGTCACCGTCCGGGCGGTCGAGGTGTCGCTGGCCTCGGCGACGGTGGCCCTCACGGCGCCGGAGGGGTGGACCGTCACCCCCGCACAGGCGAACGTGGGGCCCCTGGCGCCGGACGCGACGGCCACGGTGGAGTTCACCCTCACTCCCGCCACCGGCGCGGCGGCCGGCGCCGCGGTCCTCACCGCCGTGGTGAGCGGCACCGAGGCGGGCGAGAACTGGACCGCGTCCGCGAAGGCCACGGTGCAGGTGTGGGGCGGCGGGGAGAAGCCGCTGGAGGAGCTGTTCAGCAACGTCGGCGTCACCGACGACACCAACACCAACCTCGGGAACTTCGACGGCAACGGCGCCAGCATCTCCGCCCAGGGGCTGGCGTCGGTCGGTGTCACCCCCGGGGCCACCGTCACCAAGAACGGGCTGAACTTCAAGTGGCCCAACGTCACGGTGGGCACCCCCGACAACGCCATCGCCTCGGGGCAGTCCCTCAAGGTGACCGGGACGGGCAAGACGCTCGGCTTCCTGCTGACCGGGACCTACGGCGCGGTGTCCGGCCCGGCCACCATCGTCTACAAGGACGGCACGAGGCAGACCTTCACCCTCAGCTCGCCCGACTGGTACGGCGCGCCGAGGCCGGAGGGCGACGCCGCCGTCGTGGCCCCCTACCAGAACCGGCCGAACAACCAGCGGCAGAACACCGCCGCCACCATCTACTACGTCGGCGTGGCTCTGCAGAACAAGGAGATCTCCCGCGTCGACCTGCCCAACATCAGCGCGGGGGCGGCGAACGGGGTCGCGACGATGCACATCTTCGCGGTCGCGCTCGATTCCGTCACGCCGCCCTCGCCGGAGGTCAAGCTGACCGTCACCGCCACCACCCGGTGCATCGGCACCTCGGCCTACGTGGCGGTCACCGCCGTCAACGACTCCGACGTGCCGGCGACGATCACGCTGACCACCCCGTACGGGTCCAAGACCGTGGCCGACGTGGCCCCGGGCAAGCAGGCCTACCAGTCCTTCAACACCCGGGCCGCCCAGATCGACGCCGGCAAGGTCACCGTGAAGGGCACCGCGACGATCGACGGCAAGCAGGTCACCTCGTCCTACGACGTCGCCTACACCGCGGCCAGTTGCTGACGACATCGGGGGAGTCCCCGGCCGGCCGCTGACCGTATCGGCGGTGACCACCGTCCACACGTAGGGACACCGCCGTAGCACAACCGGGGCCGGCCGCCCGACCAGCCGGCCGGCCCCGCCCCTCATCAATGGAGCGATGATCATATGAAAAGCACCAGGACCACCCAACTGCTGGCCGCATCGGTGCTCGGCCTCGCGCTGGCCGGCGCCGGCGTGGCCGGCCCCGCGGCGGCCGCCGACGACCCCGGCACCGGCATCGACGTGTCGGTGAAGATCGAGCCCACCACCACCCCCGGCCAGGTCTCCATGACCGTCGCCGACAACAACGGCGTGGCTCTGCAGGAAAACGGATCCGACGCCACCGCCCGCCAGTTCGTCGGCACCCTGCCGACGGTCACGGTGACCGACACCCGCCAGCCCGAAGACATCCCCGCCGGGGAGTTCTGGGCGGTCGTCGGCCAGGCCAGCCAGTTCGTCGCGGCCGACGACCCGGCCAAGACCATCGGCCCGCAGTACCTGGGCTGGAAGCCGCGTCTGCTGAGCGGCTCCTCCACCGGGGCGGTGGCGGCCGGTGAGCCGGTCTCCAGCGTCATCTCCGACGGCACCGGAGCCCCCCAGGTGGGACTCGAAGGCCAGGAACTGCTGGTGTCCACCGCCAACTCCGCCGACGAGATCGGCACCTCGCAGGTCAACGCCGACCTCGCCCTGCGCACCTCCACCGACGTCGCCGCCGGGGAATACCACTCCACCCTCACACTGTCGCTGTTCAACCAGTCCTGAACCGGCGGGCAGGACACCACCGTTGTTGTTCCGCGTGCGGTTCGACCGGCGCGAGGGGACGCCCGGCGCGGAGCGCACCGTCGAGTTCACCGTCACCCCCGCCCAGGGCCGGGCCGCGGGCGACGTGGCCGCCTGTCAGAACCGGCCGAACAACCAGCGGCAGAACACCGCCGCCACCATCTACTACGCGGGCGTGGCTCTGCGGAACAAGGAGATCTCCCGCGTCGACCTGCCCGACATCAGCGCGCGGGCGGCGAACGGGGTGGCGACCATGCACATCTTCGCCGTCGCCATCGGCGGACAGCGCACCTGAACCAGTCGGACGACGTGGCCGGGGGCGCGGTGTGGGACGACCCGCACCGCGCCCCCGGCTCACGCATGCCGGTAGCCGTCCGGCGGGCCGTCCCGTTTCCTGCGATGAAACTTTCAGACATCCCATTTCTCGCCAGAATCGGGACCGGCGCCCTTGTAGACATGGGCTGTCTGCACCCAGTGCGAGGCGAGTAACGGCAATGCCGATGCGGCATGCGCAAACGTGCGGGCTCGTGTGCCTCGCTCGCGTTTCCACTTGTCGTACGCGCGAGGCCCCACTGCGCCACAGTGCATCATTCGCGCGCGCGGCGGCGGGGGAGTGTGGACAGATCGCCCCGCTTGACATACAACGACATCCAATGTCTCTGCGGTGACCGTCTGCTCATCTCCGTGAAACATCCAAGGGATCGTGTCCATGCGTACCGTCGTCGGGCCCGGGCCATCGTGGCCGAGTTGATCCTCACGGGGCTGCCGTGCCAACCGTCGCCGAGCGCCCGCCGACGGCGATCGCGGTCCGCCCGCCGCGATACCCACGAAGGAGAAGGTGTACGAGGCGGTCACCCGAGCAGGGCCGACGGGGTTGGCCTCGACGGCCGCGCACGCCCAGGAAAATCCCCCCGATCGCGAGAGGTACCTCGCCATGTCCGCATCCTCGTTCCAGTTCAGCCGCAGGCAACTGCTCGCCACGGCCGCGCTCGCCACGGCCGCCGGCGCGCTGAAGGCCGGCCCCGCGTGGGCGAACGCCGGTCCGCAGAGTTACACCGCGAGCTGGTCGTCGGTGGACCAGCACCCGCCGGCCGCCGAGTGGTTCCAGGACGCGAAGTTCGGCATCTACTACCACTGGGGCGTGTTCAGCGTCCCGGCGTACGCCAACGAGTGGTACCCGCGCAACATGTACAACAACGGGTCAAACGAGAACAATCACCACAAGAGCGTCTATGGTGACCCGTCGGTGTGGCCGTACCACAACTTCATCAACGGCGCGCGGGACAAGGCCGGCAACTGGGTGCAGTTCGCGCCGAAGCTGACGTCGGCCGGGGGCAACTTCGACCCGAACGAGTGGGCGCAGCTGTTCGCCGACGCCGGCGCCAGGTTCGCGGGGCCGGTGGCCGAGCACCACGACGGCTACTCGATGTGGAACAGCCGGGTGAACGAGTGGAACTCGGTCGCCACCGGGCCCAAGCTCGACCTGCTGCGGTTGCACGCCGACGCCATCCGGGCCAAGGGCTTGAAGCTGCTGGTGGCCATGCACCACGCCTACAACTTCACCGGCTTCTACCAGTGGGTGCCGTCACAGTCCAGCACCAGCCTCAAGAAGCTGTACGGCCAGCTCGACAAGACCACCGAATACCAGCTCTGGTACGACAAGCTCAAGGAGATCATCGACGGCTACCAGCCCGACGTCATCTGGGAGGACTTCAACCTCAGCCAGATCCCCGAGTCGTACCGGCTGAATTTCCTGTCGTACTACTACAACCAGGCGGTGGCCTGGAACAAGGACGTCGTCGCCACCTACAAGGACGGGTACAACACCAGGGGTGAGGTGGTCGACTACGAGCGCGGCGGCCCGGCGGGCATCCAGACCCCCTACTGGCTGACAGACGACAGCATCTCCAGCTCCAGCTGGTGCTACACCGTCGGCATCGGCTACTACTCGCTCAACGCCATGCTGCACTCGCTGATCGATCGGGTCAGCAAGAACGGCAACATGCTGCTGAACATCGCTCCGATGGCCGACGGCACCATCCCGTCCGGGCAGCGGTCGATCCTGCTGGGCATCGGCGACTACCTCAAGCGCTTCGGCGAGTCCATCTACGCCACCCGGGCCTGGGCGGTCTTCGGCGAGGGTCCCACGCAGATGGGCGGCGGCTCCTTCACCACTCCACGAGCGGGCACCGCGCAGGACATCCGGTTCACCCGCAGCAAGGACAACACGGTCCTGTACGCCACCGTGCTGGGCTGGCCGGGCGCGACGCTGAACATCGCGACGCTGGGCTCGAACCGGATCAACCTGAGCAACCTGGCCTCGGTGCAGCTCCTCGGCTCCTCGGCGGGCCAGTACACCACCCTGCCCAACCCCACACAGGACGGCTCGGGGCTGCACATCTCGATGCCCTCGTCCAACGCCCCGTTCAGCGCCCCGGCGTACGTGGTCAAGCTGACCTTCAACGGCCAGATCCCCTCCCTGGGCTCCGGCGGCACCCCCACCGGTTACGTGCGGATCGCCAACGTCGCCACCGGTCTGGTGCTGGACAGCGGCGGCAACGTGGCGTCGGGGTCGAACCTCAAGCAGTGGAACTGGGACGGCAGCAACAACCTGCAGTGGCAGCTGGTCGACCTGGGCGGCGGCTGGTATCGGATCGTCAACCGCACCAACGGCATGGTCGCCGACAGCTGGGGCAACACCGCCAACGGCGCCAACGCCAGGCAGGCGGCCTGGAACGGCGGCAACAACCAGCAGTGGCGCCTGAACGATCTCGGCAACGGCCGCTACCAGATCGTCAACCGCGGCACCGGCACGTCCCTCGACGGCATGGGCTACACCACCGCCGGCTCCGCCGTCGGCATGTGGACGCCCAACAGCAGCACCAACAACCAATGGACCGTCACCGCCATCTGACCACGACCCACCGCGCCGAGCGGATGCGGAGGACGCCTCCGCCCACGCTGACGAACAGGGCAGGATGAAGGACCCGCGTGGCGGCCGGGCGTGCCGCCAGTGTCGGGAAGCCGCCGGGAAAGGGCGTCTCTGGCGCGAGAAGTTCACGAGGCCAGGTCTCTGAGTTCAGGGACCTGGCCTCCGCTTTCTCCACCGGCAGCACCACCGCCTGGCGCCATGTCCGCGAGTCGATCGACCTGCTCGCCGCCCGGGCGGCCGTCCTCGGCCCGCACGCCGTCGAAGACCATCGTCGCTCACGATGAAAAGGGCTCTCCTTCCGGGTTCAGGGGCACACGTCCGGGTGGCGCAAGTGTTACCGCTACCACCAACGGCCGTCAAGGAAGACGCCGTACGACGTGAATCATCCGCGTCCGCCCGGTATCTTTCCGAAGCCATTGAAGCAGGACTGACCTGCGGTTGAAGTCGTTGGCAAGGCGTGGCGGGGCATTCGGGCCGGAGACCGGGGCTTGACACCGTCGACGGCACGCTCTAGACCCTGATGTTACCGATAACCCCAATAGGACGTCGCCGATCCCGTGACGCCGAACGGCTGGGAGCGTCGCTTCCGCGCGCCTCCGTCGTTTCCGCCCTCACGCCCCCCAACGAGGAGAAGAACGATGCACGACTTACCCGTTCACCCGGCGGCCGGGCGGCGACGGTCGCCGGGCGCCGTCGCCCTGGGCCTGCTCACGGCGCTCGTCACTTTGGCGGCCACCGCGCTCACCTGGACGGCACCGGCCTCCGCGGCCCCCGCGCCGCTGGTGAGCGCCGTCTCCGGCCGTTGCCTCGACGTGAAGGGCAACGTCGACACGCTCGGCACCACGCTGGACATCTGGGACTGCAACGGTCAGGCCAACCAGGGCTTCGAGTTCACCTCGGCCGGCGAACTGCGCACCATGAACGGCACGCGGTGCGTGGACGCGTACAACAACCAGACCTCGCCCGGCACACAGGTGATCATCTGGTCCTGCAGCGGGCAGGCCAACCAGAAGTGGCGGCAGAACTCCGACGGGTCGATCACGGGGACGCAGTCGGGCCTGTGCCTCGATGTGGACCACGCCGGCACCGTCAACGGCACCGCCGTCATCCTGTGGACCTGCAACGGGCAGAGCAACCAGAAGTGGAGCACCACGACCGGTGGCGGCAGCGCCCTCGTGGTCGACGCGGGCAGCGTCGTCCGACCGGTCACCCGCGTCGGCTCGGGCACCCTCTACGGCCTGTCCGACGCGAACACCCCGCCGGTATCGATCATGCAGCCGCTGAAGCTGCACCAGCTCCGGCAGCCGCCGCCGCTGCACGAGCACCGGCCGAACGGCTCCCCGGTCCCGATCGGCGACACGCTGAACATCTGGCGGAACGCCGCCGCCATCGGCGCCGTGATCACCGTCGACATGGCGGACAGCTTCGACGGCTTCCCCTACAACTGGACCAACTGGAACGACTGGTACAGCCGGATCGACAAGATGATCGCGGCGGCCAAGTCGGCGGGTGTCAGCAACATCGACGCCTGGGAGCCGTGGAACGAACCGGACTGGACCTGGCCGTCGGCGTCGGGCGTCTCCTTCAACGACGGGTGGGTGCGCACCTACCAGCGGATCCGGCAGAGCGAGCCGAACAAGGCCATCATGGGGCCGAGCTACTCGTACTGGAACGTGAACGCGATGCGGTCCTTCCTGACCAACGCCAAGGCGACGAACACGCTGCCGGAGGTCGTGTCGTGGCACGAGCTGAGCGGATGGCAGCAGGTCACCGCCAACGTCCGGGCCTACCGGGCGCTGGAGCGCGAGCTCGGCATCTCGCCGCGGCCCATCTCCATCAACGAGTACGCCACGACCGGTGAGATCGACGTGCCGAGCAGCGTGAACCACTACGTCGCGCAGTTCGAGCGCGAGGGCGTGCGGGACGCCGAGCGGGCGTTCTGGTACGAGGCCGGCACGCTCAACGGCCTGCTGTACAACGGCCAGCCGACGGCGTCGTACTGGATGTACAAGTGGTACGCCGACCAGACCGGCAACGTCGTCAAGGTCACTCCGACCACGTACAACGACGGCGTGGCCGCCTACGACGGCAGGACGTTCAGCCTGGTCTTCGCCGGCCAGGCCGGCAACAACACGATCCGCGTCGACGGGATCGGCGGGCTGGGCTCCTCGGTCACGGCGACCCTCGAGTACGTTCCGGGCTCGGGACGCAAGACGAACGTGGCGGCGGCGACCCGGGTGTGGTCGAACGCCTACAGCGTCACCAACGGCAGCGTCACGATCCCGATCGCCAACCAGGACGCCAACGGCGCCTACCGGCTGGTCCTGACGCCGGGATGACATGCGGAAAGGAGGCCGCCGGGCGCCCGGCGGCCTCCTCGCACGGCTGTTCGCGCGGCTGTTCGCGGGCGTCCATGCCCGCACGCCTATTCCCTGATCAGATGGACCAGGGCGCTGGCGTAGTCGCCGGGAGCCAGATCGGGGAACAGACCGTGGGTGAGCAGGACGGCTCCGTGGTGGACCTCTCCCGTGGCCGTGTCGCGGTAGCGCGCGTCCGGGTCGAGGGCGCGCAGCGGGATCCCCGGGTCGGCGTGCCCGAACCGGCGGGCGCGGCGGTGGACGAGCACGGCGGCCTCGCCGCCGTCGGAGGTGAGGTACTGCACGGCCGACAGATCGCCGTCGGGCGGCAGCAGGCGGTACTGCCGGCCGTGCTGGACCAGTGGGCGGATCCGCTTGTAGTCGGCGACCAGCTCGGCCGCCCGGTCCAGATCGGCCTGGCTCCACTCGGTCAGGGCGCCGCCGATCGCGAGCACCCCGGCCATGGCCACGTGGAAACGGAAGTCGAGGGGGATCTCCCGGCCGGTGTAGGGGTTGGGGCTGTCGGTGACCCACGCGCCCATCACCCGGGCCGGGTAGAGCTGCGAGAAGCCGTGCTGGATGTCCAGCCGGTCGAGGGCGTCGGTGTTGTCGGAGGTCCACACCTGGTCGGTGCGCCGCAGGATGCCGAGGTCCACCCGGCCGCCGCCGCTGCTGCACGATTCGATCCTCACGTGCGGGTGGGCGGCGCGCAGCCGGTCGAGCACGTCGTACAGGGTGCGGACGTGGCCCAGCCACAGCCGCTCGTCCGGGCCGGCCTCGGTGAAGGGGCGGTTCATGTCCCACTTGAGGAAGTCGATGGCGTTCTTGGCCAGCAACTCGTCCAGCGTCCGGTAGAGCCAGTCCCCGACCTCCGGCCGGGACAGGTCGAGCACGAGCTGGTTGCGGTGCTCGGTGCGCCGCCGGTGCGGCCGGTGGATAACCCAGTCGGGATGGGCGCGGTAGAGGTCGCTGTCGGGGTTGACCATCTCCGGCTCCACCCACAGCCCGAACCACATGCCCAGCTCGTGCACCCGGTCGATCAGCGGCCCGAGCCCGTCGGGGAACCGGTGCGGGTTGGGATACCAGTCGCCGAGCCCCGCGGCGTCGTGGGTGCGGGTGCCGAACCAGCCGTCGTCCACCACGAACAGCTCCACGCCCATCCGGGCGGCCGACTCCGCCAGCCGGATCTGCCCGTCCAGTGAGACGTCGAAGCCCGTGGCCTCCCAGGAGTTGTAGAGCACCGGCCGGATCTCGCCGGCATGCGGCAGCACATGCCGGAGCTGGTGGTCGTGCCACGCGCGGCTGGCCGCGCCGAAGCCGCCTTCGGTGTAGAGGCCCGCGCACACCGGCGTGGCCAGCTCCTCGCCGGTGCCCAGCTCCCAGGTCACGGGGTCGTGCCCGGCCCCGGCCGACAGCGTCACCCGCTCGGTGGGAAGACGCTGGGCGGTGAGCCGCCAGCTCCCGCTCCAGGCCAGCGCGCAGGAGTAGACCGCGCCGTGCTCCTCGCCCGCCGTGCCGTCGTCGACCATCGCCCAGGGGTTGGCCTGGTGGCTGGTCACCCCCCTGCGGCTGGTCAGGACGGTCTCGCCGTACGGCAGCTCGGCGCGGTGCAGACGGGTCTCCGCGCCCCACTGACCGCGTACGGAGCTGAGCCGGTAGCCGTTCAGCCGGGGGAGGACCCAGGTGGCGGAGTCCGCCCGTACGACGGTGACGGGCTCGCCCTCGTTGCGCAGGACCAGGTGGCGCTCGATCACGTCGCCGTACAGGCGGTAGTGGCACTCCACGGCCAGCGGGTAGTGACGGTCGGCGTACGCCAGCACCAGCTCCCGATCGGTGCGGCGTTGCCCGGTGAAGACGAGCTCCAGGTCGCGGGTGCCGTCGGCGAAGCGCACCTGCAGGCCGGCGTGTCCGTAGCACAGGCCCCCGGTCGCGATCAGGTCGAAGGAGCCCTCCAGCGGGTCCTCCACCGGCCGGAAGCCGGGCCGCGGCAGCCGTAGCAGCAGCGAGGCCGCCTGCTCGGGGGTGAGGCGAGGTCCCCAGTGCATGACGCGCGGCCGGTCGGCCTCGTCGAGGTGCAGTACGTAGGAGGAGGACGGCCCGGACAGCACCCACAGGCGGTGTTCGGAGTCGTGGTAGATCATCTCAGCCTTTCGACGGCGAAGGAGAAGACGGCATGGCATGCGGGACCGCTCCACCCGCATGACGCGGCGGAGGACTGTGGAGGCGTGGGAGGTCAGGCGGGCGGGGGGCCGCTGCTCTCCCGCACGATGAGTTCGGGCTCGCTCCAGGCCGGGACGGCCGGGGCGTTCTGCGGGTCCAGCCTGCGGTGCAGCAGGCCGAAGCAGGCCCGGCCGAGACCCTCGAAATCGAGCCGGACCGTGGTGAGCGAGGGGTTGAGGTAGGCCGAGGGCGGGGAGTCGTCGAAGCCGACCACGCTGAGGTCGCCGGGAATGTCCCGCCCGGCCTCGCGGGCGGCCCGCATGACGCCCAGCGCCAGGTCGTCGTTGCCGCACAGGATCGCAGTGACCGATCGGTCCGCGAGCAGGGAGCGCACGGCGAGGTAGCCGGATCGAGGGCTCCAGCCGCCGGGCAGCGGCTCGGGCAGCGGCCGGCCGGCGGCGCGCAGCGCGTCCCGCCAGCCCTGGGTGCGCTGCGGCAGCGCGCTGGTGGAGGAGGGGATGGCCACGTAGTGGACGGTCTGGTGCCCCAGGCTCAGCAGGTAGCGGGTCGCGTGCGCGGCCGCCGCCCGGTCGTCCAGCCAGATCTGCCAGGGGTCGTCCGGCCCGTCGTCGGGCCGCCGCTCGACGGCCGCCGCGACCGGGACGTCCGCGGGCAGCGCCCGCAGCGCGCGCACGCCCGCGTCGTCGAAGGCGATCACCATGACCGCCTCCCCGGGCCGGTTCAGCCGCAGGGCGATGTCCGCCTGGGCGGAGTTCCGCTCCAGCACGCTGATGCCCACGGAGAACCCGGCCGTCCTGGCCGCCTCCTCCATGCCGCGCAGCGTGGCGGCGGCGCCGTACAGGGCGGTGTCGGAGGTGAGGACGGTGACCGAGCGGACCGGTCCTCCGGCCAGCGCCTGGGCCAGCCGGTTGGGCCGGTAGCCGAGCTCGGCGATGACCTGGAGGACCCTGGCCCGGGTCGCCTCGCTGACCCGGGCCTTGCCGTTGATGACGCGGCTGACGGTCTGCTGGGAGACACCGGCCACCCGGGCGACGTCCCAGATGCTCGCCGACCGCGCGCGGGGAGCGTCCTGGGCAGGCATGTGACCGGTAACTTCCATGAGTCAGACCTTACTTGATGGCGGCGTTGGCCTCGGTGGTGATCTTCTGGGCGGCGTCCTGCGGCGACAGCTGCCCCAGCCAGACCTGGTTGAAGATGTCGAGCGCTTTGACGTTGTAGACGTCGGCCGCCTCGGTGAGCGGGTAGCCCATCGTGGTGCCCTCGGCGGCCTTCTTGAAGCCGCTGACGTCGACGCCCTTGGCCTTCCACGCGTCGGCGAAGACGTCGTTGAGCGAGGGGATGCCCGGCCAGACGGCGCCCGCCTGGGCGACGGCCTTCTGATGGCGTTCGGACGTCAGCCACTTGAGCAGCTCCCACGCTTCCTTCGGGTGCTTGGTGCCGGCGTAGACGGCCTCGGTCAGGCCGTTGTAGACGCTGCCCTTGCCGACCGGCCCCGCGGGGAGGTCGGCGACGCCGAATGCGCCGCCCGGCAGCGCGGTGTCGAAGGCGCGCAGCATCCAGCTTCCGTCCATCGCGGCGGCCGCCTCGCCGCGCCCGACGACCTGGTCAAGGGACGGGCCGTTGGGCGGGTTGGTGACCGTGGCGGGCACCGCGACGTGGTACTTCAGCCGCAGGTCCTGGACGAACTGGATGGCCTGCACGCAGGCCGGCTGGTCGATGGTCCACCGGCCCCACGGCTTGTCCTGGAGCGTGCAGCCGTTCTGCAGGGCGAAGTTCCACCAGTCCTGCTGACCGGTGGGCGCCTGCATGGCCAGGCCGTACTGCTTGACCTTCTTGGGGTCGAAGCCCGGCTCGTCGGCGTGCTTGCCGTTCTCGTCGACCGTCAGTTTCTGTAGCGTCTTGACGAAGGTGCCGCCGTCGGCGGGGTTCCAGGTGAGGCCGTCGAGGTCGGCGGGGGTGAGCCCGGCGTCCTTGAGGGCCTTGGTGCTGTAGAAGAGCCCGATGGTGTCCCAGTCCTTGGGCAGGCCGTAGACCTTGCCGTCCACCTTCCAGCCCTGGGCGAGCTTGGGGTCGTAGATCGAGGTGTCCACCTTGTCCTGGGCGATGAGCGGCGCCAGGTCGGTGAGCACGCCCTCCTTGCTGAACTTGGGGAAGTAGGAGACGTGGTCCCAGAACACGTCGGGGGCCGAACGCCCCGCGAGCTGGGTCTGCAGCTTGCTCCAGTAGTCGTTCCAGTTGTTCAGCTCGATCTGCACCTTGATGGTCGGGTGGGCCTTCTCGAACTCGCGGATCGACTGCTCGATCGGCGGCTTCTGCACCTCGTCCCACATGGCGTACCTGAGGGTGACGGCGCCGCCGGTGGAGTCCGAGCCGTCTCCGCCGCCGCACGCGGCGAGGGACAGCAGGGCCGCCGCCGCGACAGCTGATACGGCGATTTTTCTGGACATATCTGCATGCCCTTCTCTCTGCGGGGGGTGGTTACTTCAGCCCGGTGAGGGCGATCGAACGGACGATGTGCCGCTGGAACAGCAGAAAGATCACGATGAGCGGCAGCAGCGCGAGGGCGGCGGCCGCCAGGATCAGGTGATACTGGGAGGAGTACTGGCCCTTCAGCGCCGAGATGCCGAGCGTGACCACCCGGGTCGCGTCGCCGTTCGTGACGATCAGCGGCCACAGCAGCGTGTTCCAGGTTGTGATGAACGTGATGGTCGCGAGGGTGGCCAGGATCGGCCGGCTCAGCGGGAGCAGCACCCGGACGAGCACGGTGAGCGTGCCCGCGCCGTCGATGCGCGCGGCCGACTCCAGGTCCCGGGGAATCGTGCGGAAGTACTGACGCACCAGGAAGATCCCGTACGGCGTGCCGAACGCGGTGGGCAGGATCAGCCCGAGATAGGTGTCGATCAGCCCGAACTCCCGCATGATCAGGAAGAGCGGGACCAGGGTGACGATCTGCGGCACCATCATCGTCGCGAGGTAGCCCCAGAACAGCACGTCGCGGCCGGGGAACGACATCCTGCCGAAGGCGTAGGCGGCCATCGTGCTGAACACGACCTGGCCGGCCGTGACGGCCCCGGCGTAGACCAGCGAGTGCAGCAGGAAGCCGGCCATGTCGTACTGCGACCAGACCTGGGCGAAGTTCTCGAGCGTGACGGGGAAGGCGGGCTTCCAGGCGGGGGTGGTGAGCACCTGCGCGGGTTCCTTGAACGCCGAGTTCAGCGTCATCAGGTACGGCGCGACCGAGACCACGGCGCCCGCGAAGAGCGCGAGATACAGAGCGATCCTCTTCATCTGCGTCCTCTTCATGTGGGTCCTCTTCATCGGGGTCCTCAGGAGAAGTCGTAGACGGTGCGCTTGCGGAAGTAGAGGAACTGCGCCGCGGTGACCAGTAGGATCAGCGCGAACAGCACCATCGCCAGCGCCGAGGCGTAGCCGGACCGGAAGAGCTGGAACCCCTGCTGATAGATGTGGAAGTTCAGCACGTCGGTGGCGCCGCCCGGGCCGCCCTGGGTCATCACGAAGACCGTGTCGAAGATCTGGAACGACCCGATCGTGTTCGTCACCAGCACGAAGAACAGCGACGGCCGCAGCAGCGGCAGGGTGATCATGAAGAACCGCTGCACCGGTGTGGTGCCGTCGATCGCCGCGGCCTCGTACAGCGTGTGCGGAATCGCCTGCAGCCCGGCCAGCAGGATCAGCATCGTGTAGCCCGTGTACTGCCAGACGTTCACCGAGGCGATCACCGGCATGGCCCACGCGGGGTCGGTGAGCCAGTTCGGACCGTCGATCCCCACCACGCCCAGCACCTGGTTGACCACGCCGTATCTCGGGTCGAACACCCAGGACCAGATGATGCCCAGTGCCACCGGCATGGCCATCCAGGGCAGCACGAAGACCACCCGGAGCACCTTGCCGCCGCGCATCCGCCGGTTCAGCGCCAGCGCCAGCAGCAGCGCCAGCACGGTCTGCGCCGGGATGTTGAGCACCACGTAGTAGATCGTGTTGAGCACGGCCCGCCACACCTCGGGATCGGCGGCCAGCTCGCGGTAGTTGTCCAGCCCGACGAACGACGGCGCGCCCATCAGGTTCCAGTCGAACAGGCTCAGCGCCGCCACGCCGAAGATGGGCGCCACCAGGAAGAGCAGGAAGCCGACGAGGCTCGGCGCGAGCAGGGCGTACGCCTCGGCGACGGCGCGAACCCGCGCCGCGAGCCGGCGCTCCACTCGGCGGTGCCCCTGCACGGACCGCTCGTAGGTAATGTTATCGATCACATTCTCTCTCCATAAGCCACCAGGGACCCGGAGGATTCCGGTGATGCAGAGAAGAGTTACCGATAACATCCGCGTCGTCAAGTGCCCGTCGATTCGCGACGACCAAGCGATCCACGTGGAAGACCGGGCGGTGCGGGGGCGCCCACGTCGCCAAGGGCGTGCGCGCCGCGGGCCGGCCGCGGTTCGTGACCGTGCCCATCCGTCCGACCTCGCGCGACCTTTCAGCCGTTGACCGGGTCGCCCAGGTTGCCGATGGTCACGTTGGCGCCGAAGCCACCGGGCCACTGACTGGTCACGGTGTAGGTGACCCGGCATTCGGTGCGGCGTACGCGGACGGAACGGGAGCGAAAGCGGCGGTGACAGAGGCCCTGACATGACGAATGCCCCGGCACAAGGCGTGCCGGGGCATTCCAGATCTCGGACGGCCGGTCACGACCTCATCGTCGCGATCAGCCGGCGTTGATCCGCCGATGCCGAACACCAGTAATGAGCGGCTGCAGATCGGATGCACGCCACAGGAATTTCAGAGCCCGATCGGCGCCTGGGGACCTGCGTAGGTCTTCACGAGCGCGGGGACGTTCGCGGCGGGGTCGAGGCGGTAGGAGTAGAAGCTCGACGGGGTGAAGGCCGAGCCGCCGGTCTCCTTCTGCCCGCTGCAACTGACGCAGATGCTGCCGGTCTGCTTCAGCTCGGCCGTGTCGTCACGGTAGTAGGGGCTGTTGACGTGGTCGTAGTAGGTGTTCTCGATCACCATCTTGGTCTTGCCGCGTGAGTAGTTGCCGTAGCCGGTGATGTTCTGCATGTAGTTGTTGTAGAGGTGGGCGTAGGCGACGTTGTCGGTGCTGGGGTTGCGGACGTCGTTGTCGTGGATCCAGTTGTGGTGAATCGTGATGCGGGCGGTGACGTTGGGCGTCCACCCGATACCGAACGCCTTGTGGCCCTCGCCGATGACGTTCCAGGACACGGTCAGGTAGGAGGTGTCCTTACGGCTGTCGATCAGGCCGTCGTTCATCCGCACGATGTAGTTGTGGTCAAGCCAGACGTGATGTGAGGTGTCCATCTGGACGCCGTCGTAGTCGTATTCCTTGTCGTCGGGGTCGTCCTCGGTCATCCGCGTGTCCCGGATCTGCAGGTTCCGAATGATCACGTTGCTCACGTTGTTGAGGTTGAACCCGCCGTTGACGATCTGGCCGTTCTTGCCGACGCCGACGATCGTCTTGTTGGACGCGACCTTGATCTCGGTGCCATACGGCGTGACCGTGATCGGGGCGTTGACTCTGATGATGTAGGGGCTGGACGAACCGGCGTACTTGATCAAATCGGCCAGGTTGGTGACGGTGACGGTCTGACCGCCCGCGCCACCGGTGGTGCTGCTGAGACCCATCCCGCTGGTGCCGGCGAACCCGTCGGGGGCGCTGGAGTAGGGCACAGAAGGCCCTGACGTCGGAGTCGCGGTCGGGGTGGGGGTGCCGGTGGTGGGGTTGAAGCGCCATTGCATGCGGGCGATGTCGGAGCAGGGTTCCTGGACGATCGGGTTGCCGCCCGAGGTGGAGCCGTCCTTGTTGCTGACGCACAGCCCGTTGAAGTTGCTCTTGAGCAGGTAGCGGTCGGTGGTGCTGGAGGGTGTCAGCGTCCAGGTCTGGTTGGTGCTGGCCCCGCAGGTCCACTGCCACAGCTGGACGCCGGTGTCGGAGGAGTAGTTGGGCACGTCCACGCATTTGCCGCTGTTGACGTTGACCAGGCCGTAGGCCCCGTTCTGCGAGACCACCCGGAACTGCTGCTCACCGGCGGCACTGTCGCAGGCCAGTTGCGTCAGCACCGTCCCGTCGGTCTTACCGGCGCCGCTGACCGTCACGCACTTGCCGCTGGAGCCCGACGCGAGGGTGTACACACCGTTCGCGACCGGCGTCGCGGCCTGGGACGGCCACGCCGTCAGGCCGACGAACGCCGCCGACACCACGGTGGTGACCGCGAGGGATCGTTTCATGGATCACTCCTGCTTGTTAGTAAACGGGGTTCCAGCCGTCGGAGCCGGCCAGGTATTTCTGCGGGGTGTAGTTCGCGGCCTGCGAGTCGCTCATCTGCGGCCGGTTGGAATTGACGGTGGCGCCCGAGCCGGTGTTCTTGTACTCGAAGAACCGGGCGTTCTTCCATGAGTTGCTGGACATGTCGGTCCACGGCTGGGAGGTCTTGATGGCCGCGCTGAGCGACGACTCCCGGTAGAGCACCTGCGCGTCGGCCCGCCACGGACGGCCCAGATTCGTGTTGTTCTTGCCTGCGCCGGTGATCCGGGACTTGTAGAACAGGAATCCGTAGGTCTTGGTGGCGGGGGTGCTGGCCGCGGTCATCGTGCCGCCGGTGCTGCGCTTCTCGTAGATGTCGCAGTTGTCGAACACGGCCGTGCCACTGCCGAAGATGAAGTCGGTGGTGCCCTCGACGTAGGAGTTCTTCACGTACGTGCGGGCGGAGTCGCTGCCGAGCAGGAAGGTGTCCTGGTCGCCGAGGACCCGCACGTTGATGAGCTGGCTGCGGTCACCGTCGACGCGCAGCGCCACCGCCTGGTGGCCGTCCGGCGTCGAGTTCTCATCGAAGTCGTTGGAGACCGTCAAATTGGTGAGGACGGCCTCCTTGCCCGTGACCCGGACGGTGAAGCTGCCCGACGTGCCACTGGTGTAGGCGGACCGGTTGTTGACGATCAGCGTGGAGGAAGGGGACGAGCCCGTCCCCCGAAGGGTGACATAGGGCTTGTCCAGCGTGACGATCTCACGGTAGGTCCCCGGCTTGATCGTGATGACGCGGCGGGTGGTGTTGTTGGACGGCACCGCGTCGATGGCCGCCTGCACGGTCCGATACTGCCCCGTGCCGTCCGCCGCCACGGTCACGGTGGAACCGGTGGACGTCGCGGTCGGGGTGGGGGTGCCGGTGGTGGGGTTGAAGCGCCATTGCATGCGGGCGATGTCGGAGCAGGGTTCCTGGACGATCGGGTTGCCGCCCGAGGTGGAGCCGTCCTTGTTGCTGACGCACAGCCCGTTGAAGTTGCTCTTGAGCAGGTAGCGGTCGGTGGTGCTGGAGGGTGTCAGCGTCCAGGTCTGGTTGGTGCTGGCCCCGCAGGTCCACTGCCACAGCTGGACGCCGGTGTCGGAGGAGTAGTTGGGCACGTCCACGCATTTGCCGCTGTTGACGTTGACCAGGCCGTAGGCCCCGTTCTGGGAGACGACGCGGAACTGCTGCTCACCGGCGGCACTGTCGCAGGCCAGTTGCGTCAGCACCGTCCCGTCGGTCTTACCGGCGCCGCTGACCGTCACGCACTTGCCGCTGGAGCCCGACGCGAGGGTGTACACACCGTTCGCGACCGGCGTCGCGGCCTGGGACGGCCACGCCGTCAGGCCGACGAACGCCGCCGACACCACGGTGGTGACCGCGAGGGATCGCCCCGGAATCCGCGTCCGTGTGGCGGAGGCTGGAGGTCTTGCGTGCGCGCTGCCTGATGACGGCGGGCTGTCTAGCATGACGTTCTCCTTTCTGCAATGCGGAAGCAGGCGAGACCATGCGGACGGCGCCCGCCCTGACAGGGGTGGGTCCGCTGGAGTGCCTCAGGTGACACGCACTGGGCTGGTTCACCCGCGTGTTGGGCCGGAGCGAAACACGGCCTTGGCTCAGGGGTCAACGAGACCCATCCCGAACGCCATGACCGTTGGCGAGTATCGGCCCAGAGACCTGGGATGTTTCCCTCGAGCTGCTTTCTGTGTCGCATGAAAGTTTCACTTCAGCGCCCGATCGCGCACCGGTGAGACATCCGATCTGTAGCCATGCCGCTCCGATCGTGCCCAGGGATGATGATCGGGTGATGCCAGGATCTATGTGGGAACGGGGCGCGCTCCGAGCAGGATCGGCGGTCCTGAGTGCCGAGATGGAGGGAAGAAACATCCGATTATTGAGATGCTTCTCGGTCAAGTTTCGGGGCTAGCTACTTTCATGGCCGACGAGATGGGGGAGCGAATCGTCAGATCTGTCTTCGCTCGCCCCGCATCGATTCTTCGCAGCCCCAGGCGCCGCCCCTTCCGGAGTCCCTGGCGGCCGACGCGCCGGCGGTGGCTGCGTTTCGCTGGGACGACGGGGGTCTCCGGGGTTGGCGCCGTCCCTCGCTCCGCGGTGAAAGTTTCAGAATTTAGTTCTAGAGCCCTTGGGGCTCTCCGTCCCCGCACCTGTCACGAATCACGGAGGACAGTGGTGATCACGCCGCTGACCTGGGGCGGAAGGCATGGCGCGCGCTGGGAAAGCCGTGCTGGTGAGGCCACCCGCGCATCGGCCCGCCGACTATGCGAGGGGCAGTGGCTGCCCACAGACCGCGATGCTATGTTTCGCGACAGTTTCAGTTTCTGTTGCGTAGATGAAAGCGCTCACGTTTCGGCGTCTCGCTCCATTCCGAGCGGGCCGGCGATCTCGGGCCGATGTATCGCCGTTCATCAACAGGAGAGCGCATGGCGTGGACGAGATCCGCAGGCTTGTTCTCTCAATCGTGGGTCCTGCGTTCCCACCCGGTACTTGTGAGACCCGGTGGCGGGCGCGCTCGGCGATGCCGACGGCGCGAGAGTGACTTTCCGAGATTTCGCTACCGCAAGCGCACCCTGGTCAACGGCAGGGAGGACGCGGTCGAAGGCTGACGCGTCCTGATGCGACTGCGAGGAGCCGCTGCACGGTGCGCAGGCCGCCGTCCGGCACGACAGGCCCGTAAAAGACAACGGAGGTCCCCTCTTGAATCTGCACAGGTTACGAAGAGCCCGCCTGCGGGCCGGCGCGGTCGCCGGCGCAGTGGTCGCGCTGCTGATGGCAGGGATGCTGACTGCCGTAGGAGCCCAGGCGGCGGCCGGCTGCCGGGTGGCGTACGCGGTCTCGACCCAATGGCCGGGCGGATTCACCGCCAACGTGAGCATCACGAACCTCGGTGACCCGATCAGCGGCTGGAAGCTCGCCTGGACGTTCCCTTCGGGGCAGCAGGTCACCCAGGCGTGGAATGCGACGGCCACCGCGTCGGGCGCGCAGGTTACCGCCGTCAACGCGAGCTGGAACGCGGCCATCGCGACCAACGCGACGGTCTCCTTCGGCTTCAACGGATCGTGGTCCGGAGCGAACACCGCTCCGGACACCTTCGCGCTCAATGGCGTCACCTGCACCGGAAACACCGGCGGGCCGTCGCCGTCCCCGAGCCCGTCGCGATCCCCCAGCCCTTCACCGTCGGCCAGCCCGTCGCGATCTCCCTCGCCGTCCCCTTCGCCGTCGGTGTCGCCCAGCCCGTCACCATCTCCCTCGCCGTCCTCCTCGCCGTCGCCGCAGCCGGGTGACGCGATGGCCACGGTGGCCGCCATGCAGCCCGGCTGGAACCTCGGCAACACCCTCGACGCCATCCCCGACGAGACGGCGTGGGGCAACCCGCTGACGACCAGGGAGATGCTGCACTACGTGCGATCCCAGGGATACAACAGCATCCGGATCCCGGTGACCTGGAGCAACCACCACGGCCCGGCGCCTGACTACACCATCGACGCCGCCTGGCTGAGCCGCGTCCGCCAGGTCGTCGACTGGTCCCTGGCCGAGGGCTTCTACGTGATGATCAACCTGCATCACGACTCCTGGCAGTGGATCAACGGATACCCCGGCGACCGTACGACCGTGATGAACCGGTACACCGCGCTGTGGACGCAGATCGCCGGCACGTTCCGCGACTACTCCCCGAAGCTGGTGTTCGAGAGCATCAACGAGCCGCAGTTCACCGGCACCTCGGGAGACGCCGAGAGCGATCAGGTGCTGAACGAGCTCAACGTCAAGTTCGTCAACCTGGTGCGCGGGTCCGGCGGCGGCAACGCCACCCGGCTGCTCGTCCTGCCCACCCTGTACACCAACGGCGAGCAGGCCCGGCTGGACGCGCTGACAGGCACCTTCAACCAGCTGCACGACCCCAACCTCGCCGCGACGGTGCACTTCTACGGGTGGTGGCCGTTCAGCGCCAACATCGCCGGCGGCACCACGTACGACAGCAACGTCGAGCAGGACCTGGTCGGCACCTTCGACCGCGTGTACAACACGTTCGTGTCACGCGGCATCCCTGTGATCATCGGGGAATGGGCGCTGCTCGCCTACGACTACACCCGGCCCGGGATCATCGAACGCGGCGAGTTCCTGAAGTACATCGAGGCCGTCGGCTACCACGCCCGCACCCGGAAGCTCACCACCATGCTCTGGGACGCGGGTTCGTTCCTGAACCGCAACGAGCTGCGATGGCGTGACCAGGGCATATACGACATGATGAAGGCCAGCTGGACCATGCGATCCGGCACCGCCTCCTCCGACCAGGTGTATCTCCCGCGCAGCGGCACGATCACCGCCAAGTCGCTCACGCTCAACCTCAACGGCACCTCGTTCCAGGGCCTGCGGCAGGGCGGCACCAACCTCGCGAACGGCACGGACTACACCGTGTCCGGCAACACGCTGACGCTCACCGCGGCCGCCCTCACCCGGCTGGCCGGCAACCGGGCGTACGGCGTGAACGCCACCATCGAGGCCCGCTTCTCCCAGGGCGCGCCGTGGCAGATCAGCATCATCACCTCCGACCCGCCGACCCAGGCCGCCGCCACCGGCACGACCTCCTCGTTCGCCATCCCCACCCAGTTCCGCGGCGACCAGCTCGCCACCATGGAGGCCAAGTACGCCGACGGCAGCCCCGCCGGACCGGCCAATTGGACCCCGTACAAGGGGTTCTGGGACCACTTCCAGCCTGACTACAGCGCGAACACCGTCATCCTCAAACCGGATTTCTTCGCTGAGGTGAACGACGGCCGCGTGACCCTCACCTTCCACTTCTGGAGCGGGGCGCAGACCACGTACTACATCACCAAGTCCGGCACCACCGTGACCGGCAGCACCAGCTGACGAACCCGGCGACGGGGGTCGCGGCCACACCGGCCACGGCCCCCGTCGCAGAGCGATGGGCACCTCGCCGAGTCCGACGCCGGCCAGCGGTGGAAATTACTCAGACAGCGCGTGTTAACGCTAACAAAATGCCCTCCCGGCTTCTCCAGCACGGGCGAACTCCAGAAAGCGAGAACCAGTGGACCTGTCGTTTCTCCGCGGTCGCGGTCGCGGACGGCGGCGCCGGCTCGCCGTGGGCGTGGCCGTAGCCCTCGTCGGCGCCGTCCTCACGACGCCGCCTACGGCGGCTCAGGCGCAGACCCAGACCGTCAACGTCACCGTCAACGCCCGCGAAGGACTGGGCACCGTGCCCGACACCGCGTACGGCCTCAACCAGGCGGTGTGGGACGGAAACATGAACACCCCGGCATCGGTGGACCTCCTCGGCAAGGCCGGTGTGCAGATGATGCGCTATCCCGGCGGCTCGTACGGCGACGGCTTTCACTGGAAGACCAGCACCGTCTCCGGCGGCGGGTGGGTGGCGCCGGGGACGGACTTCGACTCCTTCATGGGCACGGTCAAGGCCATCGACGCGCAGGCGATCCTCATCGCGAACTACGGCTCCGGCACGGCCCAGGAGGCCGCCGACTGGGTGAAGTACGCGAACGTCACCAAGGGGTACGGCGTCAAGTACTGGGAGATCGGCAACGAGATCTTCGGCAACGGTCACTACGGCGCCGACTGGGAGCTCGACTACCACGACAGCAAAGGGCCGGCCACGTACGCGAACAACGTGGTGGAGTACGCCCGGGCGATGAAGGCGGTCGATCCCACGATCAAGATCGGGGCGGTGGTCACCGATCCGGGCAACTGGCCCGACGGCGTCGTCGGGGACGGGGACAGCGCGGCCTGGAACCAGACGGTGCTGTCGATCGCGGGGCCGTACATCGACTTCGTGATCATGCACTACTACCCGAACCACACCACCGCCGCGGACGTCCTCCAGCAGGTGCGGCTGCTTCCCGGTGAGCTGGAGCAGGTGCGGCAGCAGATCAACCAGTACGCCGGCCACAACGGCCCGAACATCGGCATCGCGTTGACCGAGACCTCGTCCAACTACCAGTCGGACACCCAGGTCGGCGGCCTGTTCACCGCGGACGTCTACTTCGCCGCGCTGGAGAACGGCGTCTTCACCGTGGACTACTGGGACACCCGCAACGGCATGGGCGACGTCACCACCGCCCCCGACGGGTCGACGTCGTACGGCGACGGCGGCCTGCTGTCGAGCGGCAACTGCAACGGCGACAACGTCTGCGAACCACCGCTGAACACGCCGTTCGCGCCCTACTACGCGCTGCAGATGCTCAGCAAGGTGGCGCTGCCCGGCGACACGCTGGTCAAGGCCGCCTCCGACAACCGGCTCGTCACCGTGCACGCCGCCCGCAACGCCGACGGCGGCCTCAGTGTCGAACTCGTCAACCAGGACCCCAGCAACTCCTACACCGTGCACCTCGGCTACGACGGCTGGACCCCAAGCAGCGCCACGCCGACCGTCCACACCTTCGGCTCCGGGTACACCTCGATCGTCACATCCACGCAGGGCACCGCGAGCACGCAGGTCATCCCGCCGTACTCGATCGTGACACTGAAGCTCACGCCGTCGGCCACGAACCCGGTCAGCGCCTCGCTGACCGCGCCCGGCAGTCCGGCGGCGAGCAACGTCACCGCCACCACCGCGACCATCTCCTGGCAGCCGTCCACCGGCGGCGGCGTGACCCGCTACGCCGTCTACCAGCAGTTCGGCACCAACAGCGTGCTGCTCGGCGAATCGACCTCGACCTCGTTCACCGCGCGCAACCTGGTCCCCGGCACCTCCTACACGCTGAACGTGCTCGCCACCGACCAGAAGGGCTATCTCTCGACGCCCTCGAAGCCGGTCACCTTCGTCACGGGAACGCCGCGCAACAGCACCTGCGCCGTCAGCTACACCCTCGCCACGGGCTGGGGCAGCGGTTTCGTCGCGAACATCAGCGTCACCAACACCGGTGCCACCCCCATCACGGGATGGACGCTCGCGTTCAGCTTCCCGGCCACCACCGAGTCGGTCTCCGACAGCACCTGGAACGCGAATTTCTCCAAGGACGGCCAGAACGTCGTCGTCACCCCCACCAGTTCGAACGCCTACCTCGCCCCGAACGGCGGCAACACGGTCAGCCTCGGATTCGTCGGCAACCAGACCGGAGCCAACCCGCCTCCGGCCTCGTTCACCCTGAACGGGACCGTCTGCACCACGACCTACTCGTACTGACACGCCTGGGGTGCGGGCCGGACGGCCCGCACCGCCTGGTCGTATAAGAAACGTGTCCTCTTCATCCGGCCCGCGACCGGCGCTCCGCGCCATCGAATCGATACGACTCCCTCACGACAGGAGACAGCATGCCCCCCGTGAAGCTGTCCAGGCTACGCCGGCGCACCGCTCTCGCCGGTACCGCTCTGCTCGCCGGAGCCCTGCTCACCGCTCCGTCTCTGAGCGGGCCGGCCACGGCCGCCCCCTCCACGTACGAGCCGACCTGGGCCTCGGTGGACCAGCACCCGGCCGCCCCGGAGTGGTTCCAGGACGCGAAGTTCGGCGTCTACTGGCACTGGGGCGCCTTCGCCACGCCGGAGTACGGCACCGAGTGGTACCCCCGCACGATGTACATCGACGGCTCCAGCGAGAACAATCACCACAAGAGCGTCTACGGCGATCCCTCGGTGTGGCCGTACCACTACTTCATCGACGGTGCCCGGGACAAGGCGGGCAAATGGGTGCAGTTCGCGCCCAAGCTCAAGTCCGAGGGGGGTAATTTCGACCCGAACGAGTTCGCGCAACTGGTCGCCGACTCCGGCGCGAGGTTCGCCGGTCCCGTGGCCGAGCATCACGACGGCTTCTCCATGTGGAACAGCCAGGTGAACGAGTGGAACTCCGTCGCCCGCGGACCCAAGCTCGACCTGGTCGGCCTGTTCGCCAACGCGATCCGCGCCAAGAACCTGAAGTTCATGGTCTCGCTGCACCACCTGTACAACTTCACCGGCTACTACGACCACGTGCCTCCCCAGCAGACCACCTCCTTGAAGAAGCTGTACGGGCAGCTCAGCTCCGCCGAGGAACAGCAGCTGTGGTACGACAAGCTGAAGGAGATCGTCGACAAGTACCAGCCGGACATGATCTGGCAGGACGGCGGCCTCTACCTGGTGGACGAGGCCAAGCGGCTCGCCTTCCTGTCGTACTACTACAACCAGGCCAACCAGTGGGGCAAGGAGGTCGTGGCCACCTATAAGGACGGCTTCGACACCAAAGGCGAGGTGTACGACTTCGAGCGTGGCGGCCCCGCCGGTATCCAGTCTCCCTACTGGCTGACCGATGACGCCGTCAGCAATCCATCCTGGTCCTACACCGGCGGGATGACGTACTACAGCTCGGCTGCGCTGGTCCACGCGCTGATCGACCGGGTGAGCAAGAACGGCAACATGCTGCTCAACATCTCGCCGAGGGCCGACGGGTCGATCCCGCAGGCCCAGAAGGACCTGTTGAACGCCATCGGCGCCTACCTCAAGCGCAACGGCGAGTCGATCTACTCCACCCGTGCCTGGACCGTCTACGGTGAGGGCCCCACCAAGATGGGCGGCGGCAGTTTCGTCGAACCGCGGGCCGGCACGGCGCAGGACATCCGCTACACCCGTAGCAAGGACAACACCGTCCTGTACGCGGCCGTGCTCGGCTGGCCGGGTTCGACGCTGAACCTCGCCTCGTTGGCAGCCGGGAGGATGGATCTGTCCAACCTGAGCAAGGTCGAGATGATCGGCGACACCGCCGGCACCTACATCGATCTGCCCACCCGCACCCAGGACTCCTCCGGCCTGCGCATCACCCTGCTTGGCCGGCCGTACTCGGCGCTTGCGTACGTGGTGAAGCTGACCTTCAACGGGCCGATGAAGACGCCTGCCGACACGAGCGGCCCGCTGCGCAGCCTCAACGGCGGCCGGTGCCTGGACGTCAGCGGCGCCTCCCAGGCGAACGGCGCGCAGGCGCAGCTGTGGGACTGCAACGGCCAGGCGAACCAGCAGTGGACGCGGACCCCCTACAAGGAACTGCGGGTCTACGGCGGCAAGTGCCTGGACGCGTACGGCCAGGGCACCGGCGACGGAACTCAGGTCGTCATCTGGGACTGCAACGGCGGGATCAACCAGCAGTGGAACGTCAACCCCGACGGCACCGTCACCGGTGTGCAGTCCGGCAAGTGCCTCGACGCGTACGGGGCAGGCACCGCCAACGGCACCAAGATCGTCTTGTGGGCCTGTAACGGCGGAAACAACCAGAAGTGGACCCGAAGCTGACGCTTCGACGAGCGAGGCATCCAGGGTCACCCACGCCGCTCACCCACGCCGGCCGGACGTGCGCGACACGTCCAGCCGGCGTGCCGACGG
Organism: Microbispora sp. NBRC 16548; assembly: GCF_030268985.1. NCBI lineage: Bacteria > Bacillati > Actinomycetota > Actinomycetes > Streptosporangiales > Streptosporangiaceae > Microbispora > Microbispora sp. NBRC 16548. The sequence continues at coordinate 47,610 of NZ_BSSF01000022.1, forward strand.
GACGAATCGGTTCGATTGGTGCTGCCGACGCAGGCCACGTCCCCCCCGTTCAATTGCTCAGCCCTTGGGGGGCGCCGTGCTTCCCCGGACGGTGAGGGTGGTCGCGATCTCCAGCCCCACCTGGGTTATCTCCTCACCACGCCCGAGGGCCAGTGCCAGCTCGGTCGCGGCGACCGCCATCTCGCTCAACGGCTGGTGGACTGTGGTCAGCGGCGGGTCGACCCAGGCCACGACCGGCAGATCGTCGAAACCCACCACGCTCAGATCCTGGGGGATGGACAGCCCGAGCTCGCGGGCGGCTTGGTAGACGCCGAGCGCCTGCAGGTCGTTCGCGGTGAAGATGGCGCTGGGCCGGTCGCGCCGGGAAAGCAGGTCGCGCGCCGCGGCGTAGCCGTCCTCGCGCGTGAGCAGGGTGCGGACCACGAGGTCGGGATGCGCGGGCAGATCGGCCTCGGCCAGCGCGGAGAGGTAGCCGGCCAGTCGAGCCCGGCAGAACGGGTGATCCGGGCCACTGATCATGGCGATGCGGCGGTGCCCCAGTTTGATCAGGTGCCGAGTCGCCGCCTGACCGCCTCTCCAGTTGGTGGCGCCCACGAAGGGAACGTCGTCCGGAAGCTCATCGATCGGGTCGAAGACGACGAACGGGATGCCTTTCGACGTCAACTGGTCGCGCTCCGCCGGGGAAAGCTGCGCCACCGAGAGGACGCATTGAGGGCGGCGGCCGACCGTGTCGTCGATGGACATAGCCGCCGAGTCGTGAAGGCCGAACTCCGAGACCATGACTCCGACACGGCTTTTGCGGGCCACCCGCTCGACCCCACGGATGATCTCCACGGCCCACATGCTCTCGAGCTCGCGGAACACCAGTTCCACGATGTTGGTCCGGTTGCCCGTGGGCTTACGGTATCCGTACTGGTTGATCAGTTCTTCGATGCGGGCGCGAGTCTGAGCCGACACCCCCGAGCGCCCATTGATCACCTTTGACACGGTGGGGATCGAGACCCCCGCGGACTCGGCGATATAGGCGATGGTCACCGATCCCGGCCCGCCACCTTGCGAGCTCTGCTCGTCGGCCGCAAGTCCGTCCGATCGGTTGTCCGTCACGGTCACCCTTCCTCGTCAACGGCGAGTCCGCCACGTCGTCGTCGCCGGGGCACCCGGCCCTACACGGTCTGGGGCCATTCTGGCACCCGCGCCGACGGCCGGGGGGCCGTCGGCGCCGCTCAGACCGATGCGGATACACCCGCCTGCGCGCCGGCTTCCTGTACGAGCTATCCGAAATTGTCGACGAAACTTTCTCAGATGGTCCAGCTTACAGCTCCCCGGTGCCGGCGATTCGTGACGCATGTCCCGCGCTGCTTGGAGGATCTCTCGCCCGGCTACATGGCACCGCCGGACTCGGTCACGTGTGATGAAGCGGCTGATAGTCGAACCAGTCGAAGTGGACGCTGCCGGCCGCGGCGTACATGCCGACCACCCGGCCGGTGAAGCCGCCGGCCACCTCGGTGGACAGGTAGCGTCCGTCGAGGGTGCAGAGCTCGGTGAACGCGCCGTCCACCGTATCGACGCCGAACGAGAGCGCGTCGGGCCCGGTGCGCGCGTCGTCAGGCGGCTGCGCTTCGGCCGTCCGTACGCCGAGCACCAGCGGCCCGGCGGGCACCGGCCGCGCGGCGACCACGGTGCGCAGGGGGCCGATGCGCGCGACGACCTGCACCTGGCCGTCCGACGCCTCGATCTCGTAGTGGTGCCGCTCGTCGAGCCGGACCGCCAGGCCGCCGCGTCCCCGGGAGGGGTCGATCCGTACGCGGGCGCGCCACGCCAGATGCCGCTGACGCCTGCCCAGAAAGGTCGCGTCGGTGTCGTCCAGAGACGCTCCGCGAGCGCGAAGGGTCAGCCAGCCGGCCCGCTCCTTCGTGGTGCAGTGCCCGTCGGGACGGCTTCGCGGAGAGATCCAGTACGGCCGCAGCTCGGGGAGGTCGAAGTCGTCCCTGCCGACCTCCTCGGGGGCGATCGACAGCGGCCACGCGGGAGCGGCCATGTCGGGGGTGAGCTCGCCGACGACAGGCCAGTCGTCGACCCAGCTCACCGGGGCCAGGAAGGTTTCGCGCCCCAGGATGTGCCAGCCGGGAGTGCCCCCGCGAGGCCGCACACCGAGCAGCACCATCCACCAGGTTCCGTCGGGGGCCTGTACGAGATCCGCGTGACCGGTGTTCTGGATCGGGTGATCGGAACCACGGTGCGTCAGAATCGGGTTCGCCGGGCACGGCTCGAACGGCCCGGTCGGCGCGGGCCCACGCGCGATCGACACACTGTGGCCGCGCTCGGTGCCGCCTTCGGCGATGAGGAGGTACCAGTACGCGCCGATCCGGTAGAGGTGCGGCGCCTCCGGGGAGGCGGCGCCGGGGGTTCCGGACCAGAGCGTGCGCGGCGGCCCGAATGTCTCCCCCGTCTGCGGATCGATGCGCACCTGCTCGATCCCGGCGAACGTGCACCAGCAGGTGCCGTCCTCGTCCCAGGCCAGGTCGGGGTCGATGCCGGTGACGCCGCGCAACCGGATCGGGTCGGACCAGGGTCCGGCGGGGTCGGTGGCGGTGAACAGCATGTTGCCGCCATCGGTGCTCACATTCGTGACGACCAGCCAGAACCGGCCGTCGTGATGGCGCAGCGTGGGCGCGTAGATTCCGGCCGAGGAGGGCATGTCGGGAGGCAGGTGCAACTGGCTCGCCCGCTCCAGGGCGTTGCCGATCTGCGTCCAGTGCACGAGGTCGCGGCTATGGAAGACGGGCACGCCGGGGAAGTACTCGAAGCTGGAGCAGGCGAGGTAGTAGTCGTCGCCCACGCGGCAGATGCTGGGGTCGGGGTGGAATCCGGGGATCACGGGATTGGCGACGGTGGGGGCCGGCTGGATCTGGTCTGACACCCCGTCTGGTCCTTTCGTCGGTGGATCAGGCAATTTCGTCGGACGAAGCCTGTGCCGCGGGGCCGGGCCGGTGCTCTGCCGGATGGTCAAGGTGGGGGCGAGCAGGACGAGTTCGTCGTCCGGCTGCTCGCCGCGCATAGAGGCGGTGATCCGTGCCATGACCTGTTCGACGGCGATGCGGCCGAGCTCCTTGGCCGGGCCGGTCACCGCCGTGAGAGCAGGCGCGTACTGTTCGGCCAGGTGCTCCGGGCACAGGGCGATCACCGAGGCGTCCTCCGGAACCGTCCGCCCACTGCCGCGCAGCAGGCTGAGCAACGGCCCGATGGCTCCCTCGTTCTGCACCACGAAGCCGGTCGTCTCGGGCCGGTCGGCGAGGATGCGGCCGAGCGCCCGGGCGGTGCTCTGGTAGGTCCCTTCGCAGGGACGATGGAGGAAGCGCAGACCGCGCTCCTCGGCACGCCTGCGAAACCCCGCGAGCGTGCGCTCGGCGTACCCCGCGTGCCGCTGATAGATGCCCGAGCCGTAACCGATGAAGGCGCTGTCCCGGTGGCCCAGGTCGGCCAGGTGGTCCGCGCACAACGCGCCTGCGGCGGAGAAGTCGTGGTCGACGCACGACAGCCCGCGCGGGTCCTCGGGCAGGCCGATGAGCGCCGCCTGGGTGCGGAGGTCACCCAACGTCGGCACGCGTTTGTCGTCGAGCTCGACGTCCATGAGGATCACGGCGTCGGCGAGGCCGCTCGCGGCGAGCCTGCGGACGCCGCCGGGGCCCTCGTCGTTGGTGATCAGCAATACGTCGTAGCCGTGCTTGCGTGCCGTCATGGTGACGGAGGTCGCTATCTCCAGCATGATCGGCACGTACACGTCGCTGCGCAGCGGCACGGCCAGGGCGATGATGTGCGAGCGCCTGCCGGCCAGTGCCCGTGCACCCGCGTTCGGGTGGTATCCGAGCTCGGCCACGGCGCGTTCGACGCGGCGCCGGGTGCCGGCGGAGACGGGGCGTTTGCCGCTGAGCACATAGCTGACCGTGCTCGGGGAGACGCCTGCCGCTCTGGCCACATCGGCGATGGTCGCCATCGTGAGGTTCCTGCCCCTTTCTGTCGGTTCCGGTGAGCGGCCTGAGGCGGAGCGCGGAACCGCTCCGCTCCCCGGCGGCCGGGCCGGTTCACCCCTTGACGGCGCCCGTGAGAACACCCGTGCGGAAGTGCTTCTGGACGAACGGGTAGACGATCAGGAGCGGCACCAGGGTCAGCACCACCACCGCCATCTGCAGCGACAGGGGAGCGGTCTGCGCGTGCGCCATGCCGAAGCCGGAGTTGACCGAACCCGGCATGCCGACACCGCGGTTGACATAGGTGAGCAGCACATACTGCAGCGGCCACTTCTCGCTGTCGGTCGGCATGTAGAGCATGACGTTGAAGAAGGAGTTCCAGTAGCCGACGGCGTAGAAGAGGGCGATCACCGCGGTCACCGCACGCGAGACGGGCAGGACGACGGACCAGAGAATCCGCCAGTCTCCCGCTCCGTCCATCCGCGCCGCGTCGATCAGCTCGGTGGAGGTCTCCGCGAAGAAGGAGCGGAGCACCAGGATGTTGAAGACCGAGATGGCGCTCGGGAGGATCAACGCCCACCACTGCCCGTAGCCGCCCAACCCGGTCACCACCAGGAAGGTGGGGATCAGCCCGCCGCTGACGAACATCGTGACGATCAGCAGCACCAGGATGAGGCGGTGCCCGAGCGAGCGCGGCCGCGACAGCCCGTAGGCGCACAGGACCGAGACGACCATGGACAGCGCCGTGCCGGCGACGGTGATGCCGAGGCTGACCAGGAGCGCGGTGCGCACGGTCGGATCGGTCAGCATCTCCCGGTAGGCCTGGAAGGTCAGGCCGTCCGGCCAGACGACGAGGCCGCCGGCCCGGTTGACGGCACCGGGAGTGGACAGGCTGGTCACCACGATGATCCACAGCGGGACCAGCATGACCGCCAGCACGCCGCCGAGGGTGATGCCCTTGGCGGACTGGCCGGCGACGGTCGGCCGCTCCTGCCAGGGCGGGCGTGCCGCCCGCGCCGGGGGGGCCGTCACGCCGGTCTTGCCGCCTCCGATGGTCATTACCTTGGTCATTTCCGGTACAACCCGTCCTCGCCGAACGAATGCGCCAGCTTGTTGGCGCCCCAGATGAGCAGGAGCGAGATCACGCTCTTGAAGAGCCCGGCCGCCGCGCCGAGGCTGTAGTTGGCCGTGGTGATGCCGTAGTAGAAGGCATAGGTGTCGAGCACCTCCGCCGTCTCGTGACCGACGGCGTCGCGCTGGATGAGGAACTGCTCGAAGCCGACCGAGAGCGCGCCCCCTAGCCGGAGCACCAGCATCAGTACGATCACTCCGCGCAGGCTGGGGAGGGTGATGTGCCACATCCGCCGGAAGGGCCCGGCGCCGTCCACGGCCGCCGCCTCGTAGAGGCCGGGGTTGATGGCGGACAGAGCGGCCAGGAAGACGATGACCCCCCAGCCGGCCTCCTTCCACACCGCCTGAGAGGTGACCAGCAGCGCGAATGTGTCCGGATTGGTCATGATGTCCCATGGCTGGAGGTCGTGCGAGCGCAGGAACTGGTTGAGCGCGCCCGCGCCGCCCAGCATCTGCTGGAAGATCGTGATGACCAGCACCCACGAGAAGAAGTGCGGCAGGTAGACGACGGACTGGATGAAGTTGCGCACACGCTCGCTGAGCACCGAGTTGAGCAGGAGCGCCAGCGCGATCGGGATCGGGAAGAAAAGGATCAGCTGGACCAGGCTCAGGTAGAGCGTGTTGTTCAGCGCGCCCCAGAACAGCGGGTCGGCGAAGAGCTGGTGGAACTGGTCGAAGCCCGCCCACTCGCTGTTCCAGACCCCGACCAGCGGATCGTAGTACTGGAACGCGGTGAGCAGCCCGAACATCGGGGCGTAGTTGAAGACCACCAGCAGGACGATCGCGGGGACCACCATGATCAGCAGTGACCGGTCGCGCCGCAGCCTGATCCGCCAGCCCAGACGCCCTTCCCGCAGGTGGGGCGTGCTCACTGGCCCGTGCCGTACTTGTTCAGCACGTTGTCGGTCATCCACTGCTTGAGCCGATCCCCGCCGCCGGCCTTCCAGGTGGCGACGGCGGCCTGGACCTCGGAGACCTTCTTCTTGCCGTGGTAGCAGTCCTTGATGGCGTCCTCGACGGGCTGCGCCGCGAGGGCCGCCGACAGCGACTGGGGTGTGCTGATGTTCATGTTCCAGAAGACCGGCTTGTAGAGCGCCTTGACGTTGGCGGCCTGCCAGGCGGCGTAGTCCTTGGTGACGACGTCGGCGCCGGGGTTGCTGATCACGTTGGGCGGCGAGGCCAGGAACGGGAAGGTCATCGACTGGACGAACTTCTTGCCGTCCTCGGTCGCGGTCGGCACGCCGTCCTTCATCGTGAAGTGGACGCCCTCGACCCCGAAGTTCACCATCGTGTATTCGGCCGAGCCGAAGGGAGCGGCCAGATAGTCGGCGACCGCCAGCAGCTCCTCGATCTGCTCCGGCTTCAGCCTGCTGTTGAGATAGCTGACGACATTCGTGGAGGGGCCCATGGCGACGCGGGGCGCGCTCGTGCCGTCGGCGGCGAAGAAGTCGAACGCGCCGCGGCGGTAGTCCTTGTCGGCGGCGGTGCCGGACTGGTAATCGGGGAGGTTCCAGGCACCGGTGCCGCCACCGCTGATCAGCGTCTTCCCCGAGTAGAAGCGGGTGTTGCCGTTCGCGTTCTGCCCGGCGACGGCGTCCGGGTGCACGTAGCCGGCCCGCGCCAGGCGGTAGTGCCAGTCGAGCGCCTCGAAGAACTGCGGCATCTCGTACTTGTGGACCAGCTTGCCGTCCTGGACGTCCCATACGAGGGGGAGGTTCCAGGCGGGGAAGAAGTAGGTCCACACGTCGTCGAAGGCCCACACGCCGCGCTTGGCGTCGGTCAGCTCCTTGCCCAGGTTCATCATGTCGTCGGCGGACCGCACCTGGCCGGCGGTGATGCCCTTCGCCTCCAGGATGTCGCGGCGGTAGAAGATGGCGCCGGCGACGACGAAGCTGCTGGAGAAGGACGGGATGCCGTACAGTTTGTCGCCCCACACGCCGGTCTGCCAGGCGCCGGTGGGGATGGCGGCGAGGTTCGGGTACTTCTTGACCTTGTCGCCCGCCAGGTAGGGCGTCAGGTCGGCGAGCTGCGTCCCCGCCAGCCCGCCGACGTTGAAGTTGGCGTTCCACCAGGTCGGCAGCTGGATCCAGTCGGGCAGGCGCTTGGCGGCCGTCATCGTCGGGACGATGGTGTTGTAGTTGTTGCCGTCCGCCGGCTTCATGGTGAGGGTGACACCCAAGGCCTTGTTCATGGCCTCGTAGAAGGAGTTCCCCGCCGGCGGCACCGTGCCCCACAGTGGGGTGACGGCGGTGTAGCTGCCGCCCCTGCCCGGGACTCCCTGAACGGTGGCGACTCGGCTGGAGGGGTAGGCCAGGAAGGCGGGATCGGTCGCGGCTCCGGCTCCGCCCGCCACCGAAGGGATGTCCGCTTTGACGGAGCTGCTTGGAACGTAGGACGGCAGCGCCGCCCGCAGTCCGGTCTTGGTGTTCGCGCCGGTCTTCTGCTGCGCCGCGCCGCCGCAGGCGGCGAGGAGGGGAGCCGTCGCGGCGATGGCGATGAAGCTCCTGCGGTTCAACTCGGGTCTCATGGTGGGGGGCCGCACCCTTCGAAGTCGTCGAAGCGCTTCTATGTTGCGGCGAGACTAATGACGTGTTTCTGGCAAAACAAGGGCACCTTATAAACGAAACTTTCTCTGCGTCCGTCATTGACACCTTCGCCGGGCTCGTGGCAGCGTCGAAGCGCTTCGCCACCCCCTCCCGTCGAGCCTGCTTAGAGGTCTGCACGTGAGTTCCCCCGCTCTGCCCGCAGCCGGCCCGCTTCCCTTCCGGGACCCCGCACTGCCGATCCACAGGCGCGTCGACGACCTGCTCGGACGACTCACCCTCGATGAAAGAATCACGATGCTGCACCAGTACGCGCCGGCCGTGGCGCGCCTGGGCATCGCCTCGTTCCGGACCGGAAGCGAAACCCTGCACGGCGTGGCATGGCAGGGGGTGGCGACGGTGTTCCCGCAGGCGGTGGGACTGGGAGCGACGTGGGACGAGGAGTTGGTCCGCCGGGTCGCGGAGGCGGTCTCGGTCGAGCTGCGCGCCTTCCACCGCCACCGCCCGCCCCTGATCGGCCCCGGTCCCAACAGCCTGCACGCGTGGGCTCCCGTGGTGAACCTGTTGCGCGACCCGCGCTGGGGTCGCAACGAGGAGGGCTACTCCGAGGACCCGGTGCACACCGCCCGGCTTGGGATGGCCTACTGCACGGGCATGGCCGGCGACCATCCGGCCTACCTGCGTGCTGCTCCCGTGCTCAAGCACTTCCTCGCGTACAACAACGAGGACGACCGCTGCGTCACCTCGTCCGGTGTCCGCCCCCGCGTACTGCGGGAATACGACCTGGCGGCATTCCGACCGATCGTCGCCTCGGGCGCGGCCACCGGCGCGATGGCCGCGTACAACCTGGTCAACGGCCGTCCCTGCCATGTCAGCCCGCTCATCGAGACGGAGCTGCGGCGCTGGGCCGAGCCGAACGGGCACGAGCTTTTCGTGGTCAGCGACGCCGAGGCGCCGTCCAACCTGGTCGATCCCCAGCACTACTTCGACGGCCACGCCGAGTCCCACGCCGCCGCGCTCAGGGCCGGCATCGACAGCTTCACCGACCACGGCGAGGACAGCGGGGTCCCGGTCGGCAGGCTGCGCGAGGCGCTGGACCGGGGGCTGATCGACGAGGACGACGTCAATCGCGCGGTGCGACGGCAACTTTCGCTGCGCTTCCGGCTCGGGGAGTTCGACCCGGACCTCGACCCCTATGCCGGCATCGGTCCCGAGGTCATCGACTGCGCCGAGCACCGGGCTCTCGCCCTGCGCGCCGCGACGGAGTCGGTGGTGCTGCTCAAGAACGACAGGCTGCTGCCTCTGGAGCGCGCTCGGCGAGTGGCCGTCATCGGGCCGCTCTCGGACACGCTGTTCGAGGACTGGTACAGCGGCACCATGCCGTACCAGGTCACCGTCGCCGCCGGGCTCGAAGCGGCGCTCGGCGAGGTCGTCCGCGTCGAAGGCGCGGACCGGATCGTCCTGCGTTCGCGCACCACCGGGGAGCCGCTGGGCAGGACCTCGTTCGACGTCGTGGACTGGGGCGGCGGTGTGCTCACGCTGCGCGACGCCGAGACCGGCCGCTATCTCAGCCTTCAGGACGACGGCTCGCTGGTCGCCGACCGGGAGGTGCTCAAGACCTGGTTCGTCAACGAGACCTTCCGGCTCGAGCCGGTTCTCGATGGCGTGGTGCTGCGTAACGTCCGCACCGGGCTGTACGCGGTCGTCGACCCCGACGACCGGCGGGTCGGCGTCACCGCGGAAACCCCCGCCGCCGCCGAGCGCTGGGAGCGGGAGCTCGTGCGCGACGGTGCGGCGGACGCCCGCGCCGCAGCCGAGGCCGCCGACGTCGCCGTCGTGGTGCTCGGCAACCACCCGCTGATCAACGGCCGTGAGACGGAGGACCGCCGGGACATCGTGCTGCCCGAGGGGCAGGAGACGCTGCTCCGCTCGGTCGCCGCCGTCCGCCCGCAGACCGCGCTCGTGGTGATGAGCAGCTATCCGTACGCCGTGGACTGGGCGCACGAGCACCTGCCCGCCGTGGTGTGGACCTCCCACGGCGGGCAGGAGACGGGCCGGGCGCTGGCCGCCGTTCTGCTCGGCGAGGCCGAGCCCGGCGGACGGCTGCCGCAGACCTGGTATCGCGGCGACGACGAGCTGCCGCACCCGCTGGACTACGACATCATCAAGGCCGGCTGGACCTACCAGTACCATCGGGCCGCCCCGTTGTACCCCTTCGGCCACGGGCTCTCCTACACCGAGTTCGCCTACGGCGACCTGCGGCTCTCCTCCGGAACGACAGCCCAGGACGGTGTGGTGGAGGTCTCGCTGACGCTGACCGACATCGGCGGGCGGCCCGGATCCGAGGTGGTGCAGCTCTACGTCCGGGCGCTGGACGCCCGCTACGAGGCTCCCCGCCTGCGGCTCGCCGACTTCCGCAAGGTCCGCCTGTCTCCGGGTGAGAGCAGGGAACTGGCCTTCCGCCTGCGCGCGGAGCAGCTCGCCCACTGGGACGTCGCCACCGGCGCCTTCACCGTGGACCCCGGCGCCTACGAGGTCCTGGTGGGCCGCTCCGCCGCTGACATCGTCCTCACGGCACCGCTCACCGTGCGCGGCGCCGCCCCCGCACCCCGCGCGGTCGTCGGCCGGCGCACCCCGGCCGTCGACTTCGACGACCACACGGGCATCGCCATCGTCGACGCCGCCCGCACCGCCGGTGACGCGGTCACCGCGGCCGATCCGGCGCACCCGGCGACGCTGGAGTTCCGCTCCGTCGACCTGTCGGACGCCGTCCGGGTCGAGGCCGAGGTCGCTCGCGAGGGCGCAGGCCCCGGCGCGGCCCGGCTGGAGTTCCACGCCGGTGACCGGCTGCTGGCGGAGATCGCCGTGCCCGTGACCGGGGACCGCTACGCGTGGACGACCGTGGCGAGCGACCTGGGGACGGCACCGGAAGGCGTGCACGACCTGCGGCTGACCCTGCACGGAGACTTCCGGCTCGCCGCCTTCCACTGCGGCGCGTCCCTCACGATGAGCTGAGACGGTGTGGGGACGCCGAACCTGGGTGGGCGGATCAGGTCGACGGGACGGGGCCCGTCGAGTCGCGGACGCTGAGGGTCGTCGCGAGCTGGAGGTGCCGGGAGGCGGGCTGGACACCGTCCGCCATGCCGAGGACGGTCTCGACGGCCATCCGGCCCATGCCCACGAGAGGCTGCCGTACGGACGTGAGCCGGGGCGTGGTCCACTCGGTCTGCGGCGTGTCGTCGAACCCGGTGACCGACAGCTCGCCGGGGACGGCGATGTGCAGCTCCTTGGCCGCGGCGAGGACGCCGACGGCGATCTCGTCGTTGCCCGCGACGACGGCGGTCGGCCGCTCGTCGAGCGAGAGGACGTCACGGCCGTGCCGCAGGCCCGCCTCCACGGAGAACGCCTCATGGCGGATCAGCGTGCGGTCCGGCGTGATGCCGGCCGAGTCGAGCGCGGCCTGGTAGCCGTGGAAGCGTTCCACCGAGGGGGCGGAGCCCAGCGGGCCGCCGACCCAGGCGATCCTGCGATGGCCGAGCCTGATGACGTGCTCGGTCGCCGAGCGACCGCCCGCCCAGTTGGTGGCGCCGATGCTGACGACACGTGATTCGGTCGTGTCGATCGGGTCGATCGTCACGACGGGCACCTCGAGATCCTCCGCGGACAGGAGCACCGCGTCGGGCACGGCGACGGCGAGCGCGATGACACCGACGACGCCGGACGCCTTCTGCTCCTCCACCCAGGCACGGGCCGCCGTACGGTTCGCGCTGATCGGCTCACCGGGCGGCAGGCGAAGGAGGAGTTCGGCCTGCGCGGAGGTCGCGGCCACGAGTATCCCTTGGAGCACCGTCCCGGCATAACGGGACTCCACGAAGTCGAGCATGGTGACGAGGGCCCGGTCCCGTGTCTGCTCGTGACGCGCCGCCGTCGGCTTGTAGCCGATCTCGGCCATGACTCCGAGGACGAGCTCACGTGTCTTCGGCCCCACATCGCTGCGCCCGTTGAGGACCTTCGACGCGGTCGTGGGCGAGACACCGGCCAGTCGGGCGACATCCGCCAAGGTGGCTCGCTCGGAACGACCTCGCCGTGGCATCAGGGCTCCTTTCGGGGCTACGAAACTATTTCGAAATCTACCACGCGCCCTATCCGTCAAGTGCTGGCAGGCATTCTCCCTTGTCCACCCGTTGACACCGGACAGACGCACCACCTACTGTCCTGGCAGCAACGAACAAGTTGCGAAATATTTTCGTAACCATCCTCTGGGTGAGAGGAGAGGCCCATGCGGCTCTCCCAGAAGGCAAGGCTCCTTTCCGCGGTAATCGTGCCGATGGTCGCGCTGGCCGCATGCTCGGGCGGCTCGGGCGGCGGCAAGGCGGCCGGCAGCGGCGGCGGCGACGAGCAGGTGAAGCTGACGGTCTGGAGCTGGGACGGCACCGTCGAGAAGGCCGTCCCCGGCTTCCAGGCGGCGAACTCGAACATCAAGGTCGAGGTCGTCAACGGAGGCTCGTCCCAGGACGAGTACAAGGCGCTCGACAACGCCATCCAGGCCGGTTCCGGTGTGCCCGACCTCGTGATGTTCGAGTACTTCGCGGTGCCCTACTTCGCCATTCCCGGCAAGCTCGCCGACCTCGGAGAGTTCGGCGTCGAGAAGTTCAAGAACGACTACGTCCCGGCCGCGTGGGGCGATGTGACGGTCAACGGCAAGGTCTACGCGCTGCCGTCCGACTACGGGCCGTCGGCCATGTTCTACAACTCCGCCACGCTCAAGAAGGCCGGCATGGACAAGGCCCCGGCCACGTGGGACGAGTACTACGAGGCCGCCAAGAAGATCCGCGCGCTCGGCGGCGACCACTACATCGCCCAGGACACGGGGGACATCTTCTTCCTGCTGTCGCTCATCTGGCAGGCCGGCGGTCGCCCGTTCACGGTGAACGGCAACAAGGTGCACATCGACTTCACGGACGAGGGCACGACCAGGGCCGTGGCCTTCTGGCAGAAGATGCTCGACGAGGGCCTGATCAACACCAAGATCACGGGTTGGTCCGACGACTGGAACCGGACGCTCAACGACGGAAGCCTCGCCACCCAGACCATGGGCGGCTGGCTGACCTCGACGCTGCCCGAGCGCGCGCCGAAGGCCGCCGGTGACTTCAGGGTCGCCCTGATGCCGCAGTGGAAGCAGGGAGACAAGGTCGGAGCGGAGAACGGCGGAAGCTCCTTCGGCATCCCGGCCGCGGCCGGGCACAAGGACGCGGCGTTCAAGTTCCTCGAGTACTTCACGCACGGCGGCGGTCTGTCGTCCCGTGTCGACGCGGGAGCCTTCGTGCCGAACACCTCGGTGCTGGAGAGCGACGCGTTCCAGGGCAAGGCCAACAAGTACTTCGGCGACCAGAAGGTCGGCGCCGTGCTGGCCGAGGCCTCGGAGACCGTCGGGAGCGGCTGGCAGTATCCGCCGTTCTTCGAGTGGGCGCGCTCGATCTACGGCGACATCGCGTCACCGTTCTACACGTCGGGCAAGGTCAAGCTCGCCGAGATCCTCGAACAGTGGAAGCAGCGCTGCATCCAGTACGGCAACGAGCAGGGCTTCCAAGTGGACTAGTGGAACAGCCGTCGCCGCACAACAGCCGGCGCGGAAGCGAGCCGGGCAACGCGTTGGATCGGAAGGAACACGGACATGGACCTGGCACGTCGGTTCGACGTCACCCCTTCGGCCATGGCGTCGCCGGATGAGGAACGGCATCCGGCGCCGGCCGGGAAGCGCCGGAAGTCGCAGATCGGACTGGCGTTCATCGCACCCTTCGGCGCGCTGTTCGCGCTCGTGTTCATCGTGCCGATCCTGTACGCCGCCTATCTGAGCCTCTTCCAGGAGAGGCTCATCGGGGGCACCACGTTCGTCGGGTTCGCCAACTACGGCAAGCTGTTCCAGGATCCGCAGTTCTGGGACGGGGTGGGACGCGTCCTCCGGTTCACCCTCGTCCAGGTGCCGATCATGCTGTTCTTCTCCATGGCGCTGGCGCTGGCGCTGGACTCCATGCGCGTGCACGGCACCAAGTTCATGCGGGCGACGATCTTCCTGCCCTACGCGGTGCCGGCGATCGTGTCGACTCTCATGTGGGGATTCCTGCTCGGCGTCAAGTACGGCCTGTTCGGCAGCCTCAACGACGCCCTGGGCACGGACATCGACCCCTTCGCCCCCGGAACCACGCTCATCTCCATCGGGCTGATGGTGACGTGGGCCTTCACCGGCTTCAACATGCTCATCTTCTACGCCGCGCTCAAGGCCGTCCCGCGCGAACTGTACGAGGCGGCCGCGATCGACGGGGCGAACGAGTTCCAGGTCGTCCGCGCGATCAAGTTGCCGGCGCTGCGCGGATCCCTGGTCGTCACGATCATCTTCTCGATCATCGGCACGTTCCAGATGTTCAACGAACCGCAGATCCTGCCCACCATGGTGGCCAACAGCGGCGTCACGACCTTCTACACGCCCAACCTGTACGCGTACAACCTGGCGTTCACCGGGTCTCAGCAGGGCTATGCGGCAGCACTCGCGCTCGTCATGGCGGCGATCACGATCGCCGTCGCCTACGCCGTCCAGATCAGAGGGTTGAGGAATGCGTCCGATCAGTAGCCCGCGAGCCGGGGCCGGGAACGCCTCCGGCGCGCCGATCCGTCGTTCCGGTCGCGGACGCCGGCTCTACACGGTGGACAATCCCAGGAAGAGCACGACTCTCACCGTGATGACGGTTCTGTTCACCCTCTACTGCCTGCTGCCGCTCGTGTGGCTCGTCATCAACGCGACCAAGTCGCAGGCCGACTTCGTCTCGTCGTTCGGGCTCGCACCCGGTCGCGAGTTCGCCCTCTGGGACAACATCGTGGAGGTGTTCCGCTACCAGGACGGGATCTTCTCCCGGTGGCTCCTCAACACCCTTCTTTATGTGGTCGTGGGTGCGACCGTGTCGACCTTCCTGGCCGCTCTCGGCGGGTACGCCCTGGCGAAGCTCGACTTCCGGGGCAAGCGGGTGTTCCTCTTCGTCGTGCTGGGATCGATCTCGGTCCCCGGCATCGCCCTGGCGATCCCGCAGTTCCTGCTGTTCGCGCAGCTCGGCCTGACCAACACCCCGTGGGCGGTTCTCATCCCGTCCTTCATCAACCCGTTCGGGTTGTACCTGATGTGGGTGTTCACGGCCGAAGCCGTGCCGACCGGCCTGCTCGAGGCCGCGAAGATCGACGGCGCCGGGGAGTTCAGGACCTTTCTCCGGATCGCGCTCCCGATGCTCGCGCCGGCGAGCGTGACGGTCCTGCTCTTCTCGTTCGTATCGATCTGGAACAACTACTTCCTGCCGTTGATCATGCTCAAGGATCCCGCCTGGTATCCGCTGACCGTCGGAATCAACCAGTGGAACAAGCTGGGCTCGTCGGCAGGGAACGGCGCGCTCGTCCAGAATCTCGTGATCACGTCCGCGCTGCTGACGATCGTGCCGTTGATCATCGCGTTTCTCAGCCTGCAGCGGTACTGGCAGTCAGGTCTGGCGCTGGGCGCCATCAAGGGCTAGGGAGAGGTCTATCGCGGCCATCTCCCACCCGTAAACCATTTGTGAAGAGAAGTGAGGCATGACGAGCGACGGTGTGTTCGAATCCCGGTTGAGGATCGACGGCAAGCTGTGTGACGGCAGTGCGTTCCCGCACGTTTGGAGCAGATGTATCGGCGCCGGACGGGCGAACGAGGCGCTGCGCGCGGACTGGCAACGGCAGTTCGCCGAGGTCGTCGACGCATGCGGAATCCAGTACATCCGCTTCCACGGCGTCTTTCACGACGACATGTTCGTCTACCGGGAGAGTTATGGCGGCGGTTTCGGGCCGAACGCCCCCCTTGCCGAGCCCGTGTACACGTTCAGCTACGTGGACAAGGTGTTCGACTTCATCCTGGACTGCGGTGTCCGTCCATTCGTCGAGCTGGGCTTCATGCCGCGCGAGCTGGCGACGGAGACGGAGACGGTGTTCTGGTGGGGCGCTCACTGCAGCCCGCCCAAGGACATGGCGCGCTGGGTCGAACTGGTCACGAGGTCGGTCGAGCACTGGATCGACCGCTACGGCCTCGACGAGGTGCGGGAGTGGCGATTCGAGGTGTGGAACGAGCCGAACCTGGTTCCCCACTTCTGGACCGGGACGAAGACCGAGTACTTCGAGCTCTACGAGCAGACCGTGACGGCGATCAAGAACATCGATCCCGCGTTGAAGGTGGGCGGGCCCGCGACGAGCGTCTTCGTGCCCGACGACCGCTACAAGGGCGAAGTCGAGGACCGCGCCGCGACGCACGAGACGGCCGCCGCCTCCGACGTGGACGCGCTCGACTGGCGCCCGGTGTGGATCGAGGACTTCATCGCCTGGTGCGCGGAGCGCGGACTTCCGATCGACTTCATCTCGACGCACACGTACCCCACCGACTTCGCGTTCGCCGCCGACGGCGAGGCGGTGCACATCACCCGGTACGCCGACGCCACGTTCGACGACCTGACCCTGCTGCGCAAGCTCGTGAGCAACAGCGCGTACCCCGATGCGGAGATCCACATCACGGAGTGGTCGACGTCGCCGTCATCCCGTGACTTCATCCACGACACGCTGTTCGCGGCGACCTCCATCACGCGGTCGTATCTGCAGTGCGCCACCCTCGCCGACTCGATCTCCTACTGGACCTTCACGGACGTCTTCGAGGAGGGGGGCGCCGGCATCGGGCCGTTCCACGGCGGGTTCGGCCTTGTGAACGAGGGGGGTGTGCACAAGCCCACGTTCCACGCCTTCAGGATGCTGGAACGGCTCGGTGACCGGCTGCTCCTGGCGACGTCCGACGGGGTCGTGACCCGTGACAGCCGGACGTCGGCCGTGTCGGCGGTGTTCTTCAACTACCCCGAGGACATGGGCATGAGGGGTGTCCGGTCGCAGGACTCGTACGCGGCGACACGCGCGCTGGCCGAGATGGGGCCGAGCCGGAGGATCCGGCACTCGATCGGCGGACTGGAGCCGGGCAGCGCGTTCCTCGTCGAGATCGTGGACTGGGAGCACGGGAACGCCGCCGAGGCCTGGTATCGGCTCGGATCGCCGCTCAACCCGTCCCGGGCCGAGAGCGAGCACCTGAGCAAAGTCGCCGACTCGCTCCTCAGGTTCACGCTGACCGTGCCCGGCACCGGCGTGCTCGACCTCGACGTCGAACTCGCGCCGTGGGCGGTGATGTCGTTGCGGCAGTCGTCATGACCGCACGACGGCCTTCGCCCATGTGGCGCAAAGTGTCATTGATTACATCATATGAATTACATATGCGCAGGCGAGTATACTGGGCTGGTGATGATCCTCCTGGAGGCCCAGTGACTGCCGCGTCCTCTCAACCCGGTCTGACCGGGAGCACCTCCCACGCCTCGCTGGAGCCGCCCAGCTACCGACGCCCCAGGCGCCTGGGCGATACCGTTGTCACGCATTTGGTCGACCGCATCGTGTCGGGGGCCTATCCCGTCGACACCGTACTCCCGACCGAGCCCGAGCTGTGCCAGGAGTTCGGCGTCTCCCGCACCGTGGTGCGCGAGTCGATCAAGCTTCTGGAGGCGAAGGGCCTGGTCAAGGCGACACCGGGGCGGGGGACCCGGGTCCTCGAGCCCATCGGCTGGAACCTGCTGGACCCCCTCGTCCTCGAGGCGCAGATCCGGTACGACAGCGACCTGTCCATCCTCGACGACCTCGTCAACGTCCGGGCGGCGCTCGAGTGCGACATGGCGGCCCAGTGCGCGCACGTGATCACACCGGCTCAGGCCGAGGCGCTGAAAAGGCAGGCGAACGTCCTCGCGGAGACCCTGCACGACCCCGATCGCTACGGCAGGGAGGACGTCGCCTTCCACGAGATGATCATGCTGGCCTCCGGCAACCGCCTCGGTCACGCGATCATCCACGGCATCCATGCCAAGGCGCGGCTGTCGAGCCAGTACAACGGCGACCCGAACAGGGAGGAACTCCTCCAGTCGCTCGCCGAGCACCGGCAGATCGAGTCGATGATCCTCCAGGGCGACGCCCAGGGGGCCGCGGCCGCGATGCGCGTCCACATAGTGGGCTCGTGGGCCAGGCGCCGTCCCGGCGTACGCGGAGCGATGGGCCAGGAAGCCGGCTCCTGAGAGGGCGGCCACCGTGACGCCGGCCGCTGCCGGCGTCACGGTGGCGGGGGCTCATGCGCCGCCCGCGCCCGGGCCTCAGGAGTCGTGCGTCCGCACGGCCCCGGCCGGGATCAGGCCTTCGGCGATCAGGTCGTTCCAGAGCCCGCCGGGGATGTCGGTCTCGAACCGCCGGAGGTTCTCGTCCACCTCTCGTGGTGAGCGCATGCCGACGGCGATCGCGGAGACCGCGGGGTGCAGCAGGGGGAAGGCCAGCGCGGCGGCGGGCAGTTCGACGCCGTGATCCTCGCAGACCGACGCGATGCGCTCGGCGCGCCCGATCACGTCGGCGCCGGGGGCACGGTACTCGTACGTCGAGCCAGGTGCGGGCCGGGCGGTGGAGAGCAGGCCGGTGGCGAAGACACCGACGGCCACCACGGCGACACCGAAGCGATGGGCCGGCGCGAGCACCGAGTCGAGTGCGGTGTGGTCGAGCAGCGAGTAGCGGTTGGCCAGCATGATCACATCGACGAGCCCGTCCTCGATGATCCCGGCGAGCCCGGCGGTGGAGGTGGTCCCAATGCCGATGGCCTTCACGACGCCGGCGGTCTTCAGCCGCGCCAATGCCGCGAGCCCCTCCCTGGCCGCGCCCTTCCACGCCTGGTCGGGATCGTGCAGGTACAGGATGTCGACCGACTCGAGCCCGAGGCGCGTCAGGCTCTCCCGGAGCGAGCGTTCGACACCCGCCGCCGAGAAGTCCCACCGCCGTGTGAGGTCACCGGGAACGGCGAACCCGTCGTCGTCCCATTCCCGGGGCCGGGGGTTGGGCACGATCAGACGGCCGACCTTGGTGGACAGGACGAACTCGTCGCGAGGGCGGCGGCGCAACTCGGCGCCGATGCGGCGTTCGGAGAGCCCGAGGCCGTAGTGCGGCGCGGTGTCGAAGTAGCGGATGCCGCGATCCCACGCCCGGCGCATCGTCAGGGCGGCCTCGTCGTCGGTCATGGGACGGGCGAAGTTGCCGAGCGGCGATCCGCCGAGGCCGATGACCCCGTGCCTCGACCGGCCCCGTTTCAGCAGATCCGTGACCTGGGCCGTCATGCGCCGAGCCGATAGAAGGCCGACGCGGTGCCGGACATGATCGCCTGGCGCTCCGCCGGGCTCAGCTCGCCGACCAGCTCGTCCACCGCTCCCCGCCACGCGACCGGCCCGGCCCCCAGCTCGGCGAGCGGCCAGTCGGAACCGTACATGAGCCGCTCCGGGCCGAACGCCTCCAGCGCCACGTCGACCGCCCGGCGCAGGCGGGTTCCGTCGCCGCCGCTCACCAGCCCGGCCAGCCCGGAGATCTTCGCGCAGGTGTTCGGCCGGGCGGCGAGCTCGCGCAGGCCGGCCTCCCAGCCGTCGTCGTCGTCCGCTTCGGCGATCCCGCCGAGGTGGTCGACGACGAAGCGCACGCCGGGATGCGCGGCCGCGACGGCCGCGGCCAGCGGCAGCTGCCACGACCGCACCACCAGATCGAAGCCGAGGTCGCGGGTGGCCAGCCGGTCGAGCGCCGCTCCCACGTCGGGTCGTCCGAGCCAATCGGGATCGGGGTCGACATGGATCAGGTGACGGATCCCGACCAGCCTCCGGCGCGCCGCGGCGTCGAGCTCGTCGAACTGCGCCGCGACGTCGCCCGTGAGGTCGGCCCAGCCCACCACGCCCGCGACACGCGGGCCCGGCTGGGTCAGCAGCCGCCTCGTCTCGGCGGCGCTGTTGATCGACTGCACGACGACGGCGACGTCCACGCCGGTCGAATCGAGCATCCGCTCGAGGTCGCCGGGCGCGAAGTCTCTGTCGATCGCCGCCATCGTCACCGGGTCGATCCACGGCTGCGGATCGGTGGCCCGGTTCCAGAGATGCACGTGCGCGTCGACGGAACGGATCACGACAGGTGCCAGACTTCGTCGAGCGGCTGCCACAGGGCGCCGGGATCGCGTTCCTCGACGATGCGCACCTGGCAGGGGTCGGTGTGCGTCCACCACTCGCGCGTCACCGGATCCTCGGCGATGCGGGCCATGTCGGCGGCGTGGTCGTCGCCGACGTACTCGTAGTAGGCGAACAGCGTGTCGCCGACGATGAAGATCGAGTAGTTCGTGACGTTCGCGTCGCGCAAGGTCTGCTCGACCTGCGGCCAGACGTCGCGATGCAGCTCGAGGTACTCCTCCCGGCGCTCCGGCCGGACGCCGACGACGAGGGCGTGACGTTCGATGCGGGGCTGGGCGCTCACGATCCCACCCGCTCTCCGGCGCGCACGCCGTTGCGGTCGTCCTGACGAGAGTCCGGGACGAGGCGCAGGCCCGCCCGCTTGGGGCGGACATGAGGCCCGTCGATCGCGGCCGGGGGATCGGCGGCCCGCACGGCGTTGATGTGCTCCTCGTCCACCCGGATGCCGATGCCCGGCTCGTCGCCGAGGACGATCCCGCCGTCCTCGAATTCCTGGTCGACGTGGAGTCCGATGGGGGCCGAGAGGTCCTGGACCTCGAAGGCCAGGTGGTTCGGCACGGCCACGGCGGCGTGCGCGACCGGGTTGGCGTGGTAGGCCACCGGGCTCACGGGCAGGTCACGGCTGTGCGCCACCGCGGCCACCCGCAGGAAGTGCGTGATGCCCCACACGTTGCCCACCTGGACGATGTCGACGGCGTCGGCGTCCAGGAGCGGCCGGTACTGCTCGAGACCGGTGAGGTTCTCGCCGGTCGCCACGCCGGCGCGGATGCCCCGCCGGACCGAGGCGAGCCCGGCGGCGTCCCATCTGCGCACCGGCTCCTCCACCCAGGTGAGGTCCACCTCCCGCTCCAGCGCCGCGATGTGGCGCACGGCCTGCGAGCGGTTCCACGACTCGTTGGCGTCGAGCATGAGGGCGGGGTCGGCCGAGTTGCGCGCGAAGACGTCCCGCAGCGCCTTGAGACGGCGCAGGTCGTGCTCGAGGTTCCGGCCGCCCTTGAGTTTGGCGCCGCTGAAGCCCCGCTCCGCGAAGCGCTCGTAGAGACGTACGAGGGCGTCGTCGTCGAGTGCGATGTCCAGCCCGGAGGCGTAGCCCGGAACGAACCGGTCACGTCCGCCGAGAGTGCGCCAGAGCGGCTCGCCGGCCGCCTTCGCCTTGAGGTCCCAGAGCGCCATGTCGATCGCACCGATCGCGCCGAACGTCGCACCGGAGTGGCCGGTCTTGAAGACCCGGTCGAGCATCCGGTCGTAGAGCGAGGAGACGGCCCGCGGGTCCTCGCCCTCGACGGCGCCGAAGACGCGGTCGATGTCCCCGTGCGCCCCGAGCCCGACACCCTCGACACCGCTGTCGGTCTCGAGGATCAGCACGTGCACATCGGTGCGTGGCTCGGGCATGACGCCGTTGGCGTCGCCGATCAGCCGGCCCCAGTCGTGCGCAGTCGTCAGGCTGCGATAGCCGGTGACCTTCACGGTTGCTCCTTTGTGACGGAAATGCGACTCACTCCTTGGTGCCCCCGGCCGTCATGCCCGCGACCAGGAAGCGTTGTGCGAAAAGGAAGACGATCAGCACCGGCAGCACCGAGATGACGGTCGCGAGCGCGAGCGTGGGCAGCTGCACGGACTGGGCGCCGGCCGAGCTCGGGTTGAACGCCGGGGTAGAGGCGAGCAGGGAGGTCAGGCCGACCTGGATCGGGTACCCCTCGCTCGACGGCAGCATCACGAAGGGCAGGAAGAAGTTGTTCCAGTTCTGGACGAAGCTGAAGAACGCGACCAGGGCGACGATCGGCGAGGCCAGTGGCAGCGCGACCCTCGTGAACACCTGAAACTCGGTGCATCCGTCCAGGCGCGCCGCCGCGAGCAGGTCACGCGGAACGCTGGTGGAGAAGTAAATGTAGGTGAGGTACACGCCGAAGGGGAAGAACGACATCGGCAGGATCACCGACAGCGGGCTGCCGATCAGCCCCACCACGTTCAGTTCGAGGAAGATCGGCAGCACCAGCGCGGTGTTCGGGATCAGCATGACGATCAGCGTCAGCACCAGGAGCAGCCGCCGGAACCGGAACTCCGTCAAAGCCATCGCGTAGCCCGCCGGGATGCTCGCGATCAGCGTGATGACGAGCGCACCCAGGGCGTACAGCGCCGAGTTGCCCACCCACGTGGTGACCGCGCCGTCCTGGAAGCCGAACAGCTGCTTCCAGTTGGCGGCCAGGTCGCCGATGCCGCCGGGCTGGAACGGGTTCTCGACGATGAGCCCGTGCGCAGACTTCGTCGTCGCCAGCAGCAGCCAGACGATCGGTATGACGAAGAACAGCACGAAGATCGCAACCACGACCGCGACGATCGTCCGTCCGCTCCAGCCACTGACGCTGTTGCGCCGCCCCGCGGGGCGACCGACGTCGACTGTCGTCATGACCTCAGTCCTTCTCGAACAGGCCGCCGCGCGTCACGAAGACAAACGACAGCGCGAGGGCGATGACGAGCAGCAGCAGGGAGATGGCCGCCGCTCCGTTGAAGTCGTTCTGCTGGAACGCGTACTGGTAGGCGAGCTGGTTGAGCGAGTAGTCGTTGGGCACGATCGCGTTGCTCGCCTGCGAGAGCAGCTGTGGCTCGACGAACAGCTGCGTGCCGGCGGCGAGCGACATGATGCCCATGTACGAGATCCACTTGCGCAGCATCGGCAGCTGGATGCGCCGGGCGATCTGCACGGCGCCGGCGCCGTCGATGCGCGCGGCCTCGATCACGTCGGGGCTGATGTTGTTGAGCGCGCCGTACATGATGACGATCCAGCCGCCCGCGCCGGTCCAGAACGCGATGATGGCGAAGACCGGAGGGAGGTTCGCCGGCACGATGACCTGCACGAAGCTGGAGAATCCCAGCAGATGCAGCAGGCCGCTGACCGGGCTGGCGGTCGGGTCGAGTACGAACAGCCACAGCAGCACGCTCGACGCGCCCGCCAGGGCGCCCGGCAGGTAGAAGACGAACCGGAGCGTCCGGCTCAGCCACCGCACCCGGACCGCGTGCACGACGACGGCCAGGAACGAGACCAGCACCACCAGGGCCACCAGCCAGATCACCAGGTAGAGCGCGACGTGCGCGACGGCGGGCAGGAAGCGGAAGTCGCTCACGACCTTGGTGAAGTTGGCGATCCCCGCGAAGCCGCCCTCGCTGTCGGTGAACGCGAGGAAGACCGCGTAGACGGCGGGCAGGACCCCGAATGCGATCACCAGCGCTGCGTAGGGGGCGATGAAGCCGTAGCTCATCGCGCTCCGCTCGCCGGCGTCGCTCCTTTCGCCCGGCCCTCCACGCGGTGCCGCCGTGGCCGACGGGCCGGTCTCATTCATGGCTGTCATGTCATTTGACCGTATAGCCGTTGACCTGGGCCTGGTTCTTGATCGCTGTCTCCCATTCGGGAAGCAGATCGACCAGGTTCTTGCCGCCGGCGATCGCGGGAGTGATCGTCTTCGCCCAGATCGCCTCCTGGCTGAAGACGCCGGAGCCCCACCCGCTCCAGATCTGCGACCCGGCCTTGAGCAGTGCCTGCAGGTCGGTCGCGTAGTAGCCGCTCGACTCCTGCTTCTTGAGCCACTTCTCCGCGGCAGGCGCGTAGGCCGGGTAACCGGGAGCGACGTTCACCTGGTAGTCGTCGGCCGTCGTGACGAACTCGACGAACTTCTCGGCCGCCTTGAGGTTCTTCGAATGGCTGCTGACGAACCAGGTGCCGCCGCCGACGTTGCCGGTCGCGGCGCTGTCGCCCTGCCATGTCAACGGCGCCGCGACGCCGAGCTGACCCGCGGGGACGTTGAGCGACTGCGGGTTGTTGAAGATGGCTCCCGCGTACCAGGCCGGGCCGGGCATCAGGAGCACCTTACCGGTGTACTTCTTCACGAACTCGGGCGTGAACACGCTCAGGTTGGGCGTGGTGCCGTTCTTGATCAGAACGTCGAGCATCGACGCGACGCGCTTGCACTCCGTGGTGCCGGTGCTGACCGTCACCGACTTCGGACCGGTGATGCCGTTCGCCTGGCACTTGCCGCTCCAGAAGTAGATCTCCGGGGCGAACGAGTCTCCGACGGCGCCGACGATGTAGCCGGGGTGCTCCTTGGCCACCTTCTCGCCGAGCGCCTGATACTCCTCCCACGTCGTGGGGAGGGCATAGCCGAACTTGTCGAGCAGGCTCTTGTTGTACCAGAGCGCGACCTGGGCGAGGTCGTTGCGCAGGCAGTAGACCTTGCCCTCGACGGTGCACGGGTCCAGCGAACCCTGGGTGAAGGAGTCGAGAGTGGTCTTCGGGACGAGCCCGCCGTTGAGCACGGCCGCGAACGCCTGCTTGCCGTTGCTCTTCTGGCTCGCCCACGCCGCGTCGTTGTTCTGCGTCGAGAACACGACGTCGGGCCAGCCGCTGCCGGCCCGGTCGAAGAGCTGCACCTTCGTCCGGAACGAGTTGGAGCCGTTCGCCGAGCCGTCGTAGGTGACGACGTTGATCTTGACGTCCGGGTTGGCCTTCTTGAAGGCGTCGGCCGCGCTCGCTCTATCGGAGTCCACCCATACCGTGATGGGGGCCTTGTCGTCCTGAGTAACCTGCGGAAAGCCGTAGGAACCGGCTGAGGTGCCGCCATCGCCGCCGCAACCGGCCAGGGTGAGGGCGATGGCCGATGCTCCGGCAACGCTGATCGCGCGCGTCCATGGGCCCGTGCGTCCGGCTCGTGTGAAACGGAACATGTTCGAGTCCTTTTTGTCCTGTCTCCCACATCGGGGGGTGAGAGATGGTGATAAAAGTAACGGCATACGTATGATGAGCGCAAGGGTTGCCGCCGCTGGTGCGGTGCGGTGCGAAGGAGAGTGAAAAGGCCGATGAAGGGTGCTGCGTATGTGGGCGGAGGCCGTCTGGAGACCGTCTCCGTTGACGTCGGGCCGCCGGGTCCCGGGGAACTTCAGATCGCCGTCGCGTACTGCGGACTGTGCGGAACCGACCTCCACATCGTGCACGGCGCCATGGACGCCCGGGTGAGCACACCCCTCGTGTTCGGCCACGAGACGTCGGGCACCGTGGCGGCGGTCGGCGCGGGCGTGGAGGGCTGGAAGGTCGGCGACCCCCTGACCGTCATGCCGCTGGTCTGGGACGGCACCTGCCCGGCCTGCCTCGCCGGTCATCAGCACATCTGCCAGAACCTCGTGTTCGTCGGCATCGACTCCCCCGGAGGGCTGCAACAGCGGTGGAATGTGCCGGCGTCGATCGCGGTGCCGCTTCCGCCCGGTCTCGACCTGCGTACGGCGGCGCTCGTCGAGCCCGTCGCCGTCGCGGTGCACGACGTCCGGCGCTCGGGCCTCCAGGTCGGCGACCACGCGGTCGTGCTCGGCGGCGGCCCCATCGGCGTGCTCATCGCCGCCGTCGCGCGCGACGCCGGCGCCCACGTCATGGTGGCCGAGGTCGACGCCTCGCGCCGCAGCCGCGTCGCCGCGCTCGGGTTCGAGGTGATCGATCCCGCCTCGGCCGACATGGCCGCCGAGGTCGGACGCTGGACGAACGACGTCGGCGCCGACGTGGTGTTCGAGGTGTCGGGGGCCGCCGCCGCGGTCCGCTCCGCCACCGCGCTGGCGAAGGTGCGCGGGACGATCGTCGTGGTGGCCATCCACTCCGCCCCCCGCGAGCTGGACCTTCAGCGCGTGTTCTGGCGCGAGCTGCGGCTGCTGGGCGCCCGGGTGTACCAGCGGTCCGACTTCGAGCGGGCCGTCGACCTGCTCGGCAGGGGCCGGATCCCCGCGGAGGCCGTCATCTCCGGCGTCGTCCCGATCGAGGAGGTCGGCTCCGCGATCGACGACCTCTCCGCGGGCCGGGCCATGAAGATCCTCGTGGACGTGGCGGGGGAGGCCCGGGCATGAGCAAGCTTTTCGACCTCCACGGCCGTCTCGCCGTCGTCACCGGCGCCCGCCGGGGCATCGGCCGCGCCATGGCGGAGGCCCTCGCCGCCGCCGGCGCGGACATCATCGGTGTGAGCACTCAGGCGCGGGCCGACGACGAGGTCGCCGAGTCGATCCGCGGGCTCGGCCGGTCCTTCGAGAGCCGGGCGGTCGACTTCGCGGATCGCGACGCCGTCCTGGCGCTGGGCGCCGAACTCGCGGAACGGGCTCCCGACATCCTCGTCAACAACGCGGGCACGATCGAACGGGCCCCCGCGGCGGAGCACCCGCTCTCCTGGTGGGACCGGGTGATCGAAATCGACCTGTCGAGCCAGTTCGCCCTCACGCAGCTGGTCGCGCGTCCGATGCTGGAGCGCGGCCGCGGCAAGATCGTGTTCACGGCGAGCATGCTGAGCTTCCAGGGCGGGATCAACGTGCCCGGCTACACCGCCGCGAAGTCGGGGATCGCCGGCCTCACCCGTGCTCTCGCCAACGAGTGGGCCGGGCGGGGCGTGAACGTCAACGCCATCGCGCCGGGCTACATCGCGACGGACAACACGGCGGCGCTCCGCGACGACCCCGAACGGTCGCGGTCGATCCTGGAGCGGATCCCGGCCGGACGCTGGGGCCGCGGCGACGACATCGCGGGTGCGGCGGTCTTCCTCAGCTCGGCGGCCTCCGACTACGTCTCCGGCGCGATCATCCCGGTGGACGGCGGGTGGCTGGCGAGGTAGCGTGCTCGCCCCATAGGAGAGGCGGGGAAGCCGTTCGGCTTCCCCGCCTCATCGTCGTCCGGCGGCTACCGCGCTCCGGCGACTACTGCGAGACCCCGGGGAAGGTCCGCAGGCCCGGCTCGATGCCGGCCTGCTCGATCACCTGCTGGGCGTCCTCGGGCCAGGCGGTGCCCGACACCTGGACGTTGTCGATCAGCTGGTTGTTGTGCTCGGTGGTGTTCGGCGTCTGCGTGACGCCCGAGTTGTACCAGTTGTGCTGGAGCACGTTGTCGCTGGTGTTGTTGATCGTCCCGTAGGAGTTCGTGAACACCCACACTCCGCAGTCCTGGACCACGTTGTTCTTCATCGTCACGTATCGGGATCCCTCATCCAGGTAGAGACCCACCGTGCGCTTGGTGTCGTAGATGTAGTTGCCGCTGAACACGGCGCCGGGGTTCGCGGACAGGTTGTACAGGCTCCCGCCGTCGTGGAAGACCTTCTTCACTCCGTGGATCAGGTTGCCGGTCACCTCGGTGTTCCTGAGCGTCGTCGGCGTGGTGTAGATCGGCTGGAACTCGTAGAGGCCCCGGTTCTTGTAGTCCTGGCTGCCGCCCGCGTCGTTCGCGCCCCAGCCCCAGCCGGTGTCGATCCCGTCGTAGGCGAGGTTCGAGACCTCGTTGTGCGCGATCACGGCGTGGTCCACGTACGTGGTCAGGATGCCCGACATCTCCTTGTAGTCCTTCGCGACGTCGGTCACGAAATTGTTGTCGATCGTGATGTCGCGCAGGGTCATCGCCGGGTCGCTCGGGTGGTGGGCGTCCGGCTGCACGCCGCCCGCGACGACCCCCGCGCCACCGAGATCGGTGAACAGGTTGTGGTGGACCGTCGTCTCGGTCACGCCGAGCCCGATCCCGGCCCCGTTCGCGTTGGCGTCCAGCCCGATGCCGAGGCCGACCTGCCCGAGGTGGGCGAAGGTGTTCTCCGTGAACTTCACGCGGGTGGCCGCGGCCACCTGGACCGCCGCCGGCATCTGGTTCCAGCCGTTGCGCGCGCCCTCGAACAACCGGCAGCCCGACTGGCAGCTGCTCAGGTAGTCGGCCGGCTGCGGGACGGTCTTCGGGATGAACGCGCCGTTCTGCTGGTCGGCGTAGCCGATCGACGAGCCGGGGGACAGCCAGGTCGAGTGCGAGAACCGGATGCCCGAGAAGGTCAGGTCGTGCACCGGCTTCGCGTAGCTCCCCGCGATCTGCACGAGCGACTCGAGGTAGGGAAGCACGAACGACGCGCCGTTCGGGTCCTCACCGGCGGCGGCACGGTAGTACAGCTTGCCGGCGGCCGGGTCGAGGTACCACTGTCCCTCCTGCAGGAACGCGTAGGAGTTCTCGAGCAGCAGCTGACCGCCCGCGAACGGGCGTGCCAGGGTGTCGTACCCCCAGTTGTTGTTCTGCCACGCGGGCTGCTGCATGGTGATCGTCGTCCCGCTGATGCTCTTCACAGGGGCGTACCGATCGGTGAAGGAGCCCTGGCTCTCGACCTCGATGCGGCTCTGGTCCGGCAGCGTCGCGAGGTAGTTCAGCGCGGGATTCTTGATCTCCATTCCGGATTCGGTGATCGTCACATCGCTGCGAGCGATCTTGATCGCCGCGCGCGGCACCGCCATGTCGTTCTTGTAGAGCTGACGGCTGTCCTGCCCCTTGGGCACCGAGGCGACGAAGATGTTCTTGCCGGCGTCGTACGACGTCCAGCCGGTCACGGCCCGGCCGCCGGAGATGACCGGGTGCGCCCCCTCCGCGGCGGTCCAGGTCACCGGCTTGGCGCTGGTGCCCGAGTCGTCCGCGGTGAAACGCAGCGGCTTGTCGAGCCGATAGGTCCCGTCCCTCAGCACGACCGTCACAGCGCTTCCCGCGCGCGCCGACGCGCGCGCCATCGCCTGTGCCGCGGGCAGGGTGCGCAGCGGCTTGCCCGGGGTGCCCTGATTGTGATCGTCGCCGTTCGGGGAGACGACGATCGTGGTCCGGCCGGGATGCGGCGGCACGGCGAGCGCCGGCGCGGCGCCGACGACGACGATGCCGGCGGCCGCGAGGGAGATGCTTCCCACGAGGGATGCCAAATGGCCTTGTTTCACTTGTCTCTGGCTCCCTGAGTGCGTGTGACGTAACACATAATAGGTATGATGAAAGCCGGGGAAAGAGCGTCCGTCAAGAGGGGTGATTCCCGGGCATGAGTGAGCAACGGAGCGAAGGCCCCGTGAGCAGCCGGCGCGTCGAGGTGTCGACGCTGGGTGAGGCCATGCTGCGGCTGTCGCCCCCGTCGGGCGAGCGGCTGCGCGACTGCGGCCGGTTGCGTGTGCACGTCGGCGGCGCCGAGGCGAACGTCGCCGTCGCCCTGGCATCGGTCGGCGTGTCCGCTCGCTGGACATCGGCGCTGCCGGACACGGTCCTCGGGCGCCGGGTAGCGGACTCACTGTCGAGCGCCGGCGTCGTCCTCGACACCGTGCGGTGGATGGCCGACGAGCGCCTCGGACTCTACTTCGCCGAGATCGGCTCCCCGCCGCGCCCGACGAGCGTCCTCTACGACCGGGCCGGCACCGCGTTCGGCTCGCTCCGCGCCGACGATCTCGACTGGGCTGCCGTGTGCGAGGCGCGGATCATCCATCTGACCGGCATCACCGCCGCCCTGGCGCCGGGGTCGGACGCGCTCGTGCTGCGAACGGCGCGGGAGGGGCGCGAGCGTGGCGCTCTGGTCGTCTACGACGTCAACTATCGATCGGCGCTGTCCTCGCCGGAGACGGCCGCCTCATTCGCCGCCGAACTGGCACCCGACGTCGACCTGCTGATCTGCCGGGCAGAGGACGCGCACGACCTCTTCGGCCTGGCCGGCGATCCCGCGACGCTGGCGGACGATCTGGCGAGGAGGCTGTCAGTCGATCGCGTCGTGGTGACGGCCGGGGCCGGCGGCGCTGTCGCACGGTGGGACGGCGAGTCCTTCGCGGCCCCCGCACTGCCCACCGTCGGAGTCGATCGGATCGGCGCCGGGGACGCCTTCGCGGCCGGCGTGCTGTGGGGCGCACTCGACGATTCCCCCGAGGACGCGCTCCGCCGGGGGACGGCGATGGCCTCCCTGGCCATGAGCGTGCAGGGAGACCAGTGCCGCTTCAGCGCCGAGGAGGTGCTGGAGATCGCCCGGGGCACCGGGCGGGAGGTCCGCCGGTGAACCTCACGCCCCGCCGCCCGGCCGGTGGGGCGGTGACGGCCTCCGCCGGGGTGATGGATCACCCCGGCGAAGGCGCGTGCCCGGATGGCGTCAGACTCGGGTCCACTTCTGGTTGTTCTGGCCGTTGCACGTCCAGATCTGCACCCTGGTGCCGTTGGCGGTGCCGGCGCCGGACACGTCCAGGCACTTGTTCGCACCGACGGCCGTGATGGTGCCGTCGGAGTTGAGGCGCCACTTCTGGTTGTTCTGGCCGTTGCAGTCCCAGATGATCACACTGGAGCCGTCCGCCGTGCCGCCACCGTTGACGTCCAGGCACTTGCCGCCGTAGACCCGCAGCTCACCGGCGCTCGTCGACGTCCACTGCTGGTTGGCCCGCCCGTTGCAGTCCCAGATCTGCACCGTCGCACCGTTGTTCTGGGACGCGCCGTTGACGTCCAGGCACCGGCCCGACGCCACACCCCGCAGCGCGGTCGTGCCACCCGCGGGCGGCGACGGCGACGCGGAGGGGGACGGCGACGGCGAGGGGGACGGCGACGGCGAGGGGGACGGGGAGGTCGATGGGCCGCTCAGTTCCTTGACCCGGATGTTCCGGAACGACACCACATCGCCGGACCCGTGGTTCTGGATGCCGATGTAGCCCTGCTGGAGCGACCGGACCGGATCGGTGTTGGTGAAATCGTTGATCTTGGTCCCGTTCAGGAACACCTGCAGTCGCTCACCCTCCACCAGCAGCTCATAGGTGTTCCACTGACCCGGCGGGTTCAACGCCGCGTCACGTGCGGCGAGGTCGGCCGACTGGAAGCCGTAGATCGCCCCGGTCGTCTTGTCCGCGGTGTCGGTGGCGTCGATCTGGACCTCGTACCCGGTGTCGAGGGCCGTCTGGGGGTCGCTGGTGGCCGGGAACCCGACGACCACGCCGGAGTTGGAGTCGCCGGTCAGCTTCCAGTCGAGCTTGAGGGAGTAGGAGCCGAACTGCTTGGCGTTGTACCACAGCATGCCCATGCCGCCCTGGGAGGTCAGCGTGGCGTCGCTGTTGGCGAACGAGCCGGGCCCGGCCTGCGTCCAGCCGGTGGTCGACCCGTTGTACAGGGTCGTGTAGCCGGTCTCGGGACGGCAGTCGGCGTTCGTGGCCTTGGCCGCGTAGCGGATGCCGCCGAGCAGCAGGGTGCGGAAGTTGGAATCGGCGTACGACTCCTGGGTGTGCCCGAGACCGGTGTAGAACGACCGGCCGGACGCCTGCGGGTGGCACCAGGTGATCGGGTGGTCGCCCATGTTCCCGCCGCTGTAGCTGCTCTCGTTCAGGCTCTGCAGCACGTGCACGTTGGCGCGCGGGTTGGTGCGGTAGTTGTACCACTCGTCGGTGCGCGTCCAGGTCTGGCCGAGATGGGCCGTGGCCGCGTGCGCCCGGTCCTCGTTCCGTACGGTCGCCTGCTGGATGGCCGGGTGGTTGTTGAACCAGGCCCCCATCAGCTGCCCGTAGTAGGGCCAGTCGTACTCGGTGTCGGCGGCCGAATGCACCCCCACGTAGCCGCCTCCGCCGTCGATGTACGACTGGAAGGCGGTCTGCTGGGAGGCGTTCAGCACGTCGCCGGTGGTGCTGAGGAACACCACGGCCTTGTACTGGGCGAGGTTGCCCGAGGTGAACGCGTTCGCGTCCTCCGTGGTGTCCACCGCGAAGTCGTTGGCGGCGCCCAGTTCGCGGATGGCCTGGATACCGGCGGGAATGGAGTCGTGCCGGAACGCGGCCGTCTTGGAGAACACCAGCACCTTGAAGGCGGCGGCCTGGGCGGGGATGGTGGGGATCACCGTCGCGGCGGCGGCGGTGAGCGCCACCGCGGTCACCGACAGGCGTCGCAGCACGGATGTCTTCCGGTCGCTCCCCGCGATGCGCCCGAGCGCGGCGGGGGTCAGATGTCGCAGCATGGGTGTCCTTCCGTCGCCGCCCGGCGCGGCCCCTTTCGACGATGAAAGCTGGGCCGCGCCGGGCGTCACATCAATGGGTGATCGGCCCGAGGCCGGGTGGTGGGTCGGGTGGCCTCAGACGCGGGTCCACTTCTGGTTGTTCTGGCCGTTGCAGGTCCAGATCAGCGCCTTGGTGCCGTTGGCGGTGCCTGCGCCGGACACGTCCAGGCACTTGTTGGCCCCGACGGCGGTGATGGTGCCGTCGGAGTTGAGGCGCCACTTCTGGTTGTTCTGGCCGTTGCAGTCCCAGATGATCACGCTGGTGCCGTCGGCCGTGGCGCCGCCGTTGACGTCGAGGCACTTGTTGCCGTAGACGCGCAGTTCACCGGCGCTGGTGGAGGTCCACTGCTGGTTGTTCTGGCCGTTGCAGTCCCAGATCTGCGCCTGGGCGCCGTTGGCCTGCGAGGCGCCGTTGACGTCCAGGCACCGCCCCGACGCCACACCCTTCAGCGCACTCGTGCTCGCCGAGGGCGACGGAGAAGGGGACGGGGAGGCTGAGGGAGAGGGCGACGGGGAGGACGACGTGCCGGTGTCGAAGGTGAAGGCGTCCAGATCGAACAGGTAGCCCTGTCCTGTCGCTCCGCGGAAGACCAGGTAGAGCGTCGTCGTGCCGGACGGCGCGCCGCTGAGGTTCGCCGACACGTCGGTGAAGGTCTCCCAGCCGCCGGTGGCCGCCACGTTCACCGTACCCAGCAGCGTGCCGGTCGCGGAGCCCGCCCGCACCTCCAGCCGGCCGCCCACGCCACCGGACGACACCCGCGCGGTGATCTTCGTCGCGTTGCTCAGGTTGTAGGGCTGGAAGGAGATCCAGTCGCCGTCGTCGGTGAAGCCGACCGTTTTGCCGCCCTCGGCGCTGGTGTGATCGGCCGTCTGCACGCCCTGCTGGGCGCCGAAGTGCTCGGCCTGGCGGTGCCGCGGCTGCAGCGTCCGGACGACGGTGGTGGTGAGGCCGCCGTTGTCGGTGTAGGACGCCTGCAGCACCCCGTAGATGTTGGCCGCCGAGTCGTGCTCACCGTCGACCGGCACCGCGATCGACCCGGAACACCCGGACTTGGAGGTGATCTGATGGGCGTGGCTGTCGTGCCCGAGGAAGTAGGTGACGGTTACCGTCGAGCAGTCGATCGTCCCGTCCTCGGGGTCGGACACGGCGACCTGGAAGGGCACCGTGTCGCCGAAGGAGAACAACTGCCCCTCCACCGGCGAGGTGAGCGTGACCGACGGCGCGGTGTTGCCCACGTTCACGGTCACACTCGCCGTGCCGGTCAGCCCCTGCGGGTCACGGACGGTGAGGGTGGCGGTGTAGGTGCCGTTCGTGGTGTAGGTCTTGCTCGGGTTGGCCGCCGTGGAGGTGGTGCCGTCGCCGAAGTTCCACGCGTACGTCAGCGCACCGCCCTCGGGGTCGGAACTGCCCGCGGAGGAGAAGCTCACGGTCAGCGGAGCCGGTCCCGAGGTCTTGTCGGCGGAGGCCTTGGCGATCGGGTTGCGGTTGGCCTTGCCGATGTACTCGATCCGATACAACGCCTGGTTGTTGCTTCCGGTGCCGTAGTCGAGCACGTAGAGGGCGCCGTCGGGGCCGAAGGCCATGTCCATCACCTGGGTGCCGGTCCAGGGGAAGGCTGAGATCTCCCCGTAGGCGCCGTCGGTCTTGACCTCGATCGCCTTGATCCAGCGGCGGCCGTACTCACCGGCGAAGAACCGCCCGTCGAGCGCCTGCGGGAACTTGACGGACGAGTTCAGGTTCGGGTCGTAGCGGTAGACCGGGCCGCCCATCGGCGACTCCGACCCGGAGCCGAACTCCGGCGGAGATCCGGCGTCCCCGCCGTACCTGATCCACGCAGGCTTGGCCGCCGGCAGCGTGGTCAGCCCGGTGTTGCGGAAGGAGTTGTTGGTCGGCCCTCCCGAGCAGTTGTACTTCGGGCCGGTGCTGTTGGTGGCGAAGTTCCACTCGTTGTAGGTCTCACTGGTGGTGTTCGTCCCGGTGCAGTACGGCCAGCCGTAGTTGCCCGCCGCAGTGATCCGGTTGAACTCCACCTGCCCTTGCGGCCCGCGGTTGGAGTTGGTCGACCCCGCGTCCGGCCCGTAGTCGCCCAGGTAGACGACGCCGGTGGCCTTGTCCACGCTCATCCGGAACGGGTTACGCAGGCCCATCGCGTAGATCTCCGGCCGCGTCTTCGCCGTCCCCGGCGGGAACAGGTTGCCGCTGGGGATCGTGTAGGTCCCGTCGGACTCGGGGTGGATGCGCAGGAGCTTGCCGCGCAGGTCGTTGGTGTTGGCCGCCGTGCGCTGCACGTCGTACTGGGGGTTGCGGTCGGTGCGCTCGTCCAGCGGCGAATACCCGGCCGACTCGAACGGGTTGCTGTCGTCGCCGGTGGTCAGATACAGGTTGCCGGCGGCGTCGAAGTCGATGTCGCCGCCCACATGGCAGCACATCCCCCGGTCGTTCGGCACCTCCAGCACGACCTTCTCACTGCTCATGTCGAGCGTGTCGTCGGACTTCAGCGTGAAGCGGGACAGGTTCAGGTGCCCCTTCCACTGGTCGAACTGCGACTGGGTGCCGTTGCTGGGCGCGTCACCGGTCGGCGTGCTGAGCCGTGGCGAGTAGTAGAGCCAGACGTAGCGGTTCGACGCGAAGTCCGGGTCGACCGCCACACCTTGAAGGCCCTCCTCGTCGTGGGTGTAGACGTTGAGTTTGCCGGCCACCTTCGTGGTGCCGTTGGCATCGGTCACGCGCAGCGTGCCGTCACGGGCCGTGTGGAGGACCGACCGGTTGGGCATCACGGCCAGCGACATCGCCTCACCCAGCTCCGAGCCGCCCGACGCGAGCGACACCTGCTGGTAGTCGGACGCGGGGATGGTCAGCGCGTTCGCCGGAGCGGAGGTGAGCGCCAAGGCTCCGGAAGTGATCAGCGCCATCGTGGTCAGCGTTGTGAGCCACGGACGTCGGGACATCGGTTTCCTTCCTGACAGGTCAAGATCAGCCAGGGCAAAGCACGCGCCGCCGCGCTGTTGCCGGAGTTCTGCTTCGTGCCCAGAGGGGTGCCGCCTCTGGTTCCCTCATCCGGCCGCCGATCCCGGCGGCCGGATGAGGGAGGCGTTGGTTGCCGATCGCCGTCGTACGAGGAGGGTGACGAAGCGCTTCCCATCAGGGAAGGCACGTCTCCCGTCCTCGCCGGCACGGCGGGGCAGGGGAGCGGTCAGGTGCGGGTCCACTTCTGGTTGTTCTGGCCGTTGCAGGACCAGATCTGCACCTTGGTGCCGTTGGCGGTGCCTGCGCCGGACACGTCCAGGCACTTGTTGGCCCCGACGGCGGTGATGGTGCCGTCGGAGTTGAGGCGCCACTTCTGGTTGTTCTGGCCGTTGCAGTCCCAGATGATCACGCTGGTGCCGTCGGCCGTGCCGCCGCCGTTCACGTCCAGGCACTTGCCGCCGTAGACCCGCAGCTCACCGGCGCTGGTGGAGGTCCACTGCTGGTTGGCCTGCCCGTTGCAGTCCCAGATCTGCGCCTGCGCGCCGTTGGCCTGCGAGGCGCCGTTGACGTCCACGCACCGGCCCGAGCCCACACCCCGGATCGCACTCGTCGCCGGCGGAGTGCCGCTCGGTGAGACGGTCGGTGAAGCGGTCGGGCTGGCCGTCGGCCCGCCTCCGGGCGGGTCGAGCGGGCAGCTGGCCATGTACTTGGAGATGCCGTTCGCGTTGGACAGCGACGGGCACAGGAACGGCGCGTAACGGGTGTCCTTGTCGATGAACAGCTTCATCCAGACCATCATGGTGCGGGCGAAGGCGCCCGAGTTGCCACCGCCACCACCGGCGGGGAAGCCGTGGCCCTCGTTCGCGATCTCGACGTACGCGCGCTCGACGCTACTGGGGATCGTGTTGTACGCGTTCTGGGCGTACTGCGGGGTCACCGTTCCGTCGGCCTGGCCGGCGAAGATGATCGTGGGGCTCTTGATGGTCGCCAGGCTGCCGTCGGGCACGTACGGCGCCTGCCCGACCGCGGTCAGCAGCGAGGGCCGCTGGTTGGCCGCGAGGATGGCCCCGCCGCCGCCCATGGAGTGGCCGCCCACCGCCAGCCGGCCGCGGTCGACCCGGTCCCGCACCGGACTGCTGTTGACCAGGTAGTCCAGGGCGGCGAGCAGCTGGGTGGCCCGGGCGTCGGCGTAGTCGTTGAGGGTGTTGGTCTCGATCCCGATGACGACGAAGCCGAACGAGGCGAGTCTCGGGCCCTGCCAGGCGTAGTAGCTCCAGGCGGTGCCGAAGCCGGGGGCGATCGCGATGGCGCCGAAAGTGCCCTGGCTGGCGTCGGTCGGGTAGTAGATGACCCCGCCGCCGAATCCGTTGCCCCTGGGCACCGTCACCTGGGCGGTGGCGAAGGGGCCGCGGTCCGCGGCGATGCTCGCCGCGGTGGGGGCGGGCCCACGCTCGTAGGGGTTGTCCGCGGCGGATGCGGCGGACGGTCCTGCCGCCAGTCCGGCGATCACCAGGAGGACGGCCACGATCCCGGCGAGGAATCCGGTCCGCGGGCGTCGCGGTCTCATGAGGTACGCGTGGAGGGCTCGGCGTGGAGCCGTCCACCGGCTTTCCTGTGGGTGCACTGCCTGCTCCTCCGGGTGGGGATTCGTGGCGGGGGGCGAGGCCGGCCCCTCGGTGGGGTCCGAGGGTGGCCGGCGCCGGGCGCGACGGCCGGTGGGGCGGAAGCGTCACATGCGGCCTTCGCCGGGGCGATGGATCACCCCGGCGAAGGCGCGTGCCCGGGTGGTGTCAGGCTCGGGTCCACTTCTGGTTGTTCTGGCCGTTGCAGGTCCAGATGATGACCTTGCTGCCGTTGGCGGTGCCGTTGTTGTACACGTCGAGGCACTTGTTCGCGCCGACGGCGGTGATGCTCCCGTCGGAGTTGAGGCGCCACTTCTGGTTGTTCTGCCCGTTGCAGTCCCAGATGATCACGCTGGCGCCGTCGGCCGTGCTGCCGCCGTTCACGTCGAGGCACTTGTTGCCGTACACCCGCAGCTCACCGGCGCTGGTGGAGGTCCACTGCTGGTTGTTCTGACCGTTGCAGTCCCAGATCTGCGCCTGCGCGCCGTTGGCCTGCGACACCCCGGTGACGTCGAGGCATCGCCCGGACCCCGCACCCTTGAGCGCGCTCGTGCTCCCCGACGGCGACGACGGCGACGGGGAGGGTGTCGACGTGCCGTTCCGGGGCCCGGCGGAGGCCATCACGGACTGGGCGCCCGACGGCCACTGCCCGTTGGTGACGGTCACGTTGTTGTTGACGACGTTGCCGCGGTCGCCGTTGGTGATGTTGGTGCTGCCGTTGGTCGACCAGTTGCCCGTGACGGTGAAGTTGCCCATGTTCTCACCACCCCAGTAGTTGGCGGTGGCCCAGGTGCCGGTGTTCGAGAAGACGTTGTTCCTGACGGTGTAGTACTTGGAGCCCTCATCGAAGTAGAGCCCGAACCAGCCGTTGGTCCGCAGGCAGTAGTTGTCGCTGATCACCGCGTTCGGGTTCCACGACAGCGTGTAGATGCATCCGCCGTCGGTCATCTGCTGCATGACGTCGTGCACGTAGTTGCCGACGAGCTTGTTGCCCGAGGCCGTGGTGGGCGTGGTGTACCGCGGCTGGTAGTTGTACAGACCCCGGTTGGCGTACTGGGTGCTGCCGCCGGGCTCGTTGGCGCCCCACCCGTAGCCGATCGACATGCCGGTGTAGGGCATGTTGTAGACCTCGTTGTGGGACACGTCGGTGGTCGTCACGTAGGTGGTCAGGACCGAGACGATGCCCCGGTAGTCCAGCCCGAGGTCGTGGATGCGGTTGTCGCTGACGGTGATGTTGCGGTTGACCATCCGCTGGTCGCTGGGGTGGTGGGCGTCGGCGCGCACGCCGCCGACCACGACGCCGCCGGCCGAGCTGCGGGCGATCTCGGACCGGGTGACCGTGATGTCGCTGGCGCCCAGGCCGACACCGCTGGCGTGCGCGTTGGCGTCGTTGCCGATGCCCACCGCCGTCTGGCCCAGGTTGACGAACTGCGAGTCGCTGAAGGTGATGTGGTTGGCCGCCGAGACCTGCACCGCCGCGGGCATCTGGGACCAGTTCGGCCTGGTGGACTCGAACTGCTGGCAGCCCTCCTGGCAGGAGCTGGGCAGGTCGCCGGGCCAGTTCGAGTTGCCCGCGATGTAGGAGCCGGTCTGCTGGTCGGCGAAGCCCTGGTTGCTGCTGGGCCCGAGCCAGCTGGTGCCGGTGAAGGTGATGCCGCTGAAGGTGATGTGGTGCGCGGGCGCGTCATAGGTGCCGCCGACGTCCACCAGGGACTGCAACACCGGCAATTCCACGCTGGTGCTGCTCATGTTCTGCCCGGAGAGGGGGATGTAGGAGAGCACGCCGGTCGCGGGATTGATGTACCACTCACCCGGAGAGTCGAGGAACTCGTAGGCGTTCTCGATGTACAACGGCCCGGCCCGGTGCGGGGTGGTGAACGTGTCGTACCCGAAGATGTTGTTGCTCCAGCTGGGCTGCTGCATCGTGA
The DNA here is from genome assembly GCF_030268985.1 of Microbispora sp. NBRC 16548. Lineage (NCBI taxonomy): Bacteria > Bacillati > Actinomycetota > Actinomycetes > Streptosporangiales > Streptosporangiaceae > Microbispora > Microbispora sp. NBRC 16548. The sequence goes on from NZ_BSSF01000022.1 coordinate 85,669, forward strand.
TGAAGTTGCCGCTGATGCTCTGCACCCGCACGTACCGGTCCGTGAACGAACCGACGCTCTCCAGCTCGACCCGGTTCTGACCGGCCAGATTGTTCAGGTAGCTCAGCGCGCTGTTGCCGAACCTCAGCCCGGAGCCGGTGGCGGTGAAGTCGGACCGGTTCACCTGCGTACGCGCACGCGTGGCGAGGGCGCCGTTGACATACAGCTGCCGGGTGTCGATCCCGGTGCCGACGTCGGCCTGCCAGATGTTCTTCGCCTGGTTCGCGAGGGTCCAGCCGGTGACCGCCCTGGCGCCGCTGATGACGGGATGCGCCGACGGCGCCGCCTGCCACACGACCTGATATCCGTTGGTGCCGGAGTCGGCGGCGGTCATCCGTAGCGGCGAGGAGAGCCGGTACACCCCGTCGGCGAGTTGCACGACGATGTCGCCGGACATGGAGCTGTTCTGCGACCGCACCGCCGTCTGCGCGCCCGACAGCGAGCACGGCTGGGCGGACGAACAGGTGCTGCCGGTGCCCGAGGGCGAGACGTAGAGGGTCGTGGTGGCGGCGCGGGCCGCGGTGGCCGATGCGACGACTGCCATCGCCGCGGTCAGCGCCGCGATGACGATACCAACCAGAAGCGGTCTCAACACCGCGACTGGTGGCGACGGGTGCTCGATCCGATCGGTCACGTGCTTCTCCATGATGGTGCGGCCTCACGTGGCACCACGAGGGGTCGGGGTGGAGTGAGGTGATGGAAGCCGACGTGGCCGACCACGGTGCGGAGGCATGCGACGCGCCTCTACACACCCGCCGTGTGGTCCAGCCGCAGGAGCCCGGAAGAAGTGCTTTCCGGGTGCTCAGGTACCAATTACGGTGCGAGTACCGAGGCGCGTCAAGACCTTAAGCACACTTATTTTTCACGGCCGGCATGTGAACGTCATGTCGTTGTAACGATCAGAATCATTCTGGCCAGCGGAAATGCATATCGGCATCGCTCTGTGGGCGGACCGCCTCACGTGAACCGTCGGCATGTTTCGTACTCACGACGCGACGGGCGGCCCGCGGGTGACATGGCCGCAGAGTCATACTTTAGGGAGATCGCGAGGAAGGAGCGCCGTGACCGACACCCCGCGTGAGGGCGGATACCGGCCGGGCTACGAGGTGGCGGCCGAGCAGGTGCTGGAGCTCATCGCCCGGCTGGGCCTGCGGGCGGGCGACCGCATGCCGACCGAGAACGACCTGGCCCGGCAGCTGGGAACCAGCCGCACCGTCGTCCGCGAGGCGGTGAAGATCCTCTCCGCGCTGGGCCGGGTACGCGCGCAGAAGGGCCGCGGCCTTTACGTGGCAGACGACGAGGGGATGCTCGGCGCCGGGCGGTTGGCATCGTTCTTCCTCCCCACCGACCTGGACCACGTCTACATGCTGTTCGAGTTCCGGCGGGCGCAGGAGATGGAGACCAGCCGGCTGGCCGCCCGTCGCGCGGCTCCGGCGGAGCTTCGGGCCATCGAGGAGGCGGTCAGGGTATGCCGTGACGGGTTCGAGACCGGACGCGAGGACGTGTTCAACGAGGGTGACGACGCCTTCCACGCCGCCGTCGCGACGGCATCGCACAACATGTTCCTGCAGATCGCGGTGCGGGAAGCCCGCCGGCTGCAGGCTCAGTCGGCGATCATCGGGCTACGCGGTTCCGTGGGCGGGCACGCGGCCAAGGCCGTCGAGGAACACGACGCCATCTACCAGGCCATCCGCGCCGGCGATCCGGAAGCGGCGGCCCACGCCGCCGCCGCGCACATCGACAACACGCTGGACGACTACCGCAGGGCGATCCAGCAGCGGCTGTTCTCCTCGGCCGACTGAGACCGTCCCGCCGCCCGCACCACCGAAGTCACCTTCCTCGTCACCCCTGAGCACCGAAGCGAATCGTTTCGGTGGAGCGAACCTGTTCGCGGGCGGGCCGAGGGGGCCGGCCCGTTCGGGGCGGTCTATGAATCTTTCATTCGTGCGCAACCGGCAGGAGATCGCGAGCACCCCTGCTGAGAGCCGTGGAAGGGACTCCGGGCCCTTACCCGGGCCGTAAAAGAGCAGGAGGGGGTTCTTGACAGGCGCTCGGCTGGTCATATTTGCTTCGCTGCATCCCGCCACCCCCCAATCCGCCGGCAGGAAGGATCAACGCTCTGACGGTCTGTTAACGCTAACAAAGCCCATAGTTGCCACAAGGAGACAATAGGGGCTGGATTCCGACACCCGGTCGATGCGAATCGGTTCGTGGACCTTTTTCGAGGAGGTTCAGCGCGAGACGCACTCGCCGATCCGGTGTGACCCGGATGGTGATCCACCGACGTCGCGGTTCGCCGCGCACGACGGCGTGAGGTGCGCCGCTGGCGTTTCGGGCTGCGGCCGGACTCCTCACCACCGTCCGCGACCCCTTCGTCCTCCCGTACACGCGCCTTCGCGCGGATCGGGTCCGCGACCGGGACCCGAGATTCCCTCGGTCTCGACGCTACGGACAACGCCGGATCGGTACCGAGCGTAAGGACCGAGGAGCGGTCGGCTCCCACGGCCCGGCCATCCACGGCGGGCCATTCCCACAGCGACCCATCGCCTGGGACACGACCGCCTACCGCCGGCTCCGGCGAGGCTGCCCGGATTCAGCACGCGGCTGTCTCCGCCGAGCCTTCCCCCCAAGGAGTGAAAGCAATGGGTTCTTCGTCCGTTGACTCGTCGGGCCACGCGGCTCGCGGGCGGCGCTCACCGGCGGCCGTCGCGGCCTGCCTCGTGGCAGCGCTCGCGGCCCTCCTCGCCACCGCCCTGACATGGTCGGGACCGGCGTCGGCGGCGGTGGCGCCGCTGGTCAGCGCGTCGTCGGGGCGCTGCCTGGACGTGGCGGGCAACACCGACGCGCTGGGCGCCGCCCTGCAGATCTGGGACTGCAACGGCCAGGCCAACCAGGCGTTCGAGTTCACCTCGGCCGGTGAGCTGCGGACGTTCGGCGGCACGCGGTGCGTGGACGCGTACGGCCAGGGGACGTCGCCGGGCACGAAGGCGGTCATCTGGTCGTGCAACGGCCAGGCGAACCAGAAGTGGCGGCAGAACTCCGACGGATCGATCACCGGCGTGCAGTCGGGGCTGTGCCTCGACGTGTACGGCGCGGGCACGGCCAACGGCACCGCGGTCACCCTGTGGACCTGCAACGGGCAGAGCAACCAGAAGTGGACCACCGCCGGAGGCGGGCCCACCACGTCACCGAGCCCGCCCACGTCACCGAGCCCGCCGCCACCCGGCTCGCGCCCGTGCGACATCTACGCCGCCGGTGGCACGCCGTGCGTGGCCGCGCACAGCACCACGCGGGCGCTCTACAACGCCTACAACGGCAACCTGTACCAGGTGCGGCGCTCCTCCGACAGCGCGACCAGGAACATCGGCGTCCTGACCCAGGGCGGTGCCGCCAACGCCGCGGCCCAGGACTCCTTCTGCGCCGGCACCACCTGCGTCATCACCGTCGTGTACGACCAGTCCGGCCGAGGCAACGACCTGTGGTACCAGGGGTCGAGCGTGGTCCCCGGGTCCCCTCAGAGCAAGCCCGCGACCGCGACCACCGAGTCGCTGTCCGTGGGCGGTAACAAGGCCTACTCCCTGTACATCAACCCCGGCAACAGCTACTGGCGGGACGGCCACCTGACCGGCGTGCCGACCGGCACCGCCCCCGAGGGCATGTACATGGTGACCAGCGGCACCCACGTCAACAGCGGCTGCTGCTTCGACTACGGCAACAGCGAGACCACCCGCAAGGCCGACGCCGCCGGCGCCATGGACGCCATCTACTTCGGCACCAGCTGCTGGTTCGGCGGCTGCTCCGGATCCGGTCCCTGGGTGCAGGCCGACCTCGAATGGGGCCTCTACCCCGGCGGAAGCCAGTCCTGGAACCCCAACCAGCGGGCCTTCACCAGCAAGTTCGTCACGGCCACGCTGAAGAACAACGGCACCAGCCGATTCGCGATCAAGGGCAGCAACGCGCAGTCCGGCACCCTGTACACCCTCTACGACGGCGCGCTTCCCCCCGGCTACAGCCCCATGAAGAAGCAGGGCGCCATCGTCCTGGGCAGCGGCGGCGACTGCTGCAAGCCCGACGGCGGGGCCAACCTCAGCGCCGGCACCTTCTACGAAGGAGCGATGGTGGCGGGCTACCCCTCCGACGCCACCGAGAACGCCGTACAGGCCGACGTCGTCGCCGCCGGCTACCGCTGACCCTCTAACCGCGCATGGAGTTGCGTATGTTGAGTCACAAATCCCTTTTCGCCGCAATCGCGGCGGCAGCACTTCTCGTCCTGGGCATAAGCGGCACGGCGCTCGGCGGAACGACGTCGGCCACGCACAGCGCCGTGGCCGCCGCGGCGACCGCCGGATGCGGCAAGGCCCCGACGCTGGCGAGCGGCTCGCACTCGATTGTGAGCAGCGGCCAGAACCGCAGCTACATCCTGCGGGTGCCCGCCAACTACGACAGCAACCACCCCTATCGCCTGATCTTCGGGTTCCACTGGAACGGCGGCACCGCCAACGACGTCGACTCGGGCGGAACCGACGGGTACAACTGGTCGTACTACGGACTCAGGCGCCTGGCGGACGCCGCGGGCAACAGCACGATCTTCGTCGCGCCCCAGGGGAACGGCAACGGCTGGGCCAACCCCGGCGGCCAGGACGTGACCTTCGTCGACGACATGCTCAGGCAGATCGAGGCCGGTCTGTGCGTCGACACCGGCCAGATCTTCTCCTCGGGCTTCAGCTACGGCGGCGCGATGTCGTACGCGCTCGCCTGTGCTCGGCCGACGGTCTTCCGCGCGGTCGCGGTCTACTCCGGCGCGAACCTCAGCGGGTGCAACGGCGGCACACAGCCCGTCGCCTACATGGGCCTGCACGGCCTCAGGGACAACGTCCTCAACATCTCCCTGGGCCGGTCGCTGCGCGACACGTTCGTCAGGAACAACGGCTGCACCCCGCAGAACCCGCCCGAGCCGGCGAACGGCAGCCTGACCCACATCGTCACCGCCTACTCAGGGTGCCGGGCCGGGTATCCGGTCGTCTGGGCCGCGTTCGACGGAGCCGGTCACGACCCCGGTCCGATCGATGGGTGCACCTGTGACGGCTGGAGGACCTGGACCTCGGGAGAGGTGTGGAAGTTCTTCACCCAGTTCGACACGACCCCGCCGACCTCGCCCTCTCCCTCGCCGACCGTCTCGCCGACCGTCTCACCGAGCGGCAACCCGCCGGCGACGAGCGCGCTGAAGGGTGTGGGCTCCGGGCGGTGCCTGGACGTCAGCGGCGCCTCGCAGGCCAACGGCGCGCAGGCGCAGATCTGGGACTGCAACGGCCAGGCCAACCAGCAGTGGACCTCCACCAGCGCCGGTGAGCTGCGCGTCTACGGCAACAAGTGCCTGGACGTGAACGGCGGCAGCACGGCCGACGGCGCCAGCGTGATCATCTGGGACTGCAACGGCCAGAACAACCAGAAGTGGCGCCTCAACTCCGACGGGAGCATCACCGCCGTCGGCGCGAACAAGTGCCTCGACGTGTACAACAACGGCACCGCCAACGGCAGCAAGGTCATCATCTGGACCTGCAACG
>NZ_BSSF01000023.1:0-86740 GCF_030268985.1 Microbispora sp. NBRC 16548
TACGCGGCGGCCAACGCCTTCCTCGACGGGCTGGCCCGGTTGCGGCGCGCGCAGGGACTGCCCGCGGTCTCCCTGGCCTGGGGCCTGTGGGAACAGGCCAGCGGCATGACCGGCCACCTCGGCGAGGCCGGTGTGGGCAGGCTCGCCCGCGGAGGGCTCCTCGGCCTCTCGACGGCGGAGGGCCTGGCCCTGTTCGACGCGTCGTTCGCCGCCGAGGACGCGCTCGTCGTGCCGGCGAAGCTCGACTTCACGGCGCTGCGCGCGCTGGCCGCCGAGGGCGAGCTGCCGTCCCTGCTGCGCGGGCTGGTGCGCCCGCCGCGTACGGCCGCGGCGACCGCCGCCGAGCCGCGCGGCGAGTCGTTGGCCGACCGGCTGGCCCGGCTGCCCGAGGCCAAGCGGACGGACACGGTGCTGGACCTGGTGCGGCGCAACGCCGCCTCCGTCCTGGGCCACGCCACCCCGGACGCGATCGGCGCGGGACGGGCCTTCAAGGAGCTGGGGTTCGACTCCCTCGCGGCGGTCGAACTGCGCAACCGGCTCGCCAGGGCCGCCGGGGTACGGCTGCCGGCGACCCTCGTCTTCGACCACCCGACACCCGCCGAACTGGCGCGACGACTGCTGGAGGAACTCGCGCCGCAGCCCCCGGAGAAGGAGGCCGACGACGTCGCCGCGGCGATCGCGGCCATGGACGTGGACGACCTGATCGAACGGGCCCTGGGAGGTAAGCGATGAACGACGCCAGGATCGTCGAGGCGCTGCGCGCCGCGCTGGTCGACAACGAACGGCTGCGCCAGGAGAACGAGCGGCTAAGGCGGACCACCGCCGACCCCGTCGCCATCGTCGCGGCGGCGTGCCGCCTGCCCGGCGGGGTCGGCTCCCCCGAGGACCTCTGGCAGCTGGTGTCGGAGGGCCGGGAGGGCCTGTCGCCCTTCCCCGAGGACCGGGGTTGGAACCTCGACGAGCTGTTCTCCTCCGACCCCGACCGGAAGGGGACCTCCTACGTCACGCAGGGCGGGTTCCTGCACGACGCCGGCGGGTTCGACGCCGGCCTGTTCGGGATCTCGCCACGTGAGGCGCTCGCCATGGACCCGCAGCAGCGGCTGATGCTGGAGCTGTCCTGGGAGGTCCTCGAACGGGCGGGTCTCGCGCCCACCGCGCTGCGCGGCGCGCCCGTCGGCGTCTTCACCGGCGTCATGTACCACGACTACGCGTCCGGGCTCGGCGAGGTGCCCGGCGACCTCGAGGGCTTCCTCGGCACCGGGACCTCGGGCAGCGTGGTGTCCGGCCGGGTCTCCTACACCTTCGGGCTGGAGGGACCGGCCGTCACCATCGACACCGCCTGCTCGTCCTCCCTCGTGGCCGTGCACCTGGCGGCCCGGGCCCTGCGCGACGGCGAATGCGACCTCGCGCTCGCCGGGGGCGTCGCCGTGATGGCGCTGCCCACGCCGTTCGTCGAGTTCTCCCGGCAGCGCGGGCTCGCCCCCGACGGGCGCTGCAAGGCGTTCGCCGACACGGCGGACGGCACGGGCTGGGCCGAGGGCGCCGCCGTCGTCCTCCTCGAGCGCCTCTCGGACGCCCGTCGCAACGGGCATCCCGTGCTGGCCCTGGTGCGCGGCAGCGCGGTCAACCAGGACGGCGCGTCCAACGGTCTCACCGCGCCGAACGGGCCGTCCCAGCAGCGGGTCATCCGCGCGGCGCTGGACGCCGCGGGGCTGACGCCGGCGGACGTCGACGCCGTCGAGGGACACGGGACCGGCACCCCGCTGGGCGACCCGATCGAGGCCCAGGCGCTTCTCGCGACGTACGGACGGGACCGGCCCGGCGGCCGCCCGCTGTGGCTGGGCTCGCTGAAGTCCAACATCGGCCACACGCAGGCCGCCGCCGGGGTGGCCGGGATCATCAAGGTCGTCGAGGCGCTCCGGCACGGCGTGCTGCCCCCCACGCTGCACGCGGACGTGCCGTCCTCCAAGGTCGACTGGGAGTCCGGCGCGGTCCGGCTGCTGACCGGCCCGCGGGACTGGCCCGGCGAGGGGCGTCCTCGCCGCGCCGGGGTGTCCTCGTTCGGGGTCAGCGGCACCAATGCCCACGTGATCATCGAGGAGGCGCCCGCGGCGGACGACGGAGCCGAACCGCAGGCGGCACCCGTGCCCCCGCCGCCGGCGGAGCTGCCCTGGGAGATCTCGGGAGCGACGGCGGGCGCGCTGCGGGCGCAGGCCGAGCGGCTCGCCGCGTTCACCGCCGAACGCCCCGGCCTGGACCCCGCCGCCGTCGCCGCGTCCCTGGCGACCGCCCGCGCCGCCCTCGCCCATCGCGCGGTCGTCGTGGCGGCCGGCCGGAGCGAGGCGCTGGCCGGGCTGCGCGCGCTGGCGGCGGGCGAGGCCGCCCCCAACCTGGTGACCGGCGTCGCCGACGTCGAGGGCCGTACGGTCCTGGTGTTCCCCGGCCAGGGGGCGCAGTGGCAGGGGATGGGCGTGCGGCTGCGGGAGGAGTCGGCGGTGTTCGCCGGCGCGCTGGCCGAGGTGGAGGCGGCCCTGGGCCCATACGTCGACTGGTCGCTCGCCGAGGCCCTGGAGGGCCCGCTCGACCGGGTGGACGTCGTCCAGCCCGCCTCGTTCGCGGTGAACGTCGCGCTGGCCCGGCTCTGGGAGTCGCTCGGCGTGGTGCCGGACGCGGTCGTCGGGCACTCGCAGGGCGAGATCGCCGCCGCCTGCGTCGCCGGGGCGCTGTCGCTGGAGGACGCCGCGCGTGTGGTGGCGACGCGGAGCCGGGTCATCGCCCGCGGCCTGGCGGGACGCGGCGGGATGGCGTCGGTGGCGCTGCCCGCCGACCGGGTCGCCGCCCGCCTGGAGCGGTGGCACGGCCGGATCGAGACGGCGGCCGTGAACGGGAGCGCCTCGGTCGTCGTCGCCGGAGACCCCGGCGCGCTGGACGAGCTGGTCGACTCCTACGAGAGCGAGGGCGTCCGGGTGCGCCGCATCCCCGTCGACTACGCCTCGCACAGCTCCCACGTCGAGAGCATCCGCGAGGAGCTCCTCGAGGTCCTGGATGGTCTCACTCCCAAGCCGTCCGCCGTCCCCTTCTTCTCCACGGCCGAGGGCGACTGGCTGGACACCACACGGCTGGACGCCGCGTACTGGTACCGCAACCTGCGCGGCGCCGTCCGTTTCGACGTCGCCACCCGGGCGCTGCTAGACGCCGGATATCGAACCTTCGTGGAGGCGAGCGCGCATCCCGTGCTGGCGGCCGAGATCCGCGACGCCGCGGGAACGGCTCCGGTCGCCGTGACCGGCTCGCTGCGCCGGGGCGAGGGGGCGCTGCGCACGTTCCTCCTGTCGGCCGCGGCCCTGCGCGTGCGCGGCGCCGGCATCGACTGGACGGCGCTGCTGCCCGGGCAGCCCGGGCAGCACGGGTTGCCAGGGGGCCCGCGCGTCGAGCTCCCCACCTACGCCTTCCAGCACCGCCACTACTGGCTGAAATCGTCCGCGCCCGCCGCGCGGCCGGTGGGCGGCGCCTCCGTGGACGGCGTGCCGGACGGGCCGGCGGAGGAGGAGCCTACGTCGCCGCTCGCCGCCCTCGCGGGGCTGCCGCAGGACGAACGCCGGGCCATACTGCTGGAGTTCGTCAGGGCGGAGGCGTCGGCGGTGCTGGGGCGTTCGCCCGCCGAGACGCTCGCGCCCGGCGACGTGTTCTTCGAGGCCGGTTTCGTGTCGCTCACCGCCGTCGAGCTGCGCAACCGGCTCGCCGCCGCGACCGGCCTGGAGCTCTCGCCGATGCTGATCTTCGACCGGGCGACCCCCGCCGAACTGGCCGACTACCTGCTGACCGAGCTCGGAGACGACTGACCCATGCCGTTCAAGGTCGACACCTACCTGAAAGCCCTCGACTCCCACGGGCCCGCCGAACCCACCCTCGAGACCCTGCGCGTCCTGCACCACCGGCACCTGGCCGCCTTCCCCTACGACAGCGCGCTCAACGCCGGGCGTGGCACCGCGCTGTGGGCGGGCGTGGACATCGACCGCGACTCCGTGTTCGACGAGATCGTCTCCGGAGGGCGGGGCGGGGTCTGCTACGAGCTCAACGGCCTGTTCCGCGCGTTGCTGCGGGAGCTGGGCTTCGAGACGGGCGTGTTCGCGGCGGGGATCCGCCAGATGGACGACTCCTTCGGCCCCGACCTCGAGCACGTCTTCAACTACGCCCGCCTCGACGGCGAGCTCTTCCTGGTCGACGTCGGCTACGTCGGCCCGTCCTACCTGGAGCCGCTGCGCGTGACCGAGGAGGTCCAGACGCAGCACGGCAGCCGGTTCCGCGTCGTCCCCCGGGACGGCTACCACGTGGTCGAGCGCAGCGGGCGGGCCGGAACCTGGCAGGCGGTCTACCGCTTCCTCGACCGGCCCCGCGACCTGGCCGAATGGCTGATCCCTTCGGAGGAGCTGGAGGGGTTCGCCCGCAGGCTCGCGGGCGCGGCGATCCTGGTCCGGGGCCGGGCCACCGCCACCGGGCAGCGGGTCCTCATCGGCAAGCGCCTGCTCACCGTGGACGACGGGCACGAGACCGTCCGGGTGCTCACCGATCCGGCCGAGCACGAACGCGTCGTCGCGGAGATCCTGCGGCCGGCCGCCACGGCGGAGAGCGCGCGGTGAGCGGGCCCGCCTCCGACGCCGTCACCGCCGACGTGACCGCCGACGTCATCGTCGTCGGGTACGGGCCCGTGGGCCAGGTGACGGCCACGCTGCTGGCCGCGCGGGGCCACCGGGTCACGGTCGTCGAACGCCGGCCGCGGCCGCTGCCCATGCCGCGCGCCGTCTCGTTCGACGGGGAGTCCGCCCGGATCCTCGCCGCCGCGGGCATCGCCGACGCGCTGGGCGAGGTCGGCGAGCCCTCACGCGACTACGTCTGGGTGAACGGCGAGGGCACGACGCTGTTCGAGGTGGAGGTGGCCGACCCCGGCTGGTCCGGATGGCCCGACTCGATCTCCATGTACCAGCCCGGGATCGAGGCGGCCCTGGAGGAACGCGGCGACGCCCAGCCCACCCTCCGAGTGCTGCGCGGCCACCGCGTCACCGACCTCCGCGATCTCGGCGACCGGGTGGAGGTGGCGGTCGACGGCCCCGAGGGCGGCGTGCTGACCGCCCGGTACGTCGTCGGCTGCGACGGCGCCAACAGCTTCGTCCGCGAGGCCGTCGGCGGAACCGCCACCGACCTGCAATTCTTCAACGACTGGCTCACCGCGGACGTGCGGCTGCACACGCCGCGCGCGTTCGTCCCGAACAACCTCCAGGTCTGCGACCCGGCCCGGCCGCGCACCGCCGTGTCGGCCGGCCCCGGGCACCGGCGCTGGGAGTTCATGCGCCTGCCCGGCGAATCCCTCGAGGAGTTCGGCACGGCCGAGAACGCCTGGCGGCTGCTCAAGCTGTTCGGCATCGACGAGAGCGGCGCGACCCTGGAACGGCACGCCGTCTACACCTTCCAGGCGCGGTACGCCGACACCTGGCGCACGGGGCGGGTGCTGATCGCGGGCGACGCCGCCCACCTCATGCCGCCGTTCGCCGGGCAGGGCATGTGCTCGGGCTTCCGGGACGCGGCCAACCTGGCGTGGAAGCTGGACCTGGTCCTCTCGGGCGTCCTGCCGGGGCGGGCCGCCGAGCACCTGCTGGACACCTACACCGCCGAGCGGCGCGCGCACGTCCGGCACGCGATCACCATGTCCATGAACCTCGGCCGGGTCATCTGCCAGACCGACCCGGCCGCCGCCCGCGACCGCGACGCCGTCATGATCGGCGTAAGGGAACGCGGCCTGGCCGCGCCTGCGCCGTCGGCGGTGCACCCGCTGACCGAAGGCCTGCTCGACCGGGACGCCGACGGCCGCCCGCGGGCCCCCGCCGGTGAGCTCGCCCCCCAGGGCCGGGTGCGCCTCGGCGGCCGCGAGGGACTGTTCGACCAGGTCGTCGGGCTCGGCTTCGTCCTGCTCACCACTCGGCCCCCTGAAGAGCTGCTCGACCCCGTCCACGCCGCCGCGCTGGAGCGACTCGGCACGCGCGTCGTGCGGCTGGACGCGGCGGCGGACCTCGACGGGGTCTACCTGCCCTACCTGGCCCGCACCGGCGCGGTCGCGGCGCTCGTGCGCCCGGACTTCTACGTCTTCGGCGCGGCCGGGGGCCGCGAGGGGACGGCCGCCCTGGTCCGCGCGCTGCTCGACGGTCTCGGCGCGGGCCCGTACGCCACGGAGGCCACGGGCGCCGGCGCCGAGGCCGCGGTCAGCCGGCCTTCATGAGCCCGGCCCACAGGTCGGCGGGCAGGTCCTTGCGCCGACGGACGCCCAGCTTGCGGTAGACGCGCGTGAGGTGCTGCTCGACCGTGCTGAGCGTGATGTACAGCTTGGCGGCGATCTCCCGGTTGGTGTACCCGAGAACGGCCAGCGACGCGACGCGGTGTTCGGAGTCCGTCAGGGACGCGATCGCGTCCAGGCCGTCGGCCATCGACTCCGCGTCGCCGAGGTCGGCCTGCACCGACAGCAGCTCCTGGGCGAGCGGCCGCATCCCGCACATGTTGGCCACGTGCAGCGCCTGGCGCAGCAGATGACGGGCACGGCGCCGGTTGCCGGTCGCGTGCACCCGGCTCAGGTCTGCCAGCACGCGCGCCTGCTCGTACCGGTCGCCGGACGCCTCGGCCAGGTCGACCGCCTCGGTCAGCAGGGGGATCCGCCGGCTGGCGGGGCTGGCGGCGGCCAGCAGCCGCAACGCGGGGCCGCGCCCGTCGGGCCGGGAGAGCTGGTCGCGGATGAGACGGCGGGCCTGGTCGCGGTTGCCCAGGCGCAGCCAGGCCTCGGCCGCGTCGGTGCGCCACGACACGGGCCCGGAGGTGTCCAGCCCCCAGCCGCGGATCAGCTCGCCGCAGGCCAGGAAGTCGGCGAGAGCGGCGTGCGCGTGCCCGGTGGCCAGGTAGTGGTGGCCCCTCGCGTACAGGTAGTGCAGGCCGTGGCGGCTGTGGAACATCGCCTCGGGGACGGCGAGGGCCAGGTGCCTGGCGGCCTCGTCGTGATCGCCCGCCCGGGTGGCGGCGAGGACCAGCGTGCCGAGGGGATATCCGACGGCCACGCCCCACGACTTGGGGGAGAGCCGGGTCAGCGCCGACCCGGCCTCGCGCATCGCGCCCGCCAGGTCGCCCATCCGCAACGCGATCTCGGCCTGCGCCGCCGCGAAGAACGCCGTCCGCGTGTCGGCGTGCCCGTCGCCGTCCTCCTCGGCGGACCGCCGGTCGCGCCAGGCCGCCGCCACGTCGAGCCGGCCCGCCCGCAGCACCGTGTGGACGGCCAGCAGCGCGGCCTCGACCGTCCAGGGATTGCGCGGGTGCAGCGGAAGATCGCGCAACACCTGCTCGGCGCGGCCGACCACCTCGTGGCTGCGGCCCCGGGTCAGCCCGTCGGCCAGGATCGCCGCGGCGTGCAGCTGAGGGTCGTCGCCGGGAGCGGGAACGGCGATGCGCCGTTCGACGGCCAGAACGGGGGTGCGGCGGCCCCGGGCCAGCGGCGGGTGCGCGTACGCCAGCCACACCTCGACGTCGCGCGGGCCGCCGGCCTCGGGACGCGCCTCGGCGCGCAGCCGGTTGAGGACCCGCAGCGCCTCCTCGCCGCGCCCGAACCACAGGAGCTGGCCGACGAGGGCCAGCCCATCGGCCTGGCCGAGCCGGCCGGCCACCGCGGAGGTCACCAGCGGCGCCAGGTGCCGGGCGGCGGTCGAGGGGCTGGTCTGCCACTCGGCGCCGGCCAGCCGCACCCGGATCGCCGCGCGCTCCCCCTCGGCGGACAGGTGGCGGTGGGCCAGGCGCAGGCAGCGGGCGGCCTGCTCCGCCCGGTCGTCGAGTAGCGCGTGCTCGGCCGCCTCGGAGAGCACCGCAGGGGCCCATGGGTCCTGGGCGTTGTCGGCCTCGAGGAGGTGCCCCGCCACGCGCGGAGCGGGGGCGCCCTGGTCGTGCAGCAGACGGGCGGCGCGGCTGTGCAGCTCGGAGCGCTCCGCGGGGGTCAGGTCGTCGAGGACCGCGGTGCGCGCCACGGGATGCCGGAACCGGCCCTGGTCGAGGATCCGCGCGGCGTTCAGCGCGTCGAGGGCGGTCTGCGCCGCCTCCGGCGTGAGCGAGGCGAGCCGCCGCAGCTCGCCCGGGTCGGCCGTGTCGCCCAGGATCGCCAGGGCCCGGGCCGCCGCGAGCGTCGCGGACTCGCCGCGGTGCAGGCAGCTCAGCAGGGCCAGCCCGTAGCCCTCCGGGCGGGGTGAGCCGGCGACGCGGACGTCCTCCACCAGCGCGCCCAGCAGGAGCGGGTTGCCGCCGCTGATCTCGTGGAGGTCCGGCGGCGGGGAGCCGAGCCGGCCGGCGGCCACGCGGGCGGTCCCGGCGGGCGACAGCGGCCCCAGCCGCAGCCGGCACAGCTCCGGCCGGCGCGAGAGCTCGGCCAGGAACCTCAGGTGGGGCGGGCGCGGCGACGCCTCGTCGGCCAGCACGACCAGCACCCGCGCCGCCCCCACCCTCCGGACCAGGTGCAGCAGGAAGTGCAGGGAGGGCACGTCCGCGTGGCGGAGGTCGTCCACGGTGATCAGCAGCGGCTCGCGCTCGGCGAGCTCCAGCAGGGCCAGCGACAGTTCGTGATGGATCAGCACGCTCCGCCCCTGCCCCGGGTCGGTGTGCGGGCCGTCCCCGGCCGGCGTCAGATCGGCCAGGAGCCTCCCGACGCGGTCGTCCGGCCCGTCCGGCCGGGGCATGTCCTGGAGGAGCTGCCCGACGACGCCGTAGGGCAGCGCGCGTTCGGCGGGGGAGCAGGAGGCGTGCAGGCAGCGGACCCCGGAGAGCTGGGCGCGCTCGGCGAGGCCGCTCAGGAGGGCGGTCCGGCCGGTGCCGATGGGCCCTTCGAGGAGCGCGACCCTGCCGCGGTGGGACAGGCAGTCCGCGAGCAGGCTGTCCAGTTGACGGATCTGTTCGTGTCGTTCCACCAGTTCGATCACGGAACCCATAGTGGGACGTGACCGCCCACTACACGGCAATCGCGCGTCCATCGCGGACCTGCGCCGGGCGCGGTGAAACCCAGGAGACACCCGCGTGTAACGCGAGTCCGCCCTGAACGGATTCTGATTCCCGCGTCAATATCGCTGTAAACCCGGATGTCTGCTCTCGAATCCCCCTTAGTTGGGACGCCCCGATTGTGCGGAAGATCACGACCCGCCCACGATCGGCTACGCCGTCCGGCCGCCTGCGAAGGAGTCGTCCCATGCCGAGCCGCCGTCAGTTCATCGCCGGGTCCGCCGCCGGGCTCGGCCTGGCCGCCGTCCCGGCGGTCACCTACCCTGTTCTCGCCCGGAGAACGGCGAGCGGGTTCACCGACCTCACCAAGTTCGCCGACCCGCTGCCCATACCGCCCGTGCTGCAGCCGGACTCCACGCTGACCATCCGGCAGCGCGCCGCCAAGGTGCGGCTGCACTCGCAACTGCCCCTCACGCCCGTCTGGACGTACGAGGGGTCCTTCCCCGGGCCGGTCATCGACGTCCGGCGTGGTCAGCGCCTCAGGGTGACCTGGCTCAACCGGATCGAGGGCGCGTTCCCGCTGACCGCCGTCACGGTCCCCTTCACCGGGCTCGACTCGATCCTGAGCCCCGGCCGCGGCGGCGCCCAGCCGCTCGCCGAGGTCTCCACGCTGCCCGCCTGGGTGGTGACCCACCTGCACGGCGGCGTGACGGGCGGCGACAACGACGGCTGGCCGGAGAACGGGATCCCCTTCGGCGCGGGCCAGCTGGCCGAGTATCCCAACGACCAGCGCGCGGCGACGCTGTGGTACCACGACCACGCGATGGACATCACCGCGTACAACGTGATGACCGGGCTGGTGGGCATGTACCTCGTGCGCGACGCGGAGGAGGACGCCCTCAGCCTGCCGTCCGGCCCGCTGGAGATCCCGCTCGTCCTCTGCGACCGCAACCTCGACACCGACGACGCCGGCAAGCCCAACGGGCGGCTGCTGCACAAGGTCGGTTACGTCAACGCCGGGCCGCACGGCGACCAGCAGGTCAACCTGCCGTTCGCCGGTCCCTACAACCTCGTGAACGGGGTCATCTGGCCCTATCTCACGGTCACGCCGCGCTGGTATCGGTTCCGCGTGCTCAACGCCGCCAACGCGCGCACCTACACCCTGGAACTGCAGCAGGAGAACGCCGACGGCACCACCTCACCGGTGCCGGGCGCGCTCGTCCAGATCGGCACGGAACAGGGGCTGCTCGGCGCGCCGGTGCGGCACGACCGGCTGACCCTGGCCCCCGCCGAGCGCGCCGACCTGCTGGTCGACTTCAGCGCGTTCCGCGGCGGGCGGCTCCGGCTGATCGACGCGGGCGGGGGACCGACCGCGCCGCTCGGCCCCGAGATCATGCAGTTCCGCGTCGGCGGCACGAGCGTGACCGACTCCTTCAGCCTCCCCGCCAAGCCGTCGCCGTCGTTCGTGCGGCTCGACGCTACCAAGATCCCGGCCGACCACGTCATCCGGTACGTCGCGGTCGCCACCGACGACGGCACCGCGTCCGGCCACCCCGAGTTGTGGGAGCTGGCGCAGACCGCCGACGACTACACGCCCGTCCCCGGCGACCGCATCGTGCAGATCGTGAAGAACGGGACGACCGCCACGTTCCGTCGGGTGGCGAGCAGCTTCGAGGAGGGCCCGACGTTCTTCGTCGAACTCGACGGATGGGAGGTCTGGAACTTCATCCATCTGGTCGGCCCCAACCACCCGAGCCACATCCACCTGCTGTCGTTCCAGGCGCTGGGACGCGACACCTACACCGTCACCGTCCGCAACGACACGGCTGGCGACGTGGTCACCTACGTCGCCACCTTCGACAGGACCAAGGGGCTGGGACCGGACGAGCAGGGCTGGAAGGACACCATCCGCATTGACGAGCACGACCTCGTGTCGGTCGCGGGCCAGTTCTCCGGGGGAAGCGGACGGTACGTGTATCACTGCCACATCCTGGAGCACGAGGACGAGGGCATGATGCGGCCGTTCGTCGTGGCGCCCAAGCAGGTGCTGGCGCTGATGGAGCACGGCGGGCACCACCACCACTAGCCGAGCGGCTCAGGAGGCCTGGCTCGCCAGACTGTGCAGGCAGGTGACCAGGCTCCGGGCCTCGATGTTGACGTAGTGGCTGTGCCGCAGCAGGCCCACGAGCTGGTGCAGGGTCAGCCACCGGTAGTCCGGCCCGGGATCGGCGGCGTGGTCGGCGTCGGTCTCGATGATCATGTAACGGTTGCGGGCCTGGTAGAACCGGCCGCCCTCCTCCGACAGCAGGCTCGCGAACCGTACGCTCCCGGGCGGCGCGGCCAGCACGTCGTCCAGGAACGGCGGCCGTGCGGCTGCGGGCAGCCACGTGTAGTTGCCCGGCGTGCACTGGACGGTGGGGGCGAGCTCGACGATGTCGAGATAACCCGGCTGCACGCGGGCGTGGACCAGCGCGTGCAGCACGCCGTCCACCTGCTTGACCAGGAACGCGTTGACGCCGATCCCGACCGGCTCGATCAGCGGCTGGCTCCACCTGGCGACCTCCCGGTGCCCGGTCTCCACGCGGACCCCCATGACCCGGAAGAACAGCCCGGACTCGTGCGCGATCTCCTCGGGGGTGCGGCGCCACAGCCGCACGTCGCGCAGCGGGACGCGGCGCGCCCGCACCTCGTGCCTGCTCCGGGTGTCGGTGATCCAGCTGAGGATGTCGCCGATGCCGTGCAGCCCGCCGAACTCCTCGCTGCACGACCGCAGCAGGGACCGCCGGAACTCCTGCCCCTGTGAGGGATAGGACGCCGCCAGCCCGACCCCGGAGAACGGCAGGCACGACAGCACCGTCCGCGCCTCCGCGTTGACCACGGTGTCGCCCGCGAGCAGCCGGTGGATCTGGCCGAGGGTGAGCCAGACGAACCCCTCGCGGAGTTCCACCTCCTCGGTCGTCTCGACGATGATGTTGCGGTTGCGCTTCTGGAAGAACCACGAGCCCTGCTCCGACTGGAGCACGTCGGCGATCACCCGGCGGTTGCGGACATTGCGGAAGTAGTCGAGATAGGGGATCTCGTTTCCCTGGTGCACCCGCGTGTAGTTGCTCCGCGTCGCCTGCACGGTGGGGGAGATCTCGACGCGGCCCGGGTTGCCGGGCTCGTTCTTGGCCTGCACCAGGAAGTGCAGCACTCCGCCGAACTCCTTGGCCAGGATGCCGAGGATGCCGATCTCCGGCTGCAGCACGATCGGCTGGGTCCACGCGGGGACCGCCGCGCCGGCCACCTCCGCGGACACGCCCGTCACGGTGAAGAACCGGCCGGTGTCATGCCCGATGTCCCCCGTGGCGGGATCGGTCGCCCAGCGGTCCAGTTCGTCGAGCGCGACACGCTCCACCCGCGCCACGTCGAGGCGGCGGCGCTCGGCGAACCAGTCGTGGAAACGCGCCAGGGTGGTGACCCCCTCGAACGCCTGCGCCGAGTCGGCGATCCGCACGGCCAGCCGGTGATCTTTGGTCAATGCCGCAAGAATTCCCGACATCTGCCCTCCTCGCAATTCCTCAGTGATGACTCCAATATGCGGGCGATGCGATATTCCACGGGGTCGCCGTTGATATCAGGGGGGCGTTTAGGGGGCCTGTCCGGGGAAATCCGCGGATAAGTCAGGGGGAGCGGCGTCCCTGCGTGTGCCTAGTGTCGTCGCGGGTTCGACCTCTCGCCGACGGAGGCTGCAGGCATGGACGCGGGACCGTTGAGAATCGGCATAATCGGCTGTGCGGGAATCGCCTGGCGGCGCATGCTTCCGGCGCTGGCCGCCGATCCCGGCGTGCGGCTGGTCGCGCTGGCCAGCCGCGACCCCGCCAAGGCGCGGCGCTTCGCCGACCGGTTCGGCGGCGAGCCGGTGACCGGATACGAGGCGTTGCTGGAACGCCGGGACCTCGACGCGGTGTACGTGCCGCTGCCCGCGATGCTGCACGCCGGCTGGGTGGAGCGGGCGCTCGAGTCGGGCCTCCACGTGCTCTGCGAGAAGCCGCTGACCGGGTCGGCCAAGGAGACAGAGGCGCTGGTCGGGCTGGCCGAGTCGCGGGGGCTCGCGCTGCTGGAGAACTTCATGTTCCTGCGCCACTCCCAGCATTCCCGGGTCCGCGACCTGGTCGCGGGCGGCGCGATCGGCGATCCGCTGGCGCTGACCGCCGAGTTCGGCTTCCCTCCGGTGGCCGACGACGACGTCCGCTACCGGCCCGACGTCGGCGGCGGGGCGCTGACCGACGTCGGCGTCTACCCGCTGCGCACCGCCCTCCTCCACCTCGGCGCCGGCCTGCGGGTGCACGGCGCCCACCTGCGGTTCGACGGACGGCGGGGCGTGGACGTGGGCGGGGCGGCGCTGCTGGCGGGGCCGGGCGGCGAGACGGCCCACCTGAGCTGGGGCATGGAGCGCGCCTACCGGTCGCGGTACGCGTTGTGGGGGAGCGCCGGGCGGATCGAGGTGACGTGGGCCTACACGCCGCCGCCCACGCACCAGCCGGTCATCCGGGTCGAGCGCCAGAACCACGTCGAGGAGTTCACGCTGCCCGCCGAGGACCAGTTCGCCGCCGTCGTGGCGGCGTTCGTCGCACGCGTACGCGACGGCGTGCCGTCCGGCCTGGAGGGCGAGCCCCTGCTGGCCCAGGCCCGGCTGGTGGACCAGGTGCGGAGCCTGGCGCTGGGCTCCTGAAGGGTCTGCGGGGGTCTCGAGAGCCGAGGCGCCGGGCCGGGGCGGGGGGTGCCCCGGCCCGGCGCGGGGAGATCAGCCCTCCCACCACCAGCGGTTCTCGCGGTACCACTCGACGGTCGCGGCGAGCCCGGAGGCGAAGCCGACCCGCGGCTCGTAGCCCAGCTCGTCGCGGATCTTGCCGTCGTCGAGTGCGTAGCGGCGGTCGTGGCCCTTGCGGTCCGGGACGTACTCGACCCGGTCCCAGCCCGTCCCGGTCGCCGCCAGCAGCCGTTCCGTGAGCTCCTTGTTGGTCAGGCTCGTCCCGCCGCCGACGTTGTAGATCTCGCCGGGCGCGCCCTTGGTCCGCACCAGTTCGACGGCCCGGACGTGATCGTCCACGTGCAGCCAGTTGCGCACGTTCAGCCCGTCGCCGTACAGCGGCACGCGCCGCCCCTGCAGCAACCTGGTGACGAACAGCGGGATGAGCTTCTCCACGTGGTGGTACGGGCCGTAGTTGTTGGCGCAGCGCGTCAGCCGTACGTCGAGTCCGTGGGTTCGGTGGTAGGCCAGCACGAGCAGGTCCGCGGCGGACTTCGAGGCCGCGTAGGGAGAGCTGGGACGCAGCGGCGCGGTCTCCGGCGGGTAGCCCTCGTCGATCGACCCGTACACCTCGTCGGTGGAGATGTGCACGAACGTCCGCAGCCCGGAGCGGAGCGCGGCGTCCAGCAGCGTCTGCGTGCCGACCACGTTGCTGCGCACGAACTGCGCCGCGGACGCGATCGACCGGTCCACATGGGACTCGGCGGCGAAGTGCACCACCTCGTCGTGCTCGGCGACCAGACCGTCGACGAGCGCCGCGTCGCAGATGTCGCCGTGCACGAACCGGAAGGCCGGGTGCTGTTCGAGGGCGGCCAGATTGGCCGGGTTGCCCGCGTAGGTCAGCGCGTCCAGCACGGTGACCGCCACGTCGCCGGGCCCGTCCGGGCCGAGCAGGGTGCGCACGTAGTGCGAGCCGATGAAGCCGGCGCCGCCCGTCACCAGGATCCTCGTCGTCCCGGCCGGGCGCGGGGCCGTGCGGTTCCGCGTCACGAGATCCGCACCTTGCTGTAGTCGCCGAGGACGAAACGGTGGGCCGCGCGCGTGCGCGGGGCGGGGGTGACCTCCACGGTACGGCCGATGAGAGAGGCCTCGATCCGCCGCACGCCCCGGATGGAGGAGTCGGCGAGCACGATGGAGTACTCGATCTCGCTGTCCTCGACGTGCACGCCCTCCGCGATGGAGGTGAACGGGCCGACGTAGGAGCCGACGATCCTGGCGTCCGGACCGATGATCGCGGGACCGACGATGCGCGAGCCCTTCACGATCGCGCCGGGCGCGATGCGTACCCGGCCGAGGATCTCGGTGTCGGCGTCGACCTCGCCGTGGACCCCGTGTTCGAGGTCCTCCAGCACGGTGCGGTTGGCCTCCAGCATGTCGTCGACGTCGCCGGTGTCCTTCCAATACCCGGTGATGGTCGTGGAACGGACGTCCAGCCCCTCGTCCAGCAGCCACTGGATGGCGTCGGTGATCTCCAGTTCGCCGCGGGCGGACGGGGAGATCGCCCGGACCGCCCGGTGGATCGCGGGACCGAAGAGGTAGGCGCCCACCAGGGCCAGGTCGCTCTTGGGCCGCCGCGGCTTCTCCTCCAGGCGGACGATGCGCCCGTCGGGGCCGAGCTCGGCGACCCCGAAGCGGGTCGGGTCCGGCACTTTGGTGAGCAGCAGCCGGGCGTCGCACGGGTCCGACCGGAATCCGGCCACGATGCCGGCGACCCCGCCGACGATGAAGTTGTCGCCGAGGAAGAGCAGGAAGTCGTCGTCCTCCAGGAAGTCCCGTGCGATGAGGACGCCGTGTGCCAGGCCGAGCGGGGCCTCCTGCCGGATGTAGGTGACCCGGAGGCCGAACTTCGAGCCGTCGCCGACGGCGTGCTGAACCTCCGCGGCGGTGTCTCCGACGACGATGCCGACCTCGGTTATCCCCGCGTCGGCGATGGCCTCCAGGCCGTAGAACAGGATCGGCTTGTTCCCGACCGGCACGAGCTGTTTGGCGGACGTGTGCGTGATGGGGCGCAGCCGAGTTCCAGACCCACCCGAGAGGACCAGGGCTTTCATGGTGCCCATCTTTGGGTGAGGCCGCGCGGCGGGACCCCCTGTCCACTCCTCGCGAACCCCTAGCCGGTGGAAGCGCGGCCCTTACATAGCGTCGCGTTTCACCTGTGACCCGTGTCACCGGCACCGCGCGCGGCATGGACCTGGATCCCGTCGCGGACCGGCTGGAACCGCCCGCTGAATAGGCGAATCGAGCCCGGGCGGGGTCGCAGCGGATCCGCGGCCCGGGCTCTCCCCGGCCCGGGCGCCTGCGGCGGGCGGGCTGTACAAGGCACCGGGGCGTGTGCATTCTGGCGGCGTCGGGCGCCGCCGGCGTCCCGCCCGGCGCCGGACCCCCACCCTACGGCGCGACATACCGCACGTGTCCGTGCGTACGGAAAGAGAGGCGATCCACATGACCACGCCGACCCACGCCCCGGTCTACGCCGACCCGGTGGACCTGGACAAGTACGGCGTCTACGGCGCGACGGCGCTCAAGGTCAGCAACGGTGGCTGGAACCGGCCTCGCTACCCGTTCCAGGGGCGCGTCACCGCCGACGGGTCGAGCGGCTACCGGGCCGAACCGGGCCGCTACCACCTCTACGTCTCGCACCGGTGCCCCTGGGCGCACCGCTCCGCGATCGTCCGCCTCCTCAAGGGCCTCGAGGACGTCGTGTCGCTCTCCTACGTCGACGACGAACGGGACGGGCGGGGCTGGGCGTTCCGGGAGAGGCGCGGCGCCGATCCCGTTAACGGCTTCCGGTTCCTGCGGGAGGCCTACGAGGCGACCGAGCCCGGCTTCGAGGGCCACGTGTCCGTTCCCGTGCTCTGGGACCGGGAGACCCGCCGGATCGTGAGCAACAACTTCCCCGACATCACGATCGACCTCGGCACCCAGTTCGAGGAGTGGGGGGACCCCGAGGTCCGGCTCTACCCCGCCGAGCTGCGGCCGCAGATCGACGAGCTCAACGACTACATCTACGAGAACGTCAACGACGGCACCTACCGCGTCGCCGGCGCGGCCTCGAACGAGTCCTACGAGGAACTGCGCGGCCGGGTGATCTCCGCGCTGGAGCTGCTGGACGACCGGCTGTCCACCCGCCGGTTCCTGCACGGCGACACGATCACCGAGTCGGACATCCGGCTGTGGGTGACGCTGGCCCGGTTCGACCTGACCTACAACCCGTTCGCCAAGATCAGCGAGCGCCGGCTGACGGACTTCCCGAACCTGTGGGGGTACGCCCGCGACCTCTACCAGCGCCCGGCCTTCCGCCGCAGCACCGACCTCGACGCGTTCTCGCACCTCGGCCCGCCCTTCCTCGACGAAGCCGTCACCCGCATCGAGGTCGAGCCCCACCGCGCCGACTGGGACGAGCCGCACGGCCGGGACTCGCTGACCGCCTGAGCCGATCATCGGCAAGGGGAACGGGTCGGCCCAGGCGCGGCTCTTCCACGTCACCTCCGAGGACCAGTGGGACCGCAACCGGGAGGCGTACGGACTGTTCCGCAGGCTCTGGCGGGAGGACAGGGTCACCTGGGAGGGCCGGTTCCGGCCGTCCCTCACGGACGCGGAGACCTGGCCGCGCCCGTTGCAGCGGCCGATCCGGGTCTGGCACGGCAGCGCCACCAGCAAGGACTCGGTCGATCTGGCCGCCCGCTATGGCGACCCGCTGTTCTCGGCGAACGTCACCAACCCCATCGAGCCGTACGCCGAGCTGGTCGACCACTACCGCGTACGCCGGACGCGGTCGTGGCCGAGGACGACGCGACGGCCAGGGAGCTGGCCAAACCCTACGGCCTCTGGGTGCGCGCCATCCGCACGGGCCAGGGGGCGATCCCCCATCCGACGCCCGAGGAGGCGGACGCGCACGTCTGGAGCGAGGCCGACCGCGAACTGGTGGCCGACCGCGTGGACACCCAGTTCGCGGGCTCCCCGGAGACGGTCGCCGAGCGGCTGCGCGTGCTCCAGCGGGTCACGGGCGCCGACGAACTGCTGGTCACCACCATCACGCACGGACACGCCGACCGCGTCCGCTCCTACGAGCTGCTCGCGGAGGCGTGGCACGGAAGACGCGCGCCGGGGGCGAAGTCGTGACCGTCTCCGGTCTCCGCGTGCCACTGATCGACACCTCCGATCCGTCCGGGCGGGCCGGGTGAGCGCGACGGCGGGGGAGCGCGGCCGCGTCGCCCGGGGCGTGCCGGGCCACGAACCGCCAGAGCCGGGCTACGCGGCGCCGGATTACGCGGTCCCGGATCACGCGGCGCTGGACTACGAGGTGTTGGGGACCACGAGGTGTTGGACTACGAGGTGCGGCACGTCGGGGTCGGCGACCCCGAAGCGGCCCCGCTGCTGGCCGGCCTCAGCGCGGAGTACACGGCGCGGTACGGCCCCAACGACGGTCTCGCCAGCCGGCGAGACCGTCGCGGGCGGCGCGTTCCGCAGGTACGACGCGGTCACGGCCGAGCTGAAGCGGATCTGGGCGCACCCCTCCCACCGGCGGCGGGGGCTCGGCCGGGCCGTGGTGCGCGTGCTGGAGCGGGAGGCGGCGGCACGCGGCTACCGCCGCGTCTACCTCACGACCGGGCCCCGGCAGCCGGAGGCGGCCGCGCTCTACCTGGCCTCCGGATACACGCCGCTGTTCGACGTGGACGACCGTCCCGTCCGCGGTCCCCTTCCCTTCGTCAAGGACCTCTCCGGCGTCCGTCCCGGGGCTCCCGGGCGGGACCCGCTGCGGGAGGCCGAGCCGTTCCACGCGGGGACGGCGGGAGGACCACCGTGAGGCCATCGGGGGAGCGCCGCCCTCGTCCTCGTCGCGGCCCGGCGGACCCGGGGGCGTTGACAGGCTGAGGATGCCTCAGGTTGACTCTATTAACCTGAGGCAGCCTCTGGATGCGCCTCTGTCGATCCCCCTGTAAGGAGAGGACGTTGGCCGAGGGAATCGCCGTCTCCGTGCACGACACCGCCCCTGTCTGGCGCGGCGACACCGCAGGCGACGCGCTGCGCCGTTCCGTCCACCTGGCCCAGGCCGTCGAGGCGCTGGGATACCGGCGCTACTGGGTGGCCGAACATCACAACACGCCCGCGCTGGCGACCTCGAGCCCGGCCGTGCTCGCCGGGTCCATCCTCGCGGCGACCTCCGCCATCCGCGTCGGCTCCGGCGCGGTGCTGCTGCCCAACCACTCGCCGTACGCGGTGGCCGAGCAGTTCGGCGTGCTGGCCGGCCTCTACCCGGGCCGGGTCGACCTCGGGCTCGGCCGCGCCTCCGGCGGTTCGGGGGAGGCCGCCGCCCGCCTCGGCGACCCCCGCCGGCTCGGCTTCGGCGACGCGCTGCGCGAGCTGGGCGAGTACTTCTCCGGCGGCAGCGGCGGCGTGCGCGCGATCCCCGAGCCGGGCGTCCCGCCCGAGATGTGGCTGGTCGGGTCGAGCGTCTCAAGCGCCGCCGACGCCGGCCGCCTCGGCCTGCCGTACGTGTACGCGCACGCGATCGTGGGCGGCGGGGCGCCGGAGGCGCTGGAGGCGTACCGGCAGGCGTTCCGGCCGTCCCCTGCCCTGGCCGAACCGCACGCCTGCGTGGCCGTGATCGCCGTCGCGAACGACAGCGACGAGCGTGCGCACCGGCTCGCCGCCTCCTTCGTGTACGGCCAGATCCTCATGCGTACGACCGACCCGGCCACCGTCCTGCCGACGGAGGAGGAGACGGCGGCCCACCGGTTCACCGCGGCCGAGGAGCGGTTCCTGCGCGAGAAGATCGGCCCGCAGTTCGTCGGCAGTCCCGAGCGCATCGCCCCCCGCCTCGGCGAGCTCCTGCGCCGGACCCGCGCCGACGAACTGTTCGTCCTCACGCAGGTGCCCGACCACCAGGCCAGGATCCGTTCCTACGAACTGATCGCAAAGATCGTCTCGTCTCTGTAGTCCCGGCCGGGCCGTCACCCGTCCGGCGCGGCGTGGGCCGGGCGGCCGGCGAGGATCAGCCCTCCTCGCGGGTGGTGATGCCCTCCAGCACCAGTTGCAGGAAGCGCGGGCTGCCGTCTCTGCCGGAGGCGGCCTGCTCGCGCACCCAGGCCGCGCCGCTGAGGAGGTCGAACAGCTCCTCGGGTGTGAGGTCGGGCCGCACCCTGCCGGCCGCCTGGGCGGCGCGCAGCAGGTCGGCGCCGCTGCGGTGCATCGCGGCGCACATGGCGTGGGAGGGGGTGCCCTCGTCGTACATGCTCCGGGCGAGGATGCCGACCAGGCCGCGGAAGGTGCTGAAGTGCACGACGGCCTCGCGCATCCACTCGGTCAGCGCGTCGAGGGGATCCGGCCCGGCGGCCAGCCGTTCGGCCCGGGCGACGAGGTTCTCCAGGCCGTCGCGGGTGGCGGCCTCCACGAGTGAGGCACGCGTGGGGAAGTGCCGATACAGGGTGCCGATGGCGACGCCCGCCTGGCTCGCGATGTCCTCCAGCGAGGCGTCGGCTCCCGAGGTCTCGAACGCCTTACGCGCGGCGGCGAGGATGGCGTCGTAGTTGCGCCGGCCGTCCGCGCGCTTCGGGCGCTGGGCGATGTAGGGCTTGCCGTCCATCGGTACCTCCCGCTTGACATCCTGAGGTTACCTCATCTTGAATCTTGACCATCAACCTGAGGCAACCTCAGGATGATGTGTCCAACGGGTTCCTCCTCGCCTTCGGCGGGCTCCTGCTGTTCGCCGGCCGCCTCGGCGACGCCCTCGGGCACCGGAGGGTGTTCCTCGCCGGGCTCGGGCTGATCGTGGTGGCGTCGCTGGTCGCCGGCCTCGCGCCGAACGCGGCGGTGCTGCTCGTGGGCCGGGTCCTGCAGGGTGCGGGCGCCGCCATCGCCGGCCCCACCGGCCTGGCGCTGCTCGCGATCGTCTTCCGGGGCGAGCGGCAGCAGCGGGCCTTCGGTCTCTAATCCACGGTGACGGGGCTCGGCGCCTCCGTGGGCATGGTGCTGGGCGGTGTGCTGACCTGGGCGGGGGACTGGCGCTGGAGCCTGCTGGTCAACGTGCCGATCGGGCTGACCGTCGCCGCGCTCGCCGCCCCGGGCGCTCGGCGTGCGCGACGAGCCGACCAGGTCCCGCGCTCTCGGCGTGTCCAGCGCGTTGCTCGGCGCCGCCGGCGTCACCGCCGCCGTGTACGGCCTGGTTTGCGCCGCCGAGAAGGGCTGGGGAGACCGCTGGACGCTGACCGCGCTCGGCGCCGCGGTCGTGCTGGCCGGGGCGCTGCTCGTGGTGGACCGGCGGGCCGCCGAGCCGTTGCTGTCCCTGGCCGTCCTGGCCGGGCGGGAGCGGGCCGGGGCCTTCGCCGGTGTGCTGCTGCTCGCGGCGGTCCTCACCGGCTTCCTGATCTACCTGGTGCAGTATCTCCAGGGGGTGCTCCACTTCGACGCGCTGCGCAGCGGTCTGGCCATCCTGCCGTTCGGCCTGGCGCTGCTCGTCAGCACCCAGATCCTCACCGCCCGCATCGCCGCGGTCGGCCTCAAGACCCGTGCGGAATTTTATGTATAGCAGGTAGGAAATATTGACTTTCTGACCCTGTGATCGTACGTTCAGGGCGGCTCCGGCTTCCCATGAGCACGCTGCGACGGCGCGGCAGCTCCACCCCAGGCCGTCTCGTCTGAACCACCGAAAGGCTCGCCACTCCGATGTCCACGAATATTCGATTAGCCGCCGGTCTATCGCTGTCTCTCCTGCTCACCCTGGCCGCCTGCGGCACGCAGGGCGGGGGGACCTCGGCGGCCAAGGCCCCCGCCGGGCCGGTCAAGGGCGGCACACTCACGTTCGCCGTCAACACCGAGCCCTCCACCTGCCTCGACCCGCACCAGAGCCCCGCCGACGTGGCCGGTCTGTTCACCCGGCCCGCGCTGGACTCGCTCGTGTCGCTCGACACCGAGGGCAGGATCCACCCCTGGCTGGCCACTAAGTGGACCGTCTCGCCGGACCAGAAGACCTACACGTTCACCCTGCGTGAGGGCGTGAAGTTCTCGGATGGCACGCCCTTCGACGCCGAGGCGGTCAAGGCCAACCTGGACCACATCGTCAACCCGGCCACCAAGTCGCAGCTCGCGGCGGGGTACATCGAGCCGTACAAGGGCACCGAGGTCGTCGACGCGCACACCGTGAAGGTTTCCTTCAGCAGGCCGTACTCGCCGTTCCTGTCGGCGCTGTCCACCGCGTACTTCGGGATCGAGTCGCCGCAGTCGCTCAAGCAGCCGCAGGACGCGCTGTGCAAGAAGGTCGTCGGGTCCGGGCCGTTCGTCATCGACGAGTACGTGGTGCAGAAGGGCATCACCTACCACCGCAACCCCGGCTACAACTGGGCTCCGGAGGGCGCCGCGCACACCGGGGCGGCCTACCTGGACAAGCTGGAGTTCAAGGTCGTCACCGAGGACTCGGTCCGCCTCGGCGCGCTGACCAGCGGGCAGGTCGACGGGATCGCCAGCGTGCCGCCGGTCAACGTCAAGCAGGTGAAGGCCGACCCTCGGCTGACGATCCTCACCCGCCAGGCGCCCGGCGGCAACTACAGCTACTACCCGAACACCGCCTCGGGGCCGTTCGCCGACAAGCGCGTCCGGCAGGCGTTCCGCGACGGCATCGACTTCGCGACGATCGTGAACAACCTCTACTTCGGTGCGTTCCAGCCTGCGGCGGGCCCCATCTCCCCCTCGACCGACGGCTACGACAAGACGCTCGAAGGAAAGGCGAAGTACGACCCCGCGACGGCGAACAGGCTGCTGGACGAGGCCGGCTGGTCGGCGAAGGACGCCCAGGGCTACCGCACCAAGGACGGCAAGCGGCTGACGATCCGCTGGGGGTTGATCAAGGCGGCCATCAGAGAGCAGCGGGACACGCTCGCCGAGCAGATCCAGGCCGAGGCCAAGAAGATCGGGTTCGACGTCGAATTCGTCGCCGCGACGGTCAACGACTGGATCGCCAGGTACATCAAGGGCGACTACGACCTGATGGACTTCAGCTGGCAGCGGGCCGACGGCGACGCGCTGCGCAACCTGTTCGACAGCGCGAACATCCCCTCGCCCGCCAAGTTCGGCCAGAACGCCGCCCGCCTGTCCGACAAGGAGATCGACGGCTGGCTGAGCGACGCGCTGGACACGACCGACCAGGCCGAGCGGGCCGAGCTGTACGCCAAGGTGCAGCAGCGGGTGACCGGCGAGGCCGCGGTCTTCCCGGTGTACGTGTTCAACTACCTGCTGGGCGCGAGCAAGAAGACGCACGGCATCGGCTGGGAACCCCAGGCGTACCCCACCTTCTACGACGCGTGGGTCGAGCAGGCATGACCGCCGTCGCCGTATCGGTCACCCGGGCGCGAGCCCGGGTGGTCCGCCCGGTGCTGGTGCGGCTGGGCACCTCCGTCCTGGTGCTGTGGGGCGCGGTCACGGTCGCTTTCGCCGGCCTCCACCTCACCCCGGGCGACGTGGTCGACCTGCTGATCGGCGCCAACACCGTGACGCCCGAGGTGCGCGAGCGGATCATCGCCGACTACGGGCTGGACCGGCCGCTGCTCGCCCAGTACGTCACCTACCTGGGCCGGGTGCTCCACGGCGACCTGGGTCAGTCCTACCAGCTCCACCAGTCGGTCGCCTCCGCCATCGGCGAGCAGGTCGGCTCGTCGGTCCAGCTCATGCTCTCCTCGTTCGCCCTGGCCGTCGTGGTGTCGGTCACCGTCGCGGTGCTGACCGCGGGCCGCCGGTGGGCGCGGGCGGTGTTCTCCGGCATCGAACTGGTCGGCATCTCCATCCCGTCGTTCTGGGCCGGGATCCTGCTGCTCACCGTCTTCTCCTTCGGGCTGCGGCTCTTCCCCGCCGTCGGCGGCGAAGGGCTGGAGGGCCTGGTCCTGCCGTCCGTGGCGATGGCCATCCCGGTCGTCGCCACGCTCACGCAGGTGCTGCGCGAGGGCTTGGAGCTCACGCTGGAGGAGCCGTTCGTGCTCACCGCCCGCTCGCGCGGCATGTCCGACCTGGGCGTGCGCCTGCGGCACGCGCTCCGGCACGCCCTGCTGCCCACGGTCACGCTGGCCGGATGGATGGTCAGCTTCCTGTTCGGCGGGGCCGTGATCATCGAGTCGGTCTTCTCCCGGCAGGGCATCGGGCGGCTGACCCTCACCGCCGTCGCCAACAAGGACCTGCCGGTCGTGATGGGCGTGGTCCTGATCGCCGCCCTGCTCTACGTCGTCATCAACATCGTGCTCGACCTGCTCTATCTGGCCATCGACCCGCGACTGCAAGGTGCCTGAGTGACCGCCTCCACCATCACCGCGGGCGCCGTCACCGTCATCGGGCGCAGACGCCGGCGCGTCCCGCGCGCAGGCGTCTGGGCGGCCGCCGTGTTCCTGCTGTTCGTGGCCGTGATCGCGGTCGCGCCGGGCCTGGTCGCCCACGGCTCGCCCGATCTCACCGACGCCCTCGCCGCGCTGCGGCCGCCGAACGGCGAGCACCTGCTCGGCACCGACGCCAACGGGCGCGACGTGTTCACCCGCATCGTCTACGGGGCTCGGCCGTCGGTGCTGGCCGGGCTGGCCGCCACCGCGCTCGCCGTGACCGGCGGCACCGCTGTCGGCCTGCTCGCCGCGCTCGGCGGGCGGGTGCTTGACGAGGTCGCGATGCGCGTCGTGGACGTCCTGCTCTCGCTGCCGGGGCTGCTGCTGGCCCTGCTGGTCATCGCCGTCGTCGGGCCGGGCACGCTCAACGCGGTCTTCGCCATCGCCGCCTACACGCTGCCCGGCTACGCGCGCCTGGTCCGCGCGCAGACCATGGTGATCCGCCGGTCCGGGTACGTCGAGGCCGCCGTCTCGCTCGGCCTGACCAGGGCCAGGATCGTCACGCGGCACGTGCTGCCCAACGCGTTCGCGCCGCTGCTCGTGCTGGCCACGATCGAGGTCGGCACGGCGCTGGTCGCGGCGTCCTCGCTCAGCTTCCTCGGCCTCGGCCCCAAGCCGCCCGCGCCGGAGTGGGGGGCGATGCTGTCGGCCGGGCGCGACTACTTCTCCGTCGCCTGGTGGGTCGCGGTCTTCCCCGGGCTGGCCATCACGCTCACCGTCCTGTCCGTCACGGTCGTCGGCCGCCACCTGCAGCGGCGCGTCGAAGGGAGACTGTCGTGACCACGACCGCCGCCATCGATCCGGTGCGGCCGATCGTCGAGGTGTCCGACCTGCGGGTCTCGTTCGGCCCGGTCCAGGCGGTCCGTTCGATCTCCTTCACGGTCGGCCCGGGGGAGTGCGTCGCCATCGTGGGGGAGTCCGGCTCGGGAAAGAGCGTCACCGCCCGCACGCTGATCGGGCTGACCGGCGCCGGCGCCGAGATCACCGCCCGGTCGCTCGTCGTGGGCGGCCGCGACGTCTCCGCGTACGGCGAGCGGCAGTGGCGGGCCCTGCGGGGCGGCCAGGTCGGCTACGTCCTGCAGGACGCGCTGGTCTCGCTCGACCCGCTGCGCCCGGTCGGCAAGGAGATCGCCGAGACCCTGCGGCTGCACCGGGCCGTGCCGCGCGCCGGGGTGCGCGGGCGCGTGGTCGAGCTGCTGCGCGAGGTCGGGGTGCCGGAGCCGGAGCTGCGGGCCGCGCAGTATCCCCACCAGCTGTCCGGCGGGCTGCGGCAGCGCGCGCTGATCGCCTCCGCGGTCGCCTGCGCGCCGCCGCTGCTGATCGCCGACGAGCCGACCACCGCTCTCGACGTCACCGTGCAGGCGCAGATCCTGCGGCTGCTGGCCGAACGCAGGAGGGCCGGGGCCGGGCTGCTGCTCATCAGCCACGACCTCGCGGTGGTGGCCGAGCTCGCCGACCGCGTGCTGGTCATGAAGGACGGCGAGGTCGTCGAGGAGGGGCCCACGCACGACGTGCTGGGCGCTCCGCGGCACGCCTACACGCGCAGGCTGCTCGCCGCGGTGCCCTCCGAGCACGCCAGGGGCACCCGGCTGACCGTCCCCGAGGACGGCTCCGCCCCCGCCCCGCTTCCCCCGGCCCGGCCCGGCCCGGTGGTGATCAGGGCGTCCGGCCTGGCCAAGTCCTTCCCCGGGCCGGACGGCCTGCGCCGGCCGGCCGTGGAGGGCGTGTCGTTCGAGCTGCGGGCGGGGGAGACCCTCGGGCTGGTGGGCGAGTCGGGATCGGGCAAGACCACGACGGCGCGCCTGGTGCTGGGGCTGCTCGAGCCCGACACGGGTGAGGTGGAGATCGACGGGAGGTCCTGGCGCGGGCTCGGCTCCGCCGGGCGCCGCGCGCTGCGGCGGCACATCCAGGTCGTCTACCAGGACCCGCTGAGCTCGTTCGATCCCCGGTTCACCGTACGGCGGATCCTCGACGAGGCGCTCGCCGTCGGCGGCGAGCCCCGCCGGACACGGCGGGACCGGTCGGTCGAGCTGCTCGAACAGGTCGGCCTGGACGCGTCGATCCTGGAGCGCAGGCCGCTGCGGCTGTCCGGCGGGCAGCGGCAGCGGGTGGCGATCGCGCGGGCGCTGGCCCCCCGGCCCCAGGTGATCGTCTGCGACGAGCCGGTCTCCGCGCTGGACGTGTCGGTCCAGGCGCAGGTCCTCGACCTGCTTGCCGACCTCCAGGCCGAGCTCGGCGTGGCCTACCTGTTCATCTCCCACGACCTCGGCGTGATCCAGCACGTCAGCGACCGGGTGCTGGTGATGAAGGACGGCCGCGTGGTCGAGTCCGGCGACGTCCGGCAGGTCTTCACCGAGCCGCGCACGCCGTACGCGCGGGAGCTGCTGGCCGCGATCCCGCGGCTCGAACAGCGGCCGGGCGACCGGGAGGCCGTCGCGTGACGTACGACGTGGCGATCGTCGGGGCCGGGGTGCACGGCACGGCTGCGGCCTTCCACCTGGCGCGGCGCGGCGTGCCGGTCGGCGTGTTCGACCGGGGACCGGTCGCGGGCGGGCCCACCGGACGGTCGGGCGGCATCTGCCGTGCCTACTACACCGACCCGTTCCTGGCGGAGACGGCGCGGGACGGCATCGCGTTCCTCGCCGCCTTCGAGGAGCGCACGGGCGGGCACCAGTCCGGATTCCGCCGGACCGGCGCGTTCTACCTGCACGGCCCCGGCGAGGTGGCCGCGGCGGGGGAGACCGCCGCGCGGCTCGGCTCGCTCGGTGTCGGCAGCGAGCTCGTCGCCGCCGACGCGCTGCCCGCGAGGCTGCCGCACCTGGACCTCGACGGCGTCGCCGTCGCGGTCTGGGAGGAGGACGCCGGCTACGCCGATCCGTACGCGACGACGACCGGGCTGGCCGCGGCGGCGCGCCGCCACGGCGCGGTGGTCCACACCCACCGGCCGGTCGTCGCGCTCGCCGAGGAGAGGCGGGGGGCGGCGGTGACGACGTCGGACGGTGTGGTGCACCGTGCCCGGCGGCTGCTCGTGGCGGCCGGGCCGTGGACCGCGCCGCTGCTGCGGCCGCTCGGCGTGCACCTGCCGCTGACCGTGGAACGGCACGTCGTGGCCGTCTCCGAGCACGAGCCCGCGGACACCGCCGAGATCGTGCCGCACATCCTGATCGACATCCCCGGCCGTCACTACACGACCCCGCAGCCCCGCACCCAGTACCTCACCGGAGGGGTGGTCGCGGCCGCCGCCGCCGACCCCGACGACTTCCCCGGACCGCTCCCCGGCGAGCTCGGCCGCCTCGCCGCGGCCTCCGCCGCCCGATCCGCGGCCCGCCGCCGCGCCGGCGTGGTCGGCGGCTGGGCCTCGCTCTACGACGTGAGCCCCGACTGGCAGCCGGTCACCGGCCAGGTCGGCGAGCACGTGTTCGTCGACGCGGGCACCAGCGGCCACGGCTTCAAGCTCGCGCCCGCCTGGGGCGACCACGTCGCCCGGCTGCTCCTGAACGATCCCGATCCGCGCCTGGCCGCCTTCGGGCCCGGCCGCTTCGCGAACGGCGGTGAACTGCCCGCGGGGTTCGGCGCCGCCCGGATCCTGGGCTGACGCCGGCGCCGCCCGAGCCGGCCGGCTCGGGCGGTGCGGAACGCGCCCGCGTTCTGCAGGGCGGGCACCAGGGCCCTGGTGATCGCCACCAGGTCGTGAGGCAGCTCTCCCGGCCGGAGGCGGAATCCCTCCAGCCCCGCCTCCCGCCACTCCAGCAGCAGCCCGGCGAGCTCCTCGGGGGTGCCGGTGAAGACATGGGCGTCCGAGTCGAGCTCGGCGCCGTCGAGGTCGTCCAGCCGGGCCTTCCGGCCGGCCGCGTCGCGGGCGTCGAGGAAGACCACCAGATCGGCGAAGATCCGCAACGGCGGCTCGGCGCGTCCGACGGCCGCCTCCGCCGCCCGGACGCGCTCGACGATCGCGGCGGCGTCCTCCCGGTCGCGCGGGGTGACGTCCACGACGTCGGACGCGCGGGCCGCGAACTCGTACGGCAGCGTGTCGTGGGCCAGGGAGGTGACCAGCGGCTGGCCCTGCGGGGAGCGCGGGGTGATCGAGGGGCCCTTCACACTGAACCACTCGCCGCCTGAGTCTCGGCCCGAGAGCTGAACCTATTAACACAGAAGGTATAGAGGGTTTTATCGTCAATCGTGCGTCTTGCGCTCACGCGACCGGCACGTCGGCGGGCACGCGGACGATGACGAACGAGGTTCGCCGGCGGAGCCGGAAACCCAGCGCTTCATACGCCCGGATCGCCGTGGTGTTGGTCGGGGCCGCGTGCAGGAACGGGGTCTCGCCGCGGGCGCGGATGCCGGCGGCGACGGCCAGCACCAGCCGTGACGCCAGGCCCTGGCGGCGGAAGGCCGGATCGGTGCAGACCGCGCTGATCTCCGTCCAGCCGGGTGGGTGCAGTCGCTCCCCGGCCATCGCGACCAGCGCGCCGCCGCGGCGGATGCCCAGGTAGGTGCCCATCTCGATGGTGCGCGGCCGGAAGGGTCCCGGCTGCGTGCGTGCGATGAGGTCGAGCATCTCCGGCACGTCCGCCGCCTGTAGGCGGATCGCTTCGTCGTCGGGTGCGGGGACCACGTCGTCGCCGGCCAGTTGCACGCCTGCGCCGTGCGCGACCACCTCCCACCCGTCCGGTGCCGTGGCGGCCTCACCGGTGACCGGGACCGTCGTGCCGGGCCCCGCGAGCGCGGCGAGGTCGCTCCAGTCCGCGGGGCCGGGGTCGTCGGGCAGTGCGAAGAACGGGGAGACGTCATCCGGGTAGCGCACCGCGTTGCCGTGCCGTTCGGCGAGGTGCGCGTGCGGGCCGGTCAGCGACGCCCACACGGGGTTGTCCAAGAGGTGCCGGTCGCTCATCGCGGCTCTCCCCGGGACATGTCGTGGCCGGTGCTCACGCGCCCACCTCCGTGGCCGTCTCGTCGCGGGTGCGGCCGTCGGCGCCGCCACCTGCGGGGGACGCGCATTCCTTCGGCATCGGACCTCCTGTCACTCGTGCTCCTGCGGAGGCATCCTAGGCAATAACCTACTAAACAAGTAGGTCTTGACGTCCTGCGCGGCGGGCGCCCGGATCTCGGGGGTGTAGGCGTCGAAGACGCCGTCGTTGTGCGTCTTGCGATACTTGGTGAAGATCTCCTTCACCCGGGGGTCGAGCCGGTAGCCGTACGCGGCGAGGCCGTTCTCGACCATCCGCAGCCCGCCCGCCGGCATCATCGCCCGCTTCAGCGGGGCGTCGGTTTGCAGGCCGACGATCAGCTCGCGTTCGGAGTCGATGTAGCCGGGCCGGTGCGCGGTGATCGAGGAGGGCGTCGTGGTGTCCACGTCGTACACGCCGCGCCGGCGCTCCTCGGGGAACAGGTCCGACACCTCCGCCCAGACCGCACGGGTCCGCTCGGTCGGGCCGGTCAGGAACGACTCGTCGCCCTCGTACGGCGTGTAGTTGGCCTGGATGAAGTCGCGCACGTCCACGGACCCGCGCCATGCCGTGCCGCGGAAACCGCGCCACGCGCCGGCGACCGCGCACGGCGCGTGGCGCACGTTCGCGACCTCCCGGTTCGCCCCGAGGCTGCTGCCGCGGACGGGGGCGAGGCCGCTCGTCGTCGCCGGGCTGCTGCTCGTCGTCGCCGCCGCGTTCCGGCTGTCGCGTCTCGACGCCGCCACGCCGTACGCGCCGCATCTGCTGCTGCCGATCCTGATGTTCGGCGTCGGCATCGGCGCGTTCCTCATGCCGTTGAACGCCACGATCCTCGCCGGAGTGCGGCCCGCGGACGCCGGCGCCGCCTCGGGGATCATGCAGACGATGCAGCAGATCGGCGGCTCGCTGGGCCTGGCCGTCCTCGTGACCGTGTACGGCACGAGCCTGCGCGAGACCCGCGCCGGCGGCCATGCGCAGACCCTCGCCCACGCGATGGGGACGGCGTTCCTGTTCGCCACGGTGTTCGTCGCGGTCGCCCTGGTGCTGGTGGCTGCCGTGGTGCGCACACCGCGCGGCGCCGGATGACCGGCGAGCGGCCGGGCCGACGCCGGTCGCCGGATCGGCGGACGCTCCCCGGCGCGGCGCGGACCGTAAGGGCGGCGCCGGCCACCGGCCGGCCACGAGCGCGGCGCCGCTGGTCGTCGCCCAGACGGCGTCACCGTCAGCGGGCGGTAGCGGCCAGCTCGGCGGCGCGGAGCCTGGCGGCCGCGGCGGCGGCGCGATCGCCCAGCCCCTCCGCGACGGCGCTCTGCTTCGCCGGATGGGGAGCCCGGACGCTACCCTGCCGCACAAGTGTGCGCTATGCGCACGCAGCTGTGATCTCGCGCATGCGGTCGTGGTCGGCCGGTGTGGCGGGGGTCTGCAGCAGGACGAGGGCGCGGGGGTCGTCCACCGGCCGGACCAGCGAGAAGAGCAGGGTGACCGGTCCGGACGGCGTCTCGACGGCGGCCTCCCGCATGGTGAGCGTGGCCACCGAGGGGCACTGCCACCAGTGGGTGAGATCCGGCCGGTCTCGCTCCAGCAGCGCGTAGACCTCGCTCGTCCGCGCGTCGGTGACGGACGCCTGCCCGCGGAACTGCTGGAAGACCGTCATGGCGAGCGGCTGCCAGTCGTGCAGGACGGCGCGGGCGTGGGGGTCGGCGGCCATCACCCACATGAGGTTGCGCCGGGGGAGCGGGAGGGCGGCCGGGTCCCCCCACACGGCGCGGTAGGCGTCGTTCCAGGCGAGCATGTCGAAGTGGTCGTCGAGCAGCAGCGCCGGGCTCGTCGGCAGGCCGTCCAGCAGGGTGCGGGCGGCGGCGAGCAGGGCCGGGTCCATCGGCGTGGCGGGGGTCGGGGCGGCCAGGCCTGACAGC
The DNA here is from genome assembly GCF_030268985.1 of Microbispora sp. NBRC 16548. Taxonomy (NCBI): domain Bacteria; kingdom Bacillati; phylum Actinomycetota; class Actinomycetes; order Streptosporangiales; family Streptosporangiaceae; genus Microbispora; species Microbispora sp. NBRC 16548. The sequence continues at coordinate 31,016 of NZ_BSSF01000023.1, forward strand.
GTCAGGACGTGCCGCAGGGCGTCCCGGTCGAGGCGCAGGACGCGGGCGACCGCCTCCAGGACCTGGCGCGAGGCGGTGACGCGGCCCTGTTCGAGCCAGGTGTACCAGGCGACCCCGACGCCCGCCACGGCCGCGACCTCCTCGCGGCGCAGTCCGGGGGTGCGGCGCCGGGAGCCGGCGGGAAGGCCGACGTCCTCGGGACGGAGCAGTTCACGATGGGCCCGCAGGAACTCGCCGAGGGCGCGGCGCGCGTCCGCCATCCTGATACCTCCACTCACAGCATGAACACGGACCTGGCTAAGACCGAGAGAATCCCGCCAGGTTTGCTGGGAAATGTACAGCTTTGTTCTACGGCGCACGCTGCTCGCGCTGCCTACGCTCCTCGGTGTGACCCTGGTCGTGTTCGTCACGATCGCGCTCATCCCCGGCGATCCGGTGAGCAGCCTCCTCGGCCCGGCCGCCCCGCCGCAGGCACGACAGGAGCTCGCCGAGCGCCTCGGCCTGCACGACCCGCTTCCGCTGCGCTACCTGACCTGGCTGCGCCACGTCGTCGCGGGCGACCTCGGCACGTCCATCGCCCGGCAGCGGCCGGTGACCGAGATCCTCGCCGCCGCGCTCGGCAACACGCTGATCCTGGCCGCCGCCGCGTTCGCGCTGGCGGTCCTCGGCGGAGTGGCGCTCGGCGCCGCGGGGGCCGCCTTCCCCGGCCGGTGGCCGGGCCGGATCTGCGACGCGCTCGCCACCGTCGCCGTCTCCGCCCCGCAGTACGCGGTGGCCCTGATCCTCGTCGCCCTCGCCGTGGGACGGCTGCCCACCGGGGGCATGCGCGACCCGTTCACCCCCGGCGGCTTCGGTGACCTGCTGCTCCATCTGATCCTGCCGTCGGTCGCCGCGGCGCTGGTCCCCCTGGGCCTGATCGCCAGGATGGCCCGCACGGTGCTCGGCGATCTGCTCGCCGGAGACCTGGTGGAGCACCTGCGGGCCCGGGGCCTGCCGGAACGCCGGGTGCTCGCGCACGCCGCGCACAACGCCGTCCCCTCGCTGCTCACGATCGGCGGCCTCCAGCTCGCCTACCTGGTCGAGGGCGCCGTCTTCGTCGAGACCGTCTTCTCCTGGCCGGGGCTCGGATCGGCCCTGTTCCAGGCGCTGTCGCAGCGCGACCTGCCCGTGGTCGAGGCGGGCGTGCTCGTGGTCGCGGTCTGCTTCGTCGGCGTGAACCTCCTCGTGGACACCGCGCACGCCGCCGTCGACCCGAGGGTCCGGTCGTGAGGCGCGCGGCGGCCGTCCTCGTCGCGGTGATCGCGCTCGCCGCGGTGCTCGCGCCCGTCGTCGCGCCGTACGGGCCGGCCGACGGCGACCTGCACGCCCGCCTGCTCCCGCCCGGCAGCCCCGGCCACCTGCTGGGCACCGACGGCCAGGGACGCGACCTGCTCAGCCGCCTCGTGTGGGGCGCCCGCATCTCCCTCGCGGGCGGAGCGCTGCCCGTGCTCGCCGCCCTCGTGCTCGGCGTCGCGCTCGCGCTGCCGGCCGGGCTCGGCGGCCGCCGAGCGGAGAACCTGATCATGCGGGTGCTCGACGTGGTCTACGCCTTCCCCGCCGTCCTGCTGGCCATGGCGGTGGCCTCGGCGCTCGGCCCGGGGTTCACCGGCACCACGGTCTCCCTGGCCGTGGTCCTCATCCCCGCCGTGGCGCGGGTGACGCTCACCGAGGTCCGCCGCGTCAGGAGCGCCGACTACCTGGAGGCCGCCCGGGTGAGCGGCGCCGGCCCGCTCGCCGTCGCCGTCCGGCAGGTGCTGCCCGTCGTCCTGCCCGCCGTCCTCGCGTACTGCACCGCGCTCGTCGGCCTGGCCATCGTGTACGCGGCGGGGCTGTCCTTCTTCGGGCTCGGCGTGGCGCCGCCGGCGGCCGAGTGGGGCTCGATGCTGAACGAGCTGCGTCCCTACGCCTTCAGCGCGCCGGGCGTCGCCGTGGTCCCCGCCCTCGCGATCTTCGTGGTCTCGCTGGCCTTCACCGTCATCGGGAGGGCGGCTCGATGAACGACGGACTGAGGATCAGGGATCTGACGGTGACCATCGGCGGACTGCGTCTCGTCGAGGGTGTGGACCTCGACGTGCCGCCCGAGGGGACGCTCGTGCTGCTGGGCGAGTCGGGCAGTGGCAAGTCGCTCACCGTGCGCGCCGCATTGGGCCTGCTCGGCCGGCGGGCCGCGGTGAGCGGGGAGGCGACCCTCGGCGGCGCCCCGGCCGCCCTCGTCCGGGGCCGGGCCGCCGGGCTCGTCCCGCAGGACCACACCGCGGCCCTCGACCCCCTGCGCCGGGTCGGCCGGCAGATCCGGGAGGTCCTGCGCCACCACGGGGTGGCGGGCGACCCCCTGGCGCTGCTGGAGCGCGCGGGCGTGCCCGACGCGGCCCGGGTCGCCCGCGCCTACCCCCACGAGCTGTCCGGTGGGCTGCGGCAGCGCGCGTTGATCGCGATCGCGACGGCCTGCGACCCTGAGGTCGTCATCGCCGACGAGGCCACCAGCGCCCTCGACCCGGAGACCGCGGAGCAGGTACTCGGTCTGCTCACCCGGCGTTCCCTGCTGCTCGTGACGCACGACGTCGGCGTCGCCCGCCGCCTCGGCGGCGAGGTCGCCGTCATGTACGCCGGGCGGGTGGTCGAGCGCGGCCGGGCCGCGACGGTGCTCGGCGGCCCCCGGCACCCCTACACCCGGGGCCTGCTCGCCGCGGAGCCCCGGCCGGGCATCGCCAGGGGCACGTTGCCGGTCATCCCCGGACGGCCGCCCGAACCCGCCGAACGGCCCGCCGGCGGCTGCGCGTTCGCGCCCCGCTGCCCGCTGGTCCACGACGCCTGCCGGTCCGTACGCCCCGAGTTGACGGGCGAGAGCCACCGGGCGGCCTGCCATGTCTGAGCCGGCGCCGCCGCTGCTGGTGGCCGACGACCTGGTCAAGCGGTTCCCCTCCGGGGTCCTCGCTGCCGACGGGGTGAGCTTCGCCGTACGGCACGGCGAGACCGTGGGCCTCGTCGGAGCCTCCGGCTCGGGCAAGTCGACCGTCGCCCGGATGGTGCTGGGCCTGGTCCGGCCGGACGCGGGGAGCGTGCGGTTCGACAGGCACGAGCTGACCGCGCTGCCGCCGAGGCGGCTGCGCCCGCTGCGGGCGCGGCTCCAGTTCGTTCCGCAGAGCCCGCGCACCTCGCTCAACCCGCACCTGACCGTGGCGCAGTCGATCGCGTTCAACCTGCGGGCGCACGGGTGGCGGCGCGGGGACGTCCGCGCCCGGGTGGCGGAGCTGCTCGACCAGGTCGGCCTGCCGGCCGGGTACGCCGCCCGCCGCCCGGCCGAGCTGTCCGGCGGCCAGGCCCAGCGGGTGGCGATCGCCCGCGCCCTGGCGACCCGTCCCGACCTTGTGGTCTGCGACGAGGCGGTGTCGGCCCTCGACAAGAGCGTGCAGGCGCAGATCCTCAACCTGCTCGCCGGTCTGCAGCGGGACACCGGCGTCGCCTACCTGTTCGTCTCCCACGACCCGGCCGTGGTGGAGCACCTGTGTGACCGGGTGCTCGCCATGCGCGACGGCCGCGTCACCTCACCACCGAAGGAAAGAGAATGAAAAGAACGCTGACGGTCGCCGCCGCGGTACTCGCGGCGGCGCTGTCGACCGCGTGCCAGTCTCCCGCCGCCGGGAACCCGGGCACGGCGGGGGCCGCCGGGCAGGGGAGGGGAGGCACGCTCGTCGTGGGCATGACCTCCAGCGACCTGCCCAACCTCGACACCGTGCTCAACGGCCAGGGCTTCGAGGGCACCCGCTTCGTCGGCTTCCAGCTCTTCGAGGGGCTGACCCACTACGACCTCACCCGGGACGACCGGGTGCCGCCGGTCACCGGGGCGCTCGCCACCTCGTGGACCCACAGCGCGGACGGGCGCACCTGGACGTTCGAGCTGCGGCAGGGGGTGAGGTTCCACGACGGAACGCCGTTCGACGCCGACGGGGTGATCTTCAACCTCGACCGCTACACCAAGAAGGGCGACCCGTACGCGACGCCGGCCCTGCAGAGCGCGGCGAGCGAGTACACCGGCACCTTCGCCTCCTACCGGAAGGTGGACGAGCGGCACGTCGAGATCGTCACCAAGGAGCCGAACGGCCACCTGCCCGACGACCTGACCCACGTCTACATCGCGAGCCCGGCCGCCGTGAAGCACGGCGACTTCGGCGCGCACCCCGTGGGCACCGGCCCGTTCCGCTTCGGCTCGCTCACGCCGGGGCAGCGGCTCGAACTGCTGCCGAACACCTCGTACTGGGGGCCGGTCTCCAAGCTCGGCAAGCTCGTGCTGAGGCCGATCCCCGACCCGGCGGCCCGGGTCGCGGCGCTGCGCGCCGGTGAGGTCAACTGGATCGAGTACCCCACCCCCGACGACGTGACGGCGCTGAAGGACACCGGGTTCCAGGTGCCGACCAACGGCTACGACCACATCTGGTACTGGATCCTCGACACCGCGAAGAAGCCGTGGAGCGACGTCCGGGTGCGCCGGGCCGCCAACTACGCGATCAACCGGGAGGCTCTGGCGACCGGCCTGCTCAGGGGCACGGCCGACCCGGCCTACCAGGCCGCGCCGCGCGCCACCGCCGCGTACGACCCGAAGGGCGACGTCTACTCCTACGACCCGGCCAAGGCCAAGAGCCTGCTCGCCGAGGCCGGGGTGGCCGGGGGATTCGAGACGACGGTCGTCGTGCCCACCGGCGGCTCGGGCAACCTCACCCCGGTTCCGATCGCCGAGAGCCTCCAGCGCGACCTGGCCGCCGTGGGGATCAAGGTGAACATCAAGACCATCGAATGGTCGGCGCTGCTGAGCCAGGAGGCCGCGGGCAAGGTCCCGTACGGCGCGGACGCGATTGCGCAGTCCACCACGCTGTTCCAGTCCGAGGCGCTGTTGCCGCTGTTCCTCGGGTCGGGCAGCCCCTTCTGGACCGGGCACTACGCGAACAAGAGGGTCGACGAACTGTTCATAAAGGCCGCGCAGTCGCCGGACGTCGCCGGGCGGGCCGCGACCTACCGGCAGGCGCTCGACCTGGTCACCCAGGACGCGCCGTGGCTGTTCGTGGTCAACGACCGCAACCCCAGGGCGATCGCACCGGCCGTCCACGGCCTGGTGCAGCCCAAGTCGTGGTTCCTCGACCTGACGTCGGTGTGGGTGAGCGGGGCATGACGCCGAACTGGGGAGTGACGCTGCCGCTGTCCGGCATCCCGCTGCGGGAGCACCGGACGCTCGTCGAACGGCTGCCCGACCTGGGGTACGGCGACGTGTGGACCGCCGAGGGCGGCGGCACCGACGCCTTCACGCCGCTCGCGCTGACCGCCGCCTGGTCGTCCTCGCTCCGCCTGGCGACCGGGATCGTCCCCGTCTTCACCCGCGGGCCGGCGGTGCTCGCCCAGACCGCCGCGACGCTGGCGGAGGCCGCGCCCGGCCGGGTCCTGCTCGGCGTCGGCGCGTCCGTGCCCGCCCACGTCAGCGACATCAACGGGATCCCGTTCGAGGAGCCGTACAAGCGGACGCGTGACGTGGTGCGCTTCCTGGTCCGGGCCTTTCGAGGGGAGCACGTCACCGGGCCGTTCGACACCTTCGAGATCACCGGCTACGGGCTGCCGTGGACGCCCGTCCCGCCGCCCAAGGTGCTCGTGGGCGCGCTGCGCCCCGGCATGCTGCGCCTCGGCTTCACCGAGGGCGACGGCGCCATCTCCAACCTCCTGTACGCCTCCGACGTGCCGAAGATCGTCGAGGCGGTCGGCCCGCAGCCGCCCGGCAAGGAACTGGTGGTCAAGGTCTTCGTGTGCCCGAGCGACGACCCGGTGTTCGTGCGCCCGGCCACCCGGCCCTTCCTCGCCTGGATACTCAACCGCGCGCCGTACAAGGCGTTCCACGAGTGGCTGGGACACGGCGACGAGCTGGCCGAGGCCCACGCCCGATGGGAGCGCGGCGACCGGCGGGGGGCCGAGGACGCCCTGCCGGACAGGCTCGTCGAGGAACTGTTCGTCAGCGGGACGCCGGAGGAGTGCCGCGAGAAGATCCGGCGGTTCCACCACCCGGCGGTGACGACGATCCAGCTCTACGTGTCCCTGCCGCCGGAGGTCCTGGCCGACCCGGCATCGGTCCTTGAGGTCCTGCGCCGCCTCGGCCCCGCCGCGGACTGATCAGCGGAACTTCCCAAATATCTTGACATTACCTACCGAGTTCGTGGGTTAATCTGACCCCATGGGTCTGGACCCGATCCGCTCCTGGGGTGAGCGGGCAGAGACTCCCTTGACGGCCGCCATCATGGCGGGACGGTGGATCCGCGCGGCCGCCGTCGACGACGAGCACGGACGGCGATGGCGGCCCAATCCCGACCCGTACGGCAGGCCGGCCACGGCTGGCGGGCCCGCCTCGCTCCACTCGGGGGCGGCCGGCATCGTGCTGTTCTTCCTGGAGCTCGCCGCCGGCACCGGCCATGAGGCGTACCTGGAGGACGCCCGCGCCGGCGCTCGCCACCTCGCGGCGACCTGGCAGGAGCAGGCCGGCACCTCGCTCTACCACGGCCTGGCGGGCGTCGTCCTCGCCCTCGCCGAAGCCGGGTGGGTGCTCGGCGAGGAACGCTTCGAGACCGCGGCGCTCGCGGCCGCCGACCGGATCGTGCGCGGCGCCCGCGCGCTGGGCGACGGCGGGATCGGCTGGTCGGGGGACCCCTCCCTGCGCGGTGACGGCGGCGTCGTGCTGGGGCTGCTGCGCGCCTCGGCGGCGCTCGGCGTGCCGGCCTACGAGGAGGTGGCCCTGGAGGCCGGGCGGCGCATCGCCCGGCTGTCCGCGCCGCGCGAGCGGCCCGCGCGGTGCCCGGCCCTGCCCGCCGAGGCGGCCTCGCCCGGCTTCCTGTCCGGAATCGCCGGGACCTCCTTCCTTCTCGCCCGGCTGTACGGCGCGACGGGCGAGGAGGCGTTCCTCGACGCCGCGCGCCGCGGCGCGGGCCTTATCCGCGCCGCCGGCGTCGTGACCGGGCGCGGGGTCGTGGTCGGCGACCATCTCGGTTTCTGCTCGGGGTCCGCAGGCATCGCCCGGATGTTCTACGAGCTGTACCGCGTGACCGGCGACCGCGGGGACCTGGAGTGGGTGAGGCGGCTGGCCTGGGGCGTCCGGGAGTGCGGCGCGCCGTTCCGGCAGACGGCCGGCCTGTGGAACGTCGCCTGTCAGTGCTGCGGCACCGCCGGGCTGATCGAGCTGTACGTGGGGTTGTGGGCGGCGACCGGGGAGCAGGAGCACCTGGAGTTCGCCCGCAGGCTCGCCGACCACCTGATCGGCCGGGCGACCGGCTACGACGGCAGGGGATACCGCTGGTATCAGGCATACCGGCGGCACCGCCCCGGAGAGGTGTCGGCCGACACCGGCTACCTGACCGGGGCGGCGGGGATCGGGGCGGCCCTGCTGCACCTGGACGCGGCGGGACAGGCGGACCGGCCGCGCCGCGTGATCCTGCTGCCCGACAACCCCTTCCCGCCCATCCCCGTGCCGGCCGTCGCCCTGCGCAGGCCGGCGACCTAGCTTCACCCGACGCGGAGGAGGCGCATGAACCCACTGTTCACGCCCGCGAAAGATGATCCGGGGCCGGGCCGCACGGCCGCCGCCGAGGGCGGAACGCGACCACGGGTCACGACCACGACCGACGGCACGACGCCTCTCCCCGTCGCCGGGGGGAGACCCGGCATCCGCAAATCCCTGCCGCCCGGCACGTTCGCCGTGCACGGCACGAACGCCGAGACGCGCTGGGAGGCCCTGCGGGGCGAGGACTACCTGACGCCGGAACACCTGTTCTTCGTCCGCAACCACACAACCACGCCGCTGATCGACGCGGCCACCCGGCGGCTCACGCTCTGGGGCACCGGGCTGCGCGCAGGACCGGTCGCGTTCACCTACCGGGACCTACTGGAGATGCCGGCCGAGACGGCCACGGCGTTCATCGAGTGCGCCGGCAACGGCCGCCGCTTCTACGGCGAGCAGCAGAACCAGAAGGTGTCCGGCACGCGCTGGCGGCTGGGCGCGGTGGGCGTCGCCTGCTGGCGGGGCGTGCGCCTCGCCGCGCTCCTCGAACGGGCGGGCATGACCGCCGCGGCCGTCGCGCTGATGCCTCGCGGGCTCGACGCGGAGTACGTCGAGGGCGGGGAGAACCTCGGCCGGGTGCGCCGTCCCCTGCCGGTGGCCAAGGCCCTGGACGACGTGCTCGTGGCCTACGAGATGAACGGCCGCCCGCTGCCGCCCGACCACGGCCACCCCGCGCGGCTCGTGGTGCCGGGATGGGTGGGCGTGGCCTCGATCAAGTGGCTGGGGGACATCGAGGTGTCGGCGGAACCGCTGGAGTCCCCGTGGAGCACCCGCCTGTACCGGATGCACGGCCCCGGTTTGCCGCCGGGAGGCGGCCCGCCGCTGACCCGGATAGGGGTCAAGAGCGCCTTCGAGCTTACCTGGCCGGCCCGTCTGGAGGCCGGGCGCGAGCACCTGCTGCACGGCCGCTCCTGGTCCGGCAACGGACAGGTGGTCCGGGTCGACGTCAGCGACGACGAGGGCGTGTCCTGGCGGCCCGCGCGCCTGCACGGCGAACGCCACCCGAGCGGATGGGTCCGGTGGACCTTCGCGTGGACGCCCCCGAGCGCCGGGAACCACCGCCTGCTCGCGCGGGCCGCCGACGAGACCGGCGCCGTGCAGCCCGTGCGGGCGGCGTACAACGCGCTCGGCTACGGGTTCGACGCCGTGGCGCGGCATCCCGTCGTCGTGGCCTGAGGTGGCGTTGTCTAGCGGACGGCTCTTCGCCATCAGCGACCTCCACATCGGCTACCCCGAGAACAGGGCGATCCTGGAGGGCCTGCGGCCGTCCTCGCCGGACGACTGGCTGCTGGTGGCCGGTGACGTGTGCGAGATCCTGGCCGACTTTGAGTGGGCGATGCGCCTGCTGTCCGAACGCTGGGCGAGGGTCGTGTGGGCGCCGGGCAACCACGAGTTGTGGACCCATCCCAGCGACCCGGTCACCTTGCGCGGGGACGCGCGCTACCGCCGGCTTGTCGAGGTGTGCCGCGCGCTGGGGGTGACGACCCCCGAGGACCCCTATCCCGTCTGGGAGGGCGCCGGTGGCCCCGTCGTGATCGTCCCGCTGTTCGTGCTGTACGACTACACGTTCCGCACCCCGGGCGTGCGGACGGCGGAGGAGGCGCTCGCCCTCGCGTACGAGACCGGGGTGGTGTGCAGCGACGAGATGTTCCTGCACCCCGACCCGTACCCGACCCGGCAGGCGTGGTGCGCGGCGCGGCTGGAGGAGACCGAGCGGCGGCTGCGGGACCTGCCGGACGGCCTGCCCGCGATCATGGTCAACCATTACCCCCTGGTCCGCGAGCCGACCCGGATCCTGCGGTACCCGCAGTTCGCCATCTGGTGCGGCACCGAGGCCACCGCCGCCTGGCACCTGCGCTTCCGTGCGGCCACGGTCGTGTACGGTCACCTGCACATCCCGAGGACCACGTGGCACGATGGGGTCCGCTTCGAGGAGGTCTCCGTGGGATACCCGCGCGAGTGGAAGCTCCGGGCGACCCCTCCGGGCCGCCCGCGTCAGATTCTGCCGGTGCCGTGATCGAGCGGATCCTGCCCGAAGGGGTGGCCGGCGCGGAGGTGTTCGACGACCCGCCGGGGATGACGCTCTACCCGGAGGAGGCGGCGTACGTCGCCAAGGCGGTGGACAAGCGCCGCGGCGAGTTTACCGCCGGACGGCACTGCGCGCGGGCCGCGCTGGCCCTGCTCGGCTTACCGCCCGCGGCGATCCCGCCCGGTGAGTCTGGGGCGCCCGTCTGGCCGGAGGGCGTGACGGGGTCCATCACGCACTGCGCGGGATACCGCGCCGCCGCCGTCTCGACGCGGGCTCTGAGCGTGGGCATCGACGCCGAGCCGCACCTGCCGCTGCCCGACGGGATCCTCGACGTCGTCTCCCCGGAGGAGGAACGGCGGACACTGGCCCGGCTGGGCGCGTCGGACGGGGGCCGACACTGGGACAGGGTGCTCTTCAGCGCCAAGGAGAGCGTCTACAAGGCCTGGTGTCCGCTTGCGCGGCGGCGGCTGGGGTTCGAGGACGTCCTGATCCGCCTCGACGAGGACGGCGGCTTCACCGCCACCCTGCTGGTTCCCGGGCCGGACGTCGCCGGACGGCTCCTGACCGGCTTCACCGGCCGCTGGATCGTCGCGAACAGGTTGATCGCGACGTCGGTGACCGTCCCGCGGCCCTCATCCTGACGTGCCGCCGTCGTCCTCCCGCGCCCGTGGGCGCGTCCAGGCCGGCCCTTGGCGCGCCCTCCTGTTCGCTGCGCGACGCCCTCTCCCGGCCCGCGCGACCCTCCCCCTCTCCCGGCTCCGGCGGGCGCCCTCACCGTGACTCCTGTGCCCGAAATCTGGGGTTTAGGGCTGCTTTAGTGGCCGCGCCTAGCGTTTGAGCAGTGATCAGCAGATCCGGGTCACCATCCCGGCCGGGCCCGCGCAGCGTGCGGGCGGCGCGGACGCGGCTCGTTGGAGGAGCACATGGGGGACATACCGGTACGACTTCTGTCGGTGGGGACGGCGCTGCCCGGCCCGCCCATCGACACCGCCGCCCTGGCCGCGGCGTTCGGCATGGACCAGGTGTGGCGGCAGTGGGTCGACACGTTCATCGGGACCCGGACGCGTCACCTGGCGGTCGACCTGTCCACCGGCGAGCGGCGGGAGGGCCTGGCCGGTCTCGGTGAGCGCGCCGCTGCCCAGGCGCTCGCCAGGGCCGGCGTGTCCGCCGAGGACGTGGACGTGGTCGTGTTCGGCACCGCCACTCCCGACACGCTGATGCCGGCGACCGTGAACGTCGTCGCCGACCGGCTCCGCATCGACGGCGTGCCGACGTTCCGACTCCAGTCAGGCTGCTCGGGGGCGGTGCAGACCTTCGACGTCGCGGCCTCGCTGCTGTCCACCGGCCGGTATCGCACGGCGCTGGTGATCGGCGGCGACGTGATCGCCAAGCACTACGACGTCAAGGCGGACCTGACGGCGCTGCCTCCGGACGAACTGGTCAACTACGTGCTGTTCGGCGACGGCGCGGGCGCCGCCGTACTCGCCGTGGGCAACCACCCGGAGGCCCCGGTGCTGCGGTCGGTGCTCACCCGGTTGTCCGGCCTCGGCCGCGCCCCCGGCCAGACCCTGCGCTGGTACGGCCTGGCCGACCGCGACGGTGGCGAGGCGCCGGCCAGCGAGGACTACAGGGCGATCGAGGAGCACGTGCCGGTGCTCGCCGAGGAGACGGCCGACGAACTGCTGGACGACCTCGGCTGGGATCGCGCGGAGGTCGGCCACCTCCTGCCGCCGCAGTTGTCCGTCACGATGACCGCCAAGATCACCGAAAGGCTCGCCTTCCCGGCGGCCGAGGAGGTCTCCTGCGTCGCCGACACCGGCAACAACGGCAACGCCCTGCTGTTCTTCCAGCTCGACCGGCTGCTGCCCGCGATGGCGCGGCCGTCGCGGGCGATCGCGGTCGCGATCGAGTCGAGCAAGTGGATCAGGTCCGGTCTCGCCCTGGAGCGTGTGTGATGACGGCCGCGATCAGCCGGGACGAGTTCGTGGGCCTGCTGCGGGACGAGATCGGCCTCGCCGTGGGCGCCGTGGGCGCCGAGGACCTGGGCCGTACGTTCGACGAGGTGCCGGGCTGGGACTCGCTGCACCTGCTGACCATGCTCGTGCTGCTGGAGAAGCGGGTCAGCCGGCCGCTGTCGCTGCCCGACTTCCTCGACGCCGCCAGCCTGGAGACGATCTACGAGTTGGTGAACCGATGACCGGGCAGCCGTTCCCTCCCCAGCGCAGGCACACCCTGTTCTTCCTCGACCAGATCCGCCACTTCTCGCCGGTCTTCCTCGACACGGAGGTGGACGCCACCGCGATCGTCGCGGGGCGCGAGCGGGCCCGCCAGGCGGGAGAACGCCGCTCGGTCGTTTCCTACGTCGTGCACGCGGCCGCCGGCGTCCTGGCCAAGCACCCGGAGGCCAACGCCGCGATCCACGGCGGGCTCGACCCGGTCGTCGCCTCCCACGACACCGTGGCGGCCAAGGTCACCCTCGACAGACGTGGGAGAGTCGCCGGGTCGTGCTCGCGACCGTGATCCCCGGGCTGGAGTCGGCGTCGCTCGCCGACGTGCAGGCCCACCTGGACCGGGCGGCGGCGGCCGACCCCCCGGGGTCGAGGCGGTGGACGTGTCGGACGTCTACGCCCACCTGTACCGGCTGGGGTACGACTACGGCCCAGCGTTCCAGGGCCTCGCCGCCGGGCGGGACGTACGCGGAACTGAACGTTCCCGGCGACGCGGACTCCCCGGTGGGGACGAACGACTTCGCGCCGCATCCGGCGCTGCTCGAGGCGGCACTCCACCCGTGGTGGGGCGCTGGGCGATGTGGGGCTTGCCGTCCACCGATACCTCCCGCTTGACATCCTGAGGTCCCCTCAGGTTCAATCCTCTCACTTAACCTGAGGCGACCTCAGTATAAATGCGCCCACCAACCTGAGGGCGCCTCACGCTGATCCCCCTGTCAGCGGACCGTGGAGGTTCTATGACCACCGAAAGCGTCTCCGGCGACGTCTCGGCCGGCGTGCCGCGGGCCGACCGCGCCTGGGCCCTCGTGCTCGCGGCGATTGTCGGGGCGGAGTTCATGCTCCAGCTCGACGGCACGATCGTGAACGTCGCTCTCCCGACCCTCCAATCCGACCTCCATCTGTCGGTGGCCGGGGGATCGTGGGTGCCGAACGGCTTCTTCCTCGCCTTCGGCGGCCTCCTGCTGTTCGCCGGCCGCCTCGGCGACGTGCTCGGGCACCGCAGGGTCTTCCTCTCCGGGATCGGGCTGGTCGTGGTGGCGTCTCTGATTGCCGGGCTCGCGCCGAACGTGGAGGTGCTGCTCGCGGGCCGCGTCCTGCAAGGCGCCGGCGCGGCGATCGCCGGTCCCACCGGGCTGGCGCTGCTGGCGATCGTCTTCGAGGGGGAGCGGCAGCAGCGGGCCTTCGGCCTCTACTCCACGGTGACCGGGCTCGGCGCCTCCGCCGGCATGGTGCTCGGCGGCGTGCTCACGTGGGCGGGGGACTGGCGCTGGAGCCTGCTGGTGAACGTGCCCATCGGCCTGGTCATCATCGCCGTCGCCGTCCGGGCCCTCGGCCTGCGGGACGAGGCGACCCGGTCCCGCCCGCTCGGCCTGCCGAGCGCGCTGCTCAGCACCGCCACCCTCGCCGCCGCCGTGTACGGCCTCGTCCACGCCGCGGGGAAAGGCTGGGGCGACCGCTGGACGCTGACAGCCCTCGGCGCCGCGGTCGTGCTGGCCGTGGTTCTCCTGCTGGTGGACCGGCGGGCCGCCGAGCCGCTGCTGCCCCTGGCCCTCTTCTCCGGCCGCGATCGGGCTGGCGCCTTCCTCGCCCTGCTGCTGCTCGCGGCCGTGCTCACGAGCTTCCTGATCTACCTGGTCCAGTACCTCCAGGGCGTGCTGCACCTCAACGCGCTGCAGAGCGGCCTGGCCATCCTGCCCTTCGGCCTGGCGCTGCTGGTCAGCACCCAGATCCTCACCAAGTACATCGCCACGATCGGTCTCAAGACCCGTGCCGTCGCCGGCCTGCTCGTGGTGCTGGCCGGGGTGGCCTGGCTGACCCGCCTCGACGGCGGCAGCACCTACGCCGGCGGCGTGCTCCCCGCCCTCATCGTCATGGGGCTCGGCGTCGGCGTGGCGATCATCCCGTTCAACATGATCGTCCTGACCACCGCGCCGCAGGAGTACGCCGGCGTCACCGCGGGGGTGCTGCAGACGGCGCTCACGATCGGCGGCTCGCTCGGCCTGGCCGCGATGCTGATCCCGCTCACGCGGGGCACGGGTGGTCTCGCCGAGACCATCTCGTCGGTGTTCCTCTGGGCCTGTGGCGCCCTGGTGATCGCCCTGCTCGTCGCGCTTGTCTTCTGGTATCGCCCCGGCGCGCGGGGGGCCACACCCGCCGCCGGGGGCTGACGGGGCCGTCCACCCGCGCCCCGAAACGAGGGGCGAGCCGTCCGCAGCCGGCTCGCCCCTCGTGTCGTTTCCGGGCTCATCCCGCGATGGCGAGGTCGGCGTCGGCGGAGAGGATCGCGAACTGGAGCCGGCGCATGGTCAGGCGGGGTCGAGCCCGAGCTCCTCCCGCAGCACCTGCCGGGCCGACTCGAAGACCTCCAGCGCCTCGGCCCGCCGCCCGGAGCGGTAGAGCGCAAGCATGAGCTGCTCGCGCAGGTTCTCGTTCAGCGGGTACTGCTCGGCCCATCGCGACAGGTCGCCGATCACCTCGCGGTGCCGCCCGAGCCGCAGCGAGCACATCGCGATCGCCTCCAGGCACTCCAGCCGGACCTCCTCGGCCCAGCGGGCGAACGTGCCGACGATGAGCCCGTTGTCGATCCCGGCAAGCACCGGTCCGCGGAACAGGGCCGCGGCGGCGGCGAACGAATCCAGCGCCCGCTCCGGGTCGCGGTCCGTCTCGTCCCGGCCCGCGGCGTGCAGGCTCTGCAGGCGGAACACGTCCACCGACTCGCGGTCCGTCTCCAGCAGATAGCCCTGGGCATGCGTCCGGATGGCCGCCCCGTCCACCGCGGGCTGTACGTAGTTCTTGCGCAGATGCGAGATGTAGACGTGCAGGGCGGCGCGAGCGCGCTTCGGGGCTCGTTCCCCCACAGCTCGTCGAGCAGCTCGTCGGTCGACACCGGCTGGTTCGCCCGGATCAGCAGCGCGGCGTGGAGGCCGGGTTAGCGCCGCCGGCCGTGGCTGCGGTGCCAGATGGCCATCTCCAGCGCGTCCAGTGTCGCTTGTGGTCGCCGCGGACCGCACCGGCAAGGCCCAGGCGAAATACTTGGCCGCCCGGCGCAGGATGTCACGCTCCAGCTCCAGTTCCCGGATCCGGGCCTTGAGCTGCTTGTTCTCCTCTTCCACGTCGCCCGACGGTAGCGGGGCCGCCTGCGAGCGCTTGGGCACCGGCCTCGCCTTCGCCGGCGCGGTGCCCCCGCCTGGGCCTGACGTTCCCACAACCGCAACGTCTCCGGCTGATCCCCAGATCCCGCGCCACCGACGTAATGCGCTCGCGTGGCGGCGGCCCTCCGGGCGGCCGGTCAGCTCTGCCGCTGCTCGATAGGAATGCGCTTGGTCCGCTCCTCTTTCTCGGCGAGCCGCACGCTGATCTCCAGAATCCCCTTGTCGTATGTCGCCCGCACGTCGTTCTCGTCCGCGTCGGGCGGCAGCGCGCACGACCGGGTGAACGAGCCGTACCGGAACTCGGTGCGCTGTCCCTCCCGCTCCTCCTGCCGGCGCTCGGCATGGATGGTGAGGATGCCGTTCGCCACCGTGATCTCCACGTCCTCCGGGTCGATGCCAGGCAACTCGGCGCGCAGGATGTATCTGCCGTCCTTGACGTAGTCCTCGAACCGCATCTGTGGCCCCGCCATCGGCCGGAGCGCCGCGAACGGTGCCTCCAGCAGGTCGAACAGGTCGGGAACCATGCTCCTAGACTCGCGTCTTACGGGAACGCCCATGACTCCACCTCCGGCTTCCGCTCGGTCTCACGACGGGTGTTCCCCTTGAGGGTGAAGTAATTCGACATCAGATGTCCCCGTCCGCTGACGTCGGCGGGAGGCTCAGAGCCGCTCGAGCGGCCGCAGTGAGAGCGGCGGTGGGAACGCCGCATCCAGCAGCAGGAGATCGTCGTCGGTGAGGCGGATGGCCGCGGCCGCCGCGTTGTGCTCCACGTGGGCGGGCACGCCCGACTTCGGTATGGCGATCACGCCGTCGCTCCTGAGCACCCATGCGAGGGCCACCTGCGCCGGGGTCGCCTCATGGCGGTCTGCGACGTCGAGAAGCGCCTGGTGGCCGAGCAACCGGCCCTGTTCTATCGGTGAGTACGCCATGATTGGAATGTGGCGCTTGTGGCACCAGGGGATCAGCTCGTACTCAGGACCGCGCCTGGCGAGGTTGTAGAGGATCTGGTCGATCTGCACGGTCGAGCCGCCGGCGAGCGCGACGAGATCCTCCATGTCGGAGACGTCGAAGTTGCTGACGCCCCACCACCTGTGTTCGCCGTGCCGCCTCCCGTCCGGCCCGAACTGGCGGAGGTCGCAGCGCGGGGGGGAAGGCGTTACTCCTCGAAAGGCCCGTCACGGGGGATCTGGCCGGCGTGGAGCGTCTTGCGGAAGAGGCTGCCGAGGGGAGCGTCTCGCAGCTCGCGCTGACCTGGCGTTACTCTCCGATCATCCGCCGGTTCCTGTCCGGAGCCGTGCCGAAGACCTGGCCGAGGGCGGCCAGAGGCCGCGTCCTGGCGGCGGCCCCTCCCGATCCGCGCCCGTGGCGGAGAGGGCTGAGCGTTCTCCGCAGGAGCCTCGGCTCCGACCTGCTAGCCGGCCCACTCCACGAATCCCCGCCCGTTCGCGGCGCAAGGTGTCGTGGCAGCGATGCCCTGCGTATGTGCGTGGTCATGTGCTCCTCCCGGGACCGGCTCGGCCGACTGCAGTGCACACACGTCCCGGGAACCCAAGGCTACGGAAGTGTCATTTTCCGGAAACACCGCTTTGAGCTGGATGAGCCTCCCCGTGGTCGGCGGGTAGCTGACCACGAGAAACCTATGCATGCTGTGTCGAGCGAGGAGCGCGGACGTGGACTACGAAGAGTTCCTCGAAATCGTGAGCCGCCAGACCGGCCTGGACGCCGAGGCCGCTCAGCGCGCCATACAGGCGACGCTCGAGACGCTCGCGCGGCGCCTGTCGAAGGGTGAAAGCCGCGACCTGCTCCGGCAACTGCCCGCCGAACTGAAGCCGTATGTCTACACGGACAAGGGCCCCGAGGCCTTCGACGTCGACGAGTTCCTCCGGCGCGTGGCCGAGCGGGAGCAGGTGGACGTCGAGGAGGCCGAACGGCACGCGCGAGCCGTCTTCTGGGCGCTGGGCGGTGCCCTGGACGCCAAGGAGGTGGCCGACCTGGCGGCGGACCTGCCGGAGGAATTCGACCCCCTGGTGGCCGAGGCCCAGCGGCGGCACGTGGAGGTCATGCGGTCCTCGGAGTTCCTCAGCAGGGTCGCCAGACGGACCGGCCTCGACGCCGAGGGTGCCGAACGCGCCACCGCGGCCGTGCTGGAGACGCTCGCGGAGCGCATCGCCGCAGGCGAGGTCAGGGACCTCATCCGCGAACTGCCGGTCCGGCTGCACCCACCACTGAGGCGGGGCATCGCCGGTCGCTCCGGCACGGCCACACGGATGGGGCTGGAAGAGTTTCTGCGCCGGGTGGCTGAACGAGAGGGCGTGTCCCTTGACCAGGCGCGGGAACATGCCGCCGCCGTGTTCGCCACGTTGCGCGAGGCCATTACGGACAAGGAGTTCTTCGACATCACCGTCCAGTTGCCGGACGAGTACTGGGCCCTGCTTCCCCGTCCGTGAACGGGCGACGGGCGGGCTCGCCGCTCCACGTGCTCCATGAACCCCGGCAGGTCCTCGAAACCGCGTCAGCAGCAGGTCACCTCTTCCCATGGAGGCCCTGACACGTCACAGGCCTGGCCAGGCGGTCCCGGGTCCGGTCACCTGGCCATCGAGGCCGCCCGGGCGGCCGGCCGGTCCATCGTCATGCCGCTGCTCGGCCGGGCGGCGCGGTACGTAGGCGAGGCTGACGCCGCGCTGAAGCGTGACCTGCTGTCCCGGGCTCGTTGCCTGGTGTTCCCGGTGCAGTGGGAGGAGCCGTCCGGCATGGTCATGATCGAGGCTATGGCCTGCGGCACACCGGTGGTGGCACTGAGCAGCGGTGCGGTCCCCGAGGTCGTCCTGGATGGGGTGACGGGACGTGTCCGCCACGATGTCGGGCAGCTCCCGATCGCCGTCGAGGAGGCCGGGAGGCTGGAGCCGGCGGCCGTGCGCGCCTACGCGCTGCAACGCTTCGACCTCCCGGTGATGATCGAGGCCCACGAACGCGTGTACCAGCAGGTCTTCGCGCGGATACATCACCAGGGCCGTCCGGCGGGACGGGAAGGGTGAATTTCGGGGAGCCACGACGCCTGACCGAGTGAATACGGAGTTGCTTCGCACCTGGCGCTCCCCCTGGGCGACCTGCCACTGCTCATGCGAGGCAGATGAGGGTCGGGAAGGGTGGTGTGAGGGAACGGCAGGCGGGATCCTGGCATAGGAGACGAAAATCCCGTCGGGGTGTTCCACAGGCCGACGGGGGATGCGCGTCATAGGGATTGTTCTCGCTGGTAGAGCCCTGACACCACCAACGTCGAAGGTGGCGTGGATTCCGGTTCTCCCGCTCGGGCCGATACGCAGCGGCGGCGGAGCGAGTTGTCTTCACGAGCTGGAATAGCCGAGGGGGTTGGTCCCGTGAGCGTCCCGAGAACAGCAGGGCCCCACAAGGTGGTGCTGGCCACCTACAGCAGCTACGACGCGGCCCAGCACGCGGTGGACGTCCTGGCCCGCCACGACTTCCCGATCGCACACGTCACCATCGTGGGCTGCGATCTGCGGTGGGAGGAGAAGGTACTCGGGCGATGGGGCCTCGGCAGGGCGCTCGTCACCGGCGCGGGTACCGGCGGCTGGATCGGTCTTCTCATCGGCTTGATATTCGCGATCTTCAGCCCGTGGGCCGGATGGGCCATCGGCTCCTCGATCGTGCTCGGGCTGATCTTCGGCCTCGTCTGGGGTGCGATCAGTCACGTGGTGCAGCACCGGGCGTTCGCCTCGATGCCTGCGGTCGTCGCCGACCACTACGACATCCTCGTGGACCCCGAATTCGCCGACGAGGCCCGGCGAGTGCTCACCGACGCTCGTGAGGCCGCTGCGCTCAGGTGAGCGCCAGGAGGGGGATGAGGACATGGCCAAGGCGGTGGGCATCGACCTCGGCACGACGAACTCGGTCATCGCGACCACCGAGGACGCGCATCCGACGGTCGTCCCGAACGCCGAGGGGTCGCGCACGACTCCCTCGGTGGTTGCCTTCACGGACCAGGGCGAGGTGCTGGTGGGCCAGATGGCCAGACGCCAGGCGATCCTCAACCCGAAGGGCACGATCTATTCGGCCAAGCGCTTCATCGGGCGCAAGTTCGACGAGGTGCAGAGCGAGATCAAGGCGGTCTCGTTCGACGTCGTGCCGGGCCCGGACGGCGCCGTGCGGTTCAAGGTGCGCGACAAGCTGTACGCGCCGGAGGAGATCTCCGCCTTCGTGCTGCGCAAACTGGCCTCGGACGCCGGGAAGTTCCTGGGGGAGAAGGTCAACGAGGCCGTCATCACGGTGCCCGCCTACTTCAACGACGCGCAGCGGCAGGCCACCAAGGACGCCGGCAAGATCGCCGGCCTGGAGGTCCTGCGGATCATCAACGAGCCGACCGCGGCGGCCTTGGCGTACGGCCTGGACAAGAAGGGCAACGAGACCGTTCTCGTGTTCGATCTGGGCGGGGGCACGTTCGACGTCAGCGTCCTCGACATCGGCGAGGGCGTCATCGAGGTCCGCTCCACCTCGGGCGACACTCACCTGGGCGGCGACGACTTCGACCGGCGCATTGTCGACCATCTGGCCGACGAGTTCCAAAAGCAGCAGGGCATCGACCTGCGGCGCGATCCGCAGGCCCTCCAGCGGCTGTTCGAGGCCGCGGAGAAGGCCAAGGTGGAGCTGTCGGCGGTCACCCAGACGCAGGTCAGCCTGCCGTTCATCACGGCCGACGCGACCGGCCCCAAGCACCTGAACACGACACTCATGCGCTCGACCTTCGAGCAGATCACCCACGACCTGCTCGAACGCTGCCGGGGCCCGGTGGAGCAGGCCATGGCCGACGCGAAGCTGACGACGAACGACCTCGACGAGGTGATCCTCGTCGGCGGTTCCACCCGCATGCCGGCCGTGCAGCAACTCGTGCGGCGGCTGACGGGCAAGGAACCGAACATGACGGTCAACCCTGACGAGGTCGTGGCCGTCGGGGCCGCCGTCCAGGCCGCCATCATCAAGGGCGAGCTGAAGGACGTCGTGCTCCTGGACGTCACGCCTCTGTCGCTCGGCGTCGAGACGCTCGGCGGCGTGATGACGAAGATCATTGACAGGAACACCACGATCCCGGCCCGCCGCACGGAGACGTTCAGCACGGCGGACGACAACCAGTCGGCCGTGGACGTGGTCATCCTGCAGGGCGAGCGCGAGCGGGCCGCCGACAACCGGGTGCTCGGCCGGTTCCGGCTGGAGAACATCCGGCCCGCGTCGCGCGGGGTGCCGCAGATCGAGGTCACCACCGACATCGACGCCAACGGCATCCTGAACGTCTCCGCCAAGGACAAGGACACCGGCGCCGAGCAGCGCATCACGATCAGCGAGAGCTCCAACCTGGACAAGAGCGAGATCGACCGGATGATCGCCGACGCGGAGCGGCACCGCACCGAGGACGCGCAGCTTCGCGCCGCGATCGACGCGCGCAACGAGCTGGACTCGGTCGCCCACCAGGTGGAACGCCGGCTGTCGGAGCTGGGCGAGGCCGTCCCGGTGCACGAGAAGGCTCGGGCCGAGCAGCTGATCATGGAGGCGCGTCAGGCGATCAAGGAGGAGGTGCCCGTCGACCGGCTGCGCGGCCTGACCGCGGAACTGCAGCAGGTCTACCACGGCCTCGGCGTGGCGGCGTCCGCCGCCCAGGGCCAGACCCAGGGGCCGACTCAAGCCGGGCCCGGCCAGGCCGCCGCCGGCCCCTCGGACGAGGACGTCATCGACGCCGAGTTCACCAGCCCCGAATAGCCCGTGAAGTGACGTGACATGACCGAGCGGAATGAGACACCTCCCGCGGAGCCCCGGCAGGCCGTCGAGGAACCCGTTGCGGAGAAGCTCGCCGAGCTGGAGGACCGGTGGCTGCGGGCCGTCGCCGACCTCGACAACCTCCGCAAGCGTGTCGCGCGCGACATGGACCGGCAGCGGATCGAAGAGCGTACGCGCGTCGCGGCCGAGTGGCTGCCGGTGATCGACAACCTCGAACTCGCGCTGAGGCACGCGGGCGCCGACGCCGACGCGGTGATCGAGGGGGTCCGGGCCGTCCGCGACCAGGCGGTCGGCGTGCTCGCGCGCCTCGGCTTCCCGCGCAGGGACGACGTGGGCACGCGGTTCGACCCCGCCAGGCACGAGGCGGTCAGCACGGTCGCCGTCCCGGACGCCGACCCCGGCACCGTCGTCGAGGTCGTACGGCCCGGCTACGGCGACGGCGCGCTGCAACTACGCCCGGCCTCCGTCGTCGTCTCCACGAAAGCCGACGAGTGATGGCGGAGCGCGACTTCTACGAGATCCTGGGCGTGCCGAGAACGGCGGACCAGGACGAGATCCAGCGGGCCTACCGGAAGCTGGCCCGCACCTACCATCCCGACGTCAACAAGTCCCCCGACGCCGAGGACCGCTTCAAGGAGGTCTCGGAGGCGTACGAGGTGCTGTCGGACCCCGGGACGCGGCGGCGGTACGACGCGTTCGGGCCGGACTTCCGCCGTGTACCCGAAGGCGTCGACCCGGCGACGTACGCGCGTGCCCGCGCCGGAGCGGGAGCCGGCGCGGGGCCGGGCTGGGCGGGGCCGGGGCCCGCCTGGGCGCGCGGACCCGGCGGGGAGGAGATCCACTTCACCACCGGCGAGGGTTTCGAGGGCATCGACCTCGAAGATCTGCTCGGCGGCGTCTTCGGCGGGCGGGGACGCCGCGCGGCCGGCCGCGGCTGGGGTCCGGTGCCCGGCGCCCACCAGGAGGCCGAGCTGCCGCTCACGGTGGAGGAGGCCTACCGCGGCGGCCGGCGGAGCATCACGATTCCCGGCCCGGGAGGCGGGCGGACCCTCCAGGTGAACATCCCCCCGGGGGTCACCGACGGCCAGCGGATCCGGCTCGCGGGCCAGGGCGGCGCGGGCAGCGACGGCGCCAGGGCGGGGGACCTGTACCTGATCGCGCGGATCACCGATCACCCGCGCTACCGCCTGGAGGGGCGCGACATCCACGTCCGCCTCCCGCTGACGCCGTCGGAGGCCGCGCTGGGGGCGACCGTCGCGGTCGACACGCCTGGCGGAGAGGCGAAGGTCAAGGTGCCGCCGGGCACCTCGTCCGGGCGCCGTCTGCGCCTGCGTGGACAGGGCATGCCGAACCCGCGCGGCAGGCCCGGAGACCTGCTGGCCGAGGCCCGGATCATGGTGCCCCGCACGCTCGGCGACGAGGAGCGCCGCCTGTACGAGCAACTGGCCAGGATCTCGGCGTTCAACCCGAGGAGCCCGTCATGACCTATCCGCTCGTCCGGCTCGCCCACGTGGACATCGGGCACCTGGACCTGGAGTCCTTCTCCCGGGCCACGGGACTGCACCCCGAGCTGGTGCGCCGCCTGGTGGCGCTGGGGTTGATCGACGCCTGGACGGACTCCTCGGGCGGCCTGCGCTTCCCGACCGCCCAGGTCGTCGCCGCGGGCCGCCTCCAGCGCCTGCACGCGGGGCTCGCCGTCAACTACGCCTCCCTCGGCCTCGTGACCGACCTCCTGGATCGCATCGCGGAGCTGGAGGCGGCTCTGCGCACCCATACGAGATGGACCGGAGACAGATCGTGGACCTGAACCGCCTGACGCAGAAGTCGCAGGAGGCCCTGCACGACGCCCAGACTGCGGCGATCCGCTTCGGACACACCGAGGTCGACGGGGAGCACCTGCTGCTGGCGCTGGTCCGGCAGCCCGACGGGCTCGTCCCGCGCCTGCTGTCCGCCGCCGGCGCCGACCCGGACAAGCTCCGGCTCGAACTGGAGCACGAGCTGGAGCGGCGGCCCCGCGTCACCGGTCCCGGCGCCGCTCCCGGCCAGGTGTACGTCACCCAACGGCTGTCGCGGCTGCTCGACGCCGCCGAGCGGGAGGCCGGCCGGCTGAAGGACGAGTACGTGTCGGTCGAGCACCTGCTGATGGCGCTGCTGGACGAGGGCGTCGACAGCGCGGCGGGCCGGCTGCTCAAGGGACACGGGCTGACCCGTGAGCGCTTCCTGCAGGTCCTGACGCAGGCACGCGGGAATCAGCGGGTGACCTCCGCCAATCCGGAGGTTGCCTACGAGGCGCTGGAGAAGTACGGGCGCGACCTCGTCGCCGCGGCGCGGGCGGACAAGCTCGACCCGGTCATCGGGCGGGACGGCGAGATCCGCCGGGTCGTCCAGATCCTGTCCCGCAAGAGCAAGAACAACCCGGTCCTGATCGGCGACCCGGGCGTGGGCAAGACGGCGATCGTGGAGGGCCTCGCGCAGCGCATCGCGCGCGGCGACGTCCCGGAGGGCCTGAAGGACAAGACGATCTTCAGCCTGGACATGGGCGCGCTGGTCGCCGGGGCGAAGTACCGCGGCGAGTTCGAGGAGCGCCTGAAGGCCGTGCTCACGGAGGTGACGGCGTCCGAGGGGCGCATCCTGCTGTTCGTCGACGAGGTGCACACGGTGGTCGGCGCGGGCGCCGCCGAGGGGGCGATGGACGCCGGCAACATGCTCAAGCCGATGCTGGCCCGCGGCGAGCTGCACATGATCGGCGCGACGACCGTGGCGGAGTATCGCAAGCACATCGAGAAGGACGCCGCGCTGGAGCGCCGCTTCCAGCCCGTCTTCGTCGACGAGCCGTCAGTCGAGGACTCCATCTCCATCCTGCGCGGGCTGCGCGAGCGGCTCGAGGTCTTCCACGGCGTGAAGATCCAGGACGGCGCGATCGTCGCCGCGGTCGTGCTGAGCCACCGCTACATCTCCGACCGCTTCCTCCCCGACAAGGCGATCGACCTGGTCGACGAGGCGTGCGCCATGCTCCGTACGGAGATCGACTCGATGCCCGCCGAGCTGGACGAGCTGACCCGCCGGGTGACGCGGCTGGAGATCGAGGAGGCGGCGCTCGCCAAGGAGGACGACCCGGCGAGCCGGGAGCGCCTGGAGACGCTACGCAAGGAGCTGGCCGACCTGCGGGCAGAGGCCGACGCCATGCGGGCCCAGTGGGAGGCCGAGCGGCACGCCCTGCGCAAGGTGCAGCAGCTGCGCGAGGAGATCGAGAGCGTACGCCGGGAGGCCGAGCAGGCCGAGCGCATGTACGACCTGAACCGCGCGGCCGAGCTGCGGCACGGCAGGCTTCCCGAACTGGAGCGCAGGCTGCGTGCCGCGGAGGAACAGCTGGAGAGCAAGCAGGGCGGGCACCGGCTGCTGCGCGAGGTGGTGACCGAGGAGGAGATCGCCGGCATCGTGTCGCGGTGGACCGGCATCCCGATCAGCCGCCTGCAGGAGGGCGAGCGGGAGAAGCTGCTACGGCTCGACGAGATCCTGCACCAGCGGGTGATCGGCCAGGACGAGGCCGTGCGGGCGGTCGCCGACGCCATCATCCGGGCGCGCTCGGGGATCAAAGACCCCCGCCGCCCGATCGGATCGTTCATCTTCCTCGGGCCGACCGGAGTCGGCAAGACCGAGCTGGCCAAGACGCTGGCCGAGGCATTGTTCGACACCGAGGAGAACATCGTCCGCGTCGACATGAGCGAATACCAGGAGCGCCACACCGTCAGCCGCCTCGTCGGCGCCCCGCCCGGGTACGTCGGCTACGAGGAGGGCGGCCAGCTCACCGAGGCCGTGCGGCGCAAGCCCTACTCCGTGGTGCTCTTCGACGAGATCGAGAAGGCACACACGGACGTGTTCAACACCCTGCTGCAGGTGCTGGACGACGGGCGGCTCACCGACGCCCAGGGGCGCACGGTCGACTTCCGCAACACAGTGATCATCATGACGTCCAACATCGGCTCGCACTACCTCAGCGAGAAGGCGGCGCCGTCGGGCGAGATCGACCCGGAGGTGCGGGAGATGGTCATGGCGGAGCTGCGCGCCCGCTTCCGCCCCGAGTTCCTCAACCGTATCGACGACATCGTGCTGTTCAAGCCGCTCACCGAGGCCGAGATCGAGCAGATCGTCACGCTGATGTTCAACGACATCAGAGCGCGGCTCGCCGAACGCCGGATGACGCTGGAGATCAGCCCGGAGGCGGTCCGCCACATCGCCGAGCGCGGGTTCGACCCGATCTACGGAGCCCGCCCGCTGCGCCGCTACATCGCCCGCGAGGTGGAGACCCGGGTGGCCCGAGCGCTGGTCGCCGGCGACGTCAGGGACGGCGCCACCATCCGGGTGGGGTTGTCCGGCGGCGAGCTCGTCGTCACATACGACAACCCGGAGGGCTGACCGATGCCGCCGAAGGTCATCGAGTCGAGCGTCGTCCGGTGCCCGCACTGCGGCCGGAACAACCGCGTGCCCAAGGCGGGGGCGGGAGCGCCGCGCTGCGGCGAGTGCCGCGAGCCGCTGCCGTGGGTGGTCGACGCGCGGGACGACGACTTCGCTGAGGTCGCCGAGGCGGCGCGGATTCCGGTCGTCGTCGACCTCTGGGCGTCCTGGTGCGGGCCGTGCCGCATGGTGAGCCCGGCGCTCCAGCAGGTCGCCACCGAGCTGGCCGGGCGGATCAAGCTGGTGAAGGTGAACATCGACGAGGCGCCCGAGACGTCGCGGCGCTTCGGCGTGCAAGCCGTTCCGACGCTCGTCGTCCTGCGGCTGGGGCGGGTCGTGGCCCAGCGGGCCGGCGCGGCCCCGGCGCCCGTGTTGCGGGAGTGGGTCGGCGATGCGCTGGCCGGATGAGCTCATCGAGTCGCCCGATCTGCAGGGCGCCTACCCCCGGCTGAGCGACACGCAGATGCGGACGCTGGCCGCCCACGGCGAGCGTCGCCCGGCTCACCGGGACGACGTGCTGTTCGCGGAGGGCGATCCGTGCGCCGCCTTCTTCGTCGTACTGAGCGGCAAGGTGGCGACCGTGAAGGGGTACGGAGTCGACGATCAGGTGATCAGGGTCCACGGCGCGGGCCGGTTTCTGGGCGAGCTCAACGTGCTCACCGGCCAGGCCAGCTTCATAACCGCCGTGGTGGCGGAGGACGGCGAGGTGCTCGCCGTGCCCGTGGACGAGCTCCGCCGGCTTGTCGCCGGCGACGAGATCCTGGGCGACCTCGTCCTGCGCGCCTACCTCATCCGCCGCTCGATGCTCATCGGACTGGGGGCCGGTTTCCGGATCGTGGGCTCCCGCTACTCGCCGGACTGCCGCCGGCTGCGGGAGTTCGCGGCGCGCAACCGGCTGCCGCACCAGTGGATCGACCTGGAACAGGACGCCGAGGTCGAGCGCTTCCTGCGGCGGATGGACGTCACCCCGGCGGAGACGCCGGTCGTGATCTGGCACGGCGAGCTGGTGCTGCGCAACCCCACCAACGCGGAGCTGGCCAGGGCCATCGGCCTCCCGGCGCCGAGCACGCGGGAGGCGGTGTGCGACCTGCTCATCGTCGGAGCCGGGCCGGCTGGCCTGGCCGCCGCGGTCTACGGAGCGTCCGAGGGGCTCGGCACGGTTGTCCTCGACAGTGTCGCCCTGGGCGGCCAGGCGGGCACCTCGTCGCGGATCGAGAACTACCTTGGCTTTCCCGCCGGGATCTCCGGTGGCGAGCTGGCCGAGCGGGCGATGATCCAGGCCCGCAAGTTCGGCGCGGAGCTCTGCGTCCCGGCGGAGGCGTGCACGCTACGAGAGCACGAAGGCCATCACCTCGTCACCCTGAAGGAGGGCGCGACGGTCCACGCGCGCACGCTGCTCATCGTGACAGGCGTCCGCTACCGGAGGCTCGTCGTGCCCGACCTGGAGAGGTTCGAGGCGACCAGCGTCTACTACGCGGCCACCGCGTTCGAGGCACGGATGTGCAGCCGGGACCCGGTCGTCGTCGTGGGCGGCGGTAACTCGGCCGGCCAGGCCGCGCTGTTCCTCGCCCACCACGTCGCCTCTGTCCGCCTGCTCGTACGCGACGGCGAGCTGACCAGGAACATGTCCCGCTACCTGGCGGTCGAGATCGAACAACACCCCGGCATTCAGGTGATGCTGAACACCCAGGTCCGGCGGCTGGTCGGGCGGGAGACGCTCGAGGCGGTCGTCGTCGAGCACAACGTCACCGGGGAGCGGTTCACCGTCGAGGCCCGCGCGATGTTCGTCTTCATCGGTGCGGAGCCGTACACCCGGTGGCTGGCCAACGAGGTCGCGCTCGACTCCCGGGGATACATCCTGACCGGGCTGGACGCCGCTCGTTCCGGCAGGAAGGGCGTGCCGGACTCCACCGGTCGGCCGTTCCCGCTGGAGACCAGCAGAGCGGGTGTGTTCGCGGCCGGCGACGTGCGGAACGGATCGATCAAACGGGTCGCGTCGGCCGTCGGCGAGGGCGCGATGGCCGTGCGCCTCGTGCACGAACACCTTCAGCTGAGGGGCTGAGCCGCCCACGCGGGGAGGAAGGGGACTGGCGATGGCAGAAGTGATGGCGGTGCCGAGGTTCGAGCGGTTCTTCAGGACGGCGGCGGGCCTCGACGTCGACAAGGAGGATCTCCGGCGCTACAGCGACTTCGTGAACCAGAACCTGTACGACCTGCTGGTGATCGGCCAGGCCCACGCGAAGGCGAACGTCCGGGACGTCGTCGAGACCTGGGACCTGCCCATCACCAAGGGCCTCCAGGAGAGCATCCACCGGTTCCGCGACCTCGACGAGGACATCGAGCTGAAGCCCATCCTGGAGCAGCTCGCGGCGTTGCCTCCGCTCGACCTGTCCATCGGCGAGGAGGTGAGGGAACGGCTGCCCGAGATCGTCGGCGGGCTGTCGCTGGCGCTGGCGCGCACGTTCACCATCCTCGATCCCGGCCTGAAGAACCCGAGGACGGAGCAGTGGGATCGCGTGATCCGCGTCTTCCGGCTGCTGCTCTAGAAGTGAGGACACCATGAAGGCAGTCGTGTACGAAGGACCCCGGCAGGTCGGCGTCGAGAACGTGCCGGACGCGCGGATAGAGATGCCCACCGACGTCCTGGTCCGTGTGACCACGACCAACATCTGCGGGTCGGACCTGCACATGTACGAAGGCCGGACCGACCTGGAGCCGGGCCGTGTCCTCGGCCACGAGAACCTCGGCGAGGTGGTCGAGGTGGGGCCGGGAGTGGTACGCGTCCGCGTCGGCGACATGGTCTGCGTGCCGTTCAACGTCGCGTGCGGCTTCTGCGCCAACTGTGAGAGCGGCCTGACCGCCTTCTGCCTCACCACCAACCCGGAGCCGGGGGTGGACGGGGCCGCTTACGGCTTCGCGGACATGGGCCCGTACAACGGCGGCCAGGCCGAGCTGCTGCGCGTGCCGTTCGGCGACTTCAACTGCCTGGTCCTGCCGGACGGCGCGCGGGAGAGGCAGACCGACTACGTCATGCTGGCCGACATCTGGCCCACCGGCTGGCACGCGACCCAGCTCGCCTGTGTGCAGGCCGGCGACTCGGTCGTGATCTACGGGGCGGGGCCGGTCGGCCTGATGGCCGCCTACTCCGCGACGTTCAAGAGCGCGGGCATGGTGATGGTCGTGGACCGCCACCCGGACCGGCTGGCCAAGGCGGAGGAGATCGGGGCGATCCCGATCGACGACTCCAAGACGTCGCCGGTCGACCAGGTCATGGAGCTCACGCACGGCAGGGGCGCCGACCGGGGCTGCGAGTGCGTGGGCTACCAGGCGCACGACCCCCAGGGGCACGAGCATCCCAACATGACGCTGAACAACCTCGTCAAGTCGGTGAGGTTCGCCGGGACGATCGGGGTCGTGGGCGTGTTCATCGCCATGGATCCCGGCAGCCCCGACGACCTCTACAAGCAGGGCGAGATCGCCTTCGACTACGGGATGTTCTGGTTCAAGGGCCAGACCATGGGCAACGGTCAGTGCAACGTCAAGAACTACAACCGGCAGCTCTGCACCCTCATCCACGAGGGGAAGGCCCGGCCGTCGTGGGTCGTCTCACATGAGCTGGATCTGGACGACGCGCCCGGCGGCTACGAGCACTTCGACCGGCGGGATCCCGGTTGGACCAAGGTCGTCCTACATCCCGCCGGCACCGGCTGACCCTCCCGTGGCGGCCGCGGGCCCCGCGGTCCGACCGTTGGCAGTGAGGGGGACGCGCCATGCGCATGCCGGACGCGCGCTTGCTCAAGCAAAGGCTGCACGACGCCTTCAACAGGCACGATCTGGACGAGGTGATCCAGTGTCACAGTCAGGACGCGGTCCTGGTGACCCCGGCGGGCGTCGCGGAGGGGCACGAGCAGATCGCCTCCTACTACGAAGATCTGTTCAGGGGCTTCCCCGACATGCGCATGACGGTCTGGCACGCCGTCCTGTGCACCGATCCGGCGGTGACCGAATGGCTGCTCACCGGCACCCACACCGGGCCCTTCCTACTGCCCGGGGGCCAGGTGCTGGAGCGAACCGGCCGCCATGTCGCCGTCCGGGGCACCAGTACCTGTTCGGTGGGCAACGACAAGATCATCAGTCACCGGATGTACTTCGACCAGCTGGAGCTCTACATCCAGCTCGGCGGGCGCCTCGTCTTCGACGAGCAGCTGTCGCCGCGTGAGCGGCGGGCAGAGGACTGAGCGATGCCGGCAGAGGACATGGGCGACATGGTGACGGTCGAGCTGTTCTTCCAGTGCAGGCACGACGTCGTCAGCGAGGAGATCCGGGTTCCACGGGCCGACTGGGACGCGATGAGCGCGGGCCAGCGCGACGCGTACCTGGCCGACCGCGTCGACGCGCTCGTGAGCGCGAACTCCAGTGCCGGTTGGAGGGAGATCTAGGAGGGGTAGCGGCCGGGCGATGGCCCGTCGTGGGAGTGGGTGAGAGCGTGGGCGCACTGAAGGTGGCTCTCGTGGGGTTGGGCGTGGCGGCCCAGGTCGTGTACCTGCCGCTGCTCGCCAAGCGGCGGGACATCTTCCAGGTGTCCGCCGTGTGCGACCTGGACGGCGACCATGCAGAGACGCTCGGCCGGGAGTTGGGCGTCAGATCCTACGACCGCGCCATCGCCATGCTGGAGGCGGGCGGGTTCGACGCGCTGATCGTCCTCACGCCCGGTTCTCACGGGCCGCTCGTGAAGGCGGCCCTCGCCTGCGGCTGCTGGGTGCTGTGCGAGAAGCCGCTCGCCTACAGCCGGGCCGAGCTTCGCGGCATCCCCGGCGACGCGCGGCTGATGGTGGGTTATGTGAAGCAGTACGATCCGGCCACGCAGCGCCTGCTGTCGGCGCTCAGCGAGGCGGGCGGCGCCAGGGCGGTGCGCCGTCTGGACGCCACCGTCCTGCACCCCTCCGAGGAGTCGCAGCTCCTGTTCGCAAGAGCGCGGGTGTCGAGGCCGG
The DNA here is from genome assembly GCF_030268985.1 of Microbispora sp. NBRC 16548. NCBI lineage: Bacteria > Bacillati > Actinomycetota > Actinomycetes > Streptosporangiales > Streptosporangiaceae > Microbispora > Microbispora sp. NBRC 16548. The sequence continues at coordinate 61,276 of NZ_BSSF01000023.1, forward strand.
CGTCCGAGCGGCTCGCCCCCTACCTGGAAGCCGACGACGAGGCGATCACCGAGGCTCTGGGAACGGTCCCGGAACGGCTGCGGCGCCTCTACTCCCAGGTCTTGCTCGGCGACGTCCGGCACGAGCTGTCCGTCATGCGGCTACTGGTCGGCTCGCCCGCGACCGTGGACCATGTGTCCGTCTGGCCGGACGACGTCTTCCCGCCCTCGGTCGAGGTGAGCGGGAGACTGCCGGACCCCGCGCGCGGCAGGTACGGCCTGTGCTGGCACCACCTGCCGGACTACCCCGTCTACCGGGAGACGATCGCCGTACACCACGACCACGGCTCGCTGGAACTGTGCTTCCCGACCCACTACCTGCTGAACGCCCCGACGAGCCTCACCGTCCTGTCGCGGACCGGCACGGCCGAGCGCACGGTCGCCTACCGCGACCTCGCGGAGGCGTACGAGCGGCAACTGGTGGCCTTCCACCGGTTTGTCACCCAGGACGAACCACCGCTCACCGGGCTCGACGGGGCGTTGAAGGACATTGTCACTGCGCAGCGGATCACCCGCCGCCACGCCGAGCAGACGGGGCTCCCCGTCGGCGGCGAATGCGTGGAGTAGGGCGAGTGTGGGCGGCATGGCGACCAGGGACAGCGTCCGCTCCTGGCTCCTGGAGGGGCTTCAGCACGAGGACGTGATGCCCGCCGGGCCCCACGTGGTGGAGGCGCCGCACAGGCGGCATGCCTGGTGGCGGGTCATGTGCCTCACCGGTCTCGACTACTTCTCCACCCTGGGCTACCAGCCGGGGATCGCCGCGCTGGCGGCGGGCCTGCTGTCGCCCGTCGCGACGTTGTTCCTCGTCGCGCTGACGCTGTTCGGCGCGCTGCCGGTCTACCGGCGGGTCGCGGTGGAGAGTCCGCACGGCCAGGGCTCGGTGGCGATGCTGGAGCGGCTCGCCCCGAGGTGGTGGGGCAAGCTGTTCGTCCTGGTGCTGCTCGGGTTCGCGGCCACCGATTTCGTGATCACGATGACGCTGTCGGCGGCCGACGCGACAGCGCACATCATGGAGAACCCCTTCGTGCCGCGTGCCCTCCAGGGGCACCAGTTGGCCGTGACGCTCGGCCTGCTGGTGCTGCTCGGCGCCGTGTTCCTGCTGGGCTTCAGCGAGGCGATCGGCCTCGCGGTCGTCCTCGTGGGCGTCTACCTGTCACTCAACGTTGTGGTGGTGACGGCGGCCGTGCTCCATGTCGCCGACCGGCCCATCCTGGTCGTGGACTGGAAGCAGGCCCTGCTGTCCTCGCACGGCGGGCCGGCGTCGATGGTGCTGCTGTCCCTGCTCGTCATGCCCAAGCTCGCCCTCGGCCTGTCTGGGTTCGAGACCGGGGTGGCCGTCATGCCGCTGATCAAGGGGGACCTGGCGGGACGGATCAGGGGAGCCAAAAGACTGCTGACGACGGTGGCCCTGGTCATGAGCGTCTTCCTGATCGCCAGCAGCTTCGTCACGAGCGTGCTGATCCCGCTGCGGGAGTTCCGGGAGGGCGGCAGGGCCAACGGCCGGGCCCTGGCGTACCTGGCTCACGCCTATCTTGGGAACGGGTTCGGCACGCTGTACGACGCGAGCACGATTGCGATCCTGTGGTTCGCCGGCGCTTCCGCGATGGCGGGCCTGCTCAACCTGGTTCCCCGTTACCTTCCCCGGTACGGCATGGCCCCCGACTGGACGCGGGCGGTCCGGCCGCTTGTCCTGGTCTTCACGGCCGTCGCGTTCGCCATCACCGTGATCTTCCGGGCGAGCGTGACGGCGCAGGGCGGGGCGTACGCCACCGGAGTCCTCGTGCTGATCCTCTCGGCGGCCGTCGCGGTCACGGTCTCGGTCCACCGGCGTCGCAGGCGCGCGGCGACGGCGGCGTACGCGGCCATCGCCCTCGTCTTGACGTACACGCTGGTGGCGAACGTGATCGAGCGGCCGGACGGTGTCAAGATCGCGTCGTTCTTCATCGCGGCCATCGTGGTCACCTCGCTGATCTCCCGAGCGACCCGGTCCACCGAACTGCGGGTCACCCGCGTGGTCCTCGACCCCCTGGCGGAGCGGTTCCTCCGCGAGGTGCCCGGCGACGAGGTCCACCTGATCGCCAACGAGCCGCAGCAGCGCGACCGGGCGGAGTACGAGGAGAAGCTGCGTGAGCAGTGGCGCAACCACCGGCTGGATCCCGCCACACCGGTGCTGTTCGTGGAGGCCACCGTCCCGGACGCGTCGGAGTTCCTGACAGAGCTGCGCGTCCGGGGCGAGGAGCGGTACGGGCACCGGATCCTCCGGCTGGAGAGCTCCTCGATCCCGAACGCGCTGGCCGCCCTGCTGCTCTACATCCGGAACCGCTTCCGCAAGCTGCCGCACATCTACTTCCACTGGGCCGAGGAGAACCCCGTCGCCGCGATGCTTCGTTACCTGGTGTTCGGAGTGGGCGACGTCCCGGCGATGACCCGCGAGATCCTGCGGGAGGCCGAGCCGGATCCCGAGCGCCGTCCCCGGGTGCATGTCGGATAGGCCGTCAGGCTTCCGCGTTTGCGCCACTCGGATGGGGGTATCGGCTGCGGGACCGGGAGGCGAGGCTCATGACTGATCGCCTGTTTTCGGATCGCCGGGACGCGGGCCGGGATGGCGATCTTGCCCGGTGTTCTCGATCAGCTGGCGTTGAAGTTCGAGGTCGTGCTGCCGCATCTGAACGAGCGGCAGCGGCGGTTGCTGATGGCGGCTGAAGCCCGGTTACTGGGGCATGGCGGGGTTCGTGCGGTCGCTCGGGTCGCCGGGGTCAGCGAGTCCACTGTGCAGAAGGGCGTGTTCGAACTCGAGGACGGCGGGGATGTGCTGCCGGACGGGCGGGTGCGCCGTGAAGGCGGTGGGTGTAAGAGCGTCGAGGAGCAGGACTCGCGGGTGCTGCCGGCGTTGTTGGCGCTGGTCGAGCCGGACGAGCGGGGCGACCCGGAGTCGCCGCTGCCGTGGACGACCAAGTCCCTGCGGCGCCTGGCGGAGGAGTTGGCCCGGCGGGGGTATCGGGTATCGCCGCCCACGGTCGGGCGGTTGCTGCGTGACAACGGGTTCAGCCTGCAAGGCAACGCCAAGACCTTGGAAGGCAAGCAGCACCCAGAGCGGGACGCGCAGTTCCGCTATATCAACGAGCAGGTCAAGGACCATCAGGCCGCAGGCGAGCCAGTGATCAGCGTCGATACCAAGAAACGCGAGCAACTGGGCCGGCTCCCTCACCCAGGCCGCGAGTGGCGGCCGAAGGGCGACCCGATCGAGGTTGAGGACCACAGCTTCTTCTTCACCGGGCCGGACGTCGATCAGGCCATCCCGTATGGGATCTACGACATCGGCGCGAACACCGGCTGGGTAAACGTCGGCATCGACCACGACACCTCAACGTTCGCGGTCGCCTCGATCCACCGCTGGTGGCAGGCACGAGGCCGCCTGGACTATCCGGACGCCTCCCGGCTTTGATCACCGCGGACGCGGGAGGCTCCAACGGCTACCGGCTCCGGGTCTGGAAGGCCGAGCTTGCCGCCCTGGCCGCGGACACCGGCCTGGCGATCACCGTATGTCATTTCCCGCCGGGCACCTCGAAATGGAACAAGATCGAGCACCGGCTGTTCTCCCACATCACGATGAACTGGCGTGGACGGCCGCTGACCTGCCACGAGGTCGTCGTCAACACCATCGCCTCAACGAGCACCCGTACCGGGCTGCGGGTCGAAGCCGAACTCGACACCGCCTCGTATCCGCTGGGCGTCACGGTGAGCAAGGCCCGATTCGCCGAGCTGCCGATCCACGCCCATCCCACCCACGGCTCCTGGAACTACACGATCCACCCCGCCCTGGTCGCCGCCGACCGGCCACCCGTCGTCGGCATCGACCGCGCGCAGATCCGCGCTGCCGCACTACGCGCCCTGGCCGACTCCCGGCTGACCGGCATGACCGAAGCCCAAATGGACGACCTGGCGCGCCAGCTCGCCCCCGAGCCCAGCGTGATCGGCCGCATGTAGAGCCTCCACACAACCCGGAGCACTTCAGACAGCACATTGGCGATCTTGTAAAGCCAGTACCTGTGGGGGGCATCCGGAGCGTCCTGGTGGGTGTCGCCGCCGACGCCCCGTCCGCCACCGGCGCCCCGGTCCACCTCACTTCGAGGGCACCCGGCTCGCGGGCTGAGGGCGGACTCGTCAGCCGATCGTCGCGGCGAAGCGCCGCTTCATCGTGGCGACCACCTCGTCGGGGTCGGCGGCCCAGATGTCGGCGTTGAAGATCTCGACCTCGATGTCCCCGCGGTAGCCTGCGGCGTCCACGGCGGCGGTGAGCGGGCCGAAGTCGATGACGCCGTCGCCCATCAGGCCGCGGCCGAGCAGCGTGTCGGCGGGCAGCGGCACCAGGAAGTCGCTCACCTGGTAGCTCGCGATCCGCTCACCCGCCCGCTCGATCTGGGTGAGCACCTCGGGGTCCCACCAGACGTGGAAGGTGTCGACCACCACACCCACCTGCTCGGCCGGGTACCGCTCGGCCAGGTCGAGCGCCTGGCCGAGGGTGGACAGCACGGCGCGGTCGGCGCAGTACATGGGGTGCAGTGGCTCCAGGGCCAGCCGCACCCCGCGCTCGGCGGCGTACGGCGCCAGCAGGGCGAGCGCCTCGGCGACCCGGACCCGCGCCTCGGCCAGGTCGCGGCTGAAGCCTGGACGCGGGCCGCCTCCGGGGGAGATTCCGGGAAGTCCGCCCACGACCAGGACCAGGCAGGCGGCGTTCAGGGCGGCGGCCTCGTCGATCGCCGCGCGGTTGTCCTTGAGTCCGAGGTCGGGGCCGGTCAGGAAGCCGCCCCGGCACAGGGAGGAGACGCGCAGTCCCGCGTCTGTGACCAGTTTCGCGGTCGCGGCCAGGCCGTGCTCGGCCACTGCCTCCCGCCACAGCCCGATCGCGTGGATGTCGTGCCGGACGCATCCGTCTACGGCTTCGCGCAGAGACCAGCGGCGGGTGGTCCACTGGTTAAGGGAAAGGCGGGCGGGGGTCATGTGGTCACTCCGGCGGTGGCGAGCAGGGCGCGCATACGTGCGGCGGCCAGGTCGGGGTCGGGCAGGAGCCCGGCCTGGTCGGCGAGGCGGAACACCTGGGCCAGGTGGAGGATCGACCGGGCGCTGTGCGCCCCGTTGACCATGACGAAGGCGTCCTGGTGCCCGGCGAGCCAGGCCAGCAGGACGACGCCGGTCTTGTAGTGGTATGTCGGCGCCTCGAAGACCTTCCGGGCGAGCGGCACGGTCGGGGCGAGGACGGACGCGAACCGCTCGCGGTCTCCGCCGTCGAGCGCGTGAAGGGCGGCCGCCGCGACGGGGGCGATCGGGTCGAAGATCCCGAGCAGCGCGTGGCTGCCACCCGCGATCAGCTCCGGATAGTTGAAGTCGTCGCCCGTGTAGAGCCGCACACCGCCCGGCAGCCGTTCGCGCAGCCGCACCTCATGATCGGCATCGAGCAGCGACACCTTCACCCCGTCCACGCGTGCGGCGTTGTCGTGGACGAGCGCGAGGAACGCCTCGGTGGCGGCCTGAAGATCGTGCGATCCCCAGTAACCGGCCAGGGCGGGGTCGAACATCTCGCCGAGCCAGTGCAGGATCACCGGCCGGTCGGCCTGGCCGAGCAGCCTGCCGTAGACCTTGTGGTAGTCCTCGGGGCCGCGGGCGAGGCGGGCGAGTTGCCTGCTGGCCATGACGACGACCCGGGCGCCCGCGTCCTGGACCGTCTCGATCTGCTCCAGGTAGCCGGCCACGACCTCCTCCAGGGTGGCGGCCCCGGGCAGGTGGTCAGTGCCGGCGCCGCAGGCCAGCAGGCCGGGCGGGTCGCCGAAATCCCGGGCCTCGGCGGCGCTGCGCCGGATCAGCTCCGCCGTGGCCGCCCAGTCCAGGCCCATGTTGCGCTGGGATGTGTCCATCGCGTCGGCCACCCGCAGCCCGTACGACCACAGGTGGCGGCGGAAGCGCAGGGTGGCGTCCCAGTCGAGTGCGGTGGGGGAGCCGGGGGAGTGGTCGGTGAGCGGGTCCGCCACCACGTGCGCGGCGGCGTAGGCGATCCGGCTCGTGGGCGACGACGGCGGGGGAGTCCAGGTGACCGGCTCGCGCATCCGGTAGGTCTCCAGCCGGCGCTCCGGGGTGGGGAGCGTGATAACGGTCATGCCGAGACTCCGGGCACCTCGACGCGCACACCCTGGGCGGAGGAGCGCAGGCCCAGCTCGGCGACTTGCACGCCGCGGGCGCCGGAGGCGAGGTCGTGCGTGAAGGGCGCGTCCTCCACGACGTGGCGCACGAACATCTCCCACTGCGTCTTGAAGCCGTTGCCGAACTCCGTGTTGTCCGGCACCTCCTGCCACTGGTCGCGAAACGGCTCCGTCACCGGCAGGTCGGGGTTCCACACCGGCATCGGTGTCGAGGCCCGGTGCTGTACGCGACAGCGGCGCAATCCGGCCACGGCGCTGCCGTGGGTGCCGTCCACCTGGAACTCCACCAGCTCGTCGCGGTTCACCCGGACCGCCCAGGAGGAGTTGATCTGCACGATCACCCCGCCGGTCAGCTCGAAGATCGCATAGGCGGCGTCGTCGGCGGTCACCTTGTACGCCCGGCCGTGTTCGTCTACCCGCTCATGGATGTGCGTAACCGCCCGCGCGGTCACCGCCTCGACGCGGCCGAACAGGTTCTCCAGCACGTACGCCCAGTGCGGGAACATGTCGAGCACGATGCCGCCGCCGTCCTCGGCCCGGTAGTTCCAGGAGGGCCGCTGGGCCGGCTGCCAGTCGCCCTCGAACACCCAGTAACCGAATTCGCCGCGCACCGAGAGGATCCGGCCGAAGAAGCCGCCGTCGATCAGACGTCGCAGCTTCAGCAGCCCAGGCAGGAACAGCTTGTCGGCGACGACGCCGTTCTTCACACCCGCCTCGCGGGCCGCCCGCGCGAGGGCAAGCGCGTCGGCGAGGTTCTCCGCCGTCGGCTTCTCGACGTAGACGTGTTTGCCCGCCTCGATGGCCCGCATGACGGCCCTGACCCTGGCGTTCGTGGTCTGCGCGTCGAAGTAGACGGCGTTGCGGTCGTCGGCGAGGGCTGCCCCGAGGTCGGTCGTCCAGTCGGCTATGCCGTGCCGCGTTGCGATCGCCTCCAGCTTGGCCGCGCTCCGCCCCACCAGCACCGGCCGCAGCAGCACCCGGCCGCCGTCCGATAAGGCGACCCCGCCCTGCTCGTTGATCGCCAGGACCGAACGGACCAGGTGCTGGCGGTAGCCCATGCGCCCGGTCACGCCGTTCATGACCACGCCGAGGGTGTCCATCCGTTTCTCCTCGTGTGTGAGAGCTCGGACTGGAAAGCGCTTTCCCATAGAACGGAAAGCGCTTTCCACTACGCTGGACCGTACGGCCGGGGCGGTCGGAACGTCAACCGGTACGCCGTTCGGAACATGACCACGAGAAGGCCACAATGAGGACCATGAGTGCGAAGCGCGGCGCGGTCACGCTGGAGGACGTGGCGAGGGAGGCCGGGGTGTCGCTGGCCACCGCGTCGCGCGCCATCAACGGCAGCGCACGCACCGTCCGTCCGGAGATCCGCGAGCGGGTCGAACGGGCGGCGCGGACGCTCAACTACACGGCCAACGCTCAGGCCCAGGCCGTCGCGCGGGGCCGCACCAACCTGATCGGGCTCGTCGTGCAGGACATCGAGGACCCCTACTTCTCCTCGATAGCCGCCGGGGCTATGAAGGTGGCCGAGGCCAACGGTCTGATGGTCAGCATCGCCGGCACCGGGAGACGGCCGGACAAGGAGGTCGAATACGCCGCCGCGATGCGCGGCCTGCGCGCGGCGGCCATCGTCATCGCCGGCTCCCGTACCGACGACCGCGACGCGCTCGACCGGCTCGGCGCCGAACTCGACGCCTTCGAACGGTCGGGCGGCCGGGTCGCGCTCATCGGCCAGCGACGGCTGCCCGTCGACACCGTGGTCGTCGCGAACCGCGCGGGTGCCCGCGATCTCGGCGTCCGCCTGGCGGGTCTCGGCTACCGTTCGTTCGGCGTGCTCGCCGGCCCGCGCGACCTGCTCACGGCCGCCGACCGGCTCGCCGGCTTCACCGAAGGCGTGGCGGCCTCGGACGTCGTCGTGCCGCCTGAGGCGATCGTGCACGGAGAGTTCGACCGTGACGGTGGGCACGACGCCATGCTCGAACTGCTCGCGCGCCGCGGCGAGGTCGAGTGCGTGTTCGCGGTCAACGACGTCATGGCGGTCGGCGCCCTCGCCGCGCTGCGGTCGCGCGGGCTCGAGCGCACGGTCGCGGTCGCCGGATTCGACGACATCACCACCCTGCGGGACGTCACTCCCGCCCTCACCACGGTGCGCCTGCCTCTGGTCGAGATCGGCGAAGCCGCGCTGGAGATGGTCCTGCGAGAACCGGCGGACCGCCCCCGCCGGCGGCTCGTCCGTGGCGAGGTCGTCCTGCGGGAGAGCACGCCCGGCATGCGTCGCGGCTGACCTCCTCCGGCAGCGCCCGGTCAGCGCAGGAAAGCGGCGGCCACTCGAGCATCACAGGTCAGCCGCGCGACCGAGCAGGTCGGGCCGCCGTCGAGTGGTGCGGGTACGCCGATCGAGTCCTGGCTAGCCGATAGCGTGATGCCACCCGTACGAGTGTGACGGTGTCACCATGGCCGGCGACGGATCGTCGATCAGTCTCGCCGGCATGAACCCTGCCGCCTCCAACGCGCTGAGAGAGCTGAGTGAATCCGGCCTGCCCACAGCCGCCGCCCGAGCGACGGACCACACCCGGGGCCGATGCCGTAAGAGTTCAAGACCTTCAGTGGCGCTCTGGAGCATCAAGCGCCAGACATACGCGGCGTGCTCTCCCGAAGGCGTACGGCCGTCGGAATCCATACTGTGGGGATGCTGTCGTCATCGGCGAGTGCGAGTCGCATGGCCTCGAGCCCGGCCTCCCTTAGGGGGACCGCTACGGTGGTGAGCGCCGGCACGACATCCACTGCCGAACTTATGTCGTCGAAACCGGCGACCGCAACGTCACGACCGGGCACCAGACCCGCGTCCCGCAGAGCGCTCATCACGCCGAGCGCCATCACGTCGTTGACCGCGAAGATCAATTCGAGTTGACGCAGGCCGCGTTCGACGAGTTCACGGGCCGCTTCATAGCCGCCGCTCCGGGTGAACTCCGTCTCCATGGCGAAGTTCTCGTCCATGGTGATTCCTGACTCTTCCAGGCCGGTGACGAAGCCCGTATACCGGTCGTACGACGTCCTTATCCGGTGCGGCGCGTGGATGATGGAGAGCCTCCGATATCCGGCGCCGGCCAGCTCACGCGCCAGCAGCCTGGCGCCGTCGACGTTGTCGATGGCGACGGTGGGGAAAGGCAGCTCAGGTTGGCTGATCAACACGACGCGGCCACCTGCCGCGCGGTACTGCCTGAGCTCGTCGATGAGCGCGTCACGTGTGTCGGTGTCGTCGATACGGCTGCCGGCGATGATGATGATCTGCGGACGTTGTCCGCGGAGCGTCCTGACGAGCTGGACTTCGCGGTCGGGTGAGCGGTCGGCAACGGTCATGGTCACGACGAGACCGTTGGCCTCGGCGGCGTCGGTGATACCGGCGGCTATGGAGGCGAAATAGGGGTCGGCCACGTCGCTCACCACCAACGCGACGGTTGGTATCGACCCCTTCGCAGTAGCCTGCGCCGACACATGTGGCACGTAACCAAGCCTGGCTGCCGCGGCGAGGACACGGGAGACGTTCTCCGACTGGACGTTGCGAGTGCTGCCGTTGAGGGCACGAGAGGCCGTGGCGGCGGAGACGCCGGCCTCCCTGGCGACATCCTGCAATGTCACCGAAGAGGGGCGTTGCCTCGCTGTGGCTGTGAGGCGTGAAGACGCGGGCGTCTTCGAGCGGTCATCCATTGCACACCTTTGGTAAAGCACATCCGTACAGCGAGCTACATCAAACATGGGAAATCGCATTCCAAAGTCTGTCCGCGCGAGGCCCTGCCGTCAACCGCGGTGCCTCTGCGCGCGAGCCGCGTACGGCTGATGCGGGCAGGCGACGGACAGGCGGGCGGGGGCGGCCCGGATCAGGCGCGTGGAAAGGACCTCGGGTGGATCCTGGTGCGGGGTCTGTCAACACTTTTCGCCAGGTCCCTCGGGTTCAGGCGTCGCGCAACCCCTTCGGCGAGCTCACCTGCTCCGGGGCATGGTGCTATCGCGAATGACCAGATTACCCCGAGCCGTGAAATTCGTAGGCTGGGTACGAGTGGCCAGGGCCAAACGAATCGACATGGTGCCGACATCGGCGAGCGGGAGGGCAACGGTCGTCAATTGAGGCGTCACGTCGACCGCGAGTTGGATGTCGTCGATTCCGGTCACGGACACGTCGTCGGGTACTTTGACGCCGGCGGCCCGGAATGCCGACATCGCGCCGATGGCGACCATGTCGTTTATGGCGAGAACAGCGTCTGTGCCCTCAAGACCCCGCTCAACCAGCGCACGGGCCGCATCGAAGCCGCCCTGACGGTTACCTTCGCAGCTCACCACCTGAATGAGGGGCTTTTCTGCTTCGGCGCTGGTGAGCCCGTCGATGAACCCCGAGACGCGGGCGGAGAAGTTGGCGCTTCCGTGGCTGCCGCCGAAAATGACGACTTTCCTGTGGCCGGAATTCGCGATGTAGTTCCCGACCGAGTATCCGGCTCCGTGGTTGTCGAGATCGATCGAATCGAACGCCTCGTCCGCCACGCCCACGATGACGACTCGCCCGCCCTCCCGCTCGTAGGCCTGCAATTCCCGGAAAAGCTGTTCTTCGAGGGCGTTGGACTGCAACCGGCCGGACGTCAGGACAAGCGCACGCGGCCGCAGGCCGCGCAGCAGCCGAACGGTTTGCAGTTGCTTGTCTGGTGTCCCGCGAGTCGAGGAAACAGTGACGAAAGCGCCTGATTTGCGGGCCTGTCGTTCCATCGCCGCCACGACCATGCCCATCGAGGGTGTGGTGAGATCGTCGGCGACGAGCGTGATCGCATCGCTCGCCCGGCGCATCGCCCGTGCCGACGCGTCCACGGTGTAACGCAGCGCGGACGCTGCGGCGAGCACACGTTCCGCGTACTCGGGCGCGACCGTACGGGAGCTGCCTCCGAGCACCCGGGAGGCCGTCGCGACCGAGACACCCGCCGCCGCTGCGACATCACGCAAAGTGACGGTGGATCGGGGCGGATGGGGCATCTGCTGGTTCCTCCCGTGCCTGGCGACCGCTCGGTCGATGTGACGATACTCGACCGCGGGCGAACGCTTGGGCGGCCCCACCCGTGCTTTCGGCCTCCCGTGCGACGGTGCCCTGAACCCGTCTCATCGTTGAAAGCCGCTGGTAGAAGACGCTGAGCGGCGGGGCCGGAACTGCCCGATCGGGCGCTCACGGGGCGGCCGGCTGCGGAACGAACGATGGCCGATCGATCAAGTGGTGCTTATTGACTCACTTCCAGAGCAAGCTTATGGTGCGGAATGCGTTTTCCCATATTTGCAGTGCCGGAGCCAGGTGCTCGAGGAAGGTCCACCCCCCGATGAAGATCAGATCAGTCGCCGCCGGCGCCTTGCTGCTCGCCGGCACACTGCTGGCCTCCGCGTGCTCGGCGCCGGCCCCCCACGCGCTGCCCGAAGCGCCTGCCCAGGCCCCCGCGCTGCCCACGTCCCCGGTCACGCTCAACATCCTCGACGTGTCTGGCGACCTGGCGCACATGAAGCAGGTGATCGAGAACTACAAGGCCGCGCATCCCAAGCTCGTCTCCGGCATCACCTACGAAACAGGCTCTCCCGCCGACGTCGCGGGCAAGCTCGCCGCCCAGCAGGCCGCGGGCCGCGTCTCGATCGACATCGTGCTCACGGGCATCGAGGGACTGTCCAACATGCGCGCCCGGAACACCCTGCTGCGGCTCCTGCCGAACTATCAGTCCGCGTTCCCGGATCTGACATCCCAGCTCACCGCGTCCGGCTCCGTGCTGCAGAACGCGGGCGGCGGGTACGGCATCCTCGACTCCGCGGACCCCAACGGGCCGCTGCTCACCTACTCCGCGTCCAGGGTCGGCACCCCGCCCACCACTGCCGAGGCACTGCTCGCCTGGGCCAAGAAGCACCCGGGCCGGTTCAGCTACCCCACGCCCACCGGTGGTTCGGGACCGGCCAACCAGTTCATCGACGCGCTGCCGCACATGCTCGGGGACACCGATCCCGGTGACCCGGCCACCTGGAGCAAGACCTGGACTTACCTGGCCGAGCTCAACAAGTACACCGGCAAGTACTTCGCCAAGACCGTCGAGGCCTTCGACGCCCTCACGACGGGCGCCATCGACATGACGGTCACCTCGGGCGGCTGGGACCAGCAGCAGCACGCCAACGGGACTCTCGGCAAGGACATCCAGGTCGTCGCCTTCGACGAGCCCAAGCTCGTCATCGAGGGCCGGTTCGTCACGGTCCCGCGCGGCATCGAGGCAGACAGGTTGGCGGTGGTCCTCGACCTGGCCAAGTGGATGCTCAAGCCCGACCAGCAGGCCCTCACCTATGCTCTGCACGGCAGCGGCTTCCCGGTGAAGGGAGTCGACCCGTCCTTGGCGCCGCCCGGCATCGCGGCCACATTCCAGAAGTTCGGCCGCCCCGAACTGGTCAAGAAGCTGCAGGACGAGGGCACGCCGATCGCGCCACTGGCGGGCGCTCAGGTGCAGGCCATGTTCGCGGCGTGGAACCAGAAGATCGGATCCCAGAAGTGAGCCGCAACGCCGCCTTCCGCGAGTTGCGGATCCGCGGGCTCGGCCGCAGGTTCGGCAACGGGTTCACCGCTCTCGACGGACTGGATCTCGCTATCGAGGGCGGCGAGTTCATCGCCCTCCTCGGTCCATCCGGATGCGGCAAGTCCACCGCGCTCAACCTGCTGGCCGGTCTGCTCGCGCCGACCAGTGGCTCGATCTGGATCGACGAGCAGCGCGTGGACACCCTGCCCCCGGAGAAGCGTAACTTCGGCATGGTCTTCCAGAACTATGCCTTGTTCCCCCATCTCACCGTCGCCGAGAACGTCGCGTTCGGGTTGAGGATGCGCAAAGTCGGCAAGGCCGAGCGCGCCAGGCGCGTCCTCAAGGCGCTGGAGTTGGTGCGGCTGACGGAGCAGGCCGGCAAGCATCCCGGGCAGTTGTCCGGCGGCCAGCAGCAGCGCGTCGCGATCGCCCGCGCCATCGTGGTCGAACCGCGACTCGTGCTCATGGACGAGCCGTTGTCCAACCTGGACGCCAAGCTGCGCCTGGACATGCGCACCGAGATCCGGCTGCTGCACCAGGAGCTCAGCCTCACGACGGTGTACGTGACCCATGACCAGGCCGAGGCCCTCTCGCTCGCCGACCGGCTCGTGGTCATGCGGGCGGGCGTGGTGCAGCAGATCGGCAGACCGTCCGAGGTGTACGAGCGCCCGGCCAACGCCTTCGTCGCCGCCTTCGTCGGCTACCGCAACGCTCTGCGGGGCCGCCTGATCGGCGGAGACGTCGAGATCGACGGTCTCGGCCGGATGTGCCACGGCGATCGCGCCCTGCCGGCCGAGGGTGAGGCGGTGGCGATGATGCGGCCGGATGACCTGGTGATCGGTGGTCCGGAGATCGGCAGGCCGATCTCGCTGACAGTGCGGGTGTGCGAGTACCAGGGGCGGAGCTTCGTGGTGGAAGGCCGTGCCCCGGACGGCACGATGCTGCACGCCGCCTCACTGGAGCCGCTTTCGCCCGGCGATCATGTTAGCGCTCACATCCTGCCGGAGAGAATCCGTGTCTTCCCACAGCCAGATCAGCTGACCAGTGAGGATCCGGCGCTGGTGGAAAGCGTGGCTCAGCCGTGAGCGCCGCCGTCGCACCTGAGCGGGCAGGCGGCAGCGGCCGGCGGGCTCGGGTCGGCGGGCCCGGGATTTCGCCGGTGCTGTGGCTGGTCGTTCCCGGCGTGTTGTTCATGCTGGTGTTCTTCGTCTACCCCCTCTTCTACGGCGTCGGTCTGTCGTTCCAGGGCGAAGGCGGCCCTCTCTCGGCGTATGAGGACTTCTTCGCCGACCGGTTCGTCAGCAACAACGGCAGCCGGGAGTCGATCCTCGTCACTCTCAAGCTCGCGCTCGCCGCGTCACTGGTCAACGTGGGCGCGGCGCTGCCCATCGCCTACCGGATGCGCGGCCCGATACGCGGCAAGCGAATCATCACGGCCACGGTGCTGATCCCCATGACCCTTGGAACCGTGTTCGTCGCCTCGGCGATGAACAACGTCCTCGGGCCGGCCGGCTGGGTCAACAAGGCGCTGCTGGCGGTCGGCCTGGTCGGCGAACCCCTCGCGCTGACCGGCAACTTCACCGGCGTGCTGCTGTCGCTGGTGATCAGCGGGTTCCCCTTCGCGTTCCTGCTCATGCTGGGTTACGCCTCGGGTGTCGACCCGAGCCTGGAACAAGCCGCCGCCGTACTCGGCGCCGGTCCGCGGGCCCGGTTCCGGCTCATCGCGCTGCCACTGCTGCTGCCCGGCCTGACCATCACGTTCTGTCTGTCGTTCGTGCTGGCCTTCGGAGTGTTCCCGTCCGCGACCCTGGTCGGCAACGACGCCGGACCCACCAGGGTGCTGTCCAAGATCGCCTACACCGAGTACGCGAACGCCCGGTACGCCACCGCGTCGGCCACCGCCGTGATCATGGCAGTCGTCCAGCTGGCGGTGCTCGGCCTCGTGCTCGCGTTGCGGAGCAGGCTCTACCACGGCTCGACGACGGGAGGGAAGGGATGACGGCCGACACCGCCTTACGACGCCGGATCACGCTCACCGGAGCGGTAACCTGGGCGGGCCTGTGGGCATTCATCGGCGGGCTGCTGATCGCCGTGCTGGTGGTCGTCCTGGCGTCGCTCACCCAGCAACTGAGCTCGGGCTGGCTGCCGGGACGGCTCACCATCAAGTGGTATTCCGGCGCGTGGTCCTATTTCGACCTGCCGAGCCTGCTGACGACGACGTTGCTCGTCGCGCTCGCCGTGGTCGCGCTGTCACTACTGGTGGCCGTCCCGACGGCGTTCGCCCTGTCGAGACTGAGCTTTCCCGGCAAACGCCTGGTCATGCTGCTGTTCCTGGTGCCGCAGGTGATCCCGACCATGAGCTACGCGGTGCCGCTGGCGACACTGGTATACCAGTTGCGGCTCAACGACACCGTCCCCGGACTGGTCCTGGTCAACCTGGTGCCGTCGCTCCCGTTCGCCGTCCTGGTCCTCATCCCGTTCGTCGACCAGATCGACCCCCGGGTCGAACAGGCTGCCCGCGTGTTCGGAGCGGGCACCCGCCAGGTGTTCGTCCGGATCCTGGCCCCCCTGATGGTTCCCGGGCTGCTGGCCGCCGGGGTGCTGACCCTCGTCCGTGTGGTCGGCCAGTTCGAGCTCACCTTCCTGGTCGCCGGACCCCACAGCCAGACCATCGTCGTCGCGTTGTTCGGCGCGTCCTTGCAGGCAGGCCAGCTGCCCTCCCAGCAGATCGACGCGATGGCCGTGATCTACATGCTCACCACTCTTGTCCTGCTTCTGATCGCGCTGCGGTTCGTGGACCCCACCTCGGTCGCCGCGCGGAACCGCCGCTGAGGAGTCATCCGCATGACGAACAGAAGACCTGTACGGGTCGCCATCGTGGGCACCGGCGGCATCGCGGAGGGCGCCCATGTGCCGGCCCTGGCCGCCCAGGGAGACCGCGTGCAAATCGTCGCCGCCTGTGACGTCGACCCCGAGCGTGTCAAGTCGTTCTGCGACGCCCACGACATCCCCGGCGCCTACACCGACCTCGGCGCGTTGCTGGAAGACGCCCAGCCGGATCTGGTCCACCTGTGCACTCCACCGGGCCTCCACGCCCAGCAGGCCCGGCGATGCCTGCTGGCGGGCGCGTGGGTGTGGATGGAGAAACCGCCGTGCCTCTCGCTGGCCGAATACGACCTGATCACCGAGGCCGAACAGAGTAGCGGCGCCTACGCCAGCGTGGTGTTCCAGCACCGCTTCGGCGCGGCGGGCCGGCACGCGGCCGTACTGATCGCCTCGGGCGAGCTCGGCCGCCCGCTGGTCGCCCATTGCGCCACCACCTGGTATCGCCCGCACGCCTACTTCGACGTGCCGTGGCGCGGGAGCTGGGAGAGCGAGGGCGGAGGCCCGACCATGGGCCACGGCATCCACCAGATGGACCTCATGCTGGCGCTTCTCGGCGACTGGAGCGAGGTCACCGCGATGGCCGCCCGCCTGGATCGGGACGTACAGACCGAGGACGTCTCGGTGGCGGCTGTCCGGTTCGACAGCGGCGCCCTGGCGACCGTCGTCAACAGCGTCCTGTCGCCGCGTGAGGAGAGCTACATCCGCATCGACCTCACCGAGGCCACTGTCGAGGTCAGGCATCTGTACGGCTACGGAAACGGCGACTGGACCTATACGCCCGCCCCGCATGTGAACAACCCTGCCCGGCTCACCGGCTGGACGGCTCCCCGCGGCGACGAACCGAGCTCCCACGCCGCTCAGCTGACCGCTCTGCTCGACGCCTATGACCGGGGCGAGAGGCCACAGGTCAGCGGCCAGGACGCGCGGCGCACGCTGGAGTTGGTGACCGCGATCTACCGGTCGGCGTTCACCCGGACCACTGTCACGCGCACCGACCTGACCGCCGACGACCCCTTCTATCACCGTCTGCACGGCGACACCGGTGGCTGGGCCGCGCCGGCTCCCAGCGAAAGCGAGTGATCGTGTCCCCCCTGACGCTTACCGGCTCTGACGATTCCTCCTTCTCCCTCACCGGGTACGGCGTGGAACTCCTGCGCTACACCTTCCGATCCGCCGCCGCCGCCTCCGAATGCCCGGCTCCGTACCTGCACCCGCTGCGCACCCTCGGCGGGCAGGTCGTCACGGCACACCGGCCGCACGACCACCGGTGGCACAAAGGGCTGGCCATGACGCTGTCGCACGTGTCCGGAGAGAACTTCTGGGGCGGTCCGACCTTCGACGCGAGCGCGCCCGGTCACGGCTACGTCCAGCTCGACAACGTGGGTCGCCTCCGGCACGAACGCTTCGACGTGCTGGAATGCGACGGGCGAGAGCTGCGGTTCGCCGAGCGCGTGACGTGGGTGACGACCCACGGGGAGGAGTGGATCGCCGAACTGCGCACCGTACGGGTCCACGATGTGGACCCCGACACGCGAACCTGGGTGCTGGAATTCGGCACGGCCCTGACGAACGTACGAGGTCGCGACCTCGACATCGGCAGCCCCACCACGGCGGGCCGGCCCAACGCCGGCTACACCGGGCTCTTCTGGCGCGGCCCCCGTGACATGACCCACGGCACGGTGCTGACCGACGAAGACCTCGCAGGAGAGGAGGCGATGGGCCGCGCGACGTCATGGCTGGCGTACCGGTCCCCCCACGACGAGGTCGACGCCGCCTCCACCCTCATCTTCGACCAGGACCCCGCGAACGCCGGCAAACCCGACCATTGGTTTGTGCGCAGCGAGCCGTTCCCCGCAGTGGCTCCCTCCTTCGCCTTCCACGAGGAGCTGATCCTGCCGGCGGGGGAGACCCTGCGGCGCCGCTACCGGATCGTCGTCGCCGACGGGCTGTGGGAACGCGACGCCGTCAACGAGTACCTGGGGGAGCACCCATGGTGATCTTTCCCGGTGGCACCGGTGTGTCGGGGCTGGAGGTGTACACCTGGGAGGCCGCCGACGGCTGCCACGGCGGGTCCCCCCATCTTCACACCGCCTGTACGGAAGGCTATGTCGTCGTCGAGGGACGGGGAGAACTCGAGACTCTCACGCCTGCCGGGCACACCCGCGTGCCGCTCCGGCCCGGCACCGTCGCGTGGTTCACCCCCGGCACGGTGCACCGGGCGGTCAATCACGGCGGGCTGCGTGTGCTCGTGGTGATGCAGAACGCCGGGCTGCCCGAAGCGGGCGACGCCGTCCTCACGTTTCCCCCCGAGGTGCTGGGAGACGCCGACGCCTACCGCATCGCCGCGAGCCTCGATCCCGGCGACCCGGAAGGCTCGGCGAGGCGGCGGCGGGACCTGGCCGTGGAAGGTTTCCAGATCCTGCGCGACCACCTGACGAGAGGCGATCCCGGGCCGCTGCTCGAACTTTACCGGCAGGCCGTCGAACTGGTCCGGCCACAGGCCGCGGCCTGGCGCGACATCGTCGCCGCCGGCCCCACCGCGGCCCTCGCGGCCACATCCCGGCAGATCGACGCGCTCATGGCGGGCGACGGCGGCCACCTGCGGGAGGCGGAAGTCCGGAAACTCGACGCTCCCACTCCAGACGACCGCGCGTTCGGCATGTGCGGTCGCCTGGAGACCTACCGGCCCGCCTGACGCGGAGCCGGCCTCATGTCATCCGCCGCAGCGGCGGCGGATGCCGGGCGTGCCATCAGGCACAGGACACCACGAAGGAGAACTCACCCCCCATGAGAATCCCCAGAATCCTGACGGCGGCGGCGGCCGCTGTGCTGCTGGCGCCCTTGACGGGCGTGCTGCCGGCGCACGCGGACGCGATCACGCTGACCGTCGACTACGGGGCGGACGCCGGTCCGTCCAACCAGGTCGCGAGCGGATTCCTGCACGGCATCGAACCCGCTTCGCCCGCGCAGTACCTCATCGACGGCGTCAAGGTCGTGGCCATCCGCGGCGCCGATCACCACCCGAACCTGCCCAGTCTGTTCGACCGGGCCACCTACAACAGGGTCGCGGCGACCGGAGCCAAGCTACGGGTCGGTCTGTACTACGCCTCCTCGAACCCCTCCAGTCCCGACAACGGCTACTGGCCCGGCGACGGCGGAGACTGGGACCGTTGGCGGACCATCGTCAACCGGGTGTACGACGAGGCCCGGACCAACGGCTACCGGGTGGACTCCTGGATCACCTGGAACGAGCCGGAGGCGCAGTGGAGCTCCACCGCGCGGCCCTTCACCAAGTACCTCACCGCGCACGACGTCGCGTACGACACCCTCAAGGCCCGGGACCCCGGAGTGAAGATCGAGGGGCCCGAGCTCAGCTCCTACAACTTCTCGCGGCTCACGCAGTTCCTCACCTTCTGCAAGCAGAACAACTGCCTGCCCGACGTGCTCAGCTGGCACGAGCTCACGGCCGCCGCGCCCGACGTGCCCGGCCACACCGCGCAGATCAGGCAGTGGATGATCGACAACGGCATCACTCCGATGCCCATCACGATCACCGAGTACCAGGGTTCCGGGTACGGCAACTCCGACGCCTGGGATCCCGGGGTCAACGTCCGCTTCCTCGCCCAGTTCGAGCGGAGCGTCCCCAACGGTCTGGTCGACGCGCTCGACTCCGACTGGGACTACATCGGCAGCGACGCCAACTTCAGGTCGACGCTCGGCAACACCGCCGACAAGGCCACCGGCACGCTGCCCAAGGGCCTGTGGTGGAACTACAACACCTACAAGGACATGACCGGCAGGCTCGTCCGGACCACGTCGTCCGCTCCCACAACCGTGGACGCCCTGACCGCCGTCGACTCCGCCCAGCGCCGCTCCGTCGGCCTCATCGGCAACCAGAACACGGGCACCCACACCGTCACGCTCAACCTGCGCAATATCCCCTCCGTCCTGCAACGCAACGGCAAAGTCCACCTCAGCGTCACCCGCTTCGACGACCTCGGCGTGCTGACCAATCCGGCCAAGGTGCTGGAGCAGGACTACACCGTCTCCGGCAACAGCACGACGGTGACCCTGCCCGCGCTTCCCGCGAGCGCTTCGCTGCGCTTCGACGTCAGCCCGGTCATCGGTGGCAGCGCCGCGACGGTCTACGAGGCCGAGTCGCTGCCCGTCACCTCGACCGCGGGCGTCGTACGCCGTAACTATTCCGAGTCCGGCGCCAGCGGCGGCCAGGCGAGCGCCCTGGAATCGACGGCCGTGGGCCAGTCCGTCACCTACACGATCAACGTTCCCACCACGGGCGTGTACGCGTTGAGCGCCAACCTCAAGAGGGAGGCCAACCGCGGCTTCTTCCAGCTCTACGTCGACGGCAGGGTCTTCGGCCCGCCCCAGGACGAGTACGGCGCCGCCGCCTACTATCGCACCACCCTCGGTCATCTCCAGTTGACCGCCGGACAGCACAACCTCGAGTTCAGGGTGGTCGGCAAGAACGCGTCCTCCAGCAACCGGTGGATGGTCTTCGACCGGTTCGAGATCGCCCCCTTGCCCTGACGCGACCGCTGCCTCTCTTCGCCGTGGCGAGGGGCGGCGGCCAGGAGTCCGAGGCGTACGTTCGTGATCGGGGACGTACGCCTCACCCCCGCGACACCGAGCCGGGGCCGCACGCCGGCTGAGGCTTGGTTTCCGCACGCCATTTCGCATCGAATGATCAGGCAGCTGTCAGAGTGAGGCTGGAATATGGCGGAATAGGCATGAAACCGGGCGGCGAAGGCAGTCCCGTAACGGACGCGTGAAAGCTCTTGCCAATCCGCGGTATTCGCTGAAGAAATGGCCGGAGCCCGAGAGTCCGCCGTTTGCGGGGTTATGCCGAGGCCGCGGTGCAGCAGGCGTGCCGAGTCGCGTGCTCACCCGAGCGGTGTGGACATGGCAGCCCTGAAGCGCACTCTCGTCAAGTGATCCGATGACTGCACGCGGGCTGGCATGGAGTACTTCCTTGGGGAGGCGGGCCGACCTGTGGCGAGTGGACGTCTCATACGCGAGGCTTCCATGCTGTTATCGATAACATTTGGTACCCGAGGTCACGTCTGTGCATCCGTGATACCCCGTGACTCTAGGCCGCCGCGCTCTCAAGCCTTCCATCTTGAGGATCAAGGTTTCGGCAGCCAGGAGGGTGCCGCCGGATCGTCGGGCGCGACATCCGTGCAGCCCCCCAGAGGGGGACTGGCAACGGTCCTGCCTCTGATGTCTCTCCCTCGCGGGCCCTACCAGAAACATAGGATGTTTGTTGTGTTCCCGGAATGGGCTCTGTGCCGGCAGCCGAGGTCGTGGAGGTTGCGGGGGAGAGGCTCCGGCTCTCGATCCGGGGCAGAGCACGCGATCAAGCGCTGGCTGTCTCTCCGCCATCGGGCGCGCCGACCTTCATGGGATGAATCCAGTCCGTTTTATCCCTGTGAAGGTACTTAGAGGGTATTGATCTGACCGAAATATGTACGTAACATCCCATGAATCTTGGGGTGTTGCTAGGCGCCCCATGCTTTACAGCCCGTTAGGAGAAGGGTATGGGGCTCGTCAGAACCCTGTCGGCACCAAGACTGTTGGCTCTCGGGGTAGCGGCCGTCGTGCTCGTTCCGTTGGCCGCCGCCGTGCCGGCCGGCGCGGATACGGCGCCCACGCCGGAGCCGGTGCAGCGATACGAGGCCACCTGGAACTCGGTGAACCAGCACACACCGTCACCGGAGTGGTTCAAGGACGCGAAGTTCGGCATTTACTTCCACTGGGGGGCGTTCAGCACCCCGGCGTTCGGCAGCGAGTGGTACGGCCGCGACATGTACCGGTCGGGGACCGGTGAGAACAACCATCACATCGAGACGTACGGGGACCCCGCCGAGTGGGGTTACGACAAGTTCATCGACGGCGGAACGGACAAGAACGGCAACTTCGTCCAGTTCGCCCCGAAGCTGAAGTCCGAGGGAGGGAAGTTCGACCCTGACGACTGGGCGAAGCTGTTCAGAGACGCGGGGGCGAAGTTCTCCGGCCCGGTCGCCGAGCACCACGACGGATTCTCGATGTGGGACAGCCAGGTCAACGAGTGGAACTCGGTCGACAAGGGTCCCAAGCTGGACCTCCTGAAACTGTTCTCCGAGGCGATCCGCAAGCAGGACATGAAGCTGCTGGTGTCGATGCACCACGCATTCAACTACAACGGCTTCTACTACCCCGCGCCGAAGCAGACCGACCCGAGCCTGCAGAAGCTCTACGGGCAGCTCCCGCGTGAGCAGGAGGACCAGCTCTGGTTCGACAAGCTCAAGGAGGTCGTGGACGAGGCCCAGCCGGACATCCTCTGGCAGGACTTCTCGCTGAACAGCCCCGGCTGGTGTCACGAGGCGACCTCGCCGTGCAAGGTGGACGAACAGCAGCGGCTGAACTTCCTCGCGTACTACTACAACAAGGCCCAGGACTGGGGCAAGGACGTCGTCACGACGTTCAAGCACTTCGACTCCGGGTTCAACACCAACGGCCAGGTGGCGGACTGGGAGCGGGGCGGCCCGGCGGACATCACCACCCCCTACTGGCTCACTGACGACGCGATCAGCAGCAGCAGCTGGAGCTACACCAACGGCATCCGCTACTACAACTCCACGCAGCTGCTGCACTCCCTGATCGACCGGGTGAGCAAGAACGGCAACATGCTGCTCAACGTCTCGCCCACCGCCGAAGGTGAGATCCCCCAGGGACAGCGGGATGTCCTGCTCGACATCGGCGCCTATCTGAAGCAGAACGGCGAGTCGATCTACTCCACCCGCGCCTGGGGCGTCTTCGGCGAGGGACCGACGCAGATGGGCGGCGGGACCTTCAGCACGCCGCGGGCCGGTACCGCCAAGGACATCCGGTTCACCAGGAACAAGCAGGACAACGTGCTGTACGCCACCGTCCTGGGCTGGCCTGGTGACGGTGCCACCCTGGACATCGCCACCCTGGGCGGCAAGCGGATGAATCTGGACCAGCTCGACAAGGTGCAGCTGCTGGGCGCGACGCCGGGGTCGTACGTCGACGTGAACTACCAGCAGTCCGCGGACGCCCTGCGCGTCACCTTCCCGGCGCAGAAGCCGGCCGAGTCGCTGGCCTACGTCCTGAAGCTCACGTTCGACGGCGAGATCCCGACTCCGGCGCCGAGCGACGGTGCGGCGGTCTACGAGCAGGCCGGCTACCTGGGCAACAGCGCCGTGCTGAAGCCTGGCGACTACACGACCGCCGACCTGCAGAAACTGGGTATCACGGCGAACAAGATCGCTTCGATGCGGATCGCCGACGGATACCAGATCACCGCTTACCCGCAGGACAACTTCCAGGGCACCCCGGTCACCTACACGGGTGACGTGCCGAATGCGGCGACGGTCGGATCGCTGCGGGTGGGCCGAGACCTCAGCCTGCCGTTCGTGATCCAGAACGTGGCCAACAGTTTCGCCGTCGACACCGGAACGCCGGCCACCGCGGGCGCCTCGCCGCAGCTCCGGACCGTGAACGGCGGCGTTACGCAGACATGGCGAGTCGTCGACACCGGGGACGGGTTCGTCCGGCTGGAGAACCCGGCCACCGGGCTGGTCATCGACGGCGCCGGCGGGGCGTCCGGATCGTTCGTGAAGCAGTCGGCCTGGACCGGCAGCCAGCAGCAGCAGTTCCAGCTGTCCGTGGTCTCCGAAGGCGTCTACAACATCCTCAACCGCGCGAGCGGCCTCGCCCTCGACAGCGGCGGCAGCGTGCCGGAGGGATCGTCGCTCAAGCAGTGGAGGCTGGACACGAGCCCCAACCTGCGGTGGCGGCTGAACAAGGCGGCGAACGCGGACAAGACCGCTCCGGTGACGACGGCGACGACCGACCCGGCGCAGCCGGAGGGCGGCTCGTTCACCGGTCCGGTCACGGTCACGCTGAAGGCGGTCGACGAGACCGGCGGCAGCGGGGTCGCCAAGACCGAGTACAAGCTCGACGGTGGTGACTGGACCGCCTACACCGAGCCGGTCAAGGTCAGCGGCGATGGGCAGCACACGCTGGCCTACCGCTCGACCGACAAGGCGGGCAACGCCGAGGAGGCCAAGACGCTCACGCTGACGATCTCCACCCCGGCCACGCCCACGGTCAAGCTGACCGTCACCGCCGCCTCGCGCTGCATCGGCACCTCGGCCTACGTGGCGGTCACGGCCGTCAACAACGGCGATGTGCCGGCGACGATCACGCCGACCACCCCGTTCGGGTCCAAGACCGTGGCCGACGTGGCCCCGGGCAAGCAGGCCTACCAGTCCTTCAACACCCGGGCCGCCCACATCGACGCCGGCACGGCGACCGCGAAGGGCACCGCCACGATCGACGGCAAGCAGGTCACCACGTCCTACGACGCCGCCTACACCGCGGCCAGCTGCAGCTGAGCCGCTCACACCGCGGCCGGCCACGGCCGGCCGCACCGGCGGTGACCGCGGTCCCCACGACGCGGTCACCGCCTTAGGGGGTCTGACAGGGCTTGATTCGTCGACCCAGCACAACCGGGGCCGTCCGGCTGATCAGCCGGCTGGCCCCGCCCCCCATAAATGGAGCGATGACATGAAAATCACCAGGACCACCCAGCTGCTGGCCGCGTCCGTGCTCGGCCTCGCGCTCGCCGGCGCCGGCGTGGCCGGCCCCGCCATGGCCGACGACGACCCCGGCACCGGCAACGGCATCGACGTGTCGGTGAAGATCGAGCCCACCACCACCCCCGGCCAGGTGGCGATGACGGTGGCCGACAACAACGGCGTGGCTCTGCAGGAAAACGGGTCCGACGCCACCGCCCGCCAGTTCGTCGGCACCCTGCCCACGGTCACCGTGTCCGACACCCGCCAGCCCGAAGACATCCCCGCCGGGGAGTTCTGGGCGGTCGTCGGCCAGGCCAGCCAGTTCGTCGCGGCCGACGACCCGGCCAAGACCATCGGCCCGCAGTACCTGGGCTGGAAGCCGCGTCTGCTGAGCGACTCCTCCACCGGAGCGGTGGCGGCCGGTGAGCCGGTCTCCAGCGTCATCTCCGACGGCACCGGAGCCCCCCAGGTGGGACTCGAAGGCCAGGAACTGCTGGTGTCCACCGCCAACTCCTCCGACGAGATCGGCACCTCGCAGGTCAACGCCGACCTCGCCCTGCGCACCTCCACCGACGTCGCCGCCGGGGAATACCACTCCACCCTCACGCTGTCACTGTTCAACCAGTCCTGACCCCGCAGGCGAGGCGGACGCCACCGCCCGATGTGGGCGTCCGGGATCTTGTGCCAGCCTGGCACGCATCCCGGACGCCCACGATGAGACAGGAGCAACCGTTGCCGACCAGGAGCCGCCCGCGGGCCGCCCGCACGACCCCCCGCGCCGCCCGCGCAGCCCTCCGCGCCGTCTTTCAGGGTGTCGGCGTGACCATCGTGGTCGTCGTGGTTGCCATGGTCGCCGCGGTCGCGTTCGCCGTCCCGGCCGGGGCCGACACCACCTGGTCGGTCGTCCCGGCCGACGCCAACGGCCCCGACGGCCGCAGCGTCATCGACATCGAACTCGCCGGCGGGCAGCAGGTCACCGAACACGTCGCGGTCATCAACCGCTCCACAGCGCCCGTCGACTTCGCGATCGACGCCAACGACGGCTACCTGACCGCCAAGGGCTACTTCGACATGCGGCCCTCGGACGCCACACCCGTCGACGGCGGCGCCTGGATCGAAATCCCCGACAAAGTGACCATCGCCGCCGGAGCCACCGCCGTCGTGCCGGTGAA
>NZ_BSSF01000024.1:0-78652 GCF_030268985.1 Microbispora sp. NBRC 16548
TCATGGCTTCTACCTGGGATTATAAGCCGAGAGTCACTAGAAGACCACGAAGGGTTGAACGCCGAGGCAAGGCTGATAAGGAAGAGGTCCCAGGTTCAAGTCCTGGTAGCCCCACCACGAAGTACCAGTTCAGAGGCCAGTTCCCAAGATATCGGGACCTGGCCTTTTGAGCGTTTGCCATCGATTTGCCATCACGGTCGTCCGGAAGCACGCGAGTGCTAGACCGCGTAGACGGGGGCGAGATCGACGAATATGCGGTAGTCCGAGATCAGGCCGTCGTCGCGGGTGCGCCAGATCGATACGGCTACGGCGCTCGCATCCTTGCCATCGAGCCTCCGGTAGGTCACCTCGGTCTCGGCGATGATGTCGGCATCCAACCGCCAGTTCCGGACGACCCGGTGCTGCAGGCCGCCGATGGTGGAGTAGAAGTCCCGGAGCCCGGCGACGATGGCCGCACGTCCCGCAAGCGGCTCGGCATTGCCGAACACCAGCGTGGCATCCTCGGCCAGCAGTCGCCCGAACTCCTCAGGATCGAACGAATCGACTGATCGGAAAACGCGTCGCACCGCATCGTCGGACATGCCGGTCCCTTCTCACACAGATGGGATCACTGATGGGGACGATACGGGGCGAAGGATGGCGTACAACTAGCGCAAGGGTGGGGATTTCGTCTCCGAGTCCGGGTCGGAGACCTGTCTCAGGTCGCCAGGCCGCGGCGGTAGGCGTAGACCGCCCTTCGCGGCTACCGGATGGTCTTGGTCTGGCGGTAGCGCGAGGGCGGGATGCCGTACCGATCGAGGAAGTTCTGACGGGGGCCTTCAGTCGTGCCGAAGCCGCAACGGGACGCGATGGCGGCAATGGGCAGGGATGTGGAGACGAGGAGATGGGCGGCGGCCTCGGTGCGGGCCCGGCGTACGAAGCGGCCCGGGCTCTGGCCCAGGTGCCTGAGGAAGAGGCGGGTGAGATGCCGCTCGCTCACGCCTGCGTCGGCCGCCAGGGAGGCCGTGGTCAGGTCGCCGTCCAGGTGGCCCGTGATGTGGTCGACGACGCGCTTGACCAGGCTGTCGCTTGGCGGCGGGCTTTCTGTGGACATGCTCATCTGCGCCTGGTTGCCGGGTCGCTGCAGGTAGGCCACCAGGTAGCGGGCCACCTCCCGGGCGAGCGGGGCCCCGTGATCCTCTTCGATGAAGGCGAGGGTGAGGTCGAGGGCGCTCGTGACCCCGGCGGCCGTGGCGACGTTGCCGTCGCGGATGAAGATCGGCTCGGCGTCGACGGTGATTTCCGGGTGACGGGTGGCGAGTACGTACCCGTACTTCCAGTGGGTGGTGGCCCGACGCCCGTCGAGCAGGCCGGCGGCGGCCAGCACCGCGGCGCCCGTGCACACCGAGGCGACGCGGCGACTCTCCCGGGCCAGGCGGCGGACGTGCTCAAATCCGATCCGGAGATCGCCGCGCAGGTCCCGGACCCCACGAAACCCGACGAGTCCAGTACATCCACGAATGACGACGCGAGCACGCACGCCATTTGCGGTGCGTACGCGGACGTCTGGTTCCGCAAGCGGAGCCTGCTCGGGTCGACCATATACGTATGGCATCACCGCGTCGTCTACTGCCGCGACGGCTCTCGGGTGACCTCCTGGCAGAATCGCTACGACTACCTGAGCGATGCTCAGAGCATTGTTTACATGCGAGAGCTGCAGGTCAACCAAGCAGGCGGGGTCGGGACAACATCGGCATGGTCGCACCTGCAACGCCATCTGGGGAGTACTGCGTGGCGAAGTACGGATGCTATGCCAGCCTGAAGCCGTGGTCGCGCATCACCGTTCACGGCAACGCGACGTACAGCTACACGGGTTCGGCGGGATGAGCCGGCGATCGTCCGGGCGCGACGGGGTGAGCTTCCGGCTGTGAGCGGCGCTCCCGGCGGAATCGCGGCCGGTCAGGACATCGGGCGCAGGTGAACGCCGGCTGCCATTCGCTTCGCAGCGGACCTCGGCAGCCGGTGTTTCCGCTCGTCCCGGGAATGCTCCTCGCCGACGTCAGCCGGCTTTCGAGGAAGCTGAGGGCGGCCCCCGGAGGACATGTCGTGTATGCGGGTTATCGGCTGTCCGTGGCCAGGCGCACCGCGAGCGCGGCGAAGACGGTGCCGGAGATCCGGTGGAGCCACCTCTGGACGGCCGGGCGCCCGCGGACGAGGTCGCCCAGGCGGCCGGCCAGCAATCCGGCGGAGGCGTCGACCGACAGGCCCACGACGATGAACAGCGCGCCGAGGAAGAAGAACTGCGCGGTCACGCTGCCCCGGGCCGGGTCAACGAACTGCGGGAAGAACGCGAGGTAGAAGGCGATCACCTTGGGGTTGGCGAGGTTCGTCAGCACGGCCTTGCCGTACACGCGTCCCAGCGGCGCCCCGAGCTCCTGCGCGGGGACGTCCTGGTCGTGGCGGGCGGCGAGGAACGACGTGACGGCCAGGTAGACCAGGTATGCGGCTCCGGCGACGCGGATGACGTCGAAGACCGTGGGAAAGGCGCTCAGCAGCGCTCCCAGGCCCAGCGCCGCCAGCGTCGTGTGCACGGCCAGTCCCGTGGACATGCCGACCGCCGCGAGTACGCCCGCCCGGGGCCCCGATGCCAGGCCGGTGGCGGCGATAAACAGCATGTCGGGGCCGGGCACGATGGAGACGACGAGGGCTGCCAGGCAGAACGTGACGACGACGTGGGGATCGATGACCATAGGCCCACCCTAGAGTTCGGCTCCATGAGCTCCTCGAGGGTGCTGCCCCTGACGCCGCGGCTCTTGGGCGACACCGCCGTGATCACAGCCGGGGCTTGATGCCACCACCGCGAGCACTTCGCCGACCAACTCGCCCAGACGCAGTGGCCACCGATCCTGGACCTTGGTCACTCACCATGAGCGTGACGTG
Organism: Microbispora sp. NBRC 16548; assembly: GCF_030268985.1. Lineage (NCBI taxonomy): Bacteria > Bacillati > Actinomycetota > Actinomycetes > Streptosporangiales > Streptosporangiaceae > Microbispora > Microbispora sp. NBRC 16548. Next base: position 2,920 of record NZ_BSSF01000024.1, read on the forward strand.
TGGCCTGAGCGGTGACGCGTTCGATGGCCTGGACGGCGACATCGGGCTGGTCGACGTAGATGTAGTGGCCGCTGTTCCTGGCCGTGCTCAGCTTGCTGCCGCTGGACAGCGCGAGCCACTCGCGCTGGCCCGCGGCCCACGCCTGCTCCAGGCGCGGCCCATACGTGGGGACGGCCGCGAGGTACTGCTTCCCGTGCTGGATCACCTCGACCGGGATGTTCCCGGCGGAACGGACCTTGCCGTCGGCGATGACGAGCTTCTCCGGGTTCTCGCCCTGGAACATCGCGAGGTTCTGTGCGCGCAACTCGGCCGCCGGGCCGGTGGCCGACTTGGGGATCGCCTTCGTGATGTCGTCCGCCATGGTGGGTGGGGTGGCGTCCATCAGAACCAGCCCCTTGACCCTGTCCTGGTGGTCGGGGGCGTACCTGGCGGCGATCAGTCCGCCCAGCGAGTGCCCGGCCAGGACGACCGGGCCGTCACCGGCGACGCGGTCGAGCACCCCGGTCAGGATCTTCCCGGTGCTGGAGAAGCTCTGCGGGCCGTCCGGCTTGTCGCTCGCGCCCGCGCCGAGCCGGTCGTAGGAACAGACCCGGTTCTGCTTGCTCAGCGTCTTCTGGATGGCGGCCAGTTTGTCCAGCCCATCGCCTCCCCCGTGCATCAGGATGATGACCGGCCTGCCTTTCTCCGGGTCTCCCGAACAGGACACGTTCACCGACCGGCCCGCGACATCGATCTTCTTGATCCCGGAGATCGGGGCGGCGTCGGCTGTCCGCGTGGCGGGGGTGAGGGGATCCCAGTTCTCCAGCGGTTCGCCGTCGCAGCCGGCGACCCCCGCGCCGAGCACGGTGCAGCACAGCGCGGCCACAACGGATGTCTTGATCTTGGGGAGCATGAGGTCCTCCGATGAGGGAGTCGACGCCGGGGTGATGCGCACGGCGGTGTAGCGGGAAAGCGGACGGAGCGCCGTGGCTGCGTCGTAACGCTACGGATCCGGCGGCCCGGGATCGTCACCTCACGGTGGACATTCGCCGGTAGCTCGTGCGGGGGACACGTGCGGTCTGCCGTCAGCACACACGTGTGGCATGCCTTGGCAGGCTCGGCATCGGCTCCCGTCTGGAGCTCATCCGCATCGTCCTCGACAACGACTCACGGTGACCTACTCCGGCCAGGGGGAGCCGAGGATCGTGTCGACGAAGTTCCCCCGTCGGTAGCCGGGCACGTACCGCTCGAGAACGTCGGCCTTGACGTTGCCGAACGTGGTCCCCGGCTTGGGTGCGACGCCCTCGGTGAACGCCCGCAGGATCGCCTCCTTGAAACCCGGCCGGGGATGCAGGGCGGTGATCTCGGCCCGCTGGGCGTCGTCGAGATCGTGATAGCCGATGCCGAGCACGTCGTACTCCACACCCGCCGTGACCAGCGCAACCTCCGGTTCCATGAACTCGGGGATGCCGGGGGTGGTGTGCAGGGCGATCGCCGTCCACACCCGGCGGACGCTGTCCTCCGGCACACCGCGTTCCTGCAGGAAGCGGCGGGCGGCATCGGCGCCGTCCACCTCGAAGCGCCGCCCGCTGCCGCGATACTCCTCGTTGAGCCCCAGGTCGTGGAACATGGCGCCGATGTAGAGCAACTCCGGGTCGAAGCTCAGGTCCCGTCTCCGCCCCATCAGGCTGCCGAAGAAGTAGACACGGCGTGAATGGTGGTAGATCAGGTCGCTGCTGACCTCGCGTACGAACTCGGTGGCCTCCGCCGTCAACCTGGTATCGGGTACGGTCCGGTCGATCGTCATGGTTCTTCTCCCCTCCGGCTGTGCCATACGCCGTTGTGAACGCTGTCGGGAGGCTTGGCTCCGGCGGTGGGGGACTGTGATCAGTGAGGAGAGTCGCCGGTCACTCGGAGGGCCGGGGCCCCGCGGCGCGGCGGAGCCGGTTGGCGATCGCGAGTCCCAGCCCCTCCTCCACCGGCAAGGACGCGACGATGAGGTCGCACCCCCGCTGGTCGAGCTCGCGCAGGAACCCGTACAGCCCGCGCGCGTAGGCGGCCATCGAATCGGGGACCGCCACCACGGCGTGCGCCTTCACCTGGGCGCCCGCGAAGGAGGGGGGAAGAAAGACGCCCACCTGGTGCCCTAGCTCCTGCGCGAGCTCCGCTTCGGCGACGACCTTCTCGGGCTCGACGAGGACGACCCGCGCACGCGGCGCGTAGTGTGACGGGTGCTGGCCCGGCACCCGGACGCGGCTCGTGGAGTGAACCGCGAGCGGGCGCCCCAGCACCGCCTCGAGGTCCTCGCGCGTCACCCCGCCGGGCCGAAGGACGCTCGGAGTGTCGCCCGTGGCGTCGACGATGGTGGACTCGACGCCGACCTCGCAGGAGCCGCCGTCCAGCACGAAGTCGACGGCATCACCAAGCTCCGCACGGACGTGGTCCGCCGTCGTGGGGCTGACCGAGCCGAAGCGGTTGGCGGACGGGGCCGCGACACCTCCGCCGAAGGCCGACAGAAGCGCGAGTGCGACGGGGTGATCGGGCACGCGAACGGCCACCGTCTCCAGGCCACCGGTCGCCTCGAGGGACACCCGGCGACCACGCCGCAGGACCAGAGTGAGTGGCCCCGGCCAGAAGCGTTCGGCCAACAGGCGCGCCGCCGCGGGCACGTCCTCGACCCAGTCGCCCAGGTGCTCCGCGCCGCCGATGTGGACGATCAGCGGGTGGGAGGGCGGGCGCCCCTTGACCTGGAAGACGCGCGCGACGGCGGCGGGGTCCTCGGCGTTGGCGCCCAGACCGTAGACGGTTTCGGTCGGGAAGGCCACCAGGCCTCCGGCGCGCAGCACGCCGGCCGCCTTCTCGATGTCACTGGTTGTTGCCGTCACCCTCGCAATCCTTTCACTGTTCCGCTCTCCACACGCCGGGGTCTCGTGGCGCATGGTGACGAACCGCGGCCGACAGCACCGCGTGAGCCCGGACGGACGAAATCCGTCACAGCGGCACGGGGGAACACCGCCAGGACGGCCCCCGCCTCAGCGTAGAACCCGCAGGCCGCACCCCATCTCGCCGGTCACCTCCAGGCGGTGGCGTCTTTCACCGAGGTGCTCGCGCCATCCGACGCAAGGTCACACGAATAGGCCCGGACACGCACTCCGTACGATTCATCCGGTTTTGCCTGCCGGAGTATCCTGCTGCGCACGTGTCACCGACCTCCCCCACACACCTGTGCGGGGCCCGCCGGGTGGCAACGGCACGGTACGGAGTCCGGCGTGGGTGGGCTGGGCTCGGCGTGAACGAAAGGGTGTCAAGTGACGCGCTGTGAGGACGCTGAGCAGGGGCCGCCGACAGCGGCCGGAGCCGGGGTGTTCGCCGCCGAAGACGAGGTCGGCCGGGATCTGGCGTTGGTGGACTGGCGGGCGACCCCGCTCGGGCCGCCGGAGGAGTGGCCGCAGAGCCTGCAGACGGCGGTGAGCATCCTGCTGTCGTCCCGGTTCTCCATGTGGATGGCGTGGGGGCCGGAGCTGACCTTCTTCTGCAACGCCGCCTACCGCCGTGACACCCTGGGCCGGAAATACCCGTGGGCGCTGGGACGGCCCGCCAGCGAGGTCTGGGCGGAGATCTGGGACGACATCGGCCCGCGGATCGACACCGTCCTGGCCACGGGGAAGGCGACCTGGGACGAGGCGCTGCTGCTGTTCCTGGAGCGGGCCGGCTATCCGGAGGAGAGCTACCACACGTTCTCCTACAGCCCCCTCCGGGACGACTCCGGCACCGTGGTCGGCATGTTGTGCGTCGTAAGCGAGGAGACCGAGCGGGTCATCGGCGAGCGGCGCATGGCGACCCTGCGGGATCTCGGCTCCGATCCCAGCGTGGTCCGCACCGAGCAGGAGATGCTGGCTTTCGCCTGCCGGCAGCTCGGCCGCAACCTGCACGACCTTCCGTTCACGTTGACCTACCTGTTCGAGGACGGCGGCGGGGCACGCCTGGCAGGGGTGACCGGGATTTCCGCCGGGCACCCGGCCGCCCCTCTCACGCTGCCGGCCGACGCCCCGGACGCGGTGTGGCCCGCGACGGCGCTGGCCCGGGGAGAGTCGGTGATCGTGCCGCTCGACCCTGCCCCGCTCGACCCTGCCCCGTTCGCCGGCCTCCCGGCCGGAGACTGGCCGGAGCCGCCCACGCACGCGCTGGTGGTGCCGCTGCTCCAGCAGGGCAGTGCGCCGTACGGGTTCCTGGTGGCCGCGCTCAACCGGTACCGCCCCCTGGACGAGGCGTACCGCGGGTTCATCGACCTGGCCGCGGGGCACGTCGCGGCAGGCGTCGCGAGCGCCCGCAGCTACCAGGCCCAGCAGCGGCGGGCGGAGGAGCTGGCCGAGCTCGACCGCGCGAAGACCGTCTTCTTCTCCAACATCAGTCACGAGTTCCGCACACCGCTGACCCTGATCATGGGGCCGGTGGAGGAACTGCGCGGCCGCCTGCGGGGAGCCGACGCGCAGGTGCGCGAGGAGCTGGAGGTCATCCGCCGCAACGGGTTGCGGCTGGGCAAGCTGGTCAACACCCTGCTGGACTTCTCCCGCATCGAGGCCGGCCGGATGCAGGCCAGCTACGAGCCGGTCGACCTGGCCGCGGTCACCGCCGAGCTGGCCAGCCTCTTCCGCTCCGCCATCGACAAGGCGGGTCTGGACTTCCGGGTCGACTGCCCTCCCATGGACGAGCCGGTCTACGTCGACCGCGGCATGTGGGAGAAGGTGATGCTCAACCTGCTCAGCAACGCGCTGAAGTTCACCTTCGAGGGCTCGATCGGCGTCACCGTGCGCAGGGAGGACGACCACGCGGTGGTGACCGTCACCGACACGGGCATCGGCGTCCCGGCCGAGGAGGTGCCGCGGCTGTTCGAGCGGTTCCACCGCATCGAGAACGCGCGATCGAGGTCCAACGAGGGAAGCGGCATCGGGCTGGCCCTCGTGCAGGAGCTGGTCGGCCTGCACGGCGGCACCATCAGCGCCGACAGCGCCGAGGGCGCGGGCACCCGCTTCACCATCCGCCTGCCGTACGGCTCCGCGCACCTGCCCGCCGAGGCGATCACGACGGCCGGCACCGGCGCCGGCGCCACCACTGCGGATCCGTACGTCGAAGAGGCGCTGCGCTGGCTGCCCGTGGACGCCACCGGCGAGCCCACCCGGGACACGATGCGGATGCCGTCCCACGACGGCTCCGCCGCCCGTTCCGGAGGCTCGGCCGCCCCGGCGCGTGTGCTGGTCGCCGACGACAACGCCGACATGCGCGAGTATCTCGTCCGTCTCCTCAAGGGCGCCGGCTACGTCGTCAGCACCGCGAGCGACGGGATGGAGGCGCTGGACGCCGTCCGCGCGGACGCCCCCGACCTCGTGGTCAGCGACGTGATGATGCCCCGCCTTGACGGCCTGTCCCTGGTCTCGGCGCTGCGGTCCGACCCACGCACCGCCGCCGTGCCCGTGGTGCTGCTGTCGGCCCGGGCGGGCCAGGAGGCGTCCATCGAGGGCCTGCAGGCCGGAGCCGACGACTACCTCGTCAAGCCCTTCGCCGCCGCGGAGCTGCTCGCGCGGGTGAGGGCGAACATGGACATGGCGCGGCTGCGCCAGCACCAGGCGCGCTGGCGCAGCGCGCTGGTGGACTCGCTGCAGGAGGCGTTCTTCGTCTGCGACGAGCAGGGCGCCGTCGTCGAGATCAACAGCGCCTTCACCGACATCCTCGGCTACGGCCCCGAGCACCTGCCCTACACGCCGATCCACCCGTGGTGGCCGGACGCCACCACCGATCCCGAGGCCCACCAGCAGGTCGCCGACGCCTTCAGCGGCCTTCTCGGCCCGGGCCAGGGCAGCTACACCATCCCGGTCACCCACAGCGACGGGCACCGGCTGTGGGTCAGCGTCACCTTCAACCAGGCGCAGGATCCCGACACCGGGCGGCATGTCGTCGTCGGCACCTTCCGCGACGTCACCGCCGAGCACTACGCCATCCAGCGCGAGAGCGCCCTCGCCTCGCTGAGCACCAGCCTGTCCCAGGCCGGGAGCCTCTCCGACGCGCTGACCGGCGCCCTGCGGGAACTGCGGAGTCTGTGGCGCGCCCAGTCGGTTCTGGCCGCCGTCTTCGACCACGGCGAGGAACCGACCCTGACCGCCGCCGGCGAGTCGGTGGACTGGCATGGGCTGCCGGGCGATCGCCGCCGGGCGCTCACCGATCTGCTGCGGCGGCCGCTGCTCACCCCGGTCGCCGACCGCGACGGGGTCGGCATCCTGCTTGAGCACCCCGAGGGCCAGCTGGCCCTGTGGGTCGACCTGGGCGACCGCCGGCCTTTCACCGGCGAGGACCAGGTGCTGCTGTCGCTGCTGGCCGGGCGTCTCGCCCAGGGGCTGGTGCGCGCCCACCAGATCGACCAGCAACGCGAGACCGCCATCGCGCTGCAGCGAGCCATCCTCGGCCCCGCCCGGCTTCCCGAAGGGTTCGCCGTACGCTACGAGCCCGCCACCAGGCCCCTGGAGGTCGGCGGCGACTGGTACGACACCATCGCACTGCCCGGCGGACGCATCGGCATCGTGGTCGGCGACTGTGTCGGGCGCGGGGTGCAGGCCGCCGCCGTCATGGGACAGCTGCGCAGCGCCTGCCGCGCGCTGCTGCTGCAGGACGACAGCCCGGCCCGCGTGCTCATGGCCCTGGACCAGTTCGCGGCCGGCGTTCCCGGCGCCAGGTGCACCACCGTCTTCTGCGCCGTCCTCGACCCGGAAACCGGGCGCCTGTCCTACTCCAGCGCCGGACATCCGCCGGGAATCCTCGCCCTCCCCGACGGCAGCACGGGCCTGCTCGACGGTGGACGTTCCGTTCCCCTGGCCGTACGCCCGGGCGCGACCCGTCCGGAGAGCGAGACGATCATCCCCGCGCGCGCCACGCTCATGCTGTACACGGACGGCCTGGTCGAACGCCGCCGCCGTCCGCTGTATTCGGGCATCGACCAGGCCAGCCAGGCCGTACAGGACGGCAGGAACGTCGCCGTCGACGACCTCGCCACCCAGGTGATGATCCGCCTGGCGCCCGCGGACGGCTACGACGACGACGTCGCTCTGCTGCTCTACCGGCACCCGGCCCCGCTGGAGATGACCTTCCCCGCCGAGTCGTCCCAGCTGGCGCCTGTCCGTAAGGCGCTGCGGAGCTGGCTCGGCCAGTGCGACCTACCGACCCAGATCGTCCAGAACATCCTGGTCGCAGCCGGTGAGGCGTGCGCGAACGCCATCGAACACGGCCACCGGCACACCCCCGGCGACATCGTCCGCCTGCGGGCCGAGGCATCGGTCGACAATCTGCGCCTCACCGTCGCCGACACCGGCCGCTGGAAGTCCCCCGAGCCCGAGGCCAACGCCCACCGCGGCCGCGGCGTCGCGCTCATGCGCGCCATGATGCAGCAGGTCACCATCACCCCCGGCCCGTACGGGACCACCGTCGACATGCAGATGAGGATCGCCTGATGACCACGCCCCTGACTCTCACTCCTGGGGTTCGCCCGGACGGCGCCGCTCTCCTGACCGCGGCCGGTGAGATCGACATGAGCAACACCGATGCCCTCGAAGCCGCTCTCGAGAGCACCCCGGGGCCCGTCGTCCTCGACCTGACCTCCGTCGAATACCTCGACAGCGCGGGCCTGAGCGTCCTGTTCGCCCACGCCGACCACATCACCCTCATCGCCAACCCGCTGCTCACTCCCGTCCTGACCATCTCCGGGCTGGCGGACATCGCCACCGTCCACGACAGCGACCCCGCCGCCCGATAGGGCGGGAATTTCGGCCTCCTCCTGCGGTCATATCGCCTCAAGTGAGATTTTGCTCTCGCTTGCGTTGATCTCTTTACACGAGTCATGTGATAGTTGACTATCAAGTGGCGACTCGACGGCTCGTGGTGAACGACGATCCGCTCTGGAGGCATCATGACCACTGTCGAACCCCGGACCTTCCCCTTCGGCCAGCTGGACCGGCTGGAGGTGGATCCCCTTTTCTCCCGGCTGCGGCAGGAGGAACCGCTGTGCCGGGTCCGGCTGCCCTACGGTGAACCCGCGTGGCTCGCGACCCGCTATGAGGACGTCAAGGTCGTGCTCGGCGACGCGCGGTTCAGCCGGGCCGCGGCGATCGGCCGCGACGAGCCGCGGATGCGGCCTCACCAGTCCCGCCCCGGCAGCATCCTCAGTTTCGACCCGCCCGAGCACAGCAGGCTGCGCAGGCTGGTGTCGAAGGCGTTCACCGTACGGCGGATCGAGCTGCTGCGGCCACGGACCCAGGAGATCGCCGACGATCTCGTCGGCGCGATGCTGGCCAAGGGCGCCCCGGCCGACCTCGTCGAGGACTTCGGGCTGCCGCTGCCGATCACGGTCATCTGCGAGTTGCTGGGCGTTCCCGTCGAGGACCGGGTCGACTTCCGGACCTGGTCGGACGCGCTCCTGTCCACCACGCGGTTCACCCCCGAGCAGGTGGTGCGCTGCATGGGCCTGCTACGGGAGTACATGGCCGGTCTGATCGCCGAGCGCCGGCAGACCCCGAAGGACGACCTGCTCAGCGCGCTCGTCGCGGCCCGCGACAACGAGGAGCGGCTGTCGGAGGAGGAGATGCTGTCGCTGGCCGAGGCGCTGCTGGTCGCCGGTCACGAGACCACGGCCACGCAGATCCCGAACTTCGTCTACGTGCTGCTCACCCACCCCGAGCAGCTCGCGGCGCTGTGCGCGGACCTCGACCTGATACCCAGGGCGGTCGAAGAGCTGATGCGCTTCGTCCCGCTCGGGGGTGGCGCTTCCATCGCCCGCTACGCGCTGGAGGACGTCGAGCTCGGCGGCGTCACGGTGCGCGCCGGAGAGCCGGTGGTCGTGAGCCTGGTCTCGGCCAACCGCGACGAGTCGGTCTACACGAACCCCGACGAACTCGCGTTCGACCGTCAGCAGGCCTCGCACGTGGGGTTCGGGCACGGGGCGCACCACTGCCTCGGCGCCCCGCTCGCCCGGATGGAGCTGCAGGTCGCCCTGCGTACGCTGCTCACACGGCTGCCGGGACTCCGCTTCGCCGGCCCCGAGGACGACGTCGCGTGGAAGACGGGGTTGTCCACCCGAGGGCCCGAGCACATGCTTGTCACCTGGGATGAGCCCTGACGAGTGTCGGAACTAACCGATAGTCGCCTATCACTTGGTTATCCTGTGGAGGTGACCACCGAGACCTCACGGCGGCTGCGCGCCGACGCCGCACGCAACTCCGGCAGGATTCTGCGCGCGGCCCGGGAGGTCTGGGCCGAGCAGGGCCCCGACGCGCTGCTCGAAGACATCGCCCGCCGCGCCGGGGTCGGCATCGCGACGCTCTATCGCCACTTCCCGGACAAGGCGGGCCTGGTCCGGGCGGCCCTCGACCAGAGCTTCGCCGAGGACATCGCCCCCGCCATCGAACGGGCGCTCGGCGACGACGATCCCCGGCGCGGTCTGACAGCCGTGCTCGAGGCGGCGATGTCCACGGCGGCCCGTGAACTCAACACCCTGGCCGCCGCCCGGAACTCCGGCGCCATCACCGCGGAGGCCAGCAGTCCGTTCATCGAGTCGCTGACCCTGCTGGCCCGGCGCGGGCAGCAGGCCGGTCTCATCCGTGCCGACCTCGTCCCCGACGACCTGCCCAGGATCATGGTCATGCTGATGGGTGTGCTGTGGACGATGGATCCCGGCAGCGACGGCTGGCGGCGCTACCTCGCGCTCGTCCTCGACGCCCTGTCTCCCGGCGCGGCCTCCCCGCTGTCGGCCGCCGTGCCGCTCAGGTCGCCGCGCAAGCGGGGCGGCTGGCCCGTGTGACGCGCGCGGGGGCGGTGAGCCCGGCGAGGGCGGCGGCCGAGGGCGGTCCGGGCTCGGCCTGGTAGGCGATGACGACCTGGCCGTCCGTCCCGCCGGCCGTCAGGCTGTGACGCCGCAGGACGAGCGGCCCGGCGCCGCCCGGACGAAGGCAGCGGCGGCACTGGCGCGCCCCGCAGGACTTAGGTAAACCTAACCTTAGGTACGCTGAGTCGGGAGGTGCCTATGAGACCGGGTGACTTCGCGAGAGGCGCCGTTATGCGGCTGCGCCGGGTGACCGGCGACCGGCGGCATCGCAGACGGCTGGCCGAGCTGGGGTTCGTGCCGGGCGCGTCGCTCTCGGTGCTGGGACGGGGCATGCACGGCGGCCTCGTCCTGGCCCTCGGCGACGGCCGGGTGGCCGTCGACGCCCTGACGGCGGCGACGCTGGTGGTGGAGCCGGCCGATGGGTGAGCGGCCGATCACCAAGGCACCCGTCACCAAGGCACCCGTCACCAAGGCACCCGTCACCAAGGCACCCGTCACCAAGGCACCCGTCACCAAGGCACCCGCCGCCAAGGGACCGGTCGCCAAGGCCCTCCTCACCAAGCCCTGCTGCGACGACGACGTCCCGGGCGGCGTCAACGCCGGCGATCCGCGGGTCGCCCTCGTCGGCAATCCCAACGTGGGCAAGTCCACGCTGTTCAACATGCTGACCGGGGCGCGGCAGCGGATCGGCAACTGGCCCGGCAAGACGGTGAGCGTGGCGCAGGGCACCTGGCGCTCACCCAACGGCGAGATCACCCTCATCGACCTGCCGGGCACCTACAGCCTGGTGCCGGGCTCGCCCGACGAGGCGCTGACCAGGGACCTGCTCGTCGACCGGGGCATGGGGGGCCGCCCCGACCTCGTGGTCATCACCGTCGACGCCGCGAACCTCGCGCGCAACCTCTACCTGCTCGCCCAGGTCATGGAGACGGGCGTGCCGCTGGTCGTCGCACTCACCATGGTCGACATCGCCGAGAGCCGGGGCATCCACGTCGACGCCGGGCGGCTGTCCGAGCTGATCGGCGCCCCCGTCGTACCCCTCGTGCCGCGCCGGGGCGAGGGCGTGGCCGAGTTCGACCGTGTCGTCGCGCGGGCGCTGGCCGCTCCCCGCAGACCGGCCCTGCCCGTCCTGGGCGAGGACATGGAGGCCGCGCTGGCGTCGATCACCGCCGAGGTGCCCGCCGAGACCGCCGTACGCTACCCGGCGCGCTGGCTGTCGATCGCGCTGCTCACCGGGGAGGACGTGCCCGGCGTACCGGAGGAGACCACGGCCGCGGCACGGGCCGCCGGCGCCGCGCTGTCCGGCGGCGAGCCGACCGGCGGCGACCCGGACGACCCGGAGCTGCTGGTCGCCGAGCAGCGGTACGCGTGGGTGCACGAGGTGATCGCGGAGGTCGTGACCCGCCGCGGGGCCGGGCGGGCCACCTGGTCGGACCGCGTCGACCGGGTGCTGACCTCCCGGTGGTTCGGGCCACCGATCTTCCTCGCGGTCATGTGGGCAGTGTTCGCGCTGACCACGAAGGCCGCCGCGCCGCTCATGGCCGGTTTCCAGGGACTCGTGGACGGCCCGGTCTCCACCGGCGCGGGCCGCCTGCTCGACGCGCTGGGGGCGGGCGGCGCGATCCACGGCCTGGTGCTCAACGGCCTCATCGCGGGCGTCGGGCAGGTGCTCTCGTTCGTCCCGCTGATGGCCATCATGTTCGTGCTGCTGTCCGTGCTCGAGGACTCCGGCTATCTGGCGCGGGCGGCGTTCGTCGTCGACCGGCTCATGCGGGTCATCGGCCTGCCCGGCCGCGCGTTCCTGCCGTTGATCGTCGGTTTCGGCTGCAACGTGCCCGCCCTGGCCGGCACCCGCATCCTGTCCGACCGGCGGCACCGCCTGCTGACCGGACTGCTGATCCCGTTCGTGACCTGCAGTGCCCGGCTCACGGTGTACGTGCTCGTGGCGACCGCGTTCTTCGGCAGCGCCGCGGGCACGGTCGTCTTCGCGATGTACGTGCTGTCGATCGCCCTGGTCATCGGGATGGGCCTGCTGCTGCGCGGCACCCTGTTCCGCGGCATGGCGGAGGAGCCGCTCGTCCTCGACCTCCCGCCCTACCGGCTGCCCGCCGTACGGGTGATCGGGGCGCAGTCGTGGGTGAAGCTGCAGGCGTTCCTGAAGACGGCGAGCGGGATCATCGTGGCCACGGTCACGCTCGTGTGGCTGCTGTCGTCGATCCCGTTCGGCGGCCAGGGGTCGTTCGGCCGCACTCCGATCGAGCACAGCGTCTTCGGCGCCGCCTCGCACGCCGTCGCCCCCGCCTTCGCCCCGTCCGGGTTCGGCGACTGGCATGCCTCGGCCGCCCTGATCACCGGATTCGTGGCGAAGGAGGCCGTCGTCTCCACGATGGCCCAGACGTACAGCATGGGCGAGCCGGCCGACGGGCACCAGCCGGGCGGACTCGGCGGCGCCCTGCGGGCCACGATCGAGCAGACCTCGCACGGCCACCCGGTGCCGGCGGTGCTGGCGTTCCTGGTGTTCCTGCTCGCCTACACGCCGTGCATGACGACCGTGGCCGCCCAGCGCGTGGAGATCGGCGGGCGGCTGACCCTGCTCGGCGTAGGGATGCAGCTCACGCTGGCCTGGCTGCTCGCGGTGGCGGTCTTCCAGGTGGGGAGCCTGTTCCTTTGAGCGCGCTGCGCAGGGTGCTCGAAGAGATCACCGCGGCCCGCGGCGGGGTCAGCCTGGACGACATCGCCCGGCGGCTGGGCCTCGGCCGCGACGAGGTCGACGCGATGGTCGAGTACTGGGTCCGCAAAGGGCGCCTGTCGTCCGACGACATCGCGGCCGCCTGCCCGAGCGGCGGCTGCGGCACCTGCGCGCTGGGCGACGACGGGAAGCCGGGCTGCGGCACGCGGCGTGACGGCCCGGTGCTGCTCGCGATCACAGTACGCCGCCGAGAGGATCGCCGGGAGGACTCCTGAGCCGGCGCCTACCCGGCTCTGGCCGCTCCTGTGCCGGTCGCCCGGCCCGGTGGGTGGTGCAGCTCGGCGAACAACCGTTCCCACGCCAGACGTATCCCGTCCATGTCGTACCGCATGACCGACGTCCTGGCCGCGTCGCCCAGCGCGTGCCGTAGCGACGGGTCGCCGATCAGCGCCTTCATGGCGGCGGCGAGCGCGCCGGCGTCTTCGGGAGGAACCAGCAGCCCGTCCCGGCCGTGGGTGACGATGTCCGCGGGCCCGTGGGGGCAGTCGAAGCTCACGACGGGCAGCCCGTGGGCCATCGCCTCGATGAGCACCATGCCGAAGCCCTCGTATCGCGAGCTGAGGACGAACATCGCCCCCTTGGCCAGTTCCTGTTCGAGCGTGGTCGTGCCGCCCATCAGGAAGGCGTGGTTGTAGAGATGCAGGCGGTGGATCAGACGCCGTAGGCTGCCGTGCTCCCTGCCGTCGCCGTGGATGCGCAGTCGCCAGTCGGGGTGTTCGGCGACGACCTCGGCGAACGCCTTGATCAGCAGGTCGAACCCCTTCTGGCGGGTGAGCCGCCCCGCGGCCACGATGATCCCGCCGTCGAGCGCGGCGGGAGCCCGTTCGGCGGGCGTCAGGCCGTTGGGGATGGTCGCAAGTCGGGTCCGCGCGCCGTCGAGCAGCGCCGCGTACTCGGCCAGGTCGGCGTCGGTGAGGCTGACCACGGCGTCCAGCCGCGGGTACCAGCGGGCGATCTCGGCGACGAGTTCGGGCTTGTGGGAGCGCAGATACATGTGTTCCTGGGCAACCCGTACGACATTCCGGGGGGTGTAGCGGGCGGAGAGCAGGTTGAGCGCTGGGCGGGTGGTGACCAGAACGCCGCCGTCGAGCGACCGCAGATATCTCACGATCTTCTGGTCGCTCAGCCGGTTGAAGGCGGCGTAGCGCACCTCGGAAGGAGGCACCAGCAGGCTCGGCCGGCGCCGGAGCCACTCGCGGACGGGATGCCGCCGGCCCGGGCCCCGCAGGTCCGCCAGGGAGCGCAGGCGGACCCGGGGATCGAGGGAGAACCTGGGCCGGTCCCTGGTCTGGAAGACGCTGACCAGTTCCACGTCGTGGTCGGCGGCGGCCATGACGTTGGCCTGGTTGATCACGGTGCGGATGGTGCCGCCGACCCCGTAGGCGTTCATGATGAGGTAGCGGAGCTTCATGCCTGGACCGGCCTGGAGATCAGCGACAGGTTCTGCATCACCGTGTAGTACGGCTTGACGCTGACGGCGCCCGTCCGGGCCTCGCCCGTCTGCGCTGGGAAGGTCATGACCGTCTTCTTGCCGGGGATGTCGTCCAGGTGGCGCCCCAGCCGAAGCGGCTCCGGATCGCCGGGCAGCCGGAGATGGAGGTCCCAGACCTGACGGCCGTCGATCCGGCGGGATGCCATGGTCGAGACGACCAGTTCGACAGCGAAGGCCGCCTGGAAACGGCCGCCGTCCACCGTCGCCGGGCAGCTCAGCACGAGATCGGGGCGGTCCCGGTTGGTGAGGGTGAGGATCGCGGTCGTCCGCGCCGGCGGAGTGGGAGCCGTGCCGACGATGCGGCCGATCACCAGGACTCTCCCGTCTCGCGGCCAGACCTGCTCCACCTCGGCGTGCCTTGATGTCATCGGCCCTGCTTCCTGTGCGTTCCGCTGTCGCGGGGTAGCCTCGACCTACTAGCTTGATAGTAACTACTACCGTGATAGTAATTCGTGCTCAGGGAGGTCGGGTTGACCGACACGGGACATGGCGACAGACGTCCGGCGGGCATGCTGGAAGACGAGGTGCTCGCGGTGTTGTGGTCGAAGACGGCGCCCGTGGGCCCGGCGGAGGTGCAGGCCGAGCTCGGCGGCTCCCTGGCGTACACCACGATCATGACCACGCTCGCGCGCCTGGAGCGCAAGGGCCTGGCCACCCGGCAGCGCTCGGGCCGAGGGTTCGTCTACGCCCCCGCGGTGGACGAGGCGTCGCACACCGCAGAGGCGATGAACGAGCTGCTCGCCCGCAGAAGCGACAGAGCGGCGGTGCTCGCCCAGTTCGTGTCACGGCTCAGCGCGGACGACGAGCAGGTCCTGCAGCGGTTGCTCCGGGAGATGGACGACTGACATGCGGATCATCGTCTACCTGCCGTTCGTCGTGTCGGCGCTGCTGGGTTTCGCGATTCCGCGATTCGGGCGCCGGCTCGCGCCGGCCACCGCCACCCGGCTCCTGGTCGCGGCCGGCGCGGCGTGCGCGGCCAGCTCGGTCCTCGCACTCGTCTTCCTGGCCAGCACCTACCTGGGTCAGGTGCCGCTGGTCGCGTCCTTCGGCGACTGGTCCGTGGGGCTGTTCGAGGCGCTCGACCCGGTGCCGCGGCCGGCCGCCCAGCTCGCGCTGCTGGCGCTCGCGGTCGTGGGGGCTCTGGCGGTCAGGACCGCGGCGCGGCAGGCTCTCGCGTTGCGGCGCGCGTCGCGGACCTGCCGCCGCGCGTCCGCCGCATCCGGCGGCCTGGTGGTCG
Source organism: Microbispora sp. NBRC 16548 (assembly GCF_030268985.1). Lineage (NCBI taxonomy): Bacteria > Bacillati > Actinomycetota > Actinomycetes > Streptosporangiales > Streptosporangiaceae > Microbispora > Microbispora sp. NBRC 16548. The sequence goes on from NZ_BSSF01000024.1 coordinate 18,239, forward strand.
TCGACGATCCGGTTCCGCACGCGTACGCGGTGCCAGGAGGCTTCGGCGCTCCCGGCCGTGTCGTGGTGACGACCGGGATTCTGCGTGCCCTCGGTGCGGAGGAGCGAAGGGTCCTGCTCGCCCACGAGCGCGCTCATCTCCGCCACCGCCATCACCTCTACCGGACGGCGGCCGCGGTGGTCGCCGCGCTGAACCCGCTGCTGGCGTCCCTGCCGAGGGCGGTGGAGTACACCACCGAGCGCTGGGCCGACGAGCGGGCGGCCGAGGAAGTGGGCGATCGGAGGGTCGCGGCCCGCGCCATCGTCAAGGCGGCGCTGGCCGGCGGGGAGCGTCAGCGGCGGGCGGGCCTCGACGCCCTCGCCTTCGGCCACGGCGACGTGCTCCCCCGGGTGAACCACCTGCTGACCGCGCCGCCGCGCCGCCGTCCCTTGACGGCGGCCGTGCTGATCGTGGCCGTGGCCGCCTGCCTCGTCGCGACCAACGAGTCCCGCGCCGACACGGAGTCCTTGTTCGAAGAGGCGGAGACTTCTCCGCCGGTCGTGCACGTGGTCGCCGGGGCGCACCATGCGGGCGCTGTGGAGGTGCCGGCTCTGCGCGGTGCGCCGCCTGGACGGGATGCCCGGCCGGGGTCGAAGCCGGGGCCGGACGTCCGTGCGTTCCGCTGATCGAAGGAGTTCCGTGATTCTCAGGCGCCTTCGCCTGTCCGCCCTGCTCGTCGTCGCCACCGGCGTGCTGGGAGCCGCCGCGAGGACCGCCACGGTGACGGGCGCGGACCTGAACGCCGACCTGGCGGTGAAGGCGCTGCGCGCGCCCGACCTGACCCGGGTCGCCGACATCCTCAACGTCGTCTTCGGACCGGTCGTGGGTGTCTTGATCATCGCGCTTCTCGCGGCCGTGCTCGCGCTTACGGGACGCGTGCGCGCGGCCGTGATGGCGACCTTGGTGGTCGCGGCCGGCTGGACCACCAGCGCGATCTTCAAGCAGATCGTCGCCCGGCCCCGGCCACCGGTCGCGGACCAGCTTCTGTTCGAGACCGGCCACGACAGCTTTCCCAGCGGGCATGTCGCGCTGACGCTGTCACTGGCGGTCGCCGTCGCCCTCCTCGCGGCCCGTACGCGCTGGTTCGCGCTCGTGGTGTGCGCCGGCGGCGTTCTGGTCCTGGCGCAGGCGTTCGCCCGCATGTACCTCGGGGTCCACTACCCCACCGACGTGGTCGGCTCCGTGCTGGCGACCACCGCGGGCACCTCGGCCGTCATCGCTCTGCGGAGCCCTATCGGCAGCGTCATCGACCGTTTCCCCGTCCTCTCCGGACGCGGTGAGGCCGGTTCGTAGACGCACCCGGCACAGCCCTTCCCTGTCTTCCGCAGGCCGCGGAGTTCGGCCGAGTTGTCAATGAAAGTTTCATTGCCGGGAGATCTCCGGACCCGACCGGACTTCCTCACAAATCCTTCTCCGATGAGTGGGCGCGGCGAAATTCCGGCCGACGCCGGACTACGCGCGGATGACGGATGAGGCACCACCCGGTGAGAAACTTGGGCGGTGGAGACTTCGGTGCCAGGGCGAGCCGAAACACGGCTCCAGGCCAAAATACTTACGCGATTGCGTGACGCCGGTCCGCTATCTCGCATTCAGCTGTCGGAACACTTCGAAGTGTCACGTACGACGATCGGGGCGGAACTCGGCCGGCTTACGGCGCTTCAACTCGTCGAGGAAATCGGGCCGGCCGCGTCTCGTGGAGGGCGCCGGTCGACCGTCATCGACCTCGCCGGCCGGGTCAGGTTCGTCGGCGTCGCGATCGGCGCGACCTCGGTGTCCGCCGCGGTCACCGACGGCAGGCTGCGCGTCCTCGCATTCGAACGCACCGAATGCGACGTACGCCAGGGTCCCGAGCCCGTGCTCGAACTCGCCATGGAACAGAGCCGCCGGCTGCTCCTGAAATCGGGAGTGGACCGGCCGATGGGAGCCGGCGTCGGCATGCCCGGCCCGGTGGACTTCTCACGCGGTATCCCGGTCTCGCCGCCGATCATGCCGGGGTGGGACGGTTATCCGGTCCGCGATGTCTTCGGCAGGCAGTTCGATTGTCCGGTCGTACTGGACAACGATGTCAATGTAATGGCCCTGGGCGAACAACACGCCGGTGCGGCCGGCACCGCCGAGAACTTCCTGTTCGTCAAGGTCGGCACGGGCATCGGCTGCGGAATCGTGGCCAGAGGTGAGCTCTATCGCGGCATGGACGGGTGCGCGGGAGATATCGGGCACATACCGGTCGCCGATTCCGGCGAGATCTGCGCCTGCGGCAACACGGGATGCCTGGAGGCGTCCTTCGGCGGCGACGCGCTGGCTCGCGACGCGCTCGCCGCGGCCCGAGCCGGGCGCTCGCCCCTGCTCGGGGAACTCCTCGCACGCGACGGCACGCTGACCGCCGCGCAGGTGGGCGAGGCGGTCGCCGCGGGTGACGCGACGTCCGTCCAGATGGTGCGCGACGGCGGACGGCGCGTGGGCGAGGTGCTCGCGGGCCTGGTGTCGTTCTTCAACCCGAGCCTCATCGTGCTGGGCGGTGGGCTCACGCTGCTGGGTCACGTCCTGCTCGCCGAGATCCGCGGCGCGATCTACCGCCGCTCACTGCCCCTCGCCACCAGGAATCTGCCGATCACGATGAGCGACCTCGGCCCGCAGGCCGGCGTCATCGGCGCGGCCAGGCTCGTGAGTGAGGAGGTCTACGGCTTCCCCCGGTGATCGGCGCTCGCGCCCGGCCGGTTCGCCGATGACGACATTCGTGCCACACGGGATTGCATGATCATGCATTCCGGTGTATATATTCTACTCGTGTCCAAGGTGCTCACTTCTCTGCCTGTCGGCGAGCGTGTCGGGATCGCCTTCTCCGGTGGCCTCGACACTTCGGTAGCGGTCGCGTGGATGCGGGAGAAGGGTGCAGTGCCGTGCACCTACACCGCCGAAATCGGCCAGTACGACGAACCTGACATCGCCTCGGTGCCGGGGCGTGCCACCGCGTACGGCGCGGAGATCTCCCGTCTGGTCGACTGCCGGGCGGCCCTGGTCGAGGAGGGGCTCGCGGCTCTCGCCTGCGGGGCGTTCCACATCAGGTCCGGCGGTCGCACATACTTCAACACCACCCCGCTCGGGCGAGCCGTCACCGGCACCCTGCTGGTGCGCGCGATGCTCGAGGACGGCGTGCAGATCTGGGGAGACGGCTCCACCTTCAAGGGCAACGACATCGAGCGGTTCTACCGCTACGGTCTGCTCGCCAACCCCTCCCTGCGGATCTACAAGCCGTGGCTGGACGCCGACTTCGTCAACGAGCTCGGCGGGCGCAAGGAGATGTCCGAGTGGCTGCTCGCCCACGGGCTGCCCTATCGGGACAGCGTGGAGAAGGCCTACTCCACCGACGCGAACATCTGGGGCGCGACGCACGAGGCCAAGTCTCTTGAGCACCTCGACACGGGCATCGAGATCGTCGATCCCATCATGGGCGTGCGTTTCTGGGACCCCGCCGTCGAGATCGCCACCGAGGACGTCACGATCGGCTTCGAGCAGGGACGTCCGGTGACGATCAACGGCAAGGAGTTCCCCTCCGCCGTCGATCTGGTGCTGGAGGCCAACGCCATCGGCGGCCGGCACGGCCTGGGCATGTCCGACCAGATCGAGAACCGGATCATCGAGGCCAAGAGTCGGGGCATCTACGAGGCGCCGGGCATGGCGCTGCTGCACGCGGCCTACGAGCGGCTGGTCAACGCGATCCACAACGAGGACACCCTCGCCAGCTACCACATCGAGGGGCGGCGGCTGGGCCGGCTGCTCTACGAGGGCCGCTGGCTGGACCCGCAGGCGCTGATGCTGCGCGAGTCGCTGCAGCGCTGGGTCGGCATGGCGGTGACCGGGCAGGTGACCCTGCGGTTGCGGCGCGGTGAGGACTACTCCGTGCTGGACACGTCCGGACCGGCTTTCAGCTACCACCCGGACAAGCTCTCCATGGAGCGCACCGAGGACTCCGCCTTCGGCCCGGTGGACCGCATCGGGCAGCTGACGATGCGCAACCTCGACATCGCCGACTCTCGCGCCAAGCTGGAGCAGTACGCCAGGCTCGGCATGGTCGGCAGCCAGCAGCCGGCGCTGATCGGAGCCGCCCAGGCGGCCTCGACCGGGCTGATCGGCGCGATGCCCGAGGGTGGGGCCGAGGCGATCGCCTCTCGCGGCGAGGTCTCCACCGAGGAGGAGCTCCTCGACCAGGCCGCCATGGAGCTCGGCACCGACTGACAACCGCGACCGGAGCGCCCGCTGTGCCGGGCGCCCCGGCACGCGCAGCAGACACACCTCCCGACCACGACAGCAGGACGGCGCTTTCCGAGTGCCGATCGCAGTCGGGAGGGCACGCGTGGGCCGGGACTCCGCCTTCCGCGTCATGCTCAGGGCGGTACGGCGTGACGGCCGGGTCACGTGACGGCAGGAAGCCGGGTCAGGCGACTGCTCGCGCGCCGGCCTGACGCGGGCCGAGCAGGTTCCGCGCCCAGCCGGCCGCCGCGGCGGCCGGCCACAGCCGGGAGGCCATGTTCCGCGCGGTGATGCCGGCGCGTGTGGCGGGAACCATCAGCGTGGCGGCCGCGGCCACGTTGGCCTGCTTGGGGTCGACCAGTGCCCGGTGTGCGGCCTCGTAGCGGGAAAAGCCTCCGTCGAGGCCGGCGGGTCGCGGTGGTCGCCGCGGCACGCAGGGCCTTCATCACGCCCATGCGTTCGGCCACCTCTACCGCCGCGCCGCCGGATGGAACGACTCCGTGACCCTCGTGAGCGGGCCGAACGCGCCACCCGCATCCTCGACGTGGCCGCCGGCCTGCTGCTGCGCCACGGCTACCGCCGGGTGACCATCGACGACGTGGCCGCCGGGGCCGGTATCGGCAAGGGCACCGTCTACCTGCACTGGAAGACCCGTGAGCAGTTGTTCGGCGCGGTCTTCACCCGCGAGGTCTGCTTCGCCATCGACGAGCTGCGGCAGGCTATTGAGGAGGAGCCGCGGACGTGCCTGCTCCACCGTTTCGCCCGTGCCTACCTCCTGGCGATCGTCCGGCGCCCGCTGCTGCGCGGGTTCCTGCTGGCGGACGCGGAGCTGGTGGGCAAGCTGACCACCGGCCTCGACGACCGGCACGCCACGATGGCCCGGAGGTACTTCGAGCTGCTGGCCGAGCACGGCGTGCTCCGTGACGACACCGACCTCGACGAGGTCGCCTTCGCCTACCAGGCCACGTTCGAGGGGTTCCTCCGGGCCACCGACGACGCCTGGGAGCAGCGAGCCGACCTGCTCGCCCGCACCGTGAGACGCGCCTTCGAGCGCGACGCGGAACCGCACGATGCCGAGCTCGGCGAACTGGCGGCTGCGACCGCGGCCGTGCTCACCGCTCTGGTCGAGGCCGATCTCGCGGACTGCGGTGTCACGAAGGACGCCTGACCGGCGGCGATCTCGTCAGGTCAACCGTGGGTGCGGGGAGTGAGGAGCTCGGTGATCCGGATGAACCCGTCGGCGCCGTGGCCCTGTGCGATGACGCGGCGAACCCAGCCCTCGGCTGCGCGCATCACACTGGCGTCGATGCCGTGGGCCTCGGAGGTGTGGACGATGTGGGCCATGGACGAGGCCGCCGAGGTGATCGGGTTGCCCTCGCCCGAGAATCCGCCGCTGTCCACTTCCGCCGCCGCCTCCTCGAAGATGGGCGGCAGGATCGCGCCGATGCCCTTGGCGAACGGCGCCAGCTCCCGCGCGGTCACCCCCTCGGCCCGCGCCACCGCCAGCGCGTGCGCGTAGCCCGCCATCGCGGTCCAGAAGACGTCGAGCAACGCGATGTCGTAGGCCGCCGCCCGGCCGATCTCCTCGCCGAGGTGGGTGTGCGTGCCGCCGAGGGCGTCCAGCACCGGCCGGTGCCGCCGGTAGAGCTCCTCCGGGCCGCTGTGCAGGAACACCGCGGCGGGGGTGCCGATGGTGGCGGCCGGTGTCATGATGGCGCCGTCGAGATAGCCGATGCCGTGCTCGGCCGCCAAGGCCGCGGTGCTCCGGGCGCGGTCGGGCGTGTCGGCGGTCAGGTTCACGAGCGTGCGTCCCCGGAGCGCGCCGGCGACCGCGTCGCGCCGCACGACGGCGTCCGCCGCGTCGTAGTTGACCACGCAGATCACGGTCAGCTCGCTCGCGGCGACCGCCGCTTCCGGCGTGGGGGCGCCGTACGCGCCCCGCTCGGCCAACTCTCGATCTCTGCCCGGTGTCCGGTTCCAGACCGTGGTCCGGACGCCGGCGTCCAGGAAGGCACCGGCCAGGGCCCGGCCCATCGGGCCCAGGCCGAGCACCGTGACGGCAGACTGTTGGGTGTGCCCGCTCATGTCTCAACTCCTTCGTGCATGACAGCGATTGCGCTGAACGGGATGGAAAAATGACGCGTAGCCGTGCCAGGGACCTGAACGTCTGCGGGGTCACCGCCGCGATCGCCGTGATCGACGGCAAGTGGAAGACGATCCTGCTCTGGCTCCTGGAAACCGCTCCGCGTCGTCCCGGCGAGCTGGTCCGGCGGCTGCCGGGCCTCACCGAGAAGGTGCTGACTCAGACGCTCCGGGAGATGGAGGCCGACGGGCTGGTGCGCCGTGAGGTGCACGACGGCCGTCCGTTGAAGACCGTGTACTCACTGACCGATTTCGGCCGTGAGCTGTCCGAGGCGCTGGCGCCGCTGTCCGACTGGGGACATCGCCGCCTGGAGAAGCTGGCCCAGGAGAAGCCGGCCCGGGAGACGCCGGTCGGGGATGCGCAGGCAGGGCCACTTTCGGTCTCCTGACACACCGCCGTCACCCCCCGTTCCCGCCTGGAATCCGGCGGCCTTCCGGCCGCCCGGAACCAAGCTTCACGCCGCTCAGGCCCGGCCGACAAGTACCCACAAAAAGGTGGGTAGGCCGCGGAGCTCGGACGACGGTTCTTTGCACTGTGCATACGTTCTCTTTGCTCGGGTAGCGCGGTCCTTGTTCGCGAGATCGACCACCGGAGGGGGAGGCGCGGTGGCATTGCGGATCGAGGACTACGGGCTGCTCGGCGACCTGCACACGGCCGCGTTGGTGGGGCGCGACGGGTCGATCGACTGGTTGTGCCTGCCCCGGTTCGACGCCCCCGCGTGTTTCGCCGCCCTGCTGGGCGACGAGCGGGCGGGGTTCTGGCGCCTCGCCCCCGCGGCCGGTGGGCTCTGCACGCGCCGCCGCTACCGCGGCGACTCCCTCGTCCTGGAGACGGAGTGGGACACCCCCGAGGGATCCGTACGCGTGATCGACGCGATGCCGCCACGCGGTGAGGCGGCCGACGTGGTGCGCGTCGTGGAAGGCGTCAGCGGACGGGTGCCGATGCGGTCGGCGCTGCGGCTGCGGTTCGACTACGGGCACATCGTGCCCTGGGTGCGGCACCAGGACGGACGGCTCGCGGCGGTCGCCGGACCGGACGCCGCCTGGCTGAAGACACCGGTGCCGCTCCGCGGCGAGGACATGACCACCTACGCTGAATTCGAGGTGGTTGCCGGGCAGCGGGTGCCGTTCGTGCTGACCTATCGGCCCTCGCACGAGCGCATGCCGCGTCCGGTGGACGCGGAGAAGGCCCTCGCCGACACGGAGGCGGTCTGGACGTCGTGGATGCGCGGCTTCCGGTACGAGGGCCGGTGGGAGGAGGCCGTGCGCCGATCACTGGTCGTGCTGAAGGCGCTGACCTACGCGCCGACCGGCGGCATCGTGGCCGCGGTCACCACCTCGCTGCCGGAACAGCCGGGCGGGCCGCGCAACTGGGACTACCGGTTCTGCTGGCTGCGCGACGCGACGTTCACGCTGCAGGCGCTGCTGGGCACCGGCTTCGTCGCCGAGGCCAGGGCCTGGCGCGAGTGGCTGCTGCGGGCCGCGGCGGGAGACCCGGCCGACCTGCAGATCATGTACGGCATCGACGGCACCCGCCGCCTGCCGGAATACAGGCTCGACTGGCTGGGCGGCTACGAGGGCTCGGCTCCGGTGCGGGTGGGCAACGCGGCGTCCGGGCAGTTCCAGCTCGACGTGTGGGGCGAGGTCCTCGACGGGCTGCACCTGGCCAGGACGGCCGGCATCCACGCCGACGAGCAGGCGTGGGACCTGCAACGGGCGTTGCTGGACTTCCTGGAAGGCCACTGGGACGACCCGGACAACGGGCTGTGGGAGGTGCGCGGTGACCGCCGCCACTTCGTGCATTCCAAGGTCATGGCGTGGGCGGGCCTGGACCGCGCCGTGCAGGCCGTCGAACGCTTCGGCCTGGACGGGCCGGTGGACCGGTGGCGCGCCACCCGCGACAAGATCCACGCCGAGGTCTGCGACCGCGGTTACGACCCCGAGCGGGGTACGTTCACCCAGTTCTACGGCTCCAAGGGGCTGGACGCCGCCCTGCTGCTGATCCCCCGGGTGGGGTTCCTGCCCTGGGACGACCCGCGGGTGGCCGGCACCGTCGAGGCAGTGCGACGCGAGCTGTGCTCCGACGGGTTCCTGCTGCGTTACCAGCCGCAGGCCGACGGCAACGTGGACGGCCTTCCCGGCACCGAGGGGGCGTTCGTCACCTGCACGTTCTGGCTCACCGACGCCTTGTACGGCATCGGCCGCCACCGGGAGGCGTACGAGCTGTTCGAACGGCTGCTGAGCCTCCGTAACGACCTCGGCCTGCTGAGCGAGGAGTACGACCCCGTCACCGGGCGGCAGCTCGGCAACACCCCCCAGGCGTTCAGCCACGTCGGGCTCGTGAACGCCGCCCGCCACCTGTCCGGCACCCGGCCGGCGGAGCACGTCGCGCACGGCCGCGAACACGTTGGAGGTGAGCGCTGATGCGCGCTCTCACCGTCATTCCGCTGCAGAAGGACTCCCTGGCCGTCACGGAGGTCCCCGATCCCGAGCCGGGCGAGGGCGACCTGCTCGTCGAGGGTCTCGCCGTCGGCGTGTGCGGCACCGACAAGGAGATCGCCGCCGGGGAGTACGGCTGGGCCCCGCCCGGCCGCGACCGCCTGGTCATCGGTCACGAATCGCTGGGCAGGGTGCGGCAGGCGCCTTCCGGCAGCGGCTTCGCCCCGGGGGACCTGGTGGTCGGAGTGGTCCGGCGGCCCGACCCGGTGCCGTGCGGCGCCTGCGCGCACGGGCAGTTCGACATGTGCCGCAACGGCCGCTACACCGAGCGCGGCATCAAGGAGTTGGACGGGTACGCGAGCCAGAGCTGGGTGGTCGAGCCCGGCTACGCCGTCAGGCTCGACCCCGGACTGGCCGACGTCGGAATGCTCCTCGAACCCACCAGCGTCGTCGCCAAGGCCTGGGACGAGGTGGAGAAGGTCGGCGCCCGGGCCTGGTTCGCGCCGAAGACCGCGCTGGTCACCGGCGCCGGGCCGATCGGCCTGCTCGCGGCGTTGCTCGGCGTGCAGCGCGGGCTGGAGGTGCACGTCCTCGACCGGGTCACGGAGGGCCCCAAACCGGCCCTCGTGCGGGACCTCGGCGCGGTCTACCACTGCGAAGACGCCGGGGAGGTCGCCGCGAAGGTGCGCCCCGACGTGGTCATCGAGGCGACCGGCGCGGGACCGGTCATCTTCGCCGTGGCCGCGAACACCGCGCCGTACGGCATCGTCTGCCTCACCGGCGTCTCCTCGGCCGGGCGCCGGATCACGCTCGACGCGGGCAGCCTCAACCGCGACATCGTGCTGGAGAACGACGTGCTCATCGGCTCGGTCAACGCCAACCTCGCCCACTACGCCGCCGCGGCCGACGCCCTGGCCAAGGCCGATCTCGCCTGGCTGAACCGGCTGATCACCCGCAGGGTGCCGCTGGAGTCGTTCCGCGACGCCTTCACCGCCGGGCCGGAGGACGTCAAGGTCGTCGTCGAGCTGTGACGGCTCTCCGGTTCACGGCCAGAGGAGCAGCACGGCGGTGAGACCGAGGCTCAGCGCCACGAAGCCGGCCGTCCTGGGCTGCCGGGCGGCCTCCCGGCGAGAGGAGATCACCAGCACGGCGCCCACGGCGAGCGCGGCCAGGAGGTGCAGGCCGTACCAGACGGGGATCGGCACCCTGGACAGGAAGGTCCCGGACAGCAGGTCGTCGGCTGACCCGTAGCCGCCGAGTGCGGCGACCCCGGCCAGGCCCAGCACCAGGAGCGCGTACCGGTACCGGCCGAGCAGGGCCCAGACGACGGTCCCGAGGGCGAGCAGGATCTGGAGGCGGTGGTGCAATTGCCGTGCGAGCAGGCCGCCGCGTACGTCGAAGCTGATGTCGAGGATCGAGTGGTAGGCGGCGGACATCCGGACGCCCCGCAGCGGCTCGTAGATGCCGGTGTAGGCGACCGTCGCACCGCTCGGCACGTAGGAAAACGCCAAATAGCCACCGGTGAGCAGGACGAGCACGTAACAGTAGATCAGCATCTCGCCCATCAACTGTCTCGCCCGATCCATCGGCATATTTCAGCACATGCGCCCCGCTTCAGGAGGGCGGAAACAGGGGGGCCGCCTTGGCGGGTGTCTCGCGGGTCGTGAACGGAACCGGGCTGAGCGCGTCGAGGCGCTCGGCGAACTCGGCCGCGAGACCGGTCAGGACCAGCATCCCCGCCGCCGCCTCCGACACGCGTTGCTGCGCCACGATCAGGGCGGTGATGCCGGTGCTGTCCCAGTAGGTCACCGCGGAAAGGTCGATCACCAGCCCCGGCGCCGGTGTGCCGGAGACGAGCTCCCCGACCGCCGCGGTGATCTCGGGGGCCGCCTGCTCGTCGAGGGCACCGTCCAGCTCCAGAACGGTGTGCGACTCGAGACGGCGCAGCCGTGGAGTGGCGGACCGGCGCGACGCGGGCCCGGGGAGGGCGAAGTCGGCCGTGGCGAGGGTGCCGTCAGGGCCGGAGTCGATCGTGAACCGGTCCGACAGGTAGCGGGCGAGCCACAGCCCGTGCCCGTGCCTGACCGGCCATCCGGCGGCGTCGTGCCCGGACGAGCCGGGGTCGCCGACCTCGCAGCGCAGCACGCCGTCGAGCTGCCAGATCCTCGCCTGCCCGGTTCCCGAGCCGTGGAAGACCGCGTTGGTGGCGAGCTCGTGGACGGTGAGGACCAGGTCGACGGACCGTCCGTGGGGAAGCCCGGCGTGGACGGCGTGTGCCTGCAGCGTCTCCCGCAGGGGGTAGAGCGACCCGCGGTCGAACGAGTGGTCGAGGATCAGCACCGGCGTTTCGGCGTTCCGCTTCCCACCGCCGGAGTCCGAGGCGACGTGGGCGGCGTGGTTGGTTCCGTCATCGCTCATGCGCGGTCACCAGGCTGATCCCGGGAATGCCCTGAGCGCCGAGCAGCACGAACCGCGGCACGATGGCGGGGTTGCATCGCAGGACGACCGTACGGGCCGGGGCCAGGCTCCGTGCCACGTCGATGATCGTCCGGGTGCAGGAGAGGTCGATGAAGGACAGTTCGGCCATGTTGATCGTGACGGGGCCGTCCGTCCTGATCGCCTCGCTCAGCGCCATGGCCAGGGCGTCCTCGGCCGCCCGGTCGATCTGTCCCGCCATCCGGATGCCGGGTGGCGCGTACTGGCGGCAGATCCGCAGCAACGGGTCGTCGTGATAGGTGGCCGCGGCGACCGCCCGCGTGTGAAACGGGGAGACCGAGGCGAGGGTGACCGGGTCGAAGCGTTCCCGGTCGTACTGGCACAACACTGACACGCTGCTGTCCGACAGGATCGTCGCGATCTTCTCCTCGAAGGCGGGCAACTGCTCCACACCGTGGACCGGCCGCAGCGCCCAGCCCATGTCGAGGGCCACCCGAAGCCCCGAGTAGCCCTCGTGTGAGGTCAGCTCCATCTGGGAACTCAGCCACCCCATCGCGTGATCCACCGTGAAGACCTGCCCGGACAGCAGGCCCTCCTGAGAGGCGACGACGTCCATCCGGCCGCTCGCGGTGGCGGACTGCACGGCGATCCCGCGGCGGTTCAGCTCGGCCAGCGCTCCCTGCGGCTCCTCGCACAACCAGACGACGCGCAGCCCTCCCGCCAGCCCGTCCCGTACGAACGCCGCGGTGAGGTCGAGCAGTTCTTCCGGCTCACCGAAGGTCAGGCAGGCGTGATCGTTGATCGCCAAATCCGTGATCTGCACCTCAGCACTGACGGTCACCGCGCCACCACCCCCGGGCGGTCCCGGCCGCCCACCGTTTCATCGGGGTACCCATCCTAGTGACCGGCATTCGTCAAGAATCGGTCTCGGATGGAGGGAGGGCCTACAGGTACGTCGGCGTACGGCCGGCCCGGTCGCGGAACATCCACCAGTTCCAGACCTGGGAAAGGAGCATCAGCGGCACCATGACCGCGGCGAAGCCCGCCAGCAGCCGCAGGGTGCCCGCCTCCGCCATCGCCTCCGCCAGTCTCAGGCCGGTGCCGGGGGTGCTGGAGGAGACCAGTACGAAGGGGTGCAGGCCCGCGCCGAGGGCGACGACGGGCAGGGCGGCCGCGCACGAGGTCGCGGCGAAAGCACGGCCCGTGCGGCCCGAGCGCAGCAGAGCCGCCCCCGCGAGGAGCACGATCACCAAGGCCGCGCCGGCCACGAGGGCGGGCCACGGGTTGACGAGGGCGTGCCGTGCCGAGGAGAGGAAGCCGGTGACGAGGACGCCGGTCGCCGCCACGGCCGCCACGAGCAGGGCGCGACGGCCGGCCCCCGCCGCCCGGGCGCTCGGCTCGCCGTCGGTCCGCCACGCCAGGAAGGATGCCCCGTGCGCGAGGAACACCGCGGTGGTCGTGGCGCCGCACAGCAGCACGAAGGGGTGGAGGAGGTCGGCCGGTCCGAGCGAGAAGGTGTTCCGGGCGTCCAGCGGCACCCCGGCGAGGAGGCGGCCGGCCACGAGCCCCCACCCCACGGCGGGCACCAGCCCGCCCAGGAAGATCAACCCATCCCAGAGGCGGCGTGCCGAGGCGCCCCGGTGACGGCTGCGCAACTGTACGGCGGTGTTGCCGACGACGATCCCGGCCAGGATCGCCGCGAACAGGAAGTACATCCCGGACAGCAGCCGCCCTTCCAGGAAGGGGAAGGCGCCGAACAGCACCCCGGCCGCGGCCACCAGCCAGACCTCGTTGCCGAGGAAGAACGGGCCGAAGGCGTTGAGCAGCGCCCGCCGCTCGCGGTCGTCACGGCCGAGCCAGGGGGTGAGCATCTGCACGCCGTAGTCGAAACCGGCCAGGACGAAGTAGCCGGCGAGCAGCAGCCCGAGCAGGGCCGGCCACACGAGTTCGAGAGTCACGAGGGCTCCTCTTTCACAGGGCGAGCGACGCGGTGGCCCGCTCCGCCTGCCCGTCGCCGGGTGATCCGCCCAGGTCGGTGTCGGCCGGGCCGCGGCGGGCGTACCGGGCGATCAGCGCCACGTCGGCGACCGCCAGCGCGAGGAACACCCCGCAGAACAGGACCAGGGACGCCGTCATCGAGCCGACGGGCGACCGTGCGGCGGCCGTCGTGAGCTCGCCGTACACCGCCCACGGCTGGCGTCCCACCTCGCGCAGCAGCCAGCCGCCGAGCGCGGCGACGAAGGGCAGGGGAACCGCGACCAGCATCAGGTACGCCGCCGGGCGGAACCGGAGATACCAGTCCCGGTAGAGCAGGACGAGGGCCACGACGACCAGCAGGAAGATCAGATAGCCGACGCCCTGCATGACGTCGAAGGCGGTGGCGATCCAGGTGGGCGGCCGGTAGTCCCCCGCGCCGAACCGCTGCGCCAGTTGCGCCTGCACGTCCTCGACCCGCAGGGAGCCGACGTCGTCGACGTGGCCCCGCAGGGTCGCCGCCTTCATCGGCTGGGTGTCCACGAGCGTCGGGATCTGCACGAACCCGTAGTAGAGCGCCACGAACGCCGCGGGCGTGGCCACGAACAGGCCGAGCCGCAGTGACGTGCGGAAGAACTCCCGCTCCGCCGTGCGCCTGAGGAAGTGGTAGGAGCTGACCCCCGCCACGAACACCCCACCGGTCATCAGCGCGGCGGTGGCGGCGTGCACCAGCGCGTTGATCGCGTTGGGGTTGGTGAGCATGGCGCCGAAGTCGGTGAGGTAGGCGACGCCGCCGCGCACCTCGTGCCCCACCGGGTGCTGCAGGAAGCCGTTGGCCACCATGACCCAGTACGCCGAGGCGTACGCGGTGAGGGTGACCAGCCAGATCAGCGTGACGTGCACGGCCTTGGGCAGCTTCCCCCAGCCGAAGATCCACATGCCCAGGAAGGTGGACTCGGCGAAGAAGGCGACGATCGTCTCGAGTGCGAGCGGGGCGCCGAAGACGTTGCCGGCGTACTCGGCCAGCCCGCTCCACGCGAGCCCGAACTGGAACTCCATGACCAGGCCGGTGACGATGCCCAGCACGTAGTTCACGACGTAGATCTGGCCCCAGAACCGGGTCATGCGCTCCATGAGCGGTGCGCCGCCGAGGGCGTGCCAGGTGTGCATCACCGCGATCAGCGGGGCGAGGCCGAGGGTGAGCATCACGAACAGCCAGTGGAAGCCGGCCGTCGTCGCGAACTGCAGGCGCGCCAGCGTCTCGTCCGTCATCGACGTACGCCCGTCACCCTGCGAGGAGAAGCCGGGGGCGTGTGGTGGAGCGACAAATCAGCCCTTTCCTCGCAAAGTCCGCAAGAGTGGACGGATCATATCCTCACATCCATGTCTCGCGGCAGGTGATCGGGGACGCCGGCCCGATCAGGAGGATGAGCGGGCCGTTCCGGTGGAGCCGAACAGGATGCCGCCGAGCGTCATGGTGAGGTAGCGGGTCAGCTCGTCGGCCGGCATGGCCGCGATCGGACCGTCGGCCAGGACATACCGGCTGAACGTGACCCCGATGAGGTGCGCGCCGAGCAGGTCGACCCGCAGCGCGACGTCCGGGCCGGTGAGCACGGTGCGATAGGCGGAGATGCTCTCCTCACGCATGGCTCGCAGCAGTGCCTTGGCGGCTTCCTGGTCACCGGCGGCGCTGCGTACGAGGGCGATGAAGGGATCGGCGCTGTCGGCCGACTCCATGCGGGCGACGTAGGCGTGCGCGACTCGCCCGGCCAATCCCTCGGCGTCTCCCTGGACGCTGTCGGCGAGGTCCCGCGTCCCCGGCACGGCGGCGAGGAAGAGCTGCTCCTTGGACGAGAAGTGCATCACCACAAGCCCGTGGGTCACCCCGGCCCGCTGCGCGATCTCCCTGATGGTCGCCTTGGCGTACCCGCGCTCGGCGAAGACCGAGCGCGCCGCGGCGAGGATGGCGGCTCGTCGTGCCTCGGGGTCGCGCACCCGCTTCTTCGTGGGCGTGGGCTCCGCGGCGTTGGACTGTGACGCGTCAGACACCATGCCGCTTACTGTACACGTGGACAGTATCGGCGACGCGGGCGTACATTACTGACCACATGGTCATTAGAGACCTCGCACACCAGGAGTGATCGCGATGAACCTCGCCCCGCTTTCCCCCGACGACACCACCGTGGTCCTGGTCGACTACGCCGTCGGTTTCGCCACCCTGCTGCGCTCGCACGACCTGCGCGAGCACCTCGCCAACGTCGTCGGCCTCGCCAAGACCGCCACGTCGTACGGCAGCGGCCTCGTGGTGACCAACGGCGAGGCGTCCAAGCCCTCGGGCCCGCTCTATCCGGAACTGCTGGAGGTCATCGGGGACCGGCCGGTGATCGAGCGCACGACGGCGTTCAACTCCTTCCTCGACCCGGCCTTCGCCGAGGCGGTGCGCGCCACCGGCCGCCGCAGGCTGGTCATCGGCGGCATCGCCACCGACGGCTGCGTGCTGCAGACCGCACTGGGCGCGTTGCGCGAGGGCTACGAGGCGTATGTCGTGGTGGACGCCACGGCGAGCCTCAGCAGGGAGGCGCACGACGCGGCGGTGCAGCGGATGGCGATGTCCGGCGTCGTGCCGGTCACCTGGTGGTCGCTGGCCGCCGAGTTCCAGCTGGATCCGCGCTTCGCCGACGCGCCCTACCGCACCCGGTTGATGAGCGAGTTCCAGCCGGCCATGACGATGGCGGGCCGCACGTTCTTCGCCGGTGTGCACCAGGGGCGGCTCGCGCCCACGACGGCCTGACGCGGGGCCTGGAACGTGGGGACCTGGAACGTAGGGGCTGGGGCGCGGCGGGCTATTCGGGCTCGATGAGGAAGGTCTGCCCGGCCGCGGAGGCGCAGGGCCGTTCGACGGCCTCCGCTCCCGGCCGGCCGTCGTCCCCGTTGACGGCGAGACACCGGCCGCTCGACGCCGGTCGGATGCGGTAGCCCTGCCCACCGGTCGGTTCGAGCCGGAAGCGCTGGTTGGGCCGGGCACCGGTGCAGTCGCTCCAGGGCTCCAGCATGCCCGCCGCGGGGCCCGCCGGGATCACCGTCAGGCAGCCGACGCCCTTCGCCGGGTCGGGGTGATCCCATTGCAGGCGGAACAGTCCGTCACCCACGGCGGTGAGGAAGGTCCGCGGCGGAACCGCCGCTGCGCAGGGACGCAGGACCGCGACCTCGGGACCGTACGAGACGTCCCTGGCCCGCCCCGCCGTCAGGCACAGGGAGGGGTCTGCGGCCGGCCGCACGCGGACCCACCTGCGGGCCGGCTCCGGTCCGCCCGCCCCGGCGGCCAAACCCGACGGTGCCGGGGTGGCCGAGATCGGCGAGGAGGGCGGGGAGGCCGCCTCGCCGGTGGACAAGCGGTCGAACTGCCAGGCTCCGACCAGGCAGAGCAGGGCCGCGGCCGCGGCGCCCGCCACCGGTCTCCGGGCCGGAGCCTTCCGCCCGGAGACCTCGCTCACGGGAGACGCGGCCGGGACCCGGCCGGTGCCGCTCCCGCCCGCGTCGCCGGCCAGGGGCTCGTCCGGCCGGGAGACGTCTCGTCCGGAAGCCGGCGGGGCGGACGCGGGTGGCGGCGCCGCCGGCATCTCGCCGGAGGCCACAACACGCGTCTCGCCCCCGGGCGCGGCAGGCGTGTCGCCGGGCGGCGGGGTGGTCTTCTCGCGGGCGACGGCCAGGCGGCGGCGGGCGTCCACCCACTCGGCGACGGTGTCGCCGTCCGCCCCGCAGGCCCGTACGAACGCGGCGAGCAGGTCTTCGCGCGGCAGATCCCGACGATTGAGCGCGTCGGCCAGAGTGGCACGCGGCAGGACGTCGCCCACGGCTTCGGCGCGGCGTTCGAGCTGCCGGTAACTGCACCCGCTCCACGCCCGGAGGCGCCTCATCAGGGCGGCGAACTCCGCGGGCGTGGTGGCGGTCCGCGGCTGCGGCCGGCTGTCGGTCACGCTGTCTCCGTCCGGTTGATCCCTGCGCTTCCACGGCAGCCTATGCACGCTCCGGGGTGTCCGAGATCGTCCGGAGGTGTCCGGGACGCCGCCCATGTGTGGACGTGAGCCCGCGTGCCGGGCCACGGTGGCTTTGCACGACGGCCCGTCGGCGCCGGAGCACCCAGGTGCTCGGGGGCGGCGTCGCGGGGGCGGGCCGTGGCGGCGGACGTGACGCCCTTCTCCGCAGCGGGTGGCGGCGCACGCATTCTCCGCGGGCGACTGGCGCACGTCCGCCGCCGCATCTCACTCGACATGAGGGATACGAACCATGGGACGCATAGTTCTGTCTGTTTTCACCACCCTTGACGGCGTCATCGAGAACCCGCACGAGTGGGCTTTCGGATTCGTCGGCGAGGACTCGATGCAGGCCGGCCTCGACCAGATCCGCGCGGCGCGGGCACTGCTCCTCGGACGGGTCACCTACGAGGGCTTCGCGGCCTCCTGGCCGTCGATGACCGACGAGGTGGGTTACGCCGACGCGATGAACAACCTGCCGAAGTACGTCGTGTCGACCACGCTGACCGAGGCCACCTGGAACAACAGCACGATCATCGGCGCGGACGCCGCGGCCCGGATCGAGGCCCTGAAGAAGGAGGTGGACGGCGACATCCTCGTCTTCGGCAGCGCGGCGCTGGTGCGGTGGCTGCTGAGGGAGAACCTCCTCGACGAGATGCGCCTGGCCGTCTACCCCGTACTCGCCGGTCGCGGCGCCCGCCTGTTCGACGACGACTCCGCGGACCCCGCCGCGCTGCGGCTCTCCGGCACGCAGGCGTTCTCCTCCGGCGTGGTCCTGCTCACCTACGAGCCGACCGGCGAGGGCCTCGCCGATCCGGCCGCCGCACGCCGGGCGGCCGAGGCGAACGCCGGGGGGTGATCGAGTGCCGTCGTGACCGGGCGCCGCCGATCGGGCTCAGAGGCGGAGCCGGGCCACGGCGGCGTACAGAGCCAGGGAGAGGGCCGCCCAGGTCAGGGTGGCGATCGCGAGGGACAGCCACAGCGGCCAGTCGGTCACCGTGAGCGCCACGACGACGGCGAAGCCGATCAGTCCGACGGTGCCGAAGGTCGCCCCCGCCACGTCCTGCCCGGCCTGGCGTACGCCCTCCTCCTTGGCGACGAGGGTGACGCTCGCCAGCAGGATCGCCGGGAACGCGAGGAAGAGCCCGCCCGCGCGCGGGCCGGCCAGCACGGACACCATCCCGGCGAGCGCCGACACTCCGGCGCCGAACGCGAACCGGACCGCCCAGTCGCGCATGGGCGGTCGCCTCAGCTCACTGAGCCGCAGCCGCACCTTCCGGCCGTCGTCGGGAACCCGGCCGCCGTCGGGAGCCGGGCCGTCGTCACGACGGGCGCTCACGACAGGCGCGCCGGTGGCGGAGGGAGCTCCAGGGCCGCCGGCTGCGGAAGCGGAGCGGGGACCGCAGGGATCCGCACGCCGAGCAGGCCCTGCGGCGCCAGTGTGTACCCGGCGGCCGCGACGACGCCCCAGACGGCGAGCGCGGCCAGCGCCCCCCGCCAGGCGCCCCACCTGCGCAACAGGGGACCGGCGATCAGGCAGTAGAAGGTGAAACCGACCGCGCCGATCTGCATGCCCCGGGCCGAGGCGAGGACGTCGGGAACGCCGGCGATGCCCGCGGTGACGATGAGGCTGGCCAGGGCCACAGAAGGGCCGGCGCAGAACACCCCGGCGAGTCGTTTCGGCGTCAGCATCTCGGCCAGCGCGGCGAAGGCCAGCACGAAGACGCCCCCGGCCAGCGCCTTCAGGACGACCTCCACGGTTTGGTCGGTCACCTCGCCCACGCCGCGTCCCCTCCCCGAAGCCGACACGGATGTTCGGGGGGCGCCGCTCGCCGGTTGAACCGCGTTGATTTCCGGCACGGGTCTGCCCGAAACCCCAGGCGTGGGCCGCGTACAGAGCCCGTCAATACTCGGTTCGAACCCGTATGGAAGCCGTCAAGAGCGGCCAAATGCCACCGATCTCGGACTTTGCTTGTGCTGAGACCGCCGTAGTCCGGCGGACGCAATCACAACCGAGGAGTGGGGATGGCGGACGTCATCTTCGTCGCTCTGACGATCGCGGTGTTCACGATTTTCGGGCTCGTCGTGAGGGCGGTGGAGCGCCTGTGAGCGTGATCAACGCCGTCGGTCTCGGCGTGGCCGCGGCGCTGCTGGCCTTCATGATCGCGGCCCTGTTGTTCCCGGAGCGCTTCTGATGGGCGCGGCAGCGGCAGGGGCCGTGCTCGTGCTGTCCGTCGTCGCGGTGCTCGCCGTCGTCTACCTGCTGCTGGGCGACTACCTGTACCGGGTCTACACCGGCACCCGCCACAGCGCGGCCGAGCGCCTCGTCTACCGTCTCGTCGGCGTGCGGCCGGACGCCGAGCAGCCCTGGGCGGTCTACGCACGCGCCCTGCTGGCCTTCTCCGCGGTCTCCGTGCTGGTCGTGTACGGCATGCAGCGCCTGCAGGACAGGCTGGTCCTCGGCCTAGGGCGGCCCCCGGTCCCCGCCCACGTCGCCTGGAACACGGCCGTCAGCTTCGTGACGAACACCAACTGGCAGTCGTACCCGGGCGAGACCGTCATGGGTCACCTGGTGCAGATGACCGCCCTGGCGGTGCAGAACTTCGTGTCGGCGGCGGTCGGCATGGCCGTGGCGGTCGCGCTCGTGCGGGGCTTCGCCCGCAGGCAGGCCGACACCATCGGCAACTTCTGGGTGGACCTCGTGCGCGGCACGTTCCGGGTCCTGCTGCCGATCGCGTTCGTCGCCGCGCTGGTCCTGGTCGCCGGGGGCGTGGTGCAGAACCTCGCGTCGCCGCACGAGGTGACGACGCTGACCGGCGGCACCCAGGCGATCACCGGGGGTCCGGTGGCGAGCCAGGAGGCCGTCAAGGAGCTCGGCACCAACGGCGGCGGCTTCTACAACGCCAACTCCGCCCACCCCTTCGAGAATCCGTCGGGGTGGACGAACTGGCTGCAGATCGTCCTGCTCCTGGCGATCCCGGTCGCGCTGCCGCGCACCTTCGGCCGCATGGTCGGCCAGGTGCGGCAGGGACACGCGATCATCGCCGTCATGGCGGTGATCGCCCTGGCGAGCGTGCTGCTGACGAACGTCTTCGAGGTCTCCGGCGGCGCCACGGTCCCCCGGGCCGCCGGGGCGGCCCTGGAGGGCAAGGAGATCCGCTTCGGCGTGCCCGGCTCCGCGACGTTCGCCACCGTCACCACGCTGACCTCGACCGGCGCCGCCGATTCCGCGCACGACTCCTTCACGCCCCTGGGCGGCATGATGACGATGCTGAACATGATGCTCGGCGAGGTCGCGCCCGGCGGTGCCGGTTCCGGCCTGTACGGCATCCTCGTGCTGGCGGTGATCACCGTCTTCGTCGCCGGTCTCATGGTGGGCCGTACGCCGGAATACCTGGGCAAGAAGATCGGCTCACGCGAGATCAAGCTGGCCTCGCTCTACTTCCTGGTCACCCCGGCCCTCGTGCTCGCCGGCACGGCCGCGGCGATGGGCAACCGGGCGGGTCTCGCGGCCATGCTGAACGGCGGCCCGCACGGGCTCTCGGAGATCCTCTACGCGTTCACCAGCGCGGCCAACAACAACGGCTCGGCCTTCGGCGGGATCTCGGCGGGCACGCCCTGGTGGTGCGTGGCGCTCGGCCTGTGCATGGCCTTCGGGCGGTTCCTGCCGATCGTCTTCATCCTCGCCCTGGCCGGATCGCTGGCTCGGCAGGCGCCCGTGCCGGCCTCCGCCGGGACGCTGCCCACCCACCGCCCCCAGTTCGTCGGGATGGTGGCCGGCGTCACGGTCGTCCTCGTCGCCCTCACGTTCCTGCCGGCCCTCGCGCTCGCGCCGCTCGCGGAAGGACTCTCCTAGTCATGTCGACGTCACCACGACGCGCGAACGGCAAAAGCGGCGGCAAAAGCGGCGGCAGGATCGGCGGCGGCCTGCTCGATCCCCGGCAACTCGTGAGGTCGCTGCCCGACGCCGTACGCAAGCTGAACCCGGCGACGCTGTGGCGCAACCCGGTCATGTTCGTCGTCGAGATCGGCGCGTTCCTCACCACGGGCCTGGCGGTCGCGACCCCTTCGGCGTTCGCCTGGGCGATCGCGGTCTGGCTGTGGCTGACCGCGCTGTTCGCCACCCTGGCCGAGGCCGTGGCCGAGGGGCGCGGCAAGGCCCAGGCCGCCACGCTGCGGGCGGCCAAGCGCGACACCATGGCCCGGCGCCTGGCGGACCCGCGCGACCCCGCCCGGTGGGAGGTCGTCGGCGCCCAGGAGCTGCGACAGGGCGACCATGTCGTCGTCGAGGCCGGGGAGGTCATCCCGGGCGACGGCGATGTGGTCGAGGGCATCGCCAGCGTGGACGAGTCGGCGATCACCGGGGAGTCCGCGCCGGTGATCCGCGAGTCGGGCGGGGACAGGTCGGCGGTCACGGGCGGCACGAAGGTGCTGTCGGACCGGATCGTGGTGCGGATCACGCAGAAGCCGGGGGAGAGCTTCATCGACCGGATGATCGCCCTGGTCGAGGGCGCCGACCGGCAGAAGACGCCCAACGAGATCGCCCTCAACATCCTGCTGGCCGCGCTCACGGTGATCTTCCTGATCGCCACCGTCACCATGCAGCCGCTGGCCGTCTATTCCAAGGCCCAGAACCCCGGCGTACCGGACACGCCCGCGCTCGGCGCCGACGGGGTGAGCGGGGTGGTGCTGGTGTCGTTGCTGGTCTGCCTGATCCCGACCACGATCGGGGCGCTGCTGTCGGCCATCGGGATCGCGGGCATGGACCGCCTGGTGCAGCGCAACGTGCTGGCGATGAGCGGGCGGGCGGTCGAGGCCGCGGGCGACGTCACGACCCTGCTCCTCGACAAGACCGGCACGATCACCCTGGGCAACCGGCAGGCGTCGCAGTTCGTGCCGGCCGAGGGCGTCTCCGAGCTCGACCTGGCCGAGGCGGCGCAGCTGGCGAGCCTCGCCGACGAGACCCCCGAGGGACGTTCGGTCGTCGTTCACGCCAAACACGCCTACGACCTGCGCGAACGCCGGCCGGGCGAGCTGGCCCACGCGGAGTGGATCGCCTTCACCGCCCAGACCCGCATGTCCGGGGTGAACGTGGACGGGCGGCAGGTCCGCAAGGGCGCCGCGACCTCGGTGATGAAGTGGGTGCGCGACAACGGCGGCCATCCGACCGGGCACGTCGGGCACCTGGTGGACGGGATCTCCGCCTCCGGCGGCACGCCCCTCGTCGTCGGCGAGGTGAGCGCCGGCAAAGCCCGGGTGCTCGGGGTGATCCACCTCAAGGACGTGGTCAAGCAGGGCATGCGGGAGCGGTTCGACGAGATGCGCCGGATGGGCATCCGCACCGTGATGATCACCGGGGACAACCCGATGACCGCCAGGGCCATCGCCAGAGAGGCCGGAGTGGACGACTTCCTGGCCGAGGCGACTCCGGAGGACAAGCTCGCGCTGATCCGCAAGGAGCAGGAGGGCGGGCGGCTGGTCGCGATGACCGGGGACGGCACCAACGACGCCCCGGCGCTGGCCCAGGCCGACGTGGGGGTGGCGATGAACACCGGCACCTCGGCGGCCAAGGAGGCCGGGAACATGGTCGATCTCGACTCCAACCCGACCAAGCTCATCGAGATCGTCGAGATCGGCAAGCAGTTGCTGATCACGCGGGGGGCGCTGACCACGTTCTCGATCGCCAACGACATCGCGAAGTATTTCGCGATCATCCCGGCCATGTTCGCGGCCGTCTATCCGGGTCTGGACGCGCTGAACGTGATGCGGCTGCACAGCCCGCAGTCGGCCATCCTGTCCGCGGTGATCTTCAACGCCCTGGTGATCGTGGCGTTGATCCCCCTGGCCCTGCGCGGGGTGCGTTACCGGCCCTCCAGCGCGTCGAAGCTGCTCGGCCGCAACCTCTGCCTGTACGGCCTGGGCGGTGTCGTCACGCCCTTCATCGGCATCAAGCTCATCGACCTGTTCGTTCAATTCCTTCCGGGGATGTCCTGATGGCTGGGAACGTGATGGAACGCCTGCCGAACACGCTCCGCCGGCACCTCGCGGCGGTCCGGGCCGTCGCCGTGCTCACGGTGATCCTGGGCGGGCTGTATCCCCTGCTGGTGACCGGTATCGCCCAGGTCCTCCTCCCCCACCGGGCCGGCGGCTCGATCCTGCGCGAGGACGGCAGGGACGTGGGCAGCGCCCTCATCGGGCAGAGCTTCACCGACCGGAACGGCCGCCCGGTGCG
Organism: Microbispora sp. NBRC 16548; assembly: GCF_030268985.1. Taxonomy (NCBI): domain Bacteria; kingdom Bacillati; phylum Actinomycetota; class Actinomycetes; order Streptosporangiales; family Streptosporangiaceae; genus Microbispora; species Microbispora sp. NBRC 16548. The sequence goes on from NZ_BSSF01000024.1 coordinate 41,786, forward strand.
CAGGTACTTCCAGAGCCGCCCCTCCGCGGGCGGCTACGACCCGCTGGCCTCGGGCGCGAGCAACCTCGGCCCGCAGGACGTCGTCGACCGGCTGCCCGACCCCCGGGGAGCCGGCCAGGCCGCGAGGAAGGGCAGGGTCTCCCTGCTCACCCAGGTGTGCGCGCGCTCCAAGGCGGTCGGCGAGCTGGAGGGCGTCAGCGGGGCCAGGCCCTACTGCACGGCGGACGGGGTGGGCGCGGTGCTCAAGGTCTTCCCCGTCGTCGGCAGACCCACGAGGGTCGTCAGCGTCAACCAGGCGTGCCCGGCCGCGCCGTTCGTCACCACATACCAGGGCGTGAGGGTCGAGTGCGGCAGGCCCGGCGAGGACTATTCGTCAGGGCATACGGTGCCGGTGCGGGGAAACGCCCACGCAGTCGTCCCGCCGGACGCCGTGACGGCGAGCGGCAGCGGACTCGACCCGCACGTCTCCGTCGCGTACGCCGAACTGCAGGCCCCCCGGGTGGCCAGGGAGCGGGGACTGGACGTGCGCAGGGTGCGGGCCCTGATCAGGGAGCACACGGCCGGCCGCGCCCTCGGCTTCCTGGGGGAGTCCGGCGTGAACGTCCTGGAGCTCAATCTGGCCCTCGACAGGGAGAGGTGAGCGGCCATGCCACGCGGGCGGCTGCGGATCTACCTCGGCGCGGCACCCGGGGTCGGCAAGACCTACGCCATGCTCTGCGAGGGGCACCGCCGCAGGGAACGCGGCACGGACGTCGTGGTCGGTCTGGTGGAGACCCACGGCCGCGTACGCACCGCGCAACTACTGGAGGGGCTGGAGATCGTTCCCCGCAGGACCCTGACGTACCGGGGGGCGGCCTTCAACGAGCTGGACGTCGAAGCGGTCGTCGCCCGGCGCCCGCGGGTCGCCCTGGTCGACGAGCTGGCGCACACCAACGTGCCGGGCTCGCGCAACGCCAAGCGCTGGCAGGACATCGACGAGCTCCTCGACGCCGGTATCGACGTGATCTCCACGGTGAACATCCAGCACCTGGAATCGGTCAACGACGTCGTCCAGCACATCACCGGCATCCCGCAGCGCGAAACCGTGCCCGACGAGGTCGTACGGCGGGCCGACCAGGTCGAGCTGGTCGACATGACCCCTGAGGCGCTGCGGCGGCGGCTCGCGCACGGCAACGTGTACATGCCGGAGAAGGTGGACGCCGCCCTGGCCAACTACTTCCGCGTCGGCAACCTCACCGCGCTGCGCGAGCTGGCCCTGCTGTGGCTCGCCGACGAGGTGGACGAGGAGCTCGACCGCTACCGCGCCGAGCACGGAATCGCCGACACGTGGGAGGCGCGCGAGCGGGTCGTCGTCGCGCTGACCGGGGGACCGGAGGGCGACACCCTCGTCCGGCGGGCGGCCCGCATCGCCGCCCGCACCAAGGGCGCCGACCTGCTCGCCGTCCACGTCACCCGGGCGGACGGGCTCGCCGGAGGCGACCCGGCGCTGCTGGCACGACAGCGCGCCCTCGTGGAGAGCATGGGCGGCACCTACCACCAGGTGGTGGGCGACGACGTGCCGCGGGCGCTGCTGGAGTTCGCCCGGGGCGTCAACGCCACCCAGCTCGTGCTCGGCGCCTCCCGGCGCGGCCGGGTCGCCCAGATCTTCAGCAGAGGGGTGGGCGTAGAGACGACCGCCAGGTCCGGCTCGATCGACGTTCACATGATCACGCACGAGCAGGTCAAGAAGGGGCGGGAGCGCCCGCAGCGGTCGCGGGCGGCGCTCACCCGGCGGCGCAGGCTCGCGGGGTGGGCCGTCGCGCTCACCGGCCTGCCGCTGCTCACCGCCGTCCTGCTCCCCTTCCGGGGCACGCTGGCGCTGCCGAGCTTCATCCTGCTGTTCCTGACCACCGTCGTGGGCGTGGCGCTGATCGGCGGCATGTGGCCGGCGATCACGGCGGCGGTCGCCGGGTCGCTGCTGCTCAACTTCTTCTTCACCCCTCCCCTGCACACCCTGACGATCGCCAACCCGGAGAACCTCTTCGCCCTGGTCGTCTTCGTGTTCGTCGCGGCGGCGGTCAGCATGATCGTGGACGTGGCCGCCCGCCGTACGAGGGAGGCGGCCCGCGCCGGGGCGGACGCGGAGATCCTGTCCGCGCTGGCCGGGCACGTGCTGCGCGGCGAGGCCGCCGTGCACTCCCTGCTCGCGCGTACGCGGGAGACGTTCGGCCTGGTCTCGGTCACCCTGCTGGAACGGCGGCCCGAGGCGGGGCAGGGACCGGACGACCGGTCCGACCCCGCCTCCTGGCGGATCGTCGCCACCTCGGGGGGAGAGCCGTGCACCTGCCCGGACGCCGCCGGCACCGACGTGGACATCGACGGCGACCTCGTGCTCGCCGCGCGCGGGCGGCTGCTCGACGCCTCCGAGCGGCGCGTGATCGAGGCGTTCGCCGCGCAGATGGCCGTCGCCCTGCGGCAGGAACGGCTGGAGGAGGAGGCCGAGCAGGCCAGGCCGCTCGCGGAGGCCGACAGGATGCGCACCGCGCTGCTCGCGGCGGTCAGCCACGACCTCCGCACCCCGCTGGCCGCCGCGAAGGCCGCCGTGGAGAGCCTGCGCGCCACCGACGTCGAGTGGTCCGCGGAGGACCGCGCCGAGCTGCTGGAGACCGCGGACGAGTCGCTGGCCAGGCTCGACCGTCTGGTGGCGAACCTGCTCGACATGAGCCGCCTGCAGGCGGGGGTGCTCGGCGTGGCCGCTCAGCCGGTCGCCGTCGAGGAGATCGTGCCCCGGGCGGTCGACGACCTCGGGCCGCTCGCCGCCGAGGTGAAGATCGATATCCCGCCCGACCTGCCCGAGGTCGTCGCCGATCCGGCGCTGCTGGAGCGGGTGCTCGCCAACGTCGTCGCCAACGCCGTCCGATACACCCCCGCCGGGGAGAGCGTGCTCGTCACCGCCAGCAGGTACGGCGACCGGGCCGAGATCCGGATAATCGACCGTGGGCCCGGTGTGCCGCGCGACGCCTACGACCGGATCTTCCTGCCCTTCCAGCGGCTGGGGGACCGGGACAACCACAGCGGGGTAGGGCTGGGCCTGGCCCTGGCGCGCGGACTGACCGAGGCGATGGGAGGAGAGTTGTCGCCCGACGAGACGCCCGGGGGAGGGCTCACCATGATCCTGGCCCTGCCCGTCGCCGTGCACACCCACGACCTGATCGAAAGCCCGGTGGAGCTCGGCGGTTCTCCGGATCTCGATGGTTCTCTGGATATGGGCGGTGCGGCGCCGTGAGCAGGATCCTCGTCGTCGACGACGAGCCGCAGATCCTGCGCGCGCTGCGGATCAACCTGGCCGCGCGCGGATACGAGGTCGCCGTCGCGGCGGACGGCGGCTCCGCGTTGCGCGAGGCCGCGGACCGGCGTCCCGACCTGATCGTGCTGGACCTCGGGCTGCCCGACATGGACGGAGTCGAGGTCATCCACGGCGTACGCGGCTGGAGCAGCGTTCCGATCATCGTGCTGTCGGGGCGCACCGGCAACCAGGACAAGATCGACGCACTGGACGCCGGGGCGGACGACTACGTGACCAAGCCCTTCGGGGTGGACGAGCTGCTGGCCCGCGTGCGTGCGGTGACCCGGCGCACCGGCCCCCGGGAGAGCGAGCCCGCCCGCGTACGGATCGGGGAGCACGTGATCGACCTCGCCGACAAGACCGTCTCCGGCGACGTACGGCTGACCCCGACCGAGTGGCACATCCTCGAACTCCTCGTCCGCAATCCCGGCAAGCTGATCAGCCAGCGGCAGCTGCTGAGCGAGGTGTGGGGCGCGCAGTACGTCAAGGAGACGCACTACCTGCGGCAGTACATGGCCCAGCTCCGGCGCAAGCTGGAGAAGGAGCCCGCCCACCCCGTGCACCTGATCACCGAGCCGGGCATGGGCTACCGTTTCACCCCCTGAGGCACAGAGCTCTTCGACCACTCCGGTACGCAGTCGGCGGCGCCTGAGGCCGGGCATCGCGGGCGCGAAACTGTCGGTCGGGTGCGGAAGAATCGCCTTCATCATGACCACCATCACCGCGCCGGCCATCACCGCGCCGACAGACGTGCCCACACGTCCCCTGCCGGTCGAGCTCGTCGACGGCCCGGGAGGCATGCTCTACCTGCTCCCCTTCGCGCCGCTCACCCCGGACGACTGCGAGGCCCTGTCCGCGCTGCTCGCCTCCCGGGCCGCCGCCGTACGGCGGCGAGACGAATCCCTGTGATCATCTGGCTGAACGGGACGTTCGGCGTGGGGAAGACCACCACGGCGGCGGAACTCGTGCGACTGATCCCGGGGGCGCACTTCTTCGACCCCGAGCAGGTGGGCGTCATGCTCACGCATGCCACGGGCCTGCCGAAGGTCGGGGACTTCCAGGACTGGGCGCTCTGGCGGACGCTCGTCGTGGAGACCGTCACACGACTGGCCGGCCAGCTCGGCGGCGCCCTCGTCCTGGCCCAGACCGTCCTGGTCGAGGACTACTGGCAGGAGATCCGCGCGGGCCTGGAGACGACGGGCATCCCGCTGCACCACTTCGTGCTCCACGCCGACCGGGGCACGCTCATCCGCAGGATCGAGGGGGACACGCAGCCGCCCTCGCAATGGAGGCTGAACCACCTGACGGCATACCAGGAGGCTCTCCCCTGGCTCAGCCGCGAGGCACAGGTCGTCGACACGACGCGCATCCCCCCGGCAGAGGTCGCGGCACACATCGCCGCCACCGTCACACCCGATCCGGCCTGACCCGCCTCTTCCCCTGACGACGACGCTGTGGCGTGGATCACATCGGGCGCATGTCACGTCCGGGTGGCCCGCTTCCATCTGCTGGTCGTCAACGGTGAAGCGAGGAGGCGGAACGATGGGCGCACAGCACGAAGCCGGCGTGGCGACCACCACCCACCGAGTGGTGATCCTTGGAGCGGGGTACGCGGGCCTGTCCGCGGCGATCCAGCTAGCGTCAAGGGTCGACAAGCGGAGCGAGAAGGTGCGGGTGACCCTGGTGAACGCGCAGGAGCGGTTCACCGAGCGGCTGCGGCTGCACATGACGGCGACCGGGCAGCGGCTCGCCGAGCTGAGCATCCCCGAACTGCTCGAGGGCACGGGCGCGCACTTCGAGCGCGGGTGGGTGACGGCGGTGGACGCGGACGCGAAGACCGTGCGGATCGACGACGAACGCGTCCTCCCCTACGACACGCTGGTGTACGCGTTGGGTGGCATGGCCGACACGGCGGCGGTTCCGGGCGTCGAGGACCACGCGTACACCCTGAACAGCGCCCAGGACGCCGAGGTGCTGGCCGACCGGCTGTCGCGGCTCGGCAGCGGCACGGTGGCGGTCGTCGGCAGTGGGCTGACCGGCGTCGAGTCGGCCGCGGAGATCGCCGAGCGGCACCCGGAGCTGACCGTCGTGCTGCTGGGCCGCGGTGAACCCGGCGCGGCCATGAACCCCAAGGCCAGGGCGTATCTGCGGTCCGCGCTCGAGCGCCTGGGCGTGCGGGTCCGCAGCGGGGTCGAGGTGGTGAAGGTGCTGCCCGGCGCGGTCGAGCTGGCCGGCGGGGAGAGTGTGGCGGCCGACGCGGTCCTGTGGACGAGTGGAACGCGGGTGTCGCCGCTGGCGGCCGCCGCCGGGCTCACCGTCGACGAACGCGGCCGCGTCGTGACCGACGCCACGCTGCGGTCGGTGTCCCACCCCGAGGTGTACGCCGTGGGCGACGCGGCCGCGATCCGCCAGGGCTACGGCGTCATGCACGGCACCTGCCAGGGCGGCATGCCGACCGGTGTGCACGCCGCGGTCTCGATCGTCCGGGAGTTGCAGGGCAAGCGGCCCAAGCCGTTCCGCTTCGGCTACTACCACACGCCGGTCAGCCTGGGCAGGAACGATGCGGTCGTGCAGTTCACCCACCCCGACGACAGCCCCCGGCGACTGCACCTGACCGGCCGCATCGCGGTCCGATACAAGGAGACGGTGACCGCTTCGCCCTGGCCCACATGGGGCCGCATGAAGAAGATGCCCGCCTCGGGCGCGTTCTGGCCCCGCGGGGGCCGCTTCACGCGGGTGCGGGAGGCGTGATGATTCAGCCTCCCGACCTCGACCAGCAGGTGTTCGTGCGGCATCGGAACCTGCTGTTCTCGGTGGCCTACCGCATCCTCGGCACCGCGGCCGATGCCGAGGACGCGGTCCAGGACGCCTGGATCAACTGGTCGGCGGCCGACCGCTCGCAGGTGGCCGATCCGAAGGCGTACCTGACGCGGATCGTGTCGAACGTGGCGCTGGAACGGCTGCGCTCCACCCAGCGCAAGCGTGAGGCCTATGTGGGGCCGTGGCTTCCTGAGCCCATTCTGACCAGCGCAGACACCGCCGAGGCCGTCGCGGACGCCGAGTCGGTGTCGATGGCGATGCTCGTGGTGCTGGAGACGCTGAGCCCGCTCGAGCGCGCGGTGTTCGTGCTCAAGGATGTCTTCGGCTTCAGCCACGCCGAGATCGCGGAGGCGGTCGAGCGTTCCGAAGCAGCCGTGCGGCAGGCCGCGCACCGCGCTCGCGAGCATGTGCGCGCCCGGCGTCCGCGCTTCCGCACGGACCGGTCGCGGCAGCGTGAGGTCACCGAGCGGTTCTTCAGTGCCGCGACCGGCGGTGACGTGAACGCCCTGATGGAGCTGCTGTCCCCGGACGTCACCTTGTGGACCGACGGCGGCGGAAAGGTCCGCCAGGCCCTGCGCCCGGTCGTGGGCGCGGCGACCGTAGCCGCCTGGTTCGCGGCCATCGGCACCGTCAGCTACCAGGGCGTCGAGCCCGCCGACATGAACGCCGAGCTCGTCGAGATCAACGGTGGTCCCGGCATCGTCTTCAGCGGGACGGGGCGGCGCGTGATCGCCACTGTCACCTTCGATTTCGACACCGACGGCCGGATCACTACCATCCACAACGTCGCCAACCCGGACAAACTCCAGGCGGTCGCCGATGGCACCACCCGCAGCCTCGGGACGCGATGAGCACCGGTCCCCGGCGGGCGCGGCGGTGACGGCCGCCGCGCCCGTTCCTTTCGGAGCTAGAGGCGGGCGCCCACGTCGGCGCCGTTGCGGGGCCGCAGGAAGTCCGAGGGCGGGATGGAGCCGTCGGCTCGCCGGGGCCCGGTCAGCGTCGAGGGATCGGTGCTGACCAGGGCGGCGTCGTTCCAGGGCGGACGGCCTACCGCAAGGCTGGTGTAAGCGTTCGCTACGGTGACCAGTCCGCAGAGTTGAAGGACATCCGCGCCGGTGACGCCGAGGGTCAGGGCCGGTGGTCGTTTTCCTCTCAGCAGGCCACGCTGCGGCGGTTGGACAAGGCGTTCGCCGCGTTCTTCAAGCGGGTCCGCGAGGTGCGCGTGCCGGGGTTCCCCAGGTTTAAGGGGCGCGGCTGGTTCGACACGGTGGAGTGGCCGAAGGACGGGGACGGCTGCCGGTGGGACTGTCAGCCCGAGCATCCCACGGCGACGTTCGTCCGCCTTCAGGGCATCGGGCACGTTCGGGTGCACCAGCATCGCCCGGTGCAGGGCCGGGTGAAGACGATCAGTGTGAAGCGGGAAGGCGCCCGCTGGTATGTGATCCTGTCGTGCGATGAGGTGCCCGCGCGGCCGCTTGCCTCGACCGGTGCGGCGGTCGGTGTCGACATGGGCGTCGTCTCGTTTGTCACCACCAGCGACGGGGATCCTGTGGACAACCCGCGCCACCTGGCCGTGTCCGCCGGACGTCTGGCGACGGCCCAGCGGGCCCTCGCCCGCAAGAAGAGGGGGTCCAAGCGGCGCGGTAAGGCGGTGGTGAGGGTGGCGGCGCTGCACGCGAAGGTCCGCCGTCAGCGCCTGGACGGCGCGCACAAGGCCGCGCTCACCCTGGTCCGTGAAACCAACGGCTGGGCCACGCACTCGGAACGCTGACACAGCGGCGGTGAGACTGTCAAGATCTCATGGCGGCTCAGCGTACGCAGCAGGTGGAGCAGGGGTCGGCGTCCGGCAGCGTGACCCACAGGCAGCACGTGCGGCGGCGGTATCCGTCACCGTCGGGCACGAGCAGCCCGGCCACCGGCGGCCCGATCTCGTCCAGCAGCCGGGCCGCCTCGGCGTACGACCCGAGTGTGAGCAGCGGGTGGGCGAACGCCTCCGCGGTCGAGCCCCACAGGGTGCGCTCGCCCACCTTGGTCAGCGTGCTGAGTGCCCTGACGAACGGATACTGGCTCTCCAGGAGCGCCTCCCCGATGGCCGCCGCGAGGTCGGGGACGACGACGGTGCCCTCGGCCTCGGCCAGCGGGTCGCCGGGGAGCACGGCCACCGTCACCCGCGACGCCGCCACCGTCACCCCGGCCGCGGACGGCCTGACCAGCGTGTCCTCCAGGCGCATCAGCGGCACCCGGCGGCCGAGACCCCAGCCCAGGGCCATCGGCATCGTGTGCCAGTAGCCGTAGGTCTTCCACAGCAGCGCCGCCGCCACGTGACGCGGCGCGCCCCAGCGTCCGGCCGTCTCGTCCACCAGCGCGAGCAGACCCTCGTACGGCTCCCGCACGAGGGCGGCGGCGGGGATCCAGCCGGGGGAGTCGTCGGCGACCAGCCTGGGCAGGACCCCCAGCACGCCGCCCCGCTCCGCCGCGAGGCCTTCCAGATGGTCGGAAAGGGCGTCGAGCAGCACTCCGCACTCCTTGTGTCAGCGGTGGTCTCTGGTGAGGAAGAGCAGCCGGGCCCGCTTGTCCGGCAGGTCGATCTCGGGCCCGAGGGTGAAGCCGGTCCGCAGCATCCGGTCGATCACCTTGTCGTTGCGGGCGTCCGGCTCGGCCACGATCCGGGTGTGGCGCGGGTCGGAGAACACGTACGCGAGGAGCACGGACAGCAGGGCAGAGGTGAAGCCGCGCTCGCCCTCCCCCGTCGCCGGTCCGAGGAGCAGGTGGACGCCGAAGTCGCCCGGCTGGACGTCATAGCACTCCCCGACCGGGTCGGCCTCGGGCTCGTACGTCTGGAAGAGCGCCACCGGCCGGTCGTCGCGGTGGACGAGATAGGCGTGGTGGGTGGCGAGGCCGTCCAGGTAGTCGTAGATCTCCAGAACCCGCATCCGGCTCGCGTCGAGCATGCCCCAGAACCGGGCACGCTCCTCGGTGACCCAGGAGTGGATCAGGCCGGCGTCGGCCGGCGGGTCCACCGGCACGACGCGGAAGGCGCCGAATCCCTCGACCACCTGCTCCCATAGGGCCTCGCGCCGTGCGGGGGCCGTGGTCCGTGCGTCAGGGGTCATGTCGCTCCTCGGTCCGCGGGGTCCATCGTCAGTCGGTTCCAGTCCGTGATCACCGGTACGAGCTCGCCGCGCAGCCACAGTGGGTGCTGGTCACGCCAATGGGGGTCGCCGGGCACGCCGCTCGCGCCGAACGGGACGATCCACAGGCTCCCGTCGCGCCGGGCGAGGTCCCACACGTAGCGCGCCGCCGGGCCCCGGGCGCAGTGATGGGTGACGCCCGGCACGCTCGACGTGGACAGCACACAGTCGTGGTCGCCCGGCAGGCCCGCCTCCGCCGGCGCCGCGCCGTCCCCAGAGCCTGCGTTGTCCACAGAGCCTGCGTTGTCCACAGAGCCTGCGGTGTCCACAGGGGTTGAGATCGCAGGGGACGGCAGTGCCCGCCAGGGGGCGAGCCGGTGCAGGTCGCCCCACGAGACGCCGGTCGTTTCGCCGCGCGCCGCCACATCCTCCAGCGCCGCCCGGGCCAGTTCCGTGAGGGCTGCCCGGTCGAGCCCGGGCAGCAGGCCGGTCGTCAGCAGGCTCTCCAGGGCGTACGCGACACGGGGAGCCGGCGCGAGCCACGGCCGGAAGACCTCGGGAACCCCCGCGTCCAGTCCGGCGAGGGATGCCAGGGCGGGATGGGCCGCCAGGCGACGCACCACCTCGGCCCGGACCGCCGCGTACGCCGCCGGGTCGGTGCTGCCGGCGTCCATGCGCCGGTCCCAGGCCGCCAGCCGGTCCCGCAGGCGTACGGCCTCGGGGCCGAGCCCGTCCGTCCCGGCCAGCAGGTCGAGGAGAGGGCCGGCGCTGGGCAGCAAGGTGTCGGTGTGGACGGCCGCCATGTCCCCGGCCGACCATCGCGGCGACCCGTCGAGCAGGCGCCTGATCCGGTCGGCGCGGTATGGCGGAGCGAACTCGACGCCGAGCGGCGCGGCGATTCCCCGCTCGTTGGCCATGACCGTGATGCCGCGGATCTCGCGGCGTGGCATCGGCGCGTGCCGGTCGCCCCACTCGTGGCCGGGCTCCCAGGCGGGCACGACCCGCAACGCGTTGTCCGGGTGGCGGACGGGCACCGTCCCGGCGACCCGGTGCAGCAGCCCGCCGTCGGTGTCCGCGGCGAGCACGACGTTGACGGGCTCGGCCCAGCGGTCGAGCGCCCGGTCCACGTCGGCCGCGGTCTTCGCCCGCAGCAGCGCCGGCAGCGCCGCGAACCCCAGGTCACGGCGCACCCGAGGCGGGTATCGCAGGCTCACCGCGTCCCACACGCGTCCGTGGCCGATCTCCCCCAGGACGCGGGCGTCCGCCATGACGACCGGGCCGCGCTCGGTCTCGACCACCTCGACCTCGACCGTGGCCTCCCCCGCCACCTCGACGACCTCGACGTGGGCGGTGCAGGGACGCCAGCCGTCCGGTCCCAGCGCCTCGACGCGGCCGTCCGCGCACCGGAGCCGCTCGCGGTAGAGGTCCTGGTAGTCGGCCATGGCGTTGGTGATCGCCCAGGCGACCGAGCCCGCGTGCCCGAAGTGGGCGATGCCGGGAACGCCCGGCACGGCCAGTCCCACCACGTCGAACTCGGGACAGGCCAGGCGGATCTGCTGATAGAAGCCGGGGTCCTCGATGAACCGGTGGGGATCGCCCGCGATCAGGGCCGCGCCGGTGGCGGTGCGATCCGCGGGGACCAGCCAGCCGTTGCTCCCGCCGGTGCCCGGCCCGTCGGCCGCGAACAGCGCGACCGCCTCGGGACCCAGCCGCTCGGCCACCGCCTCGCGCCACAGCTTGGCCGGGAAGTGCGCGAAGAGGATGTGGTGGGACAGCCAGATCGCCATCGGCGTCCACGGCTCCCACCGGCCCGGCGCGATCCCCGCCGCGCCGAGCCCGGCCGCGGGCCCTGCCGCGCCGAGCCCTGCCGCGCCGAGCCCTGCCACGTCGTGCCGTGTCGCTTCAGTGCGTACCGCCTCGGGGCGTGCCGCTTCCGTCGCGCCGAACTCCGGAGCCCGGCGCGCCCCTTCGGGGAGCCCGGCGTTGACCCCGTCCACGTAGGCGCTCAACCAGCGTGCCGTGTCGTCGTCCAGGGCGTGCAGGCAGCGCTCGGCGGTGTCCGCGAGCCGGGCCTTCCGAGCGAAGCGGTCCCATGGGACGGCGTCCGGCCCGAGGATCGCCGCCGACGTGCCGGTCGCCCGGCGCCGCTCGACCTCGATCTGCCAGGCCCGGTCGAGGGCCGTGACACGCCCCTGGGCGAAGGCCAGTTCGTACGGATCGCCCGCGCGCAGGTGGGGGATGCCCCAGGCGTCCCGATACACCCTGTTCACGACGCCGCCCCCGGCGGCATTCTCATCACCGCGTAGCCGATTCGGTACGGCGGCGGGCGGCGGGAACGACCAGCGGAGTGCCGGTCTCGGGGTCGTCGATCACCCGGCAGGGCAGCCGGAAGACCTCCTCCACCAGGTCGGCGGTCATGACCTCTCCGGGCGTCCCGGCGGCCACGACCCGGCCGTCGCGCATCGCGATCAGATGGGTGGCGTAACGGGCGGCGTGGTTCAGGTCGTGGAGCACCGCCACGAGCGTGCGTCCGCGCTCCTCGTGCAGCCGGGCGCACAGGTCGAGGACCTCGATCTGGTGCGCGATGTCCAGGTAGGTCGTCGGCTCGTCCAGGAGCAGCAGCGGCGTCTCCTGCGCCAGCGCCATCGCGATCCACACGCGCTGGCGCTGCCCCCCGGACAGCTCGTCGACCAGGCGCCCGGCCAGGTCGGCGACCCCGGTGGCCTCCATCGACTCGCGCACCACCCGCTCGTCGTCGGCCGACCACTGGCGCAGCAGCCGCTGGTGGGGATAGCGCCCGCGGCCGACCAGTTCGGCGACCGTGATGCCGTCCGGCGCGACGGACGTCTGGGGCAGCAGGCCGAGGGTCCTGGCGACCTTCCTGGCGGGCAGGGAGGTGATGTCCCGCCCGTCGAGCAGCACGGTCCCGGCGGCCGGCCGGAGCGTGCGCGCCAGCGCCCGCAGCAACGTGGACTTGCCACAGGCGTTGGGCCCGATGATCACGGTGAAGGACCGGTCGGGGATGGCGACGTCGAGGCCCTCGGCGACGATCCTCTTGTCGTAGGAGAGAGTCAGCGCGCTGCCGCTCAGGCGCGGCCCGTCGTCGTGCATGCCCGCCACTCCGTTCCCCTGCCCGCTGGTTCCGTGCTCGATCGTCTGGGTCAAATCCGTCCCGCCTTCCGCTGGGCGGCGAGCAGCCAGACGAGGTAGCCGCCGCCGAGCACCCCCGTCACCACCCCGACGGGCAGTTGGTGGCCCGCGAACAGCCGCTGCGCGGCCAGGTCGGCGCCCGTCAGCAGCGCCGCGCCCGTGCACGTGGCGGCGAGCAGGTTCGGCCCGGGCGCCCCGGTCATCCGCCTGGCCAGGTGCGGGGCGGTGAGCGCGACGAACGACACGGGCCCGGCGGCCGCCGCCGCGAGGGAGGTGAGCAGCACGGCCGCCGTCAGCAGGACCAGCCGCAGGCCCTGGACCCGTACGCCGAGGCCGCGCGCCAGGTCGTCGCCCATCTCAGTGATCGCCAGCGGGCGCGCGCAGCCGAGCAGCACCACCGGCGCCAGCACCGCCATCACGACGAGCAGCGGGAGGACGTCCTCCCAGCCGCGCCCGTCCAGGCTGCCGGTGAGCCACAGCATGGCCCGCGCCGCCTCCATCAGCCGTCCCCGGGTCAGCAGGTAGCCGTTGACGCCGGTGAGGATCGCGGTGGCGCCGATGCCCACCAGCACGAGGCGGTGGCCCTGCAGGCCGCCGCGCCAGGCCAGCGCGTAGATGACCGCTCCGGTGACGACCCCGCCGAGCACCGCGCCGCCCGCGAGCGCCGCACTGCCGCCTCCCGTGACGACCACGAGGAGCGCCCCGGCCGCCGAGCCCTGGGTGAACCCGAGCAGGTCGGGGCTGCCCAGCGGGTTGCGTACGAGCGACTGGAAGACCGCGCCGGCCAGCGCGAGGGCGGCGCCCACGAGCAGCGCGGTGACCACGCGGGGCAGCCGGAGCTCGTGCACGATGAAGTCCTCGGCCGGGCTGCCGCCACCCAGGACGGTGCGGACGACGTCGGAGGGGCTCATCGGGTAGTCGCCGCCGCCGACCGCGAGCACGCCGAAGACGAGTGCGAGCAGCAGGCAGCCGGCTCCGACGGCGACGGCCCTGAACCGCAGGGGCATACCGCCGGCGATCCTTCGGACGGGCATGGGCCTGACGGCACTCATGCGCGGACCTTCCTTCGCACGAAGTACAGGAACAGCGGGCCGCCCAGCACCGCCGTGACGATGCCCGCCTGCAACTCGCCGGGCCGGGCCACCAGCCGCCCGAGCACGTCGGCGCCGAGCAGCAGCACGGGCGCGAGCAGCGCGCAGCAGGGGAGCATCCAGCGCTGGTCGGGGCCGGTCAGCGCCCGGACGAGATGCGGCACCATGAGACCGACGAAGACGATGGGCCCGCAGGCCGCCGTCGCCGCCCCGCACAGCAGCGTCACCGCCACGATGGCGCCCGCGCGGACCCGGGCGGGATGCGCGCCGAGCGTGCGCGCCGAGTCGTCGCCGAGAGCGAGTGCGTTGAGCGGCCTGGCCAGGGCCAGAGCCAGCAGCAGGCCCGCCGCGACGAACGGCGCCATCTTGGCCGCGGTCTCGCCCTGCGCGCTCGCCAGCGAGCCGACCGTCCAGAAGCGCATGGTCTCCAGCGAGGCCGCGTCGAGCAGCATCGTCCCGTTCACGTACGAGTAGAGCGCGGCGTTGACGGCGGCTCCCGCGAGCGCCAGCCGGGCCGGGGTGGCCGCGCGCCCGCCGCCCACCGCGTACACCAGCACGGACACGGCCGCCGCGCCGGCCAGGGCGAACCAGACGTAGCCCTGGAACGTCGCCACCCCGAAAAGCCCGGCGGCCGTGGCCACCGCCGCCGAGGCGCCCGCGTTGATCCCCAGCAGGCCGGGATCGGCCAGCGGGTTGCGGGTCAGCGCCTGCATGACGCCGCCGGCGACCCCCAGCGCGACTCCGGCGAGCAGCCCGAGGAGGGTGCGCGGCAGCCGCATCTGGTGGACGACCGTGTAAGCGGCCGAGTCGGCGTCGACGAGCCCGTGCCAGACCTCGGCCGGGGAGAGCTGCCGGGCGCCGAGCCCGAGGCTGAGCACGAGGAGGGCGGCCAGGGCGATCGCCGAGCCCAGCAGCGCCGCGGCGCGCCGGCCGTTTTCCGCGCGTTTTCGCGGCGGCCCCGCAGGCCCGCTGATCTGCGAGGACTCCATGACGACCACGACCGGCTCCGGTGGGGGGCGGGGGGCGATTTCCACCGCCCCTCTGGACAAGAACTTAGGTAAGGGTAACCTAACTAGCGATCAACCCCAAGGCCGGTGTCGGCAGAACCTGTCCCGTGAGAGAAAGACGAACCGTGCGAAACCTGAACTCCCCCATGTCCCGTCGCGGCCTTTTCGCGGCGGGCGGAGCCGCCGTACTCACCCTGGCGCTGGCCGCCTGCGGGTCGAGCGATCCGGCGCCCTCCACCGCAGGTCAGAGCGCGAAATCGTGGTCCTTCGCCGACGACAGGAAGGAGACGGTCACGGCCGGGGCCGTCCCCTCGCGGGTCGTGGCGTTCACCGGGACGGCGGCGGTGCTCGCCGACTACGGCCTCCAGCAGAAGGTCGTCGGCGTCTTCGGCGAGACGAAGCGCGCCGACGGCTCGCCCGAGCCGCAGGCCGGCGACCTGGACGTGAACAAGGTCACGATCCTCGGCAACGTCTGGGGCGAGTTCAACATCGAGAAGTACGCCGCGCTGCGTCCCGAGCTTCTCGTGACGCACATGTACGACCCCGGGGCCCTGTGGTACGTCCCGGACGAGAGCAAGGACAAGATCGTCAAGCTCGCTCCCACCGTTGCCGTCAGCACGGCCCGTGTCCCGATGACCGAGCCGATCGAGCGTTATGCCGCCCTCGCCGAGTCGCTGGGCGCGGACCTCAAGGCCCCGAAGGTCGCCGAGGCCAAGGCCAGGTTCGAGGCCGCCGCCGAGAGCGTGCGCAAGGCGGTCGCCGAGAACCCCGGCATCAAGGTGCTGGCCGCCTCGGGCAGCCCCGACGTGCTGTACGTGTCCAACCCGGAGGTCAACACCGACCTCATGTACTTCGCCCAACTCGGGGTCGACGTCGTCAAGCCGGAAAAGCCCGGCGACGGCGGCTACTACGAGAACCTGAGCTGGGAGAACGCCGACAAGTACGACGCCGATCTGATCCTGCTCGACAACCGCGGCACCGCGCTGCAGCCCAAGGACCTGACGTCCAAGCCGTCCTGGGCCAAGCTGCCCGCCGTCAAGGCCGACCAGGTCGTGGGCTGGGACCCCGTGCCGCGCTTCTCGTACGCCGGAGCCGCGCCGATCCTGGAGAACCTGGCGACGGCGATCCGGAACGCCAAGAAGCTCGGCTGACCACGCTTCGGATAAATCACCCGGGGACACGTGTCGACTCGCAAAAGTTAGGTTCGCCTAACCTAACTTCTAACGGTAAGGATGACAATGACCTCTCCCCATGCCGGGGCCGCGCGGCCGTACCTGTTCAACGACCGCACAGTTGAGGGATACCGGCGGGCGATGGCCGCGGCGACCGAGCGGGTGGCGGATCGGATCCGGCGCGCCGACCGGCCGTTCAGCGGCGTGTCCCCGGAACGGCTCGCGCCGGAGATCGCCGCGATCGACCTCGAACGGCCGCTGCACGACCACGCCGCCGCCCTCGACGAGCTCGAACGGGTCTACCTGCGCGACGCCGTCTACTTCCACCACCCCCGCTACCTGGCGCACCTCAACTGCCCGGTGGTGATCCCCGCGCTGCTGGGAGAGGCGGTGTTGTCGGCGGTGAACTCCTCCCTCGACACGTGGGACCAGAGCGCGGGCGGCACGCTCATCGAGCGCCGCCTGATCGAATGGACGGCCGGCCGGATCGGCTTCGGCCCCGCCGCCGACGGCGTCTTCACCAGCGGCGGCACCCAGTCGAACCTCCACGCCCTGCTGCTCGCCCGCGAGGAGGCTCATGCGATCGCCGGTGCCGTTCCGTCGCGGCTACGCGTGATCACGTCCGAGGCCGGGCACTTCAGTGTGCGCAAGGCGGCGAACCTGCTCGGCCTCGGGCCGGACGCCGTCGTCGCCGTGGAGACCGACGGCGAACGGCGGATGCGGCCGGCCGCGCTCGCCCGCGAACTCGACCGCTGCCGCCGCGCCGGACTGGTGGTCATGGCCGTGGTGGCCACCGCGGGCACCACCGACTTCGGCTCGATCGACCCCCTGCCGGAGATCGCGTCCCTGTGCAGATCGGCCGGGGGGTGGCTGCACGTGGACGCGGCGTACGGCTGCGGGCTGCTGGTCTCCCGCAGACGGCGGCACCTGCTCGCCGGGATCGAGCGGGCCGACTCGGTCACCGTCGACTTCCACAAGTCCTTCTTCCAGCCGGTCAGCTCGAGCGCCCTGCTGGTGCGCGACGGCGCGGTGCTGCGGCACGCGGCCCACCACGCCGACTACCTCAACCCCCGGTGGATGGCCGAGCGGGGGATCCCCAACCAGGTGGACAAGAGCCTGCAGACCACCCGCCGCTTCGACGCGCTCAAACTCTGGCTGACGCTGCGCGTGATGGGCCCGGACGCGGTCGGGGAGCTGTTCGACGAGGTCGTGGACCGCGCGGCCGCGTCGTACGCCCTGGTCGCGGCGGACCCGCGCTTCGAGGTCGTCACGCGGTCGCCGCTGAGCACGCTGGTCTTCCGCTACCTGCCGCCGGACGGTCCGGGCCGCAAGCTCGCCGACGACGCGAACCTGTACGCCCGAGAGGCGCTGGCCGCCTCCGGCGAGGCGGTCGTCGCGGGGACCACGGTCGACGGCCGCCACTACCTGAAGTTCACCCTGCTCAACCCGGAGACCACGCTGGACGACGTCGCGCACGTCCTCGACCTCCTCGCCGGACACGCCCAGCGGTACGTGGACGACCTCGCCCCGGTCGCCGACCACTCGGAGGTAACGCATGTCCACTCATGACTTCGTCGCGATCGGGCTGGGGCCGTTCAACCTGGGCCTGGCCTGCCTCGCCGAGCCCATCGCCGAGCTCGACGGCGTGTTCCTGGAGGCGAGGCCCGGCTTCGCCTGGCACCCCGGGATGATGCTCGACTCCGTGACGCTGCAGACGCCGTTCATCGCCGACCTCGTCACGCTGGCCGATCCGACCTCGCCCTACTCCTTCCTCAACTACCTGAAGGAGACCGGCAGGCTTTATCCCTTCTACATCCGCGAGAGCTTCTACCAGCTCCGCACCGAATACGACGCGTACTGCCGGTGGGCCGCCGCGCGGCTGCGGAGCGTCCGCTTCGGCCACCGGGTGACCTCGGTGACGTACGACGAGGCCGACGGCCACTACGTCGTACGCGCGGCCACCGGCGGCGGAGAGGAGACCGAGCACCGTGAGACCGAGCACAGGGCCCCGCACCTCGTGCTCGGCACCGGCACCCCGCCGTACGTGCCGGAGGCCTGCCGGGGCCTCGGCGGCGACCTCGTCCACAACGCCGGCTATCTCGACGCCAAGGCCGCGCTGCAGGCGAAGGAGAGCATCACGATCGTCGGCAGCGGGCAGAGTGCCGCCGAGATCTACCGCGACCTGCTGGCCGACGTCGGCACGCGCGGTTACCGGCTGAACTGGGTGACCAGGTCCCCGCGGTTCTTCCCGCTGGAATACACCAAGCTGACCCTGGAGATGACCTCCCCCGAGTATGTGGACTACTTCCACGCGCTTCCCGAGGACACCCGCTACCGCCTCGAAGCCGAGCAGAAGGGCCTCTACAAGGGCATCGACGCGGCACTGATCAACGACATCTTCGACCTGCTGTACGCCAAGACCGTCGGCGGTCCGATCCCCACCCGGCTGCTGACCTGCACCGAGCTGCGCGAGGCGGCCTACGACGCCGGCCGGGGCGAGTACACGCTCGGCCTGCGCCACGTGGAGCAGGAGCGCGACTTCACGCTCGTCACCCAGGGGCTCGTGCTGGCCACCGGCTACCGCTACGAGCCTCCCGCCTTCCTCGACCCCGTACGCGACCGGATCCGGTGGGACCGGCACGGCCGGTTCGACGTGGCCAGGAACTACAGCGTCGACGTCACCGGCCGTGGGATCTTCGTGCAGAACGGCGCCACCCACGCCCACAGCGTCACCTCCCCCGACCTCGGCATGGGTCCCTACCGCAACTCGTGGAT
This sequence comes from Microbispora sp. NBRC 16548, assembly GCF_030268985.1. Classification (NCBI taxonomy): domain Bacteria; kingdom Bacillati; phylum Actinomycetota; class Actinomycetes; order Streptosporangiales; family Streptosporangiaceae; genus Microbispora; species Microbispora sp. NBRC 16548. The sequence goes on from NZ_BSSF01000024.1 coordinate 60,257, forward strand.
CATCGGCCAGATCCTGGGCCGGGAGCACTACCCCATCGAGAAGGCCATCGCCTTCCAGGAGTTCGGGGCGCCCGAGGGGGTGGTCGCGTGAGAGACCTCCTCTTCCGCCGTACGGACGCCCGGGTCGGCGAGCTCGCCGTACGCCGGCTCGACCCGCGGGCCGACGCCCCGGCCGTGCACGCCTGGGTCACCCACCCCAAGGCCGTGTTCTGGATGATGCGGGACGCCGACGTCACCCGCGTGGAGAAGGAGTACCGCGAGATCGCCGAACACCCGCACCGCGACGCGTTCCTCGGGCTGGTGAACGGCCGCCCGGCCTTCCTGGCCGAGCGCTACGACCCCGCCCGGGTCGAGCTGGCGGGCCTCTACGACGCCGAGGAGGGCGACGTCGGCATGCACTTCCTGTGCGCGCCCGCCGAGACCCCGGTCCACGGCTTCACCCTGGCCGTGATCACCACGGTCATGGAGCTGCTGTTCGCCGATACCGCGACCCGGCGAGTGGTGGTCGAGCCTGACGTGCGCAACACGGCGGTGCACGCGCTCAACGCGGCCGTCGGTTTCGAGGTCGTGGGCACCGTTGCCAAGCCGGAGAAGGACGCCCTGCTGAGCGTCTGCACCCGCGAGCGGTTCCTCGCGGCGACCCGGGAGGCGACGGCGTGAACCCCATTCAGGCGGTCTCCCATCTCACCCCCGACACCTGGGAGAAGGCCAACCGGCGGCTGGTGCGCAAGGCGCTCGCCGAGTTCGCCCACGAGCGGCTGCTCACCCCGCGCCCGCTCGGCGACGGCCGTTTCGCCGTGTGCGGCGATCACGTGGAGTATCGCTTCACCGCGACCGTGATGTCCCTCGACCACTGGCGCATCGGCGAGGTCACCCGCCACCGGCTCTCCGGCGAGACCCTGCCGCTCGACGCGCTGGAGTTCGTCACCGAGATGCGCGGCCCGCTCGGGCTGAGCGACGAGGTCCTCCCGGTCTACCTGGAGGAGATCACCTCCACGCTGGCGAGCCTCGCGTACAAGCTGAGCCGGCGGCCGGTCGGCGCGGCCGAGCTGGCGAAGGCCGGCTTCCAGGAGATCGAGGCCGCCATGACCGAGGGCCACCCGTGCTTCGTGGCCAACAGCGGCCGGATCGGCTACGGGATCGACGACCACCACATGTACGCTCCCGAGGCCGCCGCACCCGTACGGCTGATCTGGCTGGCCGCCCACCGCGACCACACCACGTTCACCTGCTCGCGCGACATCGACTACGAACGGCTGATGCGCGGCGAACTGGGCGAGGATGTCCTGGCCCGCTTCGCGGGCACGCTGGCCGGCCTGGGGCTCGCCCCGGCCGACTACCTGCTCGTGCCGGTGCACCCCTGGCAGTGGTGGAACCGGATCTCGGTGACGTTCGCGGCGGAGGTCGCCGAGCGGCGGCTGGTCTGCCTGGGCCCCGGCGACGACGAGCACCTCGCCCAGCAGTCGGTCCGCACGTTCTTCAACGCGAGCGAGCCGTCCAGGCACTACGTCAAGACGGCCCTGTCGGTGCTGAACATGGGCTTCATGCGGGGCCTGTCGGCGGCGTACATGGAGGGCACGCCGGCGATCAACGACTGGCTCGCCGACCTGATCGGGGACGACGAGGTCCTCCGCGCGACCCGCCTGACGATCATCCGCGAGCGGGCGGCCGTCGGCTACCGCAACCGTCTGTACGAGGCGGCCACCGACCGCCACTCGCCCTACCGGAAGATGCTGGCGGCGCTGTGGCGGGAGAGCCCGGTCGCGGGCCTGGAGCCGGGCCGGCGCCTGGCCACGATGGCCTCCCTGCTGCATATCGACGATGAGGGGCGATCGTTCGCGGCGGCGCTGATCGAGCAGTCGGGGCTCGCTCCCGAGGTGTGGCTGCGGCGCTACCTCGACGCGTACCTCGTCCCGTTGCTGCACGCCTTCTACGCGTACGACCTGGCGTTCATGCCGCACGGCGAGAACGTCATCCTGGTCCTCGACGGCGGCACGGTGGAACGGGTGATCTTCAAGGACATCGCCGAGGAGATCGTGGTGATGGACCCGGACGCGGACCTGCCGCCCGAGGTCCGGCGGATCCGCGCGGAGGTGCCCGAGGAACACCGGCTGCTGTCGATCTTCACCGACGTCTTCGACTGCTTCCTGCGCTTCCTCAACGCGGTGCTCGCCACGGACGGCGTGCTGGACGAGGACGCCTTCTGGCGGACCGTCGCCGAGTGCGCGGCGGCCTACCAGCGGTCGGTCCCGCACCTCGCGGACCGGTTCCGGCGCTACGACCTGTTCGCCGAGACGCATCCCCTGTCGTGCCTCAACCGCCTGCAACTGCGCGACAACCGGCAGATGGTGGACCTGACCGATCCGTCGGCCGCGTTGCAGATGGCAGGCGAGCTGGACAACCCCATCGCCCGCTTCGCCCCGGTCGCCCCGGTCGCCCCGGTCGCTCCGGTGCAGGCGGAGAGCTGAGCGCCGCCTACGCCGGGGCGTACGTGAGGCAGTCGGCCTCGTCCTGGGAGTAGCCGATGTCGATGCCGGGCGCCTGGCACTCCAGCGCCACGTTGTGCCGGCAGTCGGACATCTTGCAGGCGCCCACCCGGCCCACGGTCCCCTGGTCGCCTCCCGGCGTGGGCGCGGTGAAGAACGTGTCGCAGTGCGCGTGGGACGCGTCCCCGACCGTGATGGCGGTGGCGTGGCACATGCCGTCGCGGTTGTACGCGCACGAGGTGGCCTCGCAACGGTTGACTACGGGCATCTCCATGAGCGGCTGTTCCCCTCTGACGATCGTGGCTTTCGTCCTGGCTCATACCGCCTTCGACCAGGTCGGCAATCTCCGCCGCGGTCCCAGACTCGGCCAAGCCACGCCAGAGGATTCAGTGCAACAGCTCCTCGGCCACGGCGAGGAGCTTCAGGGCGGTAGGGTCGGCGGGCCCGCCGTCGCGCGGCACCCGGTCGGAGATCCGCTGCAGCAGCACGTGGACGTCGTCGCCGCCGGGCGCGGCCGGGAGCGCCGTCTCGGCCCGCCGCAGCCGCAGCAGAAGCTCCAGCCCGTACGCGGCCTGGGCGGCGAGCATCGCGAGGAGGTCCACGTCGGCGAGGTCCCCCCGCCAGGTGGCGGACCTGTCGAGCACCTCCAGCACACCGATGCAGCTCTCCTGCCGGATCACCGGCGCCGCCATGATGCTGCGGGGGACATACCCGGTGGACTCGGCGGCGTCGTGGGCGAACTGCGGCACCGCGGTCACCTCGTCGGCGATCATCGGCTGGCCGCTCGCCGCGACCCAGCCCGCGATGCCCGTGCCGGCCGGGAAGCGCGTCCCGACCAGGTGCTGCTCCCCCTCGCCCGACACGGCCTCGAAGACCAGCTCGCCGGTCTCCTGGTCCACCAGGAAGACCGAAGCCGCGGCCGAGGCGAAGACGTGCCGGGCGACCTCGACGGTGGACTGCAGCAGCCTGCGCTCGATGATTTCGCTGTCGGAGCGCCGTTCATGCACGGACATGCGCGCCTCCCTTGGATGCGACGACGTTGCTGGCGGCCAGATAGAGCACGGACTTGAGCTGGAAGGGGGTCATCCACCGGTGCCTGCTCAGGATGAGCGCGCAGATCCCGGTGATGTGCGGCGCGGCGAAGCTGTTGCCGGTGCTGCGGATCTCCCTGCCGCGGCGCCAGGCCACCGGGACCCGGACGCCCCGGGCGAGGAACTCGGCCGGCGGCGCGGGGTTGTAGTAGTAGGTCATGGGGTCGGGTTCGTCGTGGCTGGCCACCGAGATGACCGAGGAGAAGGTCCAGGGGAAGCTGACGACCGGCATGTTGTGGGCCGAGGCCACCAGCAGGCAGCGCCGGAAGTACGCGCGGTCGGCCAGCTCGTGCAGCGCGGGCAGATACTGGCTCCTGGTGGTGGACAGGCTGAGGTTGACGAGGTCGAACCCCTCCTCTACGGCCCAGCGCAGCCCGGCCAGGAGGGCGGCCCCGCTGCCGGAGCGCCCGTCGGTCAGCACCCGCACCGAGGTCAGCGAGACGGCCGGGGCGATCGAGCGGATCACCCCGGCGCACGCGGTTCCGTGCCCCACGGGGTCCACCGGGTCGCAGTCGACGACCGTCAGGTCCTCGCCGTCGGCGACCACCAGCGAACGCTCCAGGCCGCCGACCCGCGGATGACCGGCGTCCACCCCGGTGTCGAGCACGCAGACGCGCACGCCGGCTCCGTCGGCGCGGCCCGCGCCGCCGTCACCCGCGCCGCCGTCACCCGTGCCGTCCCCACCCCAGGCCCACTCCCTGGTGACGTCCTCCAGGCGGCTCACGCCGAACTCCTCCGGGGCCAGCCGCGAGGTCGCCAGGCTCCAGGCCGGCACACCGGGGAAGTGCTCACGCCGCTCCCGGCGCCATGGGGGATGCGTCAAGGTCGCCTCTCCTCCTCGATCCACCGGCGTACGCGCCGGGCGGGCAGCTCCGCTCCCTTGGCCGCGTAGTCGCGCAGCGCGCGGGCCGCGGCCAGGGCCGCCGGGCCGGTGCGCCCGGCGGCGCGGTGCGCCACCGCCAGGTCGGCCAGCACGTCCCCGCGCAGGCAGGGGTCGTCGGTGCGGGCGAGCAGCTCCTCCGCCCGGGCGGCGAGGGCGCCCGCCGCGCCGTGGTCGCCGTCGAGGGCCGCGACCCTGGCGCTCAGCGCGAGAAGGGTCAGCTCGCCGCGGGCCTGCAGCCGTCCGCCCGCGGCCCGCAACCGGTCCAGCTCCCGCGCGGCCTCGGGGTGCCGTCCCTGCCGGAGCAGCTCGCGTGCGGCGTAGAGCTCCAGCGTCCTGGCCGGCTCGGACTGGCCCGCCCGATGGAGGTCCGCCGCCGCCCTGCGGAACAGCGCCTCCGCCTCGGCGTGCCGGTCGACGAGCGACTCCACCAGCCCGCGCACCTGGAGGACCGCGGTCGCCGCGAGGTCGAGGTGGAGGTCGCGGGCGTACTGGTCGGCCTTGTCGAGGACGGCCTTGGCGGCGGTGACGTAGCCGGCGAGCGCGAGCAGCCGCGCCTCGGTGACCAGGACGGGCAGGAGCATCGCCCGGTCGGCGCGGAACCTGCCCGACACCCCGACACACAGGCTCAGCCCCTCGGCCAGCGGCGTGGGGGACCACTGCGCCAGCTCGCAGAGCCCGCTGAGCAGGCGGTTCTCCTCATATCTGTCGCCGAGGGAGCGGGCCCGGGCCAGGGCGTCGCGCAGCGCCGCCTCGGCCGCCCCGAACCGGCCCTCGCCGATACGCACCAGCGCCTGGAGATGGTGGAAACGGCACCAGCCGAGGTCGTCGCCGGGGTCGGCGGCCAGCAGGTCGCGGAACGGCTCGCCCGACGCGGGCCGGGTGCCGAAGCGCACCGCCAGCGTCTCGCGCTGAATGGCGCAGATCAGCCGGTTGCGCCGGTCGTCCGGCAGCATCCGCTCGGCCACGTCCAGCGCGTCGTACGGCCGGTCGGCCTCGCCGTGGGCCAGCCCGGCGTCGCAGATGCGCACCGCCACCACCCGGTGCTCGGCGTGGCCGGCCGGCAGCAGGTCGCGTCCCCGCTCCAGCAGGGCGATGGCGGCGGGCAGGTCCTTGCGGTGCAGCGCCTGGGTGCCCTCGCCCACCAGGGCGCGGGCGGCCCGCTCGGTGAGCGCCGGCAGCATCGGGTCGTCCGGCCGCACCTCGCGTTTGAGCAGGCAGGCGGTCTCCAGGTGGTGGGTCAGGTCGCCGTGCGAGCTCTCCTCCGCGGCGCGGGACGAGAGGGCGGCGCGGGACGCCGCGGCGGCGCCGGCCTGGCCGGCGATCCGGTCGGCGAGGGCCAGATGCCAGGTGGCTCGCAGGTCCTTGCGGGTCATGGCGTAGACCGTGTCCCGGGTCAGCGTCTGCGTGAAGCGGAACGACCCCGGCGCCTCCCCGCGCCCGACCATGCGCGTGCGGATCAGGCGCCCGAGCAGCTCGTCGACGTCGAGCCGGGCCCGCGGCTCGGCCGCGCAGAGGACGCCGAGCTGGTCGCGGGTGAAGACGTGGCCGATCGTGGCGGCGCGTTCGAGCACGTCGCGCTCCCCCTCGTCGAGCCGGTCGAGGCGCGCGCCGAGCAGCGCCTGGATGGTGGGCGGCAGCGGGGCGTCCTCCCCCTCCTCGGCAAGCGTCTCCAGCAGCAGCTCGGCGAACAGCGGGTTGCCGTCGGAGCTCCGCGCGACCCGCAGGCACAGGGCCGGGCCGGCGGCCATGTCGTGGGCGACCACCTCGGCGTCCGGCAGCCGGTGTGCGGCCAGCTCGGCGACCAGCCGTTCCATCTGGGCGGCGTCGAGCGCCCCCAGCTCGAACGCGGCGGCACGCTCCGCGTCGTCCCCCCAGGCGGGCCGCGCCTCCAGCAGCTCGGGCCTGGCCACCCGTACGACCAGGACGGGCACGTCGGCGAGCCACGCCGCGAGGTCGTCGATCAGGTCGAGCAGGGTCGGCTCGGCCCAGTGCAGGTCCTCCCAGACCGCCACAAGCGGGCCGCGCCAGGCCAGCGCCTCGAACAGCGCGCGCACCGCCCGCGAGATCTCCTCGACGCCCGCGTCCTCCCCTGTGCGCGGCGCGCGCGAGGCGTCGGCGGTCGCCAGGCCACGCAGGGTGGAGCCACTCGACGCCTCCAGCGTCGGCTGGATTTCCCGCCAGTCGTCGCCGAGGGATTCGACCATCTCCACAATGGGGCGATAGGTGATCCCCACGCCGTACGAGCGGCACCGGCCGGTGATCACGGTGACCCCGGCGGGCAGCTCGTGGACGAAGTCGCGCACGAGCCGGGACTTGCCGATGCCCGGCACGCCGAGCACGGTCACCACCCGGCACCGTTGGTCCCGCACCGCCTCGCGGTACGCCGCGCGGAGCCGCCCGATCTCGGAGTCGCGGCCGATGAGCGGGATCTGGTCGTCGTCGTGGCCGGTCTCGGGCTCCAGGGAGGTCACCCGCCAGGCCCGTACGGGGTTGCTCTTGCCCTTCAGCGTGAGCGGCGGCACGGGCTCGAGACGCGCTTGGGCGCGGACCATGCGCGCGACCTCGTCCCCGACGAGGATCTCGCCGACGCCCGCGGCCGACTGCAGGCGGGCGGCCGTGTTGACGGTGTCGCCGATGACGCGCAGGTCCGCTCCCGGAGTGGCGATCACCACCGCCTCCCCGGCGCTCACGCCGCAGTGCACGTCGAGCCGGATGCCGTGCGTGGGGGCCAGGTCCTCGCTCAGCTCGCGCACCCGCTGCAGCGCGGCATGCGCGGCGCGGACCGCGCGGAGCGCGTCGTCCTCGCGGCCGGCGGGGATGCCGAAGGCGGCCATGATCGCGTCCCCGATGTATTTCTCCACCACGCCGCCGTGCTCCTCGATGCCGGAGGTGCACGCCCGGTAGTAGCGGTCGAGGACGTCCCGGAGCAGCTCGGGATCGAGCCGTTCCGCGAGCTCCGTCGAGCCGACCAGGTCGATGAAGACGACGACGACGTTCCGGCGCGCAGGGCGGGCCGCCCCGCCGCTCATACGAGTTTCAGCTCTTGTCCCTCGACCTCGCCCGCTGCCGCGTCCAGGCGGGTCTTGATCGAGTTGAGCAGCTCGACCTCCGGCCTGCTCAGCTCGGCGAACACCTGCCGCTGCCGCTCGTTGAGCAGGTCCACCGGGTGACCCGCCTCGCGCAGGGCCGTCAACGGGTCGAACGGCGCCGGCCCGCTGTGAACCTCGCGGCTGTTCATCGGCCACCTCCTGGTCGTGCGGGACCTGTCGGCCACAGGGGTACGCCGCCAACGGTAAGTACGGAGGGTTCAGGGCCAGTATGGCGACGCCATGCCGTCGCCATACTGGCCCCGATCACGCCAGGTCCGGCCGCGCATACCGGCCCCATACCGCGTCCCTACTGGGCGCCAACCGCCGGTTGGGACGCTCCGAACATGAGTGAGCGGAGCGAGCGAATCGGTGGGCACAGTGAGCTGCCGCCGCTGCGCCGTAACTCCCGGTTCCAGATGCTCTGGATGGGGGCGGCGGCATCGGAGCTGGGGACCACGCTCACCTGGGTGGCCTTCCCGCTGCTGATCCTGGCCGTCACCGGCTCGGCCGCGCTGGCCGGGCTGGTCGGCGCCTGCCGGATCACGGCCACTGCCCGCCGGGGCGTGGGTGGACCGGTGGGACCGGCGCCGGATCCTGATCGCCGCCGAGGTCGTCCGGTGTCTCGCCCTGGCCGCGCTCGCCGCCGCCGTCCTGACCGGCCGGGTGGCGCTGTGGCAGATCGTGGCGGTCGCGGTGGTGACCGGCGCGGCCGACTCCTTCTTCGGCCCCGCCAGGGCCGCCGCGATCCGCGGGGTCGTGGCTCCCGGGCAGCTTCCCGAGGCGTACGCCCAGGAGGAGGCGCGCGGGCACGCGGCCGCCCTCGCCGGGCCGCCACTCGGCGGCTTCCTGTTCGGCCTGGGCCGGGCCCTCCCGTTCGCCGTGGACGCGCTCAGCTACCTGGTCTCGCTGGTGTGCGTGGTGCGCGCGCGGGTGCCGCGCCGGCCGGCGGGGGCGGCGGAGCGGCGCGAGAGCGGGATGCGGGCCGACGTAATGGAGGCGGCGGGCTGGCTGTGGCGCCATCGCGGCCTGCGCGCCGGGCTGGCGTTCGCCCTGGTCGCCAACCTCGTCGCGAACGCGCTGCTACTGCCCGTCATCGTCATGGTGGAGGCGCGCGGCGGTGATGCGGCCGCGACCGGCGTCGTGCTGGCCGGGCTGGGCCTGGGCGGTCTGCTCGGCGCGACCCTGTCGGCCAGGATCGGACGCCTGCTGCCGCCGGGCAGGCTCATGCCGGCCGTGGTCGGGTTCTTCGCGCTGGCCGTCTGCGCGACCGCCCTGCCGTTCGGGCCGTACTGGCCGGTGGTCCCGCTCTTCCTCGCGATGGTCGCGGCGCCGGCGCTCAACGTGGTCCTGCGTGTCCTGCTCGCCAGGCTCGTCCCGGACGCGATGACGGGCCGGGTGGTCTCCGTGTTCACCGTGGCCACCATGGGCCTGACCCCGGTCGGGCCGCTGCTCGGCGGCCTGCTTGCACAGTACGTCGGCGGCGCCGGCGCGCTGGTGGCGGTGGGCGGCCTGCTCGCGGCGTGCTGCGTGGTGGCCTCGATCAGCCCCGCGCTGCGCGGCCTCCACGTGCCGGCTGCCGCCGCCACCGGTTCCGCGCCCTCAGCGGTTCCGGTCCTCGCCGAGCTCGGCCGCGAACCGGTGGGCGAGCGGTGACATCGCGTACGACAAGGAGTGGGCGACCACTTCGGCGTCGGTCTCGACCTGCGGGATCGTCAGGACACCGGCCTCCAACAGGGACTCGATGACCCGCTCGCCCGGCCCTTCGGTGCCGTCCAGCGCCGCGACGAGCTCCTCGTGCCCGAAGACCGGGCCGTCGAGCGCGCCCAGGGCGAGGAACGCGGCGCGGTGCGGCCACGACGGGTGGGCGTAGGACTCCTCGAACCGCCGGCGCAGTGACACGTCCCCCGCGACGAACTCGTCCAGCACGTCCTCGGTCCGTTCCAGCCGCTCCGCCAGCAGGCCGAGCGGCAGGTGCCGCAGCCCGGCGAGCCGGCCCCCGAGCAGGCGCAGGACCAGGGGCGACAGCCCGCACCTACGGAAGATCCGCAGGACGGCGGGCAGATCCCCGGCCACCCGGTCGCGGCCGATCAACCGGCTCAGGAACTCGACGCCCTCACTCGTGGACAGGTCCTCGAGATCGATTCTGGCCACCGACTCCAGCCCGCTGAGCCTGTTCCGGCTCGTCACCAGGACCCTGCTCGACGTGGTGCCGGGGAGCAGCACGCGGACGCTCGACTCGTCCGGCGAGTCGTCGAGGACCAGCAGGACCTTCCGGTCGGCGAGCCACGACCGCCAGACAGAGGCCAACACGTCGTCCCCGCGCACGCCGGCGACCTCCAGTCCGACGCCCTCCAGGATCTCCCGCTGGACGTCCGCGGCCGGCCTGGGGACTCCGTGGCACCGCAGCGGGATCACCACGGCGCCGTCCGGATAGCGGGGGGCCAGCAGGTGCGCGACGTGCACGGCGAGGGCGGTCTTGCCGGCGCCGAGCCCGCCCGTGATCACCGTGACGGGCGCGGGCTCGTCCAGGACGCGCCGCACCTCCGCCTCCCTGCCCACGAAGTCGTCGATGGCGCGGGGCAGCCGGTTCGCCAGGGCGCGTACGGGCCGGGGGCGAACGGCGCCGGCCAGGCTGGGGAGACGCGCGGGCGGGGGCCCGTCACCGCGGAGGATGGCCTGGTAGAGCTGCCTGATCAACGGGCTGGGATCGATGCCCATTTCGGCGGCGAGGTGCCGGCGCAGGCCCTCGAAGTGGGCCAGGGCCTCGGCGGCCCGCCCGCACCGCGACAGCGCGGTCATCCTGGCCGCGGCGACGCGCTCGCGGGCGGGGAACCGTGCGGCGACGACGTCGAGGGAGCCCAGGGCCTCGACGTGGCGGCCCAGCTCGATCTCCAGCTCGACCCAGTCCTCGTAGATCGACAGGAAGAGCTCGGTGAAGCGGCCCACCTCGGCGGCCACGAGCGGGACATGGCAGAACTCCTCAAGCGGCCGTTCCCGCCACATGCGGACGGCGTCTCCCAGCAGCGCGGCGGCGGTGGCGAGGTCCCCGCTCCGGACGGCGGCACGCCCCGACCTGCCCAGTTCCAGGAAGCGCAGCAGGTCGAGCTCCTCGCGATCGGCGCTGATGCGGTAGCCCCATCCTTGGAAGCTGATCCGGTCGCCCACGATCTTGCGGAGCGCGGACATGTAGACCTGCAGGTTCTTGCGGGCCGTACGCGGCGGGGTCTCGCCCCACAACGAGTCGATCAGCTGGTCCGACGGGATGACCGTGTTCGCGTGGCACAGCAGGAGCGCCAGGAGAAGCCGCTGTTTCGGAGCGCCGATGACGGCCCTGCGGCCCGCGACGCGGACCTCCAGCGAACCGAGTACAGAACAGTGCAGTCGCGGCGAGCTCACGTCACCCATGGCGCTTTCCTTGGTCCGGGTCTGCGCGGCGACCCCGGTCACCGGCGGGAGCCGCGTGTCCGAGTGCCTAACAGGAGGAAGTCGACGAGTTCGAGCGGCGATGGGGGTCCGGTGTTCCCCAGGGCCGCCAGGTGGAGCGTCCTGATCGCGAGCGCGACGGCGGTGGAGACCTCACGCCCTCCGGCCTTCGCCTCGAACCAGCGCCAGTCGCCGTCGGTGTTGACCTCGAGGAACACCACCTCGCCCGCGCTGAGCAGCAGGTCGAAGGCGCCGTAGACCAACCCCCACAGGCTCGCGAGCCTGCGTACGGCGTCGGCGACCGCGGGCGGGGCGGCGACCGGCGTGACCGTCACCTCGGCCTCCTCCCGCCACGGCGAGTCGGGGGCGCGCTTGCCGACGGCGTAGGCGTGCACGGCCCCGGCGACGTGATAGACCCGCAGCTCGGCGTCGTGCTCGACGTGTTCCTGCACGATGACCGGATAGTCGAGCGCGGGCCGGCGCAGGACCTCCGCACGTGCCGCGATCTCGGGGAGCGCCCCGGTCAGGAGGCCGGGCGAGGCCTCGACGAAGTGCTCCCCGACGACCTTGACCACGACCCTGCGGCCCGGCATCGCGGCGGCGGCCTCCGCCGGGGCGGTGGTGACGACCGTCCGGGGGACGCGGATGCCGGCGGCCGCGGCCCCGGCGAGCTGCTCCAGACGACCGGGACGGTTGCCGGGCAGGCTGGCCGGCGCGAGCGAGCAGATCTGGCGGACGAACGCGTGCCAGGACTCGGCCCGCAGGAGGGTCTGTGCGGCATCCGCCGTCGCGGGCATGGCCCGGGGGGAGAAGTGGCGCGCCCAGACGACGGTCGGAGCGATCCGGCGGCCGTCAAGGTCGAGCACGCACCAGGTGCGGTCGTGCCCGGCTCGGCCGGTCACCGTGGCGGACAGCCGCAGCGCGGCCACGCTCTCGGCGTCGACGCGTACGCTCGGCACGCCGAGGTGGTGCAGCGTGTCCTGGAGGACGGCGAACTCGGCGCAGCCCGCACGGTCGGCCAGCACGACGCAGGGTGCGGCGTCCGTGACCGGCCCGGTCCCCGGGAGCCGCCACGACACCGAGCCCGGCGATCCGCGCAGATCGACGGTGAGGTGAGGGTCGCACGACCGGCCGGGCCCGGCCTGGCCCGGGACGCCGGTGGCGCTCAACAAGGCGTGACCGCAGCCGTGCGCGCTCCGAATCCGTCACCTCGCACCGGTGACGCTTCTATCGGCATCATTTTCGTGATCACGCCCATATCCCACCAGTCAACGGCGGCCCCGGTTTGCTGTCAATAGAACCTAATATGGTTAATCAATATGTTTATTGTTATATGTAGAAGTTGTATTCGAGCAGGTCACTATAGGTCTATGTCCGGAAAGTGGTGACTGTCGGAAGCTCTGTCTGCCGTTCTGTCCCGACCCTTAATTTGTGGTCGTCAGCAATTCCTTAATAGGGGCATACCGCTGCTGATCGCGAATCGCCCGGCGCGCGACGACCACGGCGGCCCGGAAGGCCGTTCCGGTGCGGCACCTAAACTGGGATGCACTCGTGCGGAATCCGCTCCCCTTCGCGACCGTCGTGGCAACCGTCGCGCGGACCTGCGGACAGGCCGGGCGACGAGTCGAACGGCGGACCGGGTGGCGAGGTGAGGAGGACGGTGTGAGCCGGCGCGTACGCGGCGATCGGGAAGAGGCGGATCTGCCGGTCGACCCCGACGTGGACCTCCGTCACGAGCGGGACATGTTCCGCGGGCCGGCGGCCCCGGCCCCGGCCCGCCGCCGGACCTGGGACGTCCTCGCGGTGATCGCACTCGGCGGCGGAGCCGGCGCCGTGGCCAGGTATCTGCTCGGCCGGGCCTTCCCCGCGCCGCCCACCGGATTTCCCTGGGGGACGTTCCTCGCCAACGTCACCGGCTGCTTCGCGCTCGGGGCCCTGATGGTCTTCGTCCTGGACGTCTGGCCGCCGCGCCGCTACGTCCGTCCGTTCCTCGGGGTCGGCTTCCTCGGCGGTTTCACGACGTTCTCCACCTTCGCCGTGGAGATCGTGGACAGGTCGTCGCACGGCGCGTGGCCGATGGCCGGTGCGTACGCCGCTGTCAGCATGGTCGCCGGGCTGATCGCGGTCTGGTGCGGCATCGTCCTCGCCCGCACCCTGGCGGGCCTCCCCGTACGGCGGCGCGGGAGGAGAGGCGAATGAGACTGCACGGCCCCGCCCAACGATTGACGATCCTGATAGGCGAGAGCGACCAGTACCGGCACCGGCCGCTGTACACCGAGATCGTGCATCGGGCGCGCAGGATGGGCCTGGCGGGGGCCAGCGTGTTCCGGGGCATCGAGGGCTTCGGCGCCTCCTCGCGCATCCACACCAGCCGCCTGCTGTCGCTCAGCGAGGACCTGCCCATCGCCGTCGTCATCGTGGACGTTCCGGAGAGGATCAGCGCGTTCGTGGCGGAACTGGACGAACTGGTGACCGAGGGCCTGGTGATCGTCGATCTCGTGGAGGTCTACCGCTACGTGGGGCGTGAGCCGGGGCGGGCGGAGCCGTGACCCTGCTGCTCGTCTTCCTCGGCGGCATCGTCGGCGCTCCCGCCCGTTATCTGACCGACCGCCTGGTGCAGCGCCTGCACGACAGCGTGTTCCCCTGGGGCACGCTGGCGGTCAACCTGTCCGGGTCGCTCGTGCTCGGGCTGCTGCTCGGCGCCCGGGACGACCTCGGGCTGCCCGCCGCGATGGTCACCCTGCTCGGCACCGGCTTCTGCGGCGCGTTCACGACGTTCAGCACGTTCGGTTTCGAGACCGTACGGCTGCTGGAGGAGGGCTCGGTCCTGGAGGCCGGGCTCAACGCGCTCGGCAGCCTGGTCCTCGGCGTCCTCGCCGCCGCCGCCGGATTCGCACTGGCCGCCCTCCTCGCCTGAACCACCGAGCGAGCCGGAGGGGCTCGCTCGGTGTGCAGCGGGTCAGTGGTGCCCGGGGCCGTTGTGCTTCTGGGTCCAGGGACCGGTGATCGCGAAGACGTAGCCGGGGGTCTGGATGTTGGCGAACAGGATGCGGCCGTCCTCGCTGAACGTCGGGCCGGTGAACTCGCTGTCGTTGAGCTCGTTGCGGGCCATCGGGTAGGGCGCGCCCTTGTCGGTCACGCCGACCAGGTGCGACAGGCCCTCGCCGTCCTCGGCCAGGATGACGCCGCCGTACGGCGAGACGGTGATGTTGTCCGGCCCGTCGTAGTCGGTGTCCTGCTCCGGGTCGGGGTTGACACCGAAGATCGTCTTGAGCGTGACGGTCTCCGACTCGGGGTCGTAGAACCAGACCTGGCCGTCGTGCTCGTTGACGCTGCCGTCGTCGTGCCGGGCGTAGCTGGCGACGAAGTACGCGCCGCCGTCGCCCCACCAGGCGCCTTCCAGCTTGCGGCTGCGGGTGATCTGGTCGTCGGCGAACTGCTTGCGCACCGAGGTCGTCTTGGCGTCCCGGTCCGGCACGTCGACCCACTCGACCTTGTAACGGGTGCCCGGCTGGGTCGCCTCGGACAGGTCGGCGATGTGCCTGTTGCCCTTGCGGCACCGCATGGCCTGCAGCTTCCCTGCGGTGTCGCCGCCGGGGCCCAGGGCCAGCGCGCGCAGCGCGCCCTTGCGGCCGTGGAAGCCGTGGGGCGGGGTCCAGCGGAAGTACAGGCCGTTCGGGCCGCTCGCGTCCTCGGTCAGGTAGATCTCCGAGTTGCGCGGGTTGACCGCGACGGCCTCGTGGGAGTAGCGGCCGAGGAACTTCAGCGGCACCGGGTTCTTGTTGGCCTCGCGGTCGAACGGGTCCACCTCGAAGACGTACCCGTGGTCCTTCTGGAAGGCGCCGCCGGCCCGCTGCTCGGTCTCCTCGCAGGTCAGCCAGGTGTTCCACGGCGTGATGCCGCCCGCGCAGTTGTTGTGCGTGCCGGCCACGCTGACGTACTCGCGGATGCGGTTGCCGTCCCTGTCGACCTCGATGTTCGTGGTGCCGCCCTTCGCACCCGGGTCGTAGGTCAGGCCCGGCAGGGCGGGCACGCCGTACGGCTCGCCGCCGCCGATCTCGTGGTTGTTCACCAGCACCCAGCCGTCACGGCCGCGGAAGCAGCCGGTGCCGTCGGCGTCGCTGGGGGTCGGCTCACCCGACTCCAGCACCGTCTTGCCGGCCTGAGCGACGATCTTGTAGGAGAAGCCCTTGGGCAGGGCGAGCAGACCGGCCGGGTCGGCGACGACCGGGCCGTACCCGATCGTCTTGCCGACTCCGGCCTGGGCCGCCTGGGCGGCGGCGGGGCCGGCGATGGCCTCGATGCTGCCCGCGATGGCGATGCCGAGGCCGCCGGCGGCGGCCGAGCGCATGAGGTCGCGGCGGGAGAGGGAGGAACTCACAGGACGTACCTTTCGGTGCTGAGGGCAGGCCCTGCGATCCCATTACCCTGCCTTTAACCTCTCCTTCCGTGAAACGGACGCGAGGGTGAACACGCCGCAACGATCTCAGGACGGCACATGCCGCCCGCGCGTCACTTCGCCAGGAAGGCGAGGAGCGCGTCGGTGACCTCCTGGGCGTGGGTCCACAGCAGGCCGTGCGGGGCGCCCTCGATCTCGACGTACTCGGCCTGGGGGAGCGCCCGGTGGAACGGGCGGCCGGTGGACTCGATGGGCAGGATGCGGTCGGCGGTGCCGTGCACGATGAGCGTCGGAACGTCGATCTTGGGGATGTCGGCCCGGAAGTCCGTCGTCCAGGTGGGGACGGCCGCGGACGAGGCGTACCACGAGGCTCCCGCGGCGGTGTTCCAGTTGGCCCGGACGACCTCCTCGCTCAGGCGCGTGCCGAGGTTCTCGTCGGTGTTGTAGAAGGCGTTGTAGAAGTCGGTGAAGTAGGCGTAGCGGTCCTTGGTGACGGCCTCGAGGATGCCCTCGAACACGCTGCCGTCCACGCCCTCCGGGTTGTCCTCCGTCTTGAGCAGGAACGGTTCGAGGGAGGCCAGGAACGCGGCCTTGGCCACCCGCGCCGAGCCGTACGTGCCGAGGTAGCGGCCGACCTCGCCGGTGCCCATGGAGAAGCCGACGAGGATCACGTCGCGCAGGTCGAGGGTCTCCAGCAGCGTGTTCAGGTCGGCGGCGAAGGTGTCGTAGTCGTAGCCGACGGTGGGCTGGCTCGACTGGCCGAAGCCGCGGCGGTCGTAGGTGATGACGCGATAGCCGGCGCCGAGCAGGGCGGGGATCTGCTTCTCCCACGAGTGGCCGTCCAGCGGGTAGCCGTGGATGAGCACGATGGGCTGCCCGCTACCGTGGTCCTCGTAGTACAGGTTGATGTCGGTGCTGTTCTCCTGGCCGACGGTGATGTACGCCATGACGTGCTCCTTCTGATCTCCAGTGCGTGACCCCGGCCTTTGCAACCGGGTTCCTTGTGCGTCCCAGAGACTAGGGCACAATTAAGTTGTGCGCAAGGTAATCGCGCGCTCGGTGCCTCGTGGGCTCTTCCGCCGATAAGGTCACGGGTGTGCGGATCGCGAAGGGTGCAAACGAACCGGCGCAGTCGACTGCAGAGGCTGCCGACCACAAAGGCGGCGGCTGGTTGCGAAAGATCGGCTGGGGAGTGATCGCGCTCTTCCTGGCCGCGTTCGCGGTCTTCGAGAGCGTCAAGTACGGCGTGCCGACCACCGTCGCCGCGCTCGTGTTCTTCGCGCTGATCGACCTGTCGCGGCTCGCCGGGGTTCGTCCGCCTGGCGCGCTCTACCAGGCCGTCCACCGTGTGTGGATCCCGCTCGTGGTGCTGGTCGCCTACAGCTTCGGCCCGATCGCGTGGCCGCCGCTGTTCACCGCCGCCCTCGGCTGGCTTACCCGCATCGCCCTCGAACGAACGCTCGCCCCTCAGTCCCGCCGGTTGGCGTAGGCGGTGACGTTGGCGGTCAGGCGGCGCAGCGTGGCGAGCGTGCGGGTGAACTCCTCGGGGTCGAGCGCCATCGCGTCACCGACGGAGGCGAAGATGTCGTCGCTCCGCTCCCGCAGCCCCGCGCCCTTCTCGGTCAGCGTGATCTGCACCGTGCGCTCGTCGTCGATGCGGCGCTCCCGGCGCAGCAGGCCGTTCGCCTCCAGGCGCTTGAGCAGTGGCGTCATCGTGCCGTAGTCGAGGTGCAGCGCGGCGCCGAGTTCCTTGACCGTGACGCCCTCCTTGGGGCCGTCCCAAAGCACCAGCAGGACCAGGAACTGCGGGTACGTGAGACCCATCTCGTCGAGAAGCGGCCGATAGAGGGCGGTGACGGCGCGGGAGGCGGCGTAGAGCGCGAAGCACATCTTGTCGTCGAGGACGCGGGGAAGCCGCTCGCTCGTGGTGCCGGTCATCCTTCCACTCTAGGAGCCTGGCCCGCCATCTGCACGTGAACGGTCCAATCGTGCACGAGGTTTTTTCGGGTGGCGTGACCCGGCGCCGGCCGGGTCACGCAGGCCCCGTCAGCCGCACCGGCGCAGCACCATGGGCTTGCCGCAGCTCATGGTCCCCGGGTTGGCGCCGGCCCGCGCGTTCAGGCCGAGGTCGAGGCCCAGGTCGAGGGCGACGTCGAGGCCGAGGCCCACGTTCAGGCCCGCGTCGACCCTCGCGCCGAGGTCAGCGGCGGCGGCCGCGGGCTTGGCGGCCTTCGGCGTGTCACAACCGCAGCCCGCGTAGGCGGGCGCGGTGGCGAGCAGGCCCGCGCAGGTCAGGGCGGCCAGGGACAGAAGACGGAAAGGGTGGTGCATGAAGATTCCTCATCTCAGGTGTAACTAATCGTGCTCGATCGTTACTCTTCGTATCCGTACGCGGGTTGCGACAAACTCGGGGCGCGCCCGGCGAAGCACCAAAAGCCCGGCGAGATCCGACGGCGAAGCGGCCATTGCCCGCCGTGGAATCCGGACGTACCGTCGATGGCGTGGCCGTCATCCACAGGGACCGCGTGGCGTGGGAGAGCGCCAGGGTGTTCGTCGCGGCCGCGACGGACAACGCCTACTGGTGGCTCGGTGAGATGCTCGGACGCCATCTCGGGCAGACGTACGAACGGGACCTGGCCCGCACCCGCACACGCCTCCTACGAGACGAGGCCCGGCCTGTGCGGGGCGTTCGCGAGGACCCGTTGTCCGCCGAGGTCGGCGCCTGGCGCGCCCGGATCGAGGACGTCCTGACGGAGCGTCCGGAGCTCGCGGCGGTCCTGTGGCAGGTGATCGAGGAGACCGGACGCCGCCTGGGCCGCTGACGCCCCGCCGGTCCGGCGCTCCACGTATGCCTGTGGCCGGGTTGTCCACAGGCTGTGGACAACCCGGCCTTGAAGCTCAGCGGAAGCGGCGGAGTCTGAGACTGTTGCTGACGACGAAGACGCTGGAGAACGCCATCGCCGCGCCGGCGATCATGGGGTTGAGCAGGCCCGCGGCGGCCAGCGGCAGGGCCGCGACGTTGTAG
>NZ_BSSF01000025.1:0-72589 GCF_030268985.1 Microbispora sp. NBRC 16548
CCGGCCTTCAGCAGGTCCAGGACTTTGCGACGGAACTCGGGGGGATAGCTCCTCGGCATGCTGACCTCTCTCGGGGTTCAGGCATGCCAGTCAACCAAAGGGACTCCACGAAAGGCGGTGAACATCACCGGACATGCTCGTGTTATGGGACAAGGGCTTCGACAGCAACGCTTTCCTGGCCCAGGTTGCCGCCACCGGCGCGCAGATCCTCGGCCGGCTGCGCAGCAATCGGCGCACCTGTCTCGGCCGTGCTCGCCGATGGCTCCTACCTCACGATGGTCGGCACCCTCCAGATCCGCGTCGTCGAGGCCCGCGTGACCGTGACCTGCGTGGACGGCACCACCTTCACCGGCTCCTACCTGGCCACCACGTTGACCGACGCGGGCCGCGCTATCCAGCCGCCGCCCTGGTCGCCCTCTACCCTCAGCGGTGGGAGCACGAGTCGGCCTACTACGCGCTGCGTCACACCATCATGCAGGGGCGGGTGCTGCGCTCGGGTGACCCCGCCGGGCTGGAGCAGGAGATGCGCTCGGTTCTCACGCTCTACCAGCTCCTTCGTACGACGATGGTCGACGCCGCCGAGTCCCGGCCCGGCACCGACCCGGACCGCTGCGGCTTGTCCATCGCCCTGCACGCGGCCCGCGATCTGGTCGTTCAAGCCGCAGGCGTCACCGAGTACGGCACCAACCTGGTCGGGGTCATCGGGCGTCGCGTCCTTGCCCATCTGCTTCCGCGCCGCCGCCCGCGGGTGAGCACCCGCAAGGTCAAGTCACCGATCTCCCGCTACCACGAACGACGCGATGACGGCCGGCCCGACCGCCAGCCCGTCACCGCTCTCACCATCGTCCTTGCAGCACCCATCGAACCCCCGCTTCCCACGGCGTCCCGCGACGACCAGCTCGCCGCACTGACCGACCGCCGCGGGGAAAGGCTCCTGGCCCTGCTCCAGGAAGATCCCGGCCGGTCCTGGCGCCCCGGGAAATCCCCTGCTACCTGGGCGACATCACCCTCGGCGCCATGTACACACAGCTCTCACGATGGGCCGAAAACGGCCTCATCCTCAAGATCGGTTCCGGCCTCTACACCGCCGCCGCGCCCGTACGCCGGTTGAGGCAGATGGCGCACCGTCTGGCGGAGTACAGGCAGCTCTATCAGGCGCTCCATCGGGTCGCCGAAATGCCCGCAAATGGCGGTTAGGAGATTGCACGACCGCGGACAGCATCACGCGGGTCGCGGCAACCCCGCTCGTTAAGCCAACCTGCTCGCGTCATGGACCGCCAGGCGTGGCAGGAGCACACCCGGCAACGGCTGTCGAGCCGGCGCTGCCGCGCTCAGTGGCGACCGAGCGCTCCGTGAGGACATCCAGCATCTCGTCGCGCTCGACACCCCAGACCCCGGTCTCCAGTGGCGGGCGACGTAGTCGAGCTCGGTGATGGCGATGACGCTGCGGAGGTGGCGGGTGCCGGCGGGGGACCGGCCGGCACGGTCGAGCCCCTCCTTGATGTCACCGATGGCCTCGTTCATCCACTCGTCGAGGAGCGTGTGGAACGCGGGGTCGACGGCGGCGCAGGAGGCTAGCCGACATACAGCCCCACAGGTGAGCCCGCTGCTCCTTTTCACCGCCTGGATGATGCGGTTGTCGGGGCGGATGTTACTGAGAGAGCACGTAGCGGCGGATGCCATCGTCTCCCGTGGCGGTCAACAGGCCGTGGTCGGCGAGTAGATCGAGGTGGGCGTCGCTCTCCAGCACCGCGAGCATCTGACTGAACAGGTCGAGGTCGTCGAGCTTCCGCCCGCGCCGGGTCCATCGCATGGCGCGGGCGACTTCGAAGGCGGTGCTCGCTCCCGCCCTGACGTGGCCGAAGGCTTCGTCAAGCCGTTCCTCGTGGTGCCGCAGAAGCTCCTCGATCCGGGTGTGAACGCTGCGGGTGACCGGGCCGTGGGCGGGCAGCAGCAGCGTGTCTGGCATGTCCCGCACCAACCGCAGCGAGTCGAGGTAACTGCGCAGCGGTTTGGGCTCCGGAACGGGCTCCAGTCCGAGGGAGGGGGTGATATGCGGAAGCACGTGGTCGCCCGCGAACAGCAGGCCCGCGACCGCGTCGCGAAGTACCACATGACCGCGGGTGTGTCCCGGAGTGGCGACCACATCGATTTCCCGTGGCCCCAGGGGGATCCGCTCGCCGTGGTCGAGCCAGGCGTCGGGGAGGGTGAAGGGCATGTTCCGGTCCTCCTCCGAGACCTCCTGGGTGGCGATACGGCGGGCCAGGTCTGGGGCGCCGCAGCGGAGGAGCATCTCGGCCTGGCGCGGGTGCAGGCCGTTGGCTGGGTCGTGCGCCTCGATCGACACGCGTTCGCCCCGGCCGACGCGCACCCGTACGCCGAAGGCGCGCCGCAAGGCCAGGGCCTGCGAATAGTGGTCCCAGTGGGCGTGGGTCACCAACACCTGCGCAAGGTCGGAGAGCCGATGCCCCAACGCCTCCAGCGCGGCGGCGAGGGCCTTCTCCGCGTCGGGCATCGCCCACCCGGAGTCGACGATCACGGGCCCCTCGAGGCTCTCGATGACATACGCGTTGACGGCATGCAGGCCGTTGGCGGGGATCGGAAGAGGCACCCGGTAGACCCCCGGCACCACCGGATGCGCTCCGGGTTCTCGCCAATCCTCAGGCTGTTCCGCCAGCATGCCGAACCCCCTCACCGCGCTCACGTCACTCATGGTTCATCAGAATCTAAAGGGCCCCGTACGCAAGGCCGCGGTCGGGAGGGCTCCCAGGCGCCATGTGACAGGGTTCGCACTCCTCGTCTTGTCTGGGTACGAGCGGTTCTGTACATTTATACCTAACAATCGATTGGTTGAACAAGTGGAGGGGATGTGGCCCTCGGTGTGGCCGATCAGTTCGGTCGCCTTCTGCAAGACCTGAGGATCTCCGTCACCGACCGATGCAGCCTCCGGTGCCGTTACTGCATGCCCCGAGAAGTCTTCGGTCCTGAGCACGTGTTTCTGGACCGCGGGGCGCTGCTGAGCTTCGAGGAGATCGCCCGGCTCGCGCGCATCTTCGTACGGCTGGGCGTCCGTAAGATTCGGCTGACCGGCGGAGAGCCGCTCCTGCGCCGAGGGGTCGCGGACCTGGTGGCGGGCCTTGCGGCCGTCGAGGGCCTCGAGGAGGTCACGATGACGACCAACGGCCTGCTCCTGCCCCGGCTCGCCGAGCCACTGCGGCGCTCGGGACTGCGGCGGGTCACGGTCAGCCTCGACAGCCTGGATGATCACACCTTCCGCGAGTTGGCGGATACCGTTCAGCCGGTCGCCTCCGTGCTGAAGGGCGTGGCCGCCGCCAAAGCGGTCGGGTTGGCACCCGTGAAGGTCAACACGGTGGTTCAGCGCGGAGTGAACGACCGCCAGATCGAGTCGATCGCGGAGTGGGCTCGAGACAGCGGTGTGACCGTCCGGTTCATCGAGTTCATGGACGTGGGCACGACGAACGGCTGGCGGCGCGAGCGGGTGGTTCCGGCTGCCGAGGTGGTCGAGCGGCTGCACGCCCGCTGGCCGATCGAGCCGGTCCATCGGCCGGGTGCCGGGATGGTGGCCGAACGCTATCGGTATCTTGACGGGGCCGGAGAGGTAGGGGTGATCGCCTCGGTGACCCGGCCGTTTTGCCATGCTTGCACGCGGGCCCGGCTCTCCTCCGCGGGAGAGCTCTACACATGCCTGTTCGCCTCGGCCGGCCTGGATCTGCGTACGCCGCTGCGTGATGGCACCACGGATGGGGAGATCGAGGCGCTGATCGCGGCCACCTGGTTCGCCCGTACCGACCGTTCGTCACAGCTGCGCGCCGAGGGCGGTCTGTCCGGCCCGCGAGTCGAGATGTCGTACATCGGTGGTTGACCTGATCGCTCTGCGCGACCGCGCGATGGTGACGATCGGTGGGCGAACCGAGAGATGAGCATGACAAGCGTCCGCGACCTCTGAGATCACGATCTCGTCCGGGGAAAGTGATCGAGACAGGAGTGCGGGGCGCGTCACGCGGTCCAGGCCGTAGGAAGATGGTCGCGTCGGCGCGATCCAACTCCCGGCTCCTTGCGAGGGTTGCGGAGATCGAAGAGCATTCGAGAGCTAGACTTGGCGTCTCACAGGTTCATACAAACGGTAGATTGGCTCAATGCCCTCAGCGAGACAGAGCAGAGGCGCGGTGGCTGACACGTCATCAGAGGCCCACGAAGCCCGGGGCTCTTCCAAACGGGGACGGCCGCGCCGGGGACCGGACCCGGAGCGCTTCCAGGACATCGTCGACGCCGCCGCGAAGCTCATGCTGGACAACGGGTACAGCGCCACGAGCATTCAGGACATCGCCGACGCCGTCGGCATCCTCAAGGGCAGCCTGTACCACTACGTGCGTTCCAAGGAGGACTTCCTCTACAGGATCATCAAGGACGTCTATGACGCGGCGCTCGAGGAGATAGTGCCGATCGCGAAGTCGGACCGGCCCGCGTTGGAACGCCTTGTGGCCTTCGTCACCGCGCACGTGCACTTCAGCATCCGCCACCTCACCGGCTTCACCATCCAGATCCGAGAGTTTGACCGGTTGAGCCCGGAGCGAAGGGAGGAGATCACCGCGGGCGGGGACGTCTATGTCGACGCTCTTCGTGGCATCCTGCAGGACGGCCAGGAGGAAGGCGTGGTGGACAGGGAGCTGGACGTCCGCTTCACCACGGTCGCCATCCTCGGCGAACTCAACTATCTCACCAGGTGGTACAGTCCGACCGGCCCGATGGCTCCGGACGAGATGGCTGCTCGTTTTGCCGGATTGATCCTCGGTTCGGTCGTCTCGGACAAGGCCGTCAAGGCTGCCGGAGGACTCGAGAAGCTCCGCCAGGATCTCCTCTCCTGAGACGGATTCGGCAGAGCCAGGAAGTCCGGACGGACGACCTGGCTCTTTTTTTGCGCATCTTGGCGGCTCTCCCTGTCGCGAGTATTCTACCTATCGTCTGGTTGAATAAAAGAAGGGGTGGATGATGCGGGCGGAGTCCGAGCCGGCAGATGATGTCCGGCGTCGCACAGATGGAGATTTGACATGCCGCTGGACATAGGCGTCGGGCTGTGGACGATGCAGTCGACCGCGTCGTATCCCCACTCCATCCCTGGTCAGTACCGGGCCTTTCCCGATGAGGCACGCCACGTCGAAGAACTCGGATTCGGCTCCCTATGGCTGGGTGAGCACCGTTTCTGGTACGACGCTTGGGTTCCGGCGCCCATGCTGCCCATCGCGGCCGGCGTGGCGGCCACCTCGACGCTCCGCTTCGGCACCGCGATGATGCTCTTGCCGCAGCACGACCCGGACCGGCTGGCCGCGACGGCCGCGTCGCTCAACGCCCTGGGCGGCCGGCGGTTCGATGTAGGTGTGGGACTGGGACATCGGGACGCCGAGTACGACGGGCTCGGTATCGCACGCCCCTCCCGTGGCCGGCGCATGGACGCCGGGCTGGACCGGCTCACCGCCCCGGTGTACGGCCTGGCGCCCGACACCATCTGGGTCGGGGGGATGGCCGAGGCCGCGCTCCGGCGCCTCGGCTGCCGCGGCATGTCGGCGATGCTGCCGCAGACGCTGGACGAGCGGGCCCTCCGCGGAGCCGTGCACACGATCGGCGAGGCGGCGGCGGCCGCGGACGTGCCCCGCGGCCGTATCGGCGTTTTGAAGGACGTGTGGGTCGACACCGACGGCGCGCGGGCTCGCGAGTGGTTCCTTCCACGGCTGCGGGACCACTACCAGGAGGAGGCGGGCGCCTGGTGGGTGCTGAAGGGGCGGGGTCACGGCTTCAGCCAGCGTGACGTGTTGGACAGGCAGGTCGACCGGGTCGTCGCGTCCGCCATCGTGGGCGATCCGGGCGAGGTGGCCGAGCGGCTGGCGGAACTGCCGGCCTGTGGAGTGGACAAGGTTGTGGTCCGGCTGAACTTCGACTTCACCTATGGGCCGGCCCTGCGTCGGGCCCTGGAGCTCTTCGCCGGCAGCGTGCTGCCCTTGGTCCGGGCCGCGACCGTCGAGGCGGTGACGGCATGAGGCTCGGAGCGGAGATCGACCTTTCCGTAGTCCCGCTCGCCGACGTCGCGTCACGCGCCGCCCAGGCCGAGGAGGCGGGCCTCGCCCTTGTCTGGCTCACACCCGCCGCGGGCCGGCCGCAGGAGGCGCTGGTGGCGGCGGCCGCGTGTGCCGCGACCACCCGATACCTGCACGTCGGCGTGCACGCGGTTTCGGGCGCCCGCCACCCCCTCTACCTCGCTGAGGAACTGCATGTCCTCGACCAGTTGTTGGGCGGGCGCCTCGTTACGGCGGTGGTCGACGAGGCGGATGATCAGGACCGTCTGGCCGAGACGCTGTCGGTGCTGCTCTCCGCCCAAGCCACCCGCCCCTTCCGGCATACGGGGCATCACTGGACAATCCCGGCTGGATTGGCGGAGAACCCGATCAACCCCGAGCACCGGCTGCGTGTGACCCCCGCGCCCTTCCGCCTGCACGCGGAGCTGTGGCTGCACGGACTCGCCGGCACGGCATGTGCCGCCAGGTTCGGCCTGCCGCTGATCGCGGCCGTCGAGGACACGGCTCCCGATGTGAGCACGGCGTGGGAGCGTGTCACGGCCTCCCTCGGCGACGCCGCCATGAGGATGCGCCGGGCCGCGTTCCGCCCTCTGGCCGGCGACGGCGTCGCAGATGCCGCATCCCTCGTGAGCGCGCTTCGGGCCGAACGCGATCTGTGGGGAATGGACACCGTGATCGTGCGCCTGCCCGGCGCGACGGACACCGGCGACTGGGGACGAGCGTTGCAGACGCTCGCCGGGTACGCAGGCCCCCGCCTCCAGCTCGATCGGCTGCCCTCGGGGCTGGAGGAGTTCTGGGACGAGCGGCTGGCGGAGTTCACGCGGCCGGACAGGTGAGGCGGTTGTCGTGGACCGACGACCATGGCCAGTGACCGTCGGGGTTGAAGGTCCACGACAACCAGGGTGTGTGTCGGGCGAGCTCGCTTTGCCCAGGACGAGAGGGAGATCCGGCGGTCCGGCACCGCTCGATGCTGTGCCGGACTGACGTGCGGGTTCAGTGCATGACGAGTCCGGCGGTGACATTCAGGTCCGCACCGGTGACGTTCGTCGCGGCGTCGGAAGCCAGGTAGACCACGGCGTCGGCCACGTCGCCAGGTTCGACGAGACGCCGCAGCGGAGCGGCATCACGGTAGGAGGCGCGCACCGTTTCCGCATCGGCACCCGTCGCGTCGACGTTCTGCTGAATGATGTTGTCGAGGTTGGCGCCCGCGACGCCGCCGGGCGAGACGAGGTTGGCCCGGATGCCGTAGGGTCCGCCGTCCAGCGCGATGGTGCGCACGAGTGCGACGAGTCCGGCCTTCGACGAGCTGTAGCCCGACCGGTTGGGGCTCGGTCGCTTGCCGGCGATGGAGCCGATGACGACCACCGTGCCGGATCCGCGCTCCACCATGTGCGGGAGGAGCGCCCGGCACGTGAGGAACACGCCGGTGAGGTTGACGTCCTGCACGTGACGCCACGCATCGACCGGGTACTCCCACACTGGCGCGGCCGGCCCGCTGATGCCGCTGTTGCACACGAGGATATCGATCGCACCCACGTGCCGGAGCGCGCTCTCCACGGCGGCGTTCACGCTGTCCGGTGCGGTGACATCCATGGAAACGACTTCGGACTTCTGGCCGATGGCACGCACCTCGTCCGCGACGGCGGCCATGGCGTCAATCGAACGGCCGGCGAGGATCACGTCGGCACCGGCCCGTGCCAGCGCGAGCGTGATCTCTCGGCCGATGCCGCCGCCGGCCCCGGTCACCAGCGCCGTACGGCCGGCCAACATCATCCTGCCCATGCCACCTCCACGGTTAAGGCAACGTCGTGTGTGCTCACCACTCCAGGACGAGACGTCCGCGTGTCCCGCCCGCCGACAGCCTCCGGTGGGCCTCGGCCGCCGACCGCGGGGGGACCGTGTCCGCGACCCGGAGCCTGAGATCACCGGCGGCGGCCTGCCGCACCAGGCCCGCGAGCCGATCCGGGTCACCCTGGTACGCGCGAACGCTGATGAGATGCACGTCGACGCCCGCCCTCTCGGCCTCCGGGCGCTCCGCACCCGACATGGGACGCATCAGGGCGAGCCTGCCACCGGGCCGGATGGCGCCCAGGATGCTCGAGCCGAGCACCGCGGTGTCGATGACTCCGTCGACACCGCGAGGCGCCGCACGGAGGGTTCCCCTCACGACGTCATCCCGGGAGACGCACACATCCGCTCCCAGGCTCACCGCGTAGGCCTGGTCGTCTTCCCGGGCCGTCGCGAGGACCCTGAGGCCGCGTGCGCGGGCGAGTTGCGCGGCGTACGCTCCGACAGCGCCGGTGACGCCGACGATGAGGAGGGTCGAGCCGGGCGGGAGATCCAGGGTGTCGAGGGAGGCGAGCGCGGTGAGCGCGCTCATCGGGAGGGTGGACGCCTCGGCGAAGCCCATGCCGGGCGGCATGAGCGCGGTGTCCGCGGCGTCGAGCACGGCCACCTCCGACTGGCAGCCGCGCCCGGAATCGATGAAGGTCGTGACCCCGAGGATCCGGTCGCCTGGAACGAAGGGCGCGCCCTCGCCACACGTCTCGACGGTCCCGGCCACCTCGAGACCCGGCACCCGCGGCCAGGGCCGGTCGCCCACGAGCCGGTCGACGCCGCCCTCCCGGAACCATACGTCGGCTGGGTTGACCGGAGTCGCCCGCGTGCGCACGAGCAGCTGTCCGGTCCCCGGCGGCGGGACGTCCACCTCTACCATGGTGAGCACGTCAGGCCCGCCGTAATGGTGGAAGCCCACCGCCGCCGCGCGCACGACGTCCCGGACGCTCACAGACCGTAACCTCCGTCGACGTCGATCCATTGACCGGTGATGTACCGCGCGTCGTCCGACGCGAGGAACGCGACCGCCGCCGCGATGTCCCGCGCCTTTCCATAGCTGCGCAGTGGAATCCGGGTCATGGCATGTTCCAGGTCTCCCGGGCGGATGTCACCGCTGTCGATGAGGACCTGGGTCATGCCCTCATCGAGGATTCCGACGCCGACCGCATTGGCGCGGACGCCGAACCGTCCCTCCTCGGCGGCGACGGCCCGGACGAGGGCTTCGTTCGCGGCCTTGGGTCCGGACGACAGCACATCGCGCAGGACGAACCGGCGGTTGGCGACCGTGCTCACGACGACGATCGAGCCCCGGCTCTCCCGCAGCGCCGGCAACGCGGCGGAGATGACGCGGAAGGTGCCGCCCGAGTCGACGGTCAACTGCTCGACGTAACGGCCCGGGTCGAGCCGGCTGACGTGGGACTGGTAATTCGTCGGCGACGCGGCCAGGACCACCGTGTGGAGGCCGCCGTGCCGGTGCGCCGACTCCTCGACGACGGCCCGCACCTGGTCGGCGTCCCCCATGTCCATCCTGGCCGCATGAGCGGCACAACCCTGCCCCGTCAGCCGGTCGACGAGGGCGCGAGCCCGCTCGGCGCCGCCGCTGTAGGTGACGGTTACGTCGGCGCCCATGGCCGCCAGCCGCTCGGCCACCGCGCCGCCGATCGCGCCGCTGCCCCCGACGACGATGGCCCCGCCCGTACGCTCTCCGAAGGTCTGCGCGACCGACCGGCTCACGTTGTCGTCCGCGGGACCGGGACGGGCGCCTCGGCGGGCCGGATCCGGCACCGGGCGCCGCGCAGCGGCTGGTCGCCGGCGAAGCTCGATAGCTTCGGGTCGCTCGGCGTGATCGCGTTGGCGTTCGAGACCCATACTCCCGAAAGGTGTGGCTCGTTCTGCGCCTGCTCCGGCTCCCACCAGTAACCGTCGGGGTTGATCGTGTCCTTGCGCATCGTCTGGTCGAAGCGGGCGCGCTGGCGGATCTCACCCTCCGGCCGCTCGATGACCACCCACCCGCCGTCGGTGATGCCCCACTCGTCGGCAGTCTCGGGATGGATGTCGCAGAGCGGCTCAGGATGAATCCGGTTGAGCCGGCTGCTCTGCCGCAGGTTCGACGCGGTCAGCTCACGGACCCGGCTGCCCGGGATCATTTGGAGCGGGTACTCGTCCTCCGGCGCGTCCGGGATGGAGTACGGCGGGCCGGTGTAGACGGGCGAGGGGTCGATGTCGAAGCGCTTGAACATGCTGGGCACGAGCTCGACCTTGCCCGACGGGGTCGCGAAGCCGTGCTCCTCGTACTTGCGCCACCTGGGCCGGGTGAAGTGGTGGTTGGCGTCGCCCGCGGCCCACTCCTCGTACGTCTTGCCGGACGGCGCGAGGAACCGGTCGAACATCTCCTCGACCCCCTCGGGCCAGTCGTCCGGATTCAGGAGACGGCGGCCGAGACCGGCCCACAGGTCGTAGTCGTTGCGGCGCTCGGCGATCGGCCGGGCGGACTGCTGCCCCACCACGAAGAAGTTGCCGATGCCCCAGTGGGCGCTGAGGTCGGCGCGCTCCAGGAAGTCGGCGGCCGGCAGGACATAGTCGGCGAGCTGGGCGGTCGGCGTCATCCACAGGTCCATCGCGACGAGCAGTTCGAGTTCGGGACTCGTGAAGGCCTTATACGCCGCCTGGCCGGCTCCCATCGACAGCAGCGGCTCGCCGCACTGCACGATGATCGCCCGGATCGGGTACGGGTCCTGCTCGACGACCGCCCGGTAGATGGCCGGCTGACTCGCGAACAGGACGTACGCCGTGCCGGTGTGCCCCTTGGGGTAGATCTTCCTCGTCGCCTCCCGGAACGCCTTATAGCCGCTGATCGACGTGATCCGGGTCTCATGGGCGTTGACGCTCTCGCGCGCGCGTAGCGGGTGGTCGATCAGCTTCTCGAAGTTGATGTTCTCGAGCCAGGCGAACTGCGTCTCGTCGTACGGGTTGCCCAGCGGCTCACCGCCGGGGACGTCGAGGTTGCCGGAGATCGCGCGCAGGATGGCCCGGCCGAGGACCGCGGACCGGGAGGCGCCCTCGCCGAGCTGGGTGGGGGCGACGCCGAACGAGAGCCGGGCCGGACCGCTCGTCGCGTAGATGTGGGCGGCCTCCACGATGTCGGCGGCCGGCACTCCGGTGATCTCCTCCGTGCGCTCCGGCGTCCACTTGGCCGCTTCGGCCGCGACCTCGTCGAAGCCGAGGCACCACTTGTCGACGAACTCCTTGTCGTAGATGCCGTCGCGGATCATGACGTGGATCAGCCCGAGCGCGAGCGCGCCGTCGGTGCGCGGACGCAGTTGGAGGTGGAGGTCCGCCCGGGCTGCGGTCTTGGTTCGCCGCGGGTCGACGACGATGAGCTTCGCGCCCTGCGCCTGGCAGGCGCGGAGCCTCTCGAAGGACGGCGGAGAGGACTCGGCCGGGTTGGAGCCCCAGATGATGACGCACTTGGTGAGGCCAGGGTACGGCGCCTGGTAGACGGTGTCCCAGCCGTAGACCGAGACCTCGGCGATGTACTCGCTGACACCGCAGTTGCGGCCCTGGCTGACGAAGTTGGGGGTCCCGAAGTCACACGCGAAGCGCCAGCTCGCCCAGTCGCCGGGGGTCTTGTGGGTGCCGCCGAGAGTGGCCAGCGCCTCGGGTCCCTCGCGGTCGCGGATGTCGGCGAGCTTCTCGGCGATCTCGTCGAGGGCCTGCTCCCAGGAGATGCGCTCCCACTTGCCCTCGCCCCGCTCGCCGACTCGCTTCAACGGGTAGTTGAGCCGGTCCGGGTGATGGTGCACTTCGATGGCCGTGGTGCCCTTGATGCACAACTTGCCCTTGGCCACCGGATTGTGCTGGTCGCCGTCGAACGCGATCGGCTGGCCGTCATCGTCGATCTGGATCAGCATGCCGCAGTGCTGCGGGCACAGCGTGCAGAAGGTGCGTTTGACGTCGCCGCCGAAGGTCAGCTTGGCCACAGGCTTGCCTCCACCATTCAACCAAACATCCGTTTGTTTTATTATTGGAAGTTATCCCATGCCGAGGGCGCACAACAAGACCCGGCCCGGGTGAGTGCTCAGAACGCCAGCGATCCCGAGTCGACGGGCAGTGCGACACCGTTGACGCGCGCGGCGGCATCCGACGCGAGGAACAGGACGACCGAGGCGACCTCCTCGGGCAGCGCGGGGGCCGGCTTGCGCCGGTCGCGCGAGAGCGCTTCGAGCGCGGACGGGAATGCGCCGGTGACGTCCTGCATGCCCGTCTGAATCGACCCCGGGCACACCGCGTTACTCCGGATGCCGCGGTCTCCCAGGGTCGCGGCGATGTTCTTCGTCAGTCCGACGAGGCCGTGCTTGGACGCGGTGTAGGCGGCGCCCGCGCGTCCTCCGCGTACCCCCGCGACCGAGGCGACGTTGACGATGACACCCCGCCCGCGCCGGAGCATGCCGGGCAGTACGCCGTTGCAGAAGAGGAAGGGCGCGGTCAGGTTGATGTCGAGCAGCCTGTGCCACTCCTCCACCGTCACTTCGTGCGCCATGCCGAGCCGATCGATGACGGCGGCGTTGTTGACCATGATGTCGACCTCGCCGGCCTCATCCACGACGCGCGCGACCTCCCCGGCCTCGGAGACGTCGGCGGCAAGGCGCATGACGCCGGGGTCCGCATCGAGGCGGTCCAGCGCGGCGGTGTCGCGGTCGACGGCGACGACGCGGGCGTCGCGCAGGCGGAACTCGCGCACCAGGATCCGCCCGACGCCTCCGGCGGCTCCCGTGACGATCACCGTCCGCCCGGCGAACGTTTGGGGCCGTGCGGTGTCTCCACTCATGACGTCTCCTTCTCGTGGTGCTGCCCGGGGTCGTCGAGGGCGGGGCGGACGGCGTCGCCGAGCGCGGCCTGACGCGCGCAGGGGACGGCGTCGAGGAACACCGCGCCGCCGCGCAGGACGGTCGCGAGGTCGACTCCGTCGACACCCTTGCTCCAGTCGCGCGTCGTGTCGACGAACTGGAGCAAGGCGCCGTGCGTGGCCGCCGGTTTGACGAACGTCTCGCGCCAGACCGGATTGGACAGATCGGTGCCCGTCATCGGATAACCCGCGGCCGAAAGCGCGTCGACGGTCACGCTGACGTCGTCCACGACGAACGTTATGTGGTGCATTCCCTCGCCTCGCCGCTCGAGCGTCCGGGCCAGGAGCGAGTCGGTGCGTAGCGGCTGCACCAGCTCGATCTTGAGGCCGCCGAGGTACAGGTGCAGCAGCCGGATGCCGGTCTCGTCGTTGTCGCCGCCGGTGACGAACCGGCCGCCGAGCGTCTCGCCGAACAGCGCCCACGCCCGGTCAAGGTCGCGGACGGCGACGGCCACGTGGTCGAGCCGCCGGACGCTCGTCGCGTCGCCCCCGCGGCCGGGAGCGGTCGCGACGGCGCCGTCTTCTACGGTGTGTTCCAATTCATCGACCAATCGTGCGAGAGGTGACCAGCGCGAGGGAAGACCTGGCGCGCCGGGTCGTGAGCGTGGGGGAGCCGGTCACGACACATCGATGACCGTCTTGATCACGGACTGTGGCTCGTCGAGGGCGTACCGGAGGGCCTTCCGCACGTCCGGCAGGGCGAACCGGTGGCTGACGAGG
The DNA here is from genome assembly GCF_030268985.1 of Microbispora sp. NBRC 16548. Lineage (NCBI taxonomy): Bacteria > Bacillati > Actinomycetota > Actinomycetes > Streptosporangiales > Streptosporangiaceae > Microbispora > Microbispora sp. NBRC 16548. The sequence goes on from NZ_BSSF01000025.1 coordinate 13,552, forward strand.
CTCGACACCTTCGCCTCGTAGCGGCGGCTCAGGGCGACGGCGCCCGGGAAGTCGAGCGTCGCGCGGCTGCCGAAGACGTCGAGTTCCTTGCTCGTGAACAGCCGCATGCTCACGCGCAACTCCTGCTCGGAGACGCCGACGATGGAGATACGGCCGCCGGTGGCGACCACGTCGAAGGCCGACGGCGCGACGGCCGGAGACCCGGTGGCCTCGATGACGACGTCGGCCCCGTCGCCGTCGGTCCAGTCCAGTACGCGCTGGGGGAGGCGGGCGAGTCCCGAGACGGTCTCCTCGGCGCCGAGTTCGGCGGCGAGGTCGAGGCGTGCCTCGTGCTGGTCGACGACGAGGACGCGTGCCCCGCGATCGGTGGCGGCGAGTACGGCGCCGAGGCCGATGGGTCCGGCGCCCAGGATCACGACCCGGTCCCGCTCGGTGACGGAGGGCCGGGTGACCGCGCGGAGGCTGACCGACAGCGTCTCGGCCAGGGCGGTGGCGGTGGGGGACAGGGAACCGGCGGGATGGCACTGACCGGCCGGGACGACGAGTTCTTCCTGAAACCCGCCCGGACGGTGAACGCCGACGGCGATCATGCGCTGACAGGTGTTGCGGAGGCCGTGGCGGCAGGCCCGGCACTGTCCGCAGGACGTGACGGGCTCGATCGCCACGCGGTCGCCGACGGCGAGGCGGGCGGCCGCCGCCGGCGAGACCTCGATGACCCGGGCGCTGATCTCGTGCCCCTGGATCACCGGGTAGTCGACGGGGTAGGAGCCATCGAAGATGTGCAGGTCGGTGCCGCAGATGCCGACGCACTCGACGCGCAGGCGGACCTCCCCGTCGGAGAGCTCGGCGGCGTCGGCCGTGCTGAGGCCGACGGTGAACGGTTCTGTGGTGCGGGCCGCGGTGTGCATGCTCCTCCTCGATGTCGGGATGCGGTTCCCCGCGCTGGGCGCGGGTCAGTCGCCGGCGGGCGCCGGCGCGGGCAGGGCCGCCACGGCGGGGTGGTCCTTGTCCAGGGGGCCGAGCGAGGCCGCGCCGCCCGGGCTGCCGAGGTCCGCGAAGAACTCGGCGTTGATGGAGAAGTACTCGCGATGCTCCTCCGGTACGTCGTCCTCGAAGTGGATCGCCTCGACCGGGCACACCGGCTCGCAGGCGCCGCAGTCGACGCACTCGTCCGGGTGGATGTACAGCATCCGGGGCCCCTCGTAGATGCAGTCGACGGGGCACTCCTCAACACACGCACGGTCTTTCACGTCCACACACGGCTGAGCGATGACGTAGGTCATGCGGCAACTCTCCCCACTGATCAAACGAGTGGTTGGTAGAATAGTGAGGGGTCCGAGCTGCGTCCACTCCCTGCCGGGCGTGGGTCCCGGCCGTTTCACTGCCAGGCGGCGAGGATCCCGCGAATCGCCGTCACGAAGGCGAGCGGCTGGTCGAGCATGATGTGGTGCGCGGCCGACGGCACGAGGACGAGCGGTGCCTCGCCGTGGCGCGAGCGAACGGCCGAGGATCCCGCGTCCGGTCCGAAGACCTTGAGCGCGTCCGAGGCCAGGTAGGAGTCCTCGCCCATGACGAGGGCGTACGGGCAGGCGCTGTCGGCGAGAGAGCCCTCGAAGCGGGCGATCCTGTTCTCGCCGCCGGCGACCCCGCCGTTGCCGCTGAAGATATGCGGGTCGAAACGCCAGCGGTACCCCTCGGGGGTCTCGACCAGACCGTGCCAGGCGATGTGCCGCAGGTACCAGTCGTTGTGGCATTCCTGCCGGGGGATGAGCCGGAACCTCGAAATCGGGTCCTCGGGGTCGGCGCAGTACCGCACCGGGGCCTTGGCCCTGGCGGTGATCTCGCCCTCGGGCGCCGGCGCGGTCTCCCACACCGGCGAGTCGGCCACGATGAGCCGTCTCATGACGTCGCCGGCCGTGACGGCGAGGTGGGCCGACACGATGCCGCCCATGGAATGCGCGATGACGGTGGGCGGCTCCGCGGACGTGGCCAGCGCGACCGCGCGTACCTCCTGCGCCCACTGTGCGACGGTGTACCCGCCGGGCCGCCAGTCGCTCAGGCCATGGCCGGACAGGTCCATCGCCACGACCGGCCCCCGGGAACGGAGCAGCGGCGCGAGCGGGCTCCACCAGTGCGCGTGCGCGCTGCCGCCGTGGACGAGCAGCGTGGCCGGTCCGGGCCCGCCCGGCCACCGGAGGTAGCGGACACGGGCGCCCGCGACCTCGACCTGCCCGATGGCCGGCTCGTCGGCCAGGGCGCGCAGGAACCACCGCGGCGCATGGGCCGGTGGCGACGGGTCCGGACGGTAGCGGGCCTGCACGAGGTCCCCGGAGGTGGGCGGCGTGAGCTGTGCATGAGTTGCTCGGTCCGGCATGGCCGCCTAATCTACCAAACATACGGTCGGTAATTTGGTGGGGTGTCACGCGGCCCGGAGCCGCCCGCCGGATCCCGCCGAGCGGCCCTGATCTGGCAGGAGTGCCCGTGCTCTCGACAGCGAACATCTACCACACCGGGTTCGTCGTGCCCTCGATCGAGGAAGCGATGAAGGAGTTCACCGCCGTCTTCGGCGTGTCATGGACCGGGATCGAGGAACGGGAGATGCCGGTCCTCACTCCCGGCGGACCGGTCCGGGCGAAGATGCGTTTCGTCTACTCCCAGGGCGGATCGCCGCGTCTCGAGTTGCTCGAGCCGGTCCTGGGCACCATCTGGGAGCAGCCCGTGCAGCCCGAGGGCGGTCCGAGCTCCGCCCACCACATCGGTGTGTGGGCCGACGACTTCCAGAAGACCTCGGCCGAGCTCGAGGCGGCGGGGTGCCCTCGGATGCTCACCTACGACGACGGCTCAGGCAAGGCGGTGCGCTTCGCCTATCACCGGCTGCCCAACGGCGCGATCGTCGAGCTCATCGACGCGACCCGGCGTGCCGAGCTGGAGGCCTGGTTCGAGGGCGCCGATTACCCGGCGGCCGTCGAAGGTGAGTGAGACCGGCGCGGCGGCACTGGCCGCTCATCAACTGCTGGGGGCGTACGCCTGGCTCGTCGACGAGCGCCGCTGGACGGAGTTCGGCGAGGTCTTCACGGTCGACGCCCTCGCGGACTACGAGGCGTTCACGTGCCGTGGCACCGACGAGCTCGGAAGCCGGATGGAGTCGATCCACGCCGGTCTCGACGCCACCCAGCACCTCATCGGGTCCGTGCTCGTTACTGAGGCGGAAGGCGGCCTCCGGGTACGCAGCCACGTGCAGGCGACCCTCGTCAGGCGCGGTTTCCCGGGTGGCGGCAGCGTCACCGTTGGGGCGCGGTACGACGATCGGGTGGTCCGCGGGGCCGGTGGCTGGCGGATCGCGGAACGGCGCACGCGCGGGCTGTGGGTGCGGGGCAATCGGGCGATCATCCCGTGGATGGCCGACCGCGGCGGTTCCGATCCGTCCGGGTCTGTCCTGAACGGTGGAGATGCGTGACCCAGTCCAGGCGAAGTCAGACGCGCCGCGGGCCGGACCCCGAGCGTTACCACGAGATCGTCGGCGCCGCCGCGGAGATCTTCCGGCAGAAGGGCTACAGCGCCACGAGTATCCAGGACATCGCGGACGCCGTGGGCATACTCAAGGGGAGCCTGTACCACTACGTCAGGTCCAAGGAGGACTTCCTCTACACGATCATCAAGGACGCGACCGAGGCGGCGCTCCGGGAGATCCAGACCGTGGCCCGGATGGAGGCCGGCGCGGTCCATCGGCTGGTCGCCTTCGTCCACGCGCACGTCCGCTTCGCCACCGGCCACCTCACCGCCTACTCGATCCGCCTGCGCGAGATGCGCCGGCTCAGCCCGGACCGGCGGGGCAAGATCAGGGCTGATGGGGAGGCCTACAACAAGGTCATGCAGGACATCCTCGTCCAGGGGCAGGAACAGGGCGTGTTCGACGCCGGCATGGACGTGGAACTGATGACCACGATCCTCCTCGGCCAGTTGAACGCCGTCACCCGCTGGTACCGGGAGGGCGGCCCGTACACGCCCGAGCAGCTCGCCGACGTCTTCGCGGGCACGGTGCTGAGTGCCGTCGTCTCCGACCGGGGTCTTGGGGGAGAGGGCATCGAGGAGCTCCGGCGCCGGGTCCTGACCATCTCCGCGGGCAAGGCCGCCGCCCGGACCTGATCCCGCACGCGGCCCGGCGCCCCTCTGGCGGGTGCCGGGCCGTTCTCGTTCCGGTGTTTCGCGCGGCGGTGGTCGTAGGCTACATTTCACCGAACAACCGATTGGTCGAAAGAGGGAGAATGACCGAGGAAGAACTCGCCGCCGTGGTGGGGCGGCGGCTCCCCGGCGGGGAGTACGTCATCGAGCCGTACGTGGACTGGCTGCTCAACGACGTCGTCGGCGCGCCCGTCGACGGCCACTGGGCGCACCCCCTGTTCGCCTACCTGGCGACGGCGCGGGGCAAGGGGATCACCTGGGACGAGGTCTTCGAGATCTGCGGCGCGACCGCCGCGGACGGCCCGATGTTCGGCGAGCACGAGACGGAGCTGCTGAGGCCGCTCAAGGTCGGCGAGAAGGTGACGGTCTCCGGCCGGTTCACCTCCGCCGAGCGCAAGAAGGGAAGGCGCGCCGGCGTGTTCGACATCGTCGCTTTCGAAGTCGAGCTGCGCGGTGCGGACGGCGCGGTGGCCGCGCGCACCCGCAACTCCATCGTTTTCCCGAGGAGGGCGGCGGCATGACGGTCCGTCCCGGCGACGTGATTCCCGCCTGGGAGATCGACGAGGTCTCCCGGGAGAAGATGAAGACGATGGCCGCGCTGCTGGCCGACTCGAACCCGATCCACTTCGACATCGAGTCGGTCCGCCGGCTCGGCCTGGGCGACCGGCCCGTCAACCAGGGCCCGAACAATCTCGCCTATCTGATGAACATGCTGGCCGCGTGGACCGGAGGCCGCGAGCACCTGCGCAAGATCTCGGTGCGCTTCCGGAGCAACGTGCTCGGCGATGACCACGTCGTCGCGCGGGGCACCGTCACCGAGGTCCGTGAGGACGGCGGCCGCGTGCTCGCCGACTGCGACATCGAACTCCTCGTCGAGGGACGGGACATCGCGCTGAGCGGCACGGCCACCGTCGACGTGACGCACATGAGCCGGCACTGAGGCGCGCGGCGCCTGTCCATCACTCGTTCCCATGACATCTGGAGACCAGACATGACCGAGGCATACATCGTCGACGCCGTCCGTACCCCGACCGGGAGACGGGGCGGCGCCCTCAGCTCCATTCACCCGGCGGACCTGCTGGGACACGTGCTGAAGGCGCTCGTCGACCGCACCGGGATCGACCCCGGCGCGGTGGACGACGTCATCGCCGGCTGCGTCGCGCAGATGGGCGCCCAGGCGTGGAACGTCGGCCGCAACGCGTGGCTCTCGGCGGGACTGCCCGAGCACGTGCCCGCCGTCACCATAGACCGGCAGTGCGGCTCGTCACAGCAGGCGCTGACGTTCGCCTCGTACGGCATCAAGGCCGGCGAGCAGGACCTCGTCATCGCCTGCGGCGTCGAGGTGATGAGCACCGTGCCGCTCAACAGCTCGGGCGACTCCGGGCTCGGCTTCGGCTATCCGTTCGGTGGTCAGGGCTGGGCGGATCGCTTCGGGGACCAGGAAATCCACCAGTTCCGCGGCGGCGACCTCATCGCCGAGAAGTGGGGGATCGGCCGTGAGGAGATGTTCGACCTGGCCCTGCGCAGCCATGGGAACGCCGCCCGCGCCGGGGACGACGGACGTTTCGCCGGCGAGATCGTCGAGGTCCGCGGACACTCCCGCGACGAGGGCGTCCGGCGTGACACGACGAAGGAGAAGATGGCCACGCTCGCGCCGATCCGGCCGGGCGGTGCGCACAATGCCGCGCTGGCCAGCCAGATCGCCGACGGCGCCGCCGCGGTGCTGCTCGCCTCCGAGCGCGCCGTGGAGAGGTACGGCCTGACGCCGCTGGCGCGCGTGCACACGACGACGGTCGTCGGATCCGATCCGGTGCTCATCCTGACGGGCCCGATCCCCGCTACCCGCAAGGCGCTCGAGCGCGCCCGGCTGAGTGTGGGCGAGATCGACCTGTTCGAGTGCAACGAGGCCTTCGCGGCCGTCGTGCTCGCCTGGGCCAAGGAGATCGGGGTGGACCTGTCCCGGGTCAACGTCAACGGTGGAGCCATGGCCCTCGGGCACCCCCTCGGCGCGAGCGGCGCCAAGCTGATGACGACCCTCGTCCACGAGCTCGTCCGGTCCGGCGGCAGGTACGGCCTCCAGACCATGTGCGAGGGCGGCGGGCTGGCGAACGCCACCGTCATCGAGCGGGTGTGACCGTGAAGGTCACCGACACGGTCGCGGTCGTCACGGGCGGCGCCTCAGGGATCGGCGAGGGCATCGTGCGGATGCTCGTCGCGAACGGCGGCTCGGCCGCCATCTTCGATCTCGACGGAGGCAAGGGGTCGGAACTGGCCAGGGAACTCGGACCCTCGGTCGCGTTCTTCCCGCTCGACATCACGATCCCGCAGCAAGTGGAGGCGGCGGTCTCCGCCGTGGCCGAACGGTTCGGGCGGATCGACGTCCTCGTCAACAGCGCGGGCATCAGCCCGGCGAGCCGCGTCGTCTCCAGGGACGGCGCCCTCTTCCCGCTCGACCTCTACCGCAGAGGCGTCGAGGTCAACCTCATCGCCGCGTTCGACGTCCTGCGCAACGTCGCCGGCGTGATGGCCCGCAACGAGCCGAGCGACGAGGGGGAGCGGGGAGTCATCGTCAACATCGGCTCGATCGCGGCTTTCGAAGGACAGATCGGCCAGGCCTCCTACGCGGCCGGCAAGGGCGGGCTGGTCGCGATGACCCTGCCGCTCGCCCGGGACCTCGCCTCTCACGGCGTACGTGTCATGACCATCTGCCCGGGCACGATCGACACCCCGATGGTTCAGCAGGCGAGCGAGCAGATCCGCGACTACCTGCGCGACGCCAACGTCTTCCCCAAGCGGCTCGGCGTTCCCGAGGACATCGCGGCGGTGGTCCGCACCTGCATCGAGACGACCTACCTCAATGGTGAGGTCATCCGCGTCGACGCGGCCGTCCGGATGGCGCCGCGCTGATGCCCGGCTCCGAGAACGAGGTGGAGAGTATGAGCTCGCGCATAGCCGACCCGCGGCCCCAGGCCGTGGCGTCCGGTGGTGTGGTCACGATCACCGGATGGCGGTGCCGGGACTGCGCCTATCCCATCGCCAGAGAGGTCCTGCGCTGCCCGATCTGCCGGGGCGGGATGGAGCAGACCACCTTTTCCCCCCGGGGGGAGGTCTTCGCGTCGACCTGCCTGCGTGTCGGGGTCCCCGGGCACGAACCGCCCTTCGCGATGGCGTATCTGATCCTCGACGACGGACCCCGGGTCCTCGTCCACACCGAGGGTGAGGAGCCGCTCCCGGTCGGCGGCCGGGCCGCCGTCACCTCGGTCACCGCCGGCGGCGACATGGTCGCCACGATCTGTGTGCAGGAGGCGTCATGAACGCGGTCGTGTACGGGGTCGGCGCCTCCCGCTTCGGACGTCAGCCCCGCCGCTCCGGAACGTCCCTCGGGCAGGAGGCGATCCTCGAGGCGATGGAAGACGCCGGGGTCGACTCCGTCGACGCGGTGTACGCCGGCACCGTCTTCGGCGCCCCGGGCACCGCGCAGCGCGCACTCCAGGACGCGGGGATCACGGGCGTGCCGATCCTCACCTTCGAGAACGCGTGCGCCACGTCCTCGACCGCCTTCCACGAAGCCCGCCACGCGGTCATGTCGGGCCGGTACGAACGGGTGCTGTGCCTCGGCATCGAGACCATGACGAGCAGCTTCAACGGCCCCATCACGCCGGAGGTCACCGACAGCGAAGGCCGTGCGGGACTCGCCCTGCCGGGTGTGTACGCCATGGTGGCCAGCCGGTACGCCTATCTCCACGGGCTCGACAGGAGGGCCATGGCCCAGGTCGCGGTGAAGAACCGGCGGCACGGGTCGTTGAACCCCCGCGCGCAGCACGGCAAGGAGGTCACCCTCGAGCAGGTGCTCGCCTCCCGGATGGTGGCCGATCCACTCACGCTGTACCAGTGCTGCGACATCTCGGACGCCGCCACGGCGGCGGTCGTCGGGGTGCCCCGCGGCAACGGCCGTGACGTGCGGATCGCCGGCTCCGCGCTCCGCTCCGGCGGCCTGTGGGACCACCGCAGCACCCATCCCTGGGGCTACGAGCTGATGGGCGAGGTCGCCGCGGCGGCCTGGGAGGACGCGGGCATCGGTCCCGAGGAGGTGGACCTGTTCGAGGTCCACGACGCCTTCACCATCGGCGAGATCACGGCCACCGAAGCGCTCGGGCTGACCGCCCCGGGCGGCGGTGCCGAGCTCGTGCTGTCCGGGCACACCGCCCTGGGCGGCAAGCAGCCGGTCAACCCCTCCGGAGGCCTGCTCAGCAGGGGGCATCCGCTCGGGGCCACCGGTCTGGCGCAGATCGCCGAAGCCGTGTGGCAGTTGCGCGGGGATGCCGGCGGCCGGCAAGTGGAAGGAGCGCGCGTCGCAGCCGTAGAGACCATGGGCGGTGGCACCGCGGGAATTGATGGAAACGGATGTGTAGTGGTGGTTCTTGGTGGCTGAGATGACGATGACCGTCGATGACGAGATCCTGCGGAGCGACCGCCTCGCGGATCCGTATTCCTACTTCGCCCTGCTGCGCGAACAGGACCCGGTGCACTGGAACGAGCGGTACCGCAGCTGGTTCGTCCACAAGCACGAGGACGTCCTCGCGGCGCTGCGCAACCCGGCGTTCTCCTCCGACCGGGTCCGGCCGGTGTTCTCCGACCGCCTCTCCGAGGAACAACGGGCCGCCCGGCGGCCGACCTTCGAGGTGCTGTCGCACTGGATGGTCTTCCTCGACCCGCCCGAGCACACGCGCCTGCGCAAGCTCGTGCAGCCGGCCTTCTCGCCGAAGGCCGTGGCGAAAATGCGGCCCAGGGTGGAGCAGGTCGTCCGCGAGACCATCGAGTCGCTCGCCGACCGCGACTCCTTCGACTTCGTACGGGATCTCGCCTACCCCATTCCCGCGATCATCGTCGCGGAGCTCATCGGCGTCCCGGCGGAGGAGCGCGACCAGTTCAAGAAGTGGTCCGACGACATCCTGACCCTGGTCTTCGGCGCCGAGGGGCAGGCCGACCGCCGCGAGCTGGCCCAGCGCGGGCTGCTCGAGCTGACCGGCTACCTGCGCGACATGATCGCCAAGGCCCGCCGGGAGCCGCAGGACGACATCATCTCCTCACTCGTGCACGCCCGTGATGTCGAGCCTCCGCTGAGCGACGAGGAGATCATCAGCACGTGCGCCCTGCTCGTCTTCGGCGGGCACGAGACGAGCACCAACCTCATCGCGAACGGCATACGGCAATTCCTGCTTCACCCCGCGCAGATGGAGCTGCTGAGGAACGATCGCGCGCTCGTCACAACCGCCGTGGAGGAGATGCTGCGGTTCGACGGCCCCTCCCGGATGGAGGCCCGCCTGCTCGTCGAGGACGTCACGCTGCGGGGCAAGCACATGCACGCCGGCGACAACGTCCTGCTCGTCCAGAGCGCGGCCAACCGCGATCCGGACGTGTTCGCGAACCCCGACACCCTGGACATCACCCGCAATCCCAACCCCCACGTCGGATTCGGGTTCGGGGTGCACCACTGCCTCGGCAACTTCCTGGCGCGCCTCGAGGCGCAGGTCGCCTACCTCGCGGTCCTCGACGCGATGCCGGACCTCGCCCTGGCGGGCGGGGAGACCTGGCATCCGACCATGATGAGCCGCGGCATGAAGAGCATGCCCGTCGTGCGGACGGGCCGGCGGTGACGGGCATCCAGGTTCTCGGCGGCCGCGTCGCCGTGGTCACCGGCGCCAGCGGAGGGATCGGGCGGGTCGTCGCCCGGGCCCTCGCCGAGGCCGGCGCCGACGTCGGCCTGCTGGCCCGGCGCAAGGACGCCCTCGACGAGACGGCGGGCCTCGTGGCCGGCCTCGGCCGGCGGGCCGCCGTCGCCCCCTGCGACGTGACCGACGAGGACCAGGTCCGGGAGGCGGTCGCCGCCGTCGCGGCGGAGCTGGGAGACCCGGACATCGTCGTCAACAACGCCGGCGGCGCACGGTTCGTGTCGGACCTCGAACACATGAAGCTGTCCGGCTGGGACAAGACCGTCAACCTCAACCTCAGGGCGCCGCTCGCGCTGGCCAAGGCCGCGCTGCCGGGGATGATCAGGCGCGGCGGCGGTTCGGTCATCACGATCGGCTCGATCGTCGGCGAACAGGCCCTCACCGGTCTGTCCCACTACGCGACGGCGAAGTCGGCCCTGGAGATGCTCAACCGGAGCATGGCCCGCGAGTGGGGCCGCCACGGGGTGCGCTGCAACCTCGTCGTGCCGGGCCTCGTCGACTCCGGCGCCCACGACCACTACGCGGGCGACCCGGCCATGGAGGCCCTCTACTCCAAGGAGATCCCCCTCGGGCGGTGGGCGCGTCCCGAGGAGATCGCCGCCCCCGTGGTGTTCCTCGCGTCGGACTCGGCGTCGTACATCACTGGGGCGTCGCTGCTCGTCGACGGCGGCACCGTGGCCTGACGAACCGGGCCTGACGAACCGGGCCTGACGAACCGGGCCTGACGAACCGGGCCTGACGAGCCGTTGGCCTTCCGGATCAGCGCCCGGCGGCTCCTTCCGCCCGGCCCTCGCGATTCGCGTGCTTCCGGGGAGCACCGGCGCGCGAAGACAGCGGATCGCCGATCGGCGATCCGCTGTCTTCCCGCTGGTTTCTCCGCGCCCTTGGCCTCGTCGTCTCAGGCCGGCTCCAGAGCGTCGGAGGCGAGGGAGGCGAGGATCTGCTTGCGAAGGCGGAAAGCCGCCTTGGGCATGCCCAGCAGTACGGCGCCGACGAGGCGTTCGCCGCGGTAGTAGCCGACGGCTGCCTCGCCGGCGAGGTCGCCGTCGAGCACCTCGACGCGCTCACCCAGAACCGGTGAGCCGAAGGACTGCAGCTTCATCTCGAACTGGTCGGACCAGAACCACGGGAGCGGCCGGAACGGCCCGGACTCGTCGGTCGTGCCGGACAGGTCGGCGAGCAGCGTGGCCGCAGCGCGAGCCGCGGTTTCCGCCGCCATCTGCCAGTGCTCGACCCGGCGTGGCACATTGTCGAAGAGCGGGTTCGGGAATCGGGCGACGTCGCCGACGGCGACCGCGCCAGGCAGCCCGCCCATTCTCAGCGAGTTGTCGCACTCGACGCCGTCGGTCAGGTCCAGGCCGTTGCCCTCGAGCCACTCGATACAGGGGGCAGATCCGACGGCCTGGACGAACACGTCGCACTCCACCCGGGAACCGTCGTCGAGGAGAAGGGCGTGACCCGAGGGAGAGCTTTCGACCGCTCGGATGGAGCGGCCGAGGTGAAACCGTACGCCGTGGGCTTCGTGACGGCGCTGGATGGCGGTCCCGACGAGCTCGCCGAGCGGCACCTTCATCGGCGCCGTGTCGAGCGCGACGACGTCGACGGCACAGCCGAAACCCGCCGCCGTGGCGGCGATCTCGCAGCCGATGAAGCCCGCGCCCACGATCGCCAGGCGGGTGCCCGGGCTCAGCAGCGGCCGCAGTGCGATGCAGTCGTCCAGGGTGCGCAACGTGAACCCGTTCCGCGTCACGCGTTCCGGCAGTCGCCGCGGGCGGACGCCCGTGGCGGCCACGAGGCCGTCGTAGGGGAGTTCGCTCCCGTCCGACAGGGTCAGGTGGCGGGCACGGAGGTCCGCGCGGACCGCCGAGACCCCGAAGCGCCAGCTCGCCGCATCGGTCTCCGGCCGCCGGCGCAGCTCCACGGCGGAAAGGTCCGGGGTGCCGGCGAGCAGGGCCTTCGACAGCGGCGGACGCGTGTAGGGAGGGTGTCGTTCGGCGCTGAGCACCACGATCTCCCCCTCCCAGCCTCGGGCCAGGAGGGCCTCGGTGGCGCGCAGTCCGCCGAGCGACCCTCCGACGACGACGATGCGTGACATACGGGAGCTCCCGTCTAGCTGACGATCTTGATTGCCTGGACCGGGCAGGCGATCGCGGCCGCCTCGACCGCGCCGCGCGTCGACTCCGGCGCCTCGGCCTGGTAGACCAGCTCGGCGTTGTCGTCCAGGTCGAAGACCTCGGGAGCGGCGAACACGCACTGGCCGTAGTTCTGGCAGACGCCGAGATCGACGGAGACGATCACTTGGGCCCTCCCGAGGGCAGGTAGAAGCGCTTCTTCATCTCCTCGAGCAGTTCGGTCTGCTCGGTGTTGCCGGGGTGGGGCACCCAGCGGTCGCCGGCGGCCTGGTAGCGGGTGGCCAGCTCGATGAGCACGCCGTGGGCCTTGGCCTCCGGAATGAAGTTCCACTGCAGCCACGGCATGGTGTCGGGGCTGCTGTCGCCTTCGAGCAGCAGGGGCAGGTCGGCGGCGCGGCACTGCTCGATGGTGTGCCCGAAGTTCGACGACAGGAAGGCGATGTGGTGGACGAACTCGCCGCGCTTGGCGAGCACCTTATGCACCCACGTGTTGTCGGCGCCCGGCGCCCAGAGCTGGATGGAGACTCCCGTGGGATCGGGGTTCTGGAACGTGGCCCACACCATCGGGGTGCCGTCGGAGGTGCCCTCGCCGTACGTGATCTGCTCAGTGTGGCCCGGCATGAGGACTCCGAGGATGTCCTTCCAGTCGGCGACCGCCGTGTCCAGATCCTTGACGCACATCGCGACGTGGTCGATGTGAACGCGTGTCATGACGCTCCTTCCGTAGGGCTCCGAGATTACACCAAACGTTTGGTCGGCGAAAGTCCTCACTTCCCTCTGCGCCTCTTGACAGGCCCTCGGATGCGGCTGTTCCATTGTCGACCAGTCGTTTGGTTGAATTCTTGGGGAGGATACATGGACTTCGCGCTCACCCCCGAGCAGGAGGACTTCCGCCGCATGGTGCGGGACTGGGTCGAGAAGGAGTGCCCGAAGGACGTCGCGCTCGAGCTGGAGAGGCAGGAGTTCCAGTACCCCCATGAGCTGTTCAAGAAGATGGCCGACGCGGGCTTCCACGGGATCGGTGTCGCCGAGGAGTACGGCGGCGCCGGCGGCACCGAAGTCGACCAGGTCATCCTGATACGCGAGCTCGCGCGCTCGCTGGCCGGTCAGGCCTGGATTTGGGGCATCAACGCCTTCGCGGGGTCCAAGTCCGTCGGTTACTACGGCACCCCGGAGCAGAAGGAGCGCTTCCTGCCGGAGATCGCCGCGGGCACCAAGAAGTTCGCGATCGCGGTGACGGAGCCCGCGGGCGGCACCGACCTGCTCGGGGTCCTCAAGACCAGTGCAAGGAGGGTCGAGGGCGGCTGGGTGATCAACGGGCAGAAGATCTGGTCGACGCAGGCGCACGTGGCGGACTACCTGCTGCTGCTCGCCCGCTCCGACAAGAACGTGGCCAAGAAGACGCAGGGCACGACCCTGTTCCTCGTCCCGACGAACAGCAAGGGCCTGGAGACCCGGCAGATTCCCAAGCTGGGCATGAAGAACGTTGGATCCTGCGAGGTTTTCCTCGACGACGTCTTCGTACCCGACGACCTCGTCCTCGGCGAGCCGGGCCAGGCGTGGTACATGCTGCTCAAGACCCTGAACAACGAGCGGATCATCATGGCCTCGCTCGCGCTCGGCATCCTGGACGGGGTCATCGAGGAGGCGCTGCGCTACCTCCACGAGCGCGAGGCGTTCGGCAAGCCGCTCGGCCAGTTCCAGGTCCTGCAGCACTACATCGCAGACATGATCATTGCGCAGAAGTCCGCTGAGCTGATCGTCCACAACGCCGCCTGGAAGCAGTCCCAGGGCATGGACTGCGGTCTCGAGGCGAACATCGCGAAGGTCGTGGCGTCGGAAGGCGCCGTCACGGCGGCCGACCGCGGGATCCAGATCTTCGGCGGCATGGGCTACTCGCTCGAGACGCAGATGCAGCGGTACTGGCGGGACGCGCGCCTCTACCGAATCGGCCCGATCGCGAACGAGATGGCCCGCAACTCCATCGCCGAGATGGTCGGCCTGCCGCGGTCCTTCTGAGCGGCGAGTCCGGCCACAAGGCGCGAAGTAGACAAGGAGCACCTGTGGGGGCGAAGACCGTCAAGCGGATCGAGTCGATCGTGATCCGATTCGCCGGTGACTCGGGCGACGGCATGCAGCTCACCGGGGACCGGTTCACTCATGAGAGCGCGGTCTTCGGCAACGACCTGGCGACTCTGCCGAACTTCCCGGCGGAGATCCGCGCGCCGCAGGGGACGCTCGCGGGCGTGTCGTCCTTCCAGGTGCAGGTCGCGGAGCACGCCGTGCTCACCCCGGGCGACGCGCCCGACGTCCTCGTGGCGATGAACCCGGCGGCGCTGCGGGCCAACGTCAAGGACGTGGCCAGGGGCGGCACGATCATCGTCGACACGCACGAGTTCACCTCGCGCTACCTGAGCAAGGCCGGCTACCCGAGGGACCCGCTCGAGGACGCTTCCCTCGCCGGCTACGCCGTGCACCCGGTCGACATGACGTCGCTCACGGTGGAGGCGGTCAAGGAGTTCGGCCTGGGGCGCAAGGACGCGGCCCGCGCGAAGAACATGTTCGGACTCGGGCTGGTGTCGTGGATGTACGGCCGTCCGACAGAGGCGACGGAGGCCTTCATCAGGTCCCGCTTCGCCAACAGGCCGGCCGTCCGGGACGCGAACCTCGCCGCCTTCCGCGCCGGCTGGAACTACGGGGAGACCGCGGAGGTGTTCGCGGTTTCCTACAGCATCCCGCCCGCTCCCATGCCGCCGGGACGCTACCGCAACATCACCGGCAACACCGCGCTGGCCTACGGCCTGATGGCGGCGGCGCGCTCAGCCGGGCTCGAACTCTTCCTCGGCGCCTACCCGATCACTCCCGCGTCCGACATCCTGCACGAGCTGAGCAAGCACGCCCGGTTCGGCGTCACGACGTTCCAGGCCGAGGACGAGATCGCGGGCGTCTGCGCGGCGATCGGCGCCTCTTACGGAGGGGCGCTCGGCGTGACGTCCACGTCCGGGCCCGGCGTCTGTCTCAAGAGCGAGGCCATGGGGCTCGCGGTGAGCCTCGAACTGCCTCTCGTCGTCGTCGACGTCCAGCGTGGCGGGCCGTCCACCGGACTGCCGACGAAGACGGAGCAGGCGGACCTGCTCCAGGTGATGTACGGCAGGAACGGCGAGGCGCCGCTGCCGGTCATCGCGCCCCGGTCCCCGGCGGACTGCTTCGACGCGGCGGTCGAGGCGGCGCGGATCGCCATCCGGTATCGCACCCCGGTGGTGCTCCTGTCGGACGGCTACCTGGCCAACGGGTCCGAGCCGTGGCGGATCCCCGAGGCGGGCGACCTGCCGGTGATCGAGCCGGGCTTCGCCACCGCGCCGAACCACACCACCGAGGACGGAAGCCGCCGGTTCTGGCCGTACAAGCGCGATCCGGAGACCCTGGCGAGGCCGTGGGCCCTCCCGGGAACGCCGGGGCTCGAGCACCGGATCGGCGGCCTGGAGAAGGGCGACGGGCACGGCGACATCTCCTACGAGCCGGCCAACCACGACCTCATGGTCCGCACCCGTCAGGCCAAGGTGGACCGGGTCGCGGAGGTCGTCGGCGACACCTGGGTCGACGACCCGGACGGTGAGGCACGGCTGCTCGTCATCGGCTGGGGGTCGACGCACGGGTCCATCGCCGCGGCCTGCGCCGCCCTCCGCAAGCGGGGTCACCCGGTCGCGCAGGCGCACCTCAGAACGCTCAACCCGTTCCCCCGCGACCTCGGGGACGTCCTGCGCCGCTACGACCGGGTCGTCTGCCCCGAGATGAACCTCGGGCAACTGTCGATGCTGCTCCGGGCCGGGTATCTCGTCGACGTCGTCGGCTGCAACCAGGTCAGCGGACTGCCGTTCCAGGTGGCCGAGCTCGAGGACGTCCTCGTCAACCATCTCCAGGAGGTCGGTCGATGACCGTGGAAGCACTGCCGTTTCCGGGCCTGAGGGGTGTGCCCGCCGCCGAGGTGCCGTCCGGCGCCAAGGACTACAGCTCGGACCAGGAGGTGCGGTGGTGCCCGGGCTGCGGTGACTACGTCATCCTCAAGACGATCCAGGGCTTCCTGCCGGAGCTTGGGCTGCGGCGCGAGAACATCGTCTTCATCTCCGGCATCGGCTGCTCGTCCCGGTTCCCCTACTACCTCGACACGTACGGCATGCACTCCATCCACGGGCGTGCCCCGGCGATCGCGACCGGGCTCGCGACCACGCGTTCCGACCTGTCCGTCTGGGTCGTCACCGGAGACGGCGACGCCCTGT
The DNA here is from genome assembly GCF_030268985.1 of Microbispora sp. NBRC 16548. NCBI lineage: Bacteria > Bacillati > Actinomycetota > Actinomycetes > Streptosporangiales > Streptosporangiaceae > Microbispora > Microbispora sp. NBRC 16548. The sequence continues at coordinate 29,875 of NZ_BSSF01000025.1, forward strand.
CCATCGGCGGCAATCACCTCATCCACGCCATGCGCCGCAACGTCAACCTCAAGATCCTTCTGTTCAACAACCGGATCTACGGACTGACCAAGGGCCAGTTCTCGCCGACGAGCGAGGCGGGGAAGGTGACGAAGTCGTCGCCGGACGGTTCGGTCGGATCGCCGTTCAACCCCGTCGCGCTGGCCCTCGGCGCCGACGCGACGTTCGTCGCCCGGGCGATCGACTCCGACCGCGCCGGCCTGACCGAGGTGCTGCGGGCGGCGGCCGCGCACCGCGGCACTGCCCTCGTGGAGATCTACCAGAACTGCCCGATCTTCAACGACGGCGCCTTCGAGGTGCTCAAGAACCCCTCCGAGTCGGTGCGGCGTCTCGTCCGGCTCCGGGACGGGGCGGCGTACGACATCGACGGGCGCCGCTACCTCCACGACGAGAAGTCCGCATCCGCCGAGTCGTCCTGGGCGCTGGCGCGTCTCGACGACGGCTCGATGGAGCGGGTGCCCGTCGGGATCTTCCGTCGCGTCGAGCGGCCGGTCTTCGACGACCAGGTACGTGAAAAGCGTGCGCGGGCCGGCGAAGGGGACGACGACGCCTTCCTCTCGTTGCTGGCCGGTGCGGACCCCTGGACCGTCACCCGGCCGTCTTCCTGAACGCGGATGAGAGAGCCGAATCACATGGCAAGCAGTTATGCATCACCCTCTCGCGCCGACACCCGGTCCTGGGCCGAGGCCGTCCCCCTGGGCGACGTGCCGGTGCGCGGCGCCGTGCTCTGGGGGGAGAGCGAGGCGCTCGTCTTCCCCGGCACCCGCTGGACCTACACGACGCTGGGCGAGCAGGCCGAGCGCACGGCCCGCTCCCTTCTCGCGCTCGGCGTGCGCTCCGGGGACCACGTCGCCGTCCTGATGTCGAACTCCCCCGACTTCGTGCGCTGCCTTTTCGGCACCGCGATGATCGGCGCGGTCGCCGTCCTCGTCAACGCCCGGTACCAGGGGCGTGACCTCTCGCACGTGGTCGCCGACTCGGGGGTCAAGGTCCTGATCACGGGAGAGCAGCCGGGCCAGCCGTTCAGCATGCGCGCACGGGTCGAGTCCGCCCTCCCCGGGTTCGACCCCGCCGATCCGCAGGGCCTGCCCGTCGCGTCGGCGCCGGATCTGCGCCATATCGTCGTGCTCGGCGAACCGCCGGAGGAACCGCTGCCCGCCTACACGTCGGCCGCCGCCTTCGACGCCCTGGCGGAGACCGTCGACGGCGCGGAGGTGCACCTGCTGCGCCGGCAGGTGCCGCTGCGTTCCGTCGCCGCGATGATGTACACCTCCGGGACGACCGCGGACCCCAAGGGGTGCCTGCTGTCCCACGAGATGGTGGTCAGGAACGGCATCGCCGTGGGTGACCGCCTCGACGTGCGCCGGGGCGACCGCTTCTGGGACCCGCTGCCGATGTTCCACATGTCCTCGGTGCTGCCTTTGATCGCCTCGTTCCACGTCGGCGGCACGTTCGTCTCCATGCAGCATTTCGAGGCGGACGCGGCCCTCGCCCTGATGCACGAGGAGCGGGTGACCCACGCATTCCCGACCTTCCCGACGGTGACCCAGGCGCTGACCCAGCACCCCCGCTTCGCCGAGGTCGACTTCAGCGAGCTGAGACTGGTGAACACCGTCGCCTCGCCCACACGCCTGCGGGAGCTGCAGGACCTGTGGCCCGACGCCACCATCGTGACGGCGTACGGGTCCACGGAGACGGGCGGGTGCGTGTCCTTCAGTGAGATCACCGACACGCTGGAGGACCGCACCAACTCGTGCGGCCGGCCGTTCCCGGGCATCGAGCTGCGGGTCGTCGACGTGACGACCGGGCGGACGCTCCCGCCCGGGGAGCGGGGCGAGATCTGCGTCCGCGGCTACTCGATGTTCGAGGGCTACCACGGCGACCTGTCGCTCACGACCGGCAAGACCGACGACGAGGGGTGGTTCCACACCGGCGACATCGGCTCGGTGGACAAGGTGGGCCGGGTCTCGTACCACGGGCGGCTCAAGGACATGCTCAAGGTGGGCGGTGAGAACGTCGCCGCGGTCGAAATCGAGGAACTGCTCCAGTCGCATCCCGCAGTGAGCATCGCCCAGGTCGTGGGCGTCCCGGACGCGCGCCTCGTCGAGGTGCCGGCCGCCTTCCTCGAACTGGCCCCCGGGCGGAGCGTCACCGAGCAGGAGCTCTGGGACTGGCTCAAGGGCCGGGTGACGACCTTCAAGGTGCCGCACTACATCCGCTTCGTGCGGGAGTGGCCCGTGGCGGCCACGAAGATCCAGAAGTTCAGGCTCCGTGAGCGGATCTGCGCCGAGCTGGGCCTGACCGACCCGGACGGGGCTTGAGCCCGTGCTCGGCGACACGCTCGTCCGCCGGTTCGACCACGTGGCGATCGCCGTCGGGGACCTCGCCGAGGCCGTGCCGCTATACCACGACCTCCTGGGAGGGAAGCTGATCGCCGGCGGCGACGACGAGAACCTGGGACTGCGCACGATCCAGCTCGAATACCCGCAAAAGGTCAAGATCGAGCTGATCCAGCCGCTCACGCCCGACTCGTACCTGGCGGCGTACCTCAAGAAGCACGGACCGGGTTTCCATCACATGACCTGCTTCGTGCCGGACGTGGAGGGGGCCGTCCGGGCGCTGGAAGCCCACGGCTTCGAGACCGTCGGCACGAACACGAGCAGCTCCTACTGGCGCGAGACGTACGTCCGCCCGTCGTCGGCGTTCGGCACCCTGCTCCAGCTCGTATCGACGGAGCTGCGGTGGGAGGACCCGATCGTGCCCGAGGGCGCCACCGTCGAGGACATCATCGCCGGCCGGCTCGTCTGGAACGACGCCCGGCCCGCCTGGAGAGAGGACGCCAAGTGATCAAGCTCGTCGCCGTGGTTCGGCGCAAGGAGGGCCTCGACTTCGAGGAGTTCCGGCAGCTGTGGTGTGAGGAGCACCCGCAGCTCGTGCGGAGGATGCCGGGAGTGCGCCGGTACAGCCAGAATCTGGCGTTCGAGGGGCGGTCGCGAACGTGGCCGATCGACGGCGTGGCGGAGGTGTGGTTCGACGACAAGCACGCGGTCCGGGAGGCCTTCGCCTCCGAGGCGGGCACGGCGGCCACAAAGCACGAGAAGACCTTCGCCGGCGAGGTGACGTGGTTCCTCGCCGAGGAGATCGAGTACGAGTGGGGGGCGCGGTGACGTCGCCGGCGCAACGGCTGCGCCTCGACGACGCCTACGTCCTGGGCGGCAACGTCTTCGGGTGGACGGCCGGCGAGCGTGAGTCGTTCGCCGTCCTGGACGCATACGCCGACGCCGGCGGCCGGATGATCGACACCGCCGACGTGTACGCGGCCTGGGTGCCGGGCAACACGGGAGGCGAATCGGAGCGGATCATCGGCGCGTGGACGGCCGCACGCCGCAATCGCGACCGGGTGCTGATCGCCACGAAGGTGGGTCAGCTGGAGAGCGCGCCGGGACTGTCCCGCGCGAGCATCCGCGCCGCTGTGGAGGCGTCTCTGCGGCGATTGGGAACCGACCACATCGACCTGTACTACGCCCACTTCGACGACCGGGACACGCCGATCGAGGAGACGATGGCCGCGTTCGACGAACTCGTGCGGGAGGGCAAGGTCGGGCGCCTGGGCGCGTCGAACTATCCGCCCGCCCGGCTGGAGGAGGCCCTCGACGTCTCCGCCGCGAGCGGGTGGGCGTCGTTCGAGGTCTACCAGGCGCACTACAACCTGGTCCGGCGGGAGAAGTTCGAGAAGGAGTATCGCGACGTGCTGCTGCGGCGGGGCGTGCCCGTGCTCACGTACTACTCGCTCGCGCAGGGTTTCCTGACGGGCAAGTATCGCGACGGCAGCGACCACGGCGGTACAGTTCGGGCCGCTCCGGCGCTGCGATACCTCGACGATCGCGGCCGTGCGGTGCTGGCCGTCATCGACGAGGTGAGCCACGCCCACGGGGTGAGCCCCGCCGCCGTGGCGCTCGCCTGGCTGCGCGAGCAGCCGTCGGTGGCGGCGCCGGTCGCCAGCGCCCGCACGCCGGCGCAACTGGCGGAGCTCGAACAGGTCCGCGATCTGCGGCTCACGCAGGACGAGGTCGCCGCGCTCACCGGGGCGTCGTCATGACGGGCGAGGCGGCCGGCAGGCTCGGGCCCGTCGTCCAGATCGCCTACGCCACCACGGACGTGCGGAAGGCCGCCCTGCGGTGGCATGAGCTCACCGGTGCCGGCCCGTTCTTCGTCCGGGAGCACGTGCCCATGGCCGGGGTCACCTCGGGCGGCGGGCCCGCCGTCTTCGACCACAGTTGCGCGCTCGGTCAGTACGGCGACGTCATGATCGAGCTGGTGCACCATCACGCACTCGAACCGCAGGGCCTCGAGGACGTGATGCGGCGCGACGGCAGGGGAGTCCACCACGTCGCGCACTTCGTTGACGACCTGGAGGAGACCCGCGCGTTCCTCGAGTCCCGCGACGTCCCCCTCGTTATGGACGCGCAGAGCGAAGAAGTGCGGTTCCTCTTCTTCGATCCCGGGCCGGAGGTGGGACACCTCATCGAGTGCTACGAGGCCACCGACTACCTGCGGACGCTGTACGCCAAGGTCCGGCGGGCGTCGGTCGGCTGGGACGGCAGGAACGTGCTCAGGGAGCGGAGTTGAGGCGCCGGCCGCTTCGGACCGATGATCGCCGGACGTGAGGCGGCGCTCGGCGTCCTCGGCTTTCTCGACATCCCGGCTCCCGAACTGGTGCGTGTGGCGGCCGACGCCGGATTCGACTCCGTCTCGGTCAGGGTGACCGGCAGCCGCGGGCCCGTCGCCGCCGATCTGCGGGACGACCCGAGGACCCTGGCGCGCACGCTCCGGGCTTTGGATGAGACGGGCCTGTCCGTGCTCGACGCCGAGGTTCTCCGGCTGGCCCGCGCCACTCCATCGGATGAGGCCGCACGGGCGATCGACGCGGCGAGGGCACTGGGCGCCCGCCACATCATCGCGGTCAACACCGACCTGCGCGAGGAGGAGTGCGCCGAGCGACTCGCCAGCGTCTGCGCGCTGGCCGACGGTTCGGGCCTGCGCATCTGCCTGGAGTTCATGCGCTTCAGCGCGACGCCGGACCTCGAATCCGCCTGCAGGATCGTCGAGGCCGTGGGGCACCCGTGTGCCGCCGTGCTGGTGGACGCGCTCCATCTGCACCGCTCGGGCGGCACGGCGCGAGACGTCGAGACGCTCGCGGCGCCGCGTCCCGGCCTGTTCCCCTACATCCAGGTCTGCGGGGTGCCGCCGGCGCCGCCGGAGCCCGTGGATCCGGATCTCCTGTTCCGGGAGGCGGTGTCCGCTCGGCTGCTGCCCGGTGACGGCGTGAACGATCTGCGCGCCCTCGTCGACGCGGTGGGGCCCGCGACACCGCTGTCCGTGGAGGCGCCCGTCGCCGGAGACCGGCGTCGCCGTCCCGCGCAACGCGCCCGGGCCGCCGCCGCGGCCCTTTCCATGGCATTGGCGAATCCGAATGAAGAAGGCCATTGACGAGCCGGGACCGCCACTACTAGGTTCTCGACCAACCGGTCGGTAGGTGATAAGAATGCAACACCGAATTTTCCTGGTGGCTACGCGCGCGGACGTGCTCTGGGACGAAGCCCGGCGGCACTGGCAGGAACGGCATGGAGAGATCTTCGTGTCGACGCCCGGCCTGCGGCGGTACGTCCAGAATCGGCCGCTGACCGAGCCGGGTCAGGGTCGGGGCGTCGTCTGCTCGGAGACATCCTTCGACAGCAGGCAGGCCGAGCGTGCGGCCTACTCGTCCAGGTACTACCAGGATGTCGTGGCCGCCGACGAGGCGCGGTTTCTCGACCGAGAAGGCGTGTGGAACGCCCGCGTCGTCTCCGGGGCGGCCGCCGGAGAGCCCGCGGGCGCCTACCGGGTGTTGTGGTTCGACGAGAAACCTCCCGAAGGTGAGCGGTGGAGCCCGCTCCAGCTGTCCCGGCCGGTGCCGGGGCCGGGGCGGGGCTCCCGCCTGTACTCGACATGGACGGACGACAGGGACCTCGCGATCGAGATCGCCGAGGGCTCTGGCGGACTGGCCCTCGCCTGTGAGCCCGTCCCTTTCCCCATCACGTGTGCAACCGAGGATGCATGATGACCCTGACCGAGCCAGATCAGCCAGTTCTGCTTGAGGTGTCCACGGTCGGCGAACTGCTGTACCGGGCGGCCGCCAGGTGGCCCGGTCGGGAGGCCATCGTCTTCCCGGACGAGCGCGCCACGTTTCCCGGCCTGCTGCAGGGCGCGGAGCAGGCCGCTCGCTCCCTGCTCTCGCTGTCCGTCGGCCGCGGCGACCGCGTCGGGATCCTCATGCCGAATCGGATCGCCTTCCTCGAGGTGCTCTTCGGCTGCCATCTCATCGGCGCGGTGCCTGTCACGATCAACGCGAGGTACAAGCCCAAGGAACTGCTTCATGTGGTGCGGGACGCGGGTCTTTCCGCCATCGTGACGACTGACGTGATCGCCGACCACGCGCCGTTCGTCGACCTGCTCGCCAGAGCCTTCGCCGGCGGGCGGCCTCCGGCGCTGCGCCACCTCGTCATGCTCGGCACGGCGAGCCCGCCGGGATACGTCGACCGGGCCGCGTGGGAACAGGGCGCGGTATCCCGGGCCGATGTCGACGTCCACGCCCTCGCCGGCGGCGTGGGAGGGCGCGAGATTGCCGTCATCATGTACACCTCGGGCACGACGTCCAGCCCCCGGGGGTGCCCGCTCAGCCACCAGGCGCTCGTACGCACCGCGCTGTGCGCCGCGGACCGTTTCTCGCTGACGGAGGACGAGAGGTTCTGGGACCCGCTGCCGTTGTTCCACATGGCGGGCCTGCTGCCCATGGTCGCGAACATCAGCCGGGGCGGAGCCATGCTCAGCATGCTGCACTTCAAGGCGGACGTCGCGCTGAGGCAGCTCGTCGAGGAGCGTGCCACGTTCGCCTACCCGGCCTTCCCCACGATCACCCAGGCGCTGGTCCACCACCCGGACTTCGCCGCCGCGGACCTCTCCCGGATCCGCGGCATCCTCGAGACGGGCCCGGCGGACTACCTGTGCGGTGTCGAGGCCGCCTTCCCGGGTGCGAAGGTCGTCTCGTCCTACGGGCTCACCGAGGCGGGCGGGGTCATCACCTACAGCCATCTCGAGGAGACCTTCGAGGAGCGGATCGGGACGACGGGCCGGCCCTTCCCCGGGATGCGGGTCCGGATCGTCGACCCGGAGACGGGGCTCGACTGCCCGGCCGGCGTCCAGGGAGAGATCAGGGTGACCGGTCCGGGAATGTTCGAGGGCTACCTCAACGATCCCGTCTACACGGCCGAGCGGACGGACGAGCAGGGCTTCCTCTGTACGGGCGACCTCGGCGCGCTCGACGAGCAGGGACGCGTCATCTACACCGGCCGCCTCAAGGACATGCTCAAGGTCGGCGGCGAGAACGTCGCGGCCGCCGAGATCGAGGCGCACCTCGGCCAGCACCCGGCGGTGAAGATCGCTCAGGTGGTCGGCGTCTCGGACGCGCGCCTGATCGAGGTGCCGGTCGCCTTCGTGGAGCTCGCTCCCGGCAGGAAGGCCGAGCCTGAGGAACTGATCGAGCACTGCCGCCTTTCACTGGCCAGCTTCAAGGTCCCCCGTCGCGTCTTCTTCGTCGACGAGTGGCCGATGTCCACCACCAAGATTCAGAAGTTCCGGCTGCGCGAGCTCGCCGAGGAGCGGGTGCACGGGAGGCCTGAGCGAAAGGAGAACTGACCATGGTGCAGAGCACTGCGACCGGCACCCCGGCCACCGGGCGGGAGCGCGTCGAGGACGGCGGGCGGGTCGCGCTCGTCACCGGTGCCGGGTCGGGAATCGGCAAGGCGTTCGCCCAGCTCTGGCTGCGGCGTCATGGGCCAGTCGTCGGCGTGGACCTCGACCCGGCGCGGCTCGAGTGGCTCGAGAGCGAGGGAGGGGCCGCGCTGGCCGGCGACGTGACGGTCGCCGAGACGAACACCGCGGCGGCCGCGCTCGCCGAGGAGCGGTACGGGCGCCTCGACGCCGTCGTGCTGTCGGCCGGTGTCACCGCCTGGGGCGGCGTGGAGGACCTCGATCTGGCGACGTACGACCGCACGATGGACGTCAACGTGCGTGCCGGCGTCCTCGGGATACGGGCGGCCGCCCCCGCCCTGCGGCGCGCGGGCGGGGGCTCGATCGTCCTGCTGTCGTCCGTCTCCGGCACCGGAGGCGAGCCGGAGCACTGGGCCTACTGCGTGTCCAAGGCCGCGGTGAGCAACCTCGCGCGGTCGGCGGCCGTCGACCTCGCGGCATCCGGGATCCGGGTCAACGTCGTCGCGCCCGGGCCGGTCCACACCGACCTCACGCGACCGATCAAGGTGACCAGGCCCGAGCGCTACGAGGAACTGCGCAGAGCCCTTCCGCTCCAGCGCTGGGGCGAGCAGGAAGAGGTGGCCGAGGCGATCGCCTTCCTGGCGAGCCCCGCGGCGTCGTTCATCACGGCGGCGGTGCTGCCGGTCGACGGAGGCGCGACCGGACGTACGGGACTGATGAATCCGCTTCCCTTCTCCTCCCAGAAGTAGCGTCTCCGCCGGTCCGGCATCGTTCACATCGTCCGGCCGGGGACCGCGTTCGTCGCCTAAATTCAACCAAACGACCGCTTGACATAAATACGGCCGCACTGCCATGGTCGTCCGCACGGAGCGGATCGGGGCGGGGGCGCCCATCCCCTGAACAGGGTTTCCCATCTCAGCAATCGCTACCTTCGCCCAGTAGGAGAACTGCAATGACGCGTACGTGCAAGGCAACCCTCGCCCTCGTCGCGCTGCTGCCAGCGCTCGGCGCCTGCGGCGGCAACAGCTCCGAGAAGTCGGCAGGCTCCGACGGGGCGATCAAGTTGATGAACATCACGGCCGTCAACTCGCCGCTGCAGAACTACCCGGACGTCAAGGCCGGAGCGGACGCGGCCGTGAAGGCGATCAACGCGAAGGGCGGCATCAACGGCAAGAAGATCGACCTGCTCTTCTGCAACACCAACTCGGACCCGAACCAGGCCCTTTCCTGTGCCCGCCAGGCGGTCTCCGAGAAGGTCGCCGCCGTCGTCGGCTACACCGACACCTTCTCCAGCCAGGCTCTCCCGGTTCTCGAGAAGGCGAACATCCCCGCCATCGGCCTCATGCCCCGCGGCAACGCCATCGAGCTCAACTCCGCCGCCTCGTACCCCTTCGAGGGCGGTTCGGCCGGCAGTTCGACGGCCGCCCCCTACGGCCTCAAGGGTGAAGGGGCGACGACCGTCGTGTCGGTGGTCGCCGACGTGCCGTCCGCCGTCGCCAACGCCGAGCTCACCAAGAAGGGCGCCGAGCTGGCCGGCCTCAAGTACGGCGGCACGGTGAAGATTCCCACCAGCGGTGTCACCGACTACGCCCCCTACGCTCAGCAGATCAAGGCGATGGGCGGGGACGGCGTCATGTTCAACGCGACCGTCGGCCAGATCCAGGGGACGATGAAGGCCACCCAGAGCCTCGGCATGACGGTCCACTACGCGCAGCACGCCACGGCCTTCGGCGTGAACGAAGCCAAGAAGACGGGTGCGACGGCCGAGGGACTGCTTCTCGTCAGCGCGTACCCCGCCTACAGCGACACCGCGAGCGAGGGCGTCAAGGCCTTCAACGCCGACATGGACGCTGCGGGCTCGGCCGACCCCGGGCTCAAGCGGCCCACCGCCATCAACTCGTGGCTGTCGGTCTACGCCGTCAAGGCGCTCGCCGAGGGCCAGGGCGGCGCTCCGGGCATCAAGGGCGACATCACCAGTGAGAGCCTGAACGAGGCCATGGCGCAGGCCCAGAACATCGACCTCATGGGTCTGGCCACGTGGACGCCGAAGGGCAGCGGGCCGGCCGACATGCCGCGCGTCGCCCACGCCTCGTACAACTTCCTGGTCGTCAAGGACGGCGCGGTCGCCCCGACCGACATCGCCCCGGTCGACATCGTCAAGGAACTGGGAAGCGCCGCCGGCGCCGGTGCCTGACCCCATGGTGGAGCCAACATGACCACGTTCATCCAGTTCGCCTTGCTCGGCCTGGGAGCCGGCGCGGCGTACACCCTTCTGGCCCAGGGACTCGTCCTCGCCTATCGCGGATCGGGCGTCCTCAACTTCGCGCAGGGAGCGTTCGCGCTCATCGCCGCGTTCCTCTTCCTGGAGCTCAGGCAGAACCGGGGGCTGCCCTTCGTCCCCGCCTTCCTCGTGGCCGTGGTGGCGACCGCCGTGCTGGGCGCGCTCGTCTACGACCTGATCATGCGTCCGCTGGCCAAGGCGGCCGCGGTCACGCGCGTGATCGCCACGCTGGGGCTGATGATCCTGATCCAGAACGCGGCGGTGCTGATCTGGGGACCCAACCCGCAGAGCATGCACTCGTCACTTCCGACGTCGACCATCGCCCTCGGCGACGTGTACGTGGGAATCGACCGGGTCATCATGTTCGCCATCGCGGCGGCGCTCACCGCCGTCCTGTGGGCGGCGAGCCGGTTCACGACCCTCGGGCTCGCGCTCAGGGCGGCGTCCGACAATCCGACTGCCGCGGCGAGCCTGGGGTGGTCCCCGATCACGTTCGGACGGCTCACCTGGCTGCTCAGCAGCGCCGTGGCCGCGGTCGCCGGCATCCTCATCGCCCCGCTCTCGTCGGTGAGCGCGGCGGAGATGCCCATGCTCGTCGTGCCCGTCCTCGCCGCGGCCCTGTTCGGCTCGCTCAAGTCGTTCCCGGTCGCCTTCCTGGCGTCCATGCTCATCGGCGCCGGCCAGTCCGTCGTCGGTTACTACGTCCACGTGCAGGGTGCGGCGGAGAGCCTGCCGTTCCTGCTCATCATCGCGGTGCTCGTCCTGCGCGGACGCGGGCTTCCCGGCCGAGGCCACGTCAACGACATGCTTCCCGAGGTGGGCTCGGGCCGGGTGAGGCTCTCGGTCGTGATCCCCATCGTGGTGATCGTCTCCATCCTCGTCCTGGGCGTGTTCCCGGTGGACCTCGTCGACGCGGTGACGGTGACCATGGGGTGGGCGCTGCTCCTCCTGTCCGTGACCGTGCTTCTCGGGTACGCCGGACAGCTGTCGCTGGCGCAGTTCGCCGTCGGCGGCCTCGCCGCCCTGCTCGCCGGGAAGCTCGTCAACGACGCGGGCCTGTCCTTCGCTCCGGCGATGATCCTGTCGGTGGCGCTCATCGTGCCGGTGGCGATCCTCATCAGTCTCCCGGCCCTGCGCACGCGGGGTATGGATCTCGCCGTCATCTCGCTCGGCGTCTGCGTCGCGGTGACAGCGCTCGTCTTCACCAACGGCGACCTCACGGGAGGCGCCGCCGGTATCCCCACCGGCGACCGGTCGTTCTTCGGCATCGACATCGACCCGCTGATGGATCCCTCGAAGTACGCCCTGTTCGTGTTCTTCGCGTTCGTCGTCTGCGCCCTGGTCGTGGCCAACGTCCGCCGGGGCACGGCGGGGCGCCGGCTGCTCGCCATCCGCACCAACGAGCGCGCCGCCGCGAGTCTCGGCATCAGCGTCTTCGCCGGCAAGGGTTTCGCGTTCACGCTCGCGTCGGTCGTGGCGGCCGTCGGCGGTGTGGCCCTGGCCTTCAAGGACTCCCTGCTGATCTTCGAGAACTACCAGCCGATGTCGTCGCTGCTCGTCGTCGCCTTCGCCATCGTCGGCGGCGTCGGGTACCTGAGCGGATCGGTTCTCGGCGCGACTCTCGCCACGGGCGCCATCGGCAGCTGGATCCTCACGCACATCTTCGACAACCCCGACCCGGCCTGGTTGGGGCTCGTGGGCGGCGTGGGCGTCATCATGCTGGCGGTGCAGAACCCCAACGGTCTCGCGGGGGAGAACCTCAAGCTCATCCACGCGATCGGCCGGCGCATCCGCAAGCCCGCCCCCGAGCCACCCGCCACCCCCGCGGCGCGGACGCCGGTCAAGCCGCAGCGGTGCACCCCCACGACCCTGGAGGTCGACGGGCTGACCGTCCGGTACGGCGGCGTCACCGCGGTCTCCGACGTGAAACTCACCGTTAGGCCGGGAGAGGTCCTCGGGCTCATCGGGCCGAACGGCGCGGGCAAGACCTCGCTCATCGACGCGGTGACGGGCTTCACGGTTCCCGCCACCGGCGAGATCCGCCTCAACGGCAAGCGCATCGACACCCTGCCCGCGCACCTGCGGGCCCGCGCCGGCATTGCACGGTCGTTTCAGTCTCTCGAGCTGTTCGAGACCAGTACGGTGCAGGAGAACATCTTCGCCGCCTGCGACGACGGCTCCCTGCGGACGTACCTCACCGACCTGGTCCGCCCGCGCACCCCGGTGCTCACCCCGGAGGCCGAGGCGGCGCTCGAGGAGCTCGACCTGGTCCGCCACCGTGACGAGCCGGTCGAATCGCTCGCGTACGGCAAACGCCGGCTCCTCGCCATCGCCCGTGCGGTCGCGCAGAACCCGACCGTGGTGCTCCTCGACGAGCCGGCGGCGGGACTCAGCGGCCACGAGGTCGAGGAGCTGCGCCTCGTCGTGCGGCGCCTGGCCGACGAGTGGGGGTTCGCCATTCTCGTCGTCGAGCACGACATGTCCTTCGTCATGCGGACCTGCGACCGCATCACCGTCCTCAACTTCGGTGAGCAGATCGCCTACGGAACCCCGGAGGAGATCCAGGCCGACCCCGCCGTCGTCAAGGCCTATCTCGGGCAGGCGGCCGGAGAAGGACGCGAGCCGGTCGACGCCAAGGAGGCGCGATGACCATCCTCAAGGCCGACGGGATCAGCGCCGGCTACCACAACCACCCGGTCGTGCACGACTTCACCCTCTCCGTGGAGCCGGGCCAGATGACGGCGATCCTCGGGCCCAACGGCGCCGGCAAGACCACGACGCTGCTGACCCTGGCCGGCGTGCTCAAACCCCTCGCCGGATCCGTCGAGATGTACGGCAAGGCGGCGCCCAAGTCCCTGCACGCGCGGGCGCGTGAGGGACTCGCGTTCATCAGCGAGACCCGCTCCGTGTTCATGGAGCTGACCACGCTGGAGAACCTCAAGGTGGGGCAGTGCGACGTGGCGCGGGCGCTCGATATCTTCCCTGAGCTCGAACCGCTCCTGCCGAAGCCTGCCGGCCTGCTTTCCGGGGGCGAGCAGCAGATGCTCACCCTCGTGCGCGCCCTGACGCGGGGGCCGAAGATCCTGCTCATCGACGAGCTGTCGCTCGGGCTGGCGCCGAAGGTCGTCGAACGTCTCCTCGACGAGGTGCGCCGCGCGGCCGACGAGGCCGGGATCGCCGTCGTCCTGGTCGAGCAGCACATCAACCAGGCGCTGTCGCGGGTCGACGACGCGATCGTGCTCCGCCGGGGGCGGGTGTCCCTCAGCGGCCGAGCCGAAGAGCTGAGGAACCAGACGAGCAAGATCCAGGACGCATACCTCAGTCACTGAGGAGGGTGGCGGCGACGGCCGGGGTGATTCACAGAGAGCGGCTGGTGAACGCCTCGATCTCTTCGGCGATCTTCCAGGGCGATGCCTGCCGGCTCGCGACGACGACCAGGATCTCGTCCGAGGACGGTTGCTCGCTTCCCGCCCGGCCGTCCAGCCACGGTTGCAGGGCGTCCGTCATCTCCGCGAGCGCGCCGCCGAACTGCGCGCGGACGTCGCCGGTGCCGCCGGCGCGAAGCCAGCCGCGCAGGACGTGGTTGTGGGTGGCGACGACCGCGGCCGCGGCGACCTCGTGGCGAAGCCGGAACGCGTCCCGATGCTCATCCGGCCGGCGGCTGTTGAGGTAGGCGGCGAACGCATGCTGGTAGCGGCTGGTCGTGGCGAGTTCCCGCTCGCGCAACGCCGGCACCTGTCGCGTCAGCTCGTATCGTCTGACCGCCGTCTCCGGGTCCCCGGCGTACATGTCGAGCACGATCCCCGCCGCCTCGCCGACGACCGAAAGCGGCGACCGCGCGGAGCCGGCCGTGTCCAGGAACTCGGTCACCCGGCGCAGGCAGTCGTCGTGGTCGGGAAACACGGCGTCTTCCTTGACCCGGAAGTACCGGAAGAAGGTTCGCCTGGCCACGCCCGCGGCGCTGGCGATCTCGTCCACGGTCGTCTCGCCGAAGCCGTTGGCCAGGGACAGGCTGATCGCCGCGGACATCAGCTCCCGGCGTACGTCTCGCCGCGTGGACACGCTACTCCTTCACCGGCCAACCCCGACTCTGATGCGACTATAGCGCCAGACCTGTGCGGTGGCACTCGATGCCGTAGCATATGTCACTGAGTGACTAAACTCCGTTCTGGGAGAGATCATGAGCTTCCCTCTGTACGCCCCCGCTGAGGAGCACGAGATGCTCCGCGAGACGGTCCGGGCCCTCGCCGACGAGAAGATCGCCCCGCGTGCCGCGGCGGCCGACGAGAACGAGGAGTTCCCCTGGGAGGTCTACAAGGACCTCGTCGCGGCCGACCTGCACGCCGTCCACATCCCCGAGGCGTACGGCGGAGCGGGCGCCGACGCGCTCGCGACCGTGATCGTCATCGAGGAGGTCGCCCGCGCGTGCGCCTCGTCCTCGCTGATCCCGGCCGTCAACAAGCTGGGCACCGTGCCGCTGCTGCTGTCGGCGTCCGAGGAGCTCAAGCACCGCTACCTGACGCCGGTGGCGCGCGGGGAGGGCATGTTCTCCTACGCCCTGTCGGAGCCGGAGGCCGGCTCTGACGCCGCCTCGATGAAGACCAGGGCCGAGCGTGACGGCGACCACTACGTGCTCAACGGCACCAAGATGTGGATCACCAACGCGGGCGTGTCGGAGTACTACACGGTCATGGCCGTGACCGACCCCTCGGCCGGCGCCCGCGGCATCTCGGCGTTCGTGGTGGAGAAGGACGACGAGGGCGTCTCGTTCGGGGCCAAGGAGAAGAAGCTCGGCATCAAGGGCTCGCCCACGCGCCAGGTCATCCTGGAGAACGTCCGCATCCCGGCCTCGCGGATGATCGGCGAGCCGGGGACGGGGTTCAAGACCGCCCTGGCCACGCTCGACCACACCCGCATCACGATCGCCGCCCAGGCGCTCGGCATCGCGCAGGGCGCGCTCGACTACGCGCTCGGATACGTCAAGGAGCGCAAGCAGTTCGGCAAGGCGATCGCCGACTTCCAGGGCCTGCAGTTCATGCTCGCCGACATGGCGATGAAGCTGGAGGCCGCCCGCCAGCTCACCTACGCCGCCGCCGCAAAGTCGGAGCTGGCCATGAAGGGCACTCGGGTCAAGGACCTCACGTTCTTCTCCAGCGCCGCCAAGTGCGCCGCCTCCGACGCCGCCATGGAGATCACCGTGGACGCCGTCCAGCTGCTGGGCGGGTACGGCTACACGCGGGAGTTCCCGGTCGAGCGCATGATGCGCGACGCCAAGATCACTCAGATCTACGAAGGCACCAACCAGATCCAGCGCATGGTCATGGCCCGCCAGCTCCTCAAGTAACCCCCGAAATGCGCAAACCCCGTCTCCCTCATCTGGGCGGCGGGGTTCGCTGTGTCCCGACAGGACTCCTAAACGATCACTGTTCCGTCCCTGTTCCGTGAGAGGTAGTTGCGCTTCCGAGTGGCCACGCCCGAGCCCGAGCTACCGCGGAAGCGCTCCGTTCTCATGACACCCCGGTTTGTCAGTCGCCATCTGTAACTTGATCCGAGGTGCTCGGAAGGAAGGTCAGATGGCGGGACGCGCGAGGGATAAAACTTGCGAAGAACCAGGTTGCGATCGGCCGCAGAGGGCTCGTGGCCGGTGCAACCCGTGTCTCAGCAGGGCATATCGCAACGGAGAGATCGAGCGAGTACAGGTTCACGGGCGTGTCGGCTGTGAGGTTGAGGGTTGCGACCGCCCCCATCGCGCCAAGGGTTACTGCAGCGTCCACTACGCCAACTTCCTTCGGACTGGTGAACCAGTTGCAGCGAGGCAGGTTGTGCGGGGGACCGTAGAAGAGCGGTGGCTTGCGAAGGTTATCCCGACTCCAGACGGCCACTGGCTCTGGCCTGAAGCCCCTAAAGGATGTCCGTATCCGAAGTTGGGGGTGACGATCGACGGTAGGCAGACGACAGAGTATGCCCACCACGTTGCCTACCGGTGGGCCTACGGGGCACTACCTGAGGGCCGCGTTGTCCATCACATCTGTGGTCTAAGGCTCTGCTCGAATCCTGAGCACTTGCAGGCAGTCGACGAGGTGGCGAACATCCTGGAGATGAAGGAGCGCCTGAGCCTTCAGCGGGAGATCGCGGCGCTCAAGGCTGCGATCGCATCGCTTGAAGCGGCTCTGAACGAGGCTAATGACCGAAAGGGGGTAGCAGGAGATGCCCCGCTGGCCTGAGGACCGTGAGATCCGCAGGTGTGAGGTCCCTGGTTGTGAGGGGAAACACGCTGGCCATGGATACTGCAAGAAGCACTTACACCGCTTCCAACGGAATGGCGATCCGTTGCTCGTACGTCATCATGTGGACACGGGAACGGTCGAGGAGCGCTTCTGGAAGAAAGTCAAGCCGGGGCCGGATGGCTGCCTACTGTGGGGCGGCGCAAAGGTACCGGATTCCAAGCGTCCTGCCGAGGAGCGGTACGGCATGTGGACTTGGGATGAAGATGGCCGGACCGAAGGGCGCCTTGCGCATAGGTTCGCTTACGAGAGGACTAAGGGACCGATCCCGGAGGGAGCTCAGCTTCATCACACCTGTGCCCGCCGAGCCTGCGTGAACCCGGACCACCTGCAGCTCGCGACCGCTCTAGAGAACACAGCCGAGAGTCTCCAGCGCAAGCATCTGCGTTCGAAGCGAGACGCATTGCTAGAGCGTTACTCGGCATTGATGGCGCAAGCTCAGGCGATGGGGTTGCGCGTGGTGGCCGAGACGCTCGAGAGCGGCGATTCCTAATCGGCCGCTCTCAGCCGCAGGGGATGAGTTTGGAACATGCGATCATCGATGGCCTGCCGAGCGCGGTCGTGGGAGCCAGGCATCAAATGGGCGTACACGCGGAGCGTGAAGCCGGAGTCGGCATGGCCGAGGTACTCCGCGAGTTCCTTGATTGAGACGCCGCCAGCCAGCATGACGCTGGCGTAGTAGTGCCGAAGTTGGTGGAGGCCTTCCCGGCGTGAGGTGGTGAACCGCTTCCGGGCGCGAGCGTCTTTTTCGGCAGCCGGAATGACGCCAGCGGCTACGAGGGCGGGCTTCCAGACGAGCTCGCTGTAGCCGCGCGCCCGGACGAACTTGTCGTCAGTCCAGCGGAACAGCAGGTTATGCGTTCTGAGCTTGCCGTTCGTCTTCTCCCAGGGCAGCGAACAGACCAGCGGTACATGAACCTTCACATGACGCTGAATTGCCTCATCGGCCCACTGGGGGAGCGGCACCACCCGTTCCCGGTCGTTCTTGGGCAGCGCGTAGGACTCCGACCGACCTAGATCGACCGAGACGGCTGGCCTGACCACGAGAACAAAGCAGATCACGTTGATGTTGACGTGCTCCAGGCGTTGGAGATCCTCCGAGGTCAGGAAGAACATCAGCAGCCCGCGATCGTTTGGACTGGCCATGCCGGGGACGGAACATACGCGGAGTGACGGTTGTGGTTTGAGGTCAGCAGAGAGCATTTCAAGCGGACCGCGTTTCATCGGCTGCGATGCTGGGGCGGCTCGGGCCGGTTAGCGATCCACCGGAGCAGCCGGAATGCGCGTTCGCTCGAAGAATTGGACCCGAGGAGGGCGACCGTCATGATGGCGATTCCCGCAGCCAGGTGAACGCTCACGATGATGGCACCGAGGACGGGGTGTACGACCGAAGCCACAGAGGCTCCACTGGCGGCAGTGATCGCGGCCCAATTACCGTAGCGCTTCGTTACTGACATGTCTCAAGCTGATCACCAGTACATCTGCCAAGTCTGCATTCGCAAGCGACCCTGGGTAACCCCAGGTTGCCCGAGGTTGTCACAAACTGTCACATTCTGTGACAGTCCGTGTCTTTCGTGTGCGTTCAGCTAGGTCCTCTTTAAACTGAAGACGTAGAAGATGCCCAGCTCCCCGATGCAGGTGAGGAGAGGCGCACTCACTTGAAACTGCACGAATCCTCGCAACTGTTCATTGACTACCTCAAGGAGGCACGCGAAGCGGCCTGGAACCCCTCGGCCTCATGGTTGGCCCGTCACTCCGGCATAGCAAAGAGCACGGTAGAGGGTCTGATCGACGGGCGTCGCCGGCGGCTACCGGATTGGGGCACACAGGTCGAGCCCCTGTTGAGGGCCTACCAGCGCAAGGTGAACGACGATCGGCGTGGGAACCCGGATGCGATACTGGGGCCGATCCCCGTTTGGAAGCGGGCTTATGACGATGCGCAGAACGACCGACCCATCACATGCCCGCTCCCTGCTCTACCTTCTGATCTCTCAGTCAGAGGCCAAGAAGGCTCAGGCGGGGACTGTCAGTCGCTTAGGTCTGGTTTGGGACGGCCGATTGGGCAGCTACGAGCATTAGATCTGGAAGTTCATCCAGCGATCGATGCCGGGGCGGAAGCTTCTGGTCTGGACGGCATGCCCGCCTACGTCCGACGTCCACTTGATGATGCGCTAGCTGGCGTAGTGACAGAGGCTCAGGAGCGAGGCGAAACTCGCATTTGTGTCCTGGTAGGTGGATCCTCCACCGGGAAAACGCGGGCTTGTTGGGAGGCAATCCGCCTGCTGCCTCCCCCGTGGCAGCTTTGGCATCCGCTACGTCCGAATCGACCTCAGGCCGTGCTGGCCCACTTAGAGAGCCTCAATCCTTATACAGTAATATGGCTGAATGAAGCTCAGCATTATCTCCTTACCCCAGGCAGTCGGACCGGGGAATATGTTGCCGCTGCGCTTCGTGAGTCTATTGCAATAGGTGACAAGCGACCAATATTGGTGCTAGCCACACTGTGGCCGCAGTACTGGAACATCCTCACCTCCGTCCCGTCTCCTGGCGAGCCGGATCCACATGCACAGGCTCGTGATTTACTCAAGGGTGCGAGCATTCGCGTCCCAGACGCATTCACTGGTTCCGAGCTTGCTGCCGCTCGTGTCCATGCGCTCCGAGATCCACGGCTGGCCGAGGCCTTATCTCATGCGCGGTCCGGAGCCCTGACCCAGTATCTAGCTGGTGGACCTGCTCTAATCGAACGATACAAGAATGCGAGCCCCGCAGCCCAAGCAATTATCCACGCCGCCATGGACGCGCGGCGTCTGGGGTATGGTGCTGCCCTTCCGCGGCTGTTACTTGAGGAGGCTGCTTCAGGGTATCTTAGCGACGATCAATGGGATCTTTTGTCCGATGACTGGCGGGAACAAGCATTCGCGTATCTGACTGACGCCCGGCCGTGCCGTGGAGCGCGTCCCCCGCTCAGCCGTATCAATCCTCGCCCCGGTGCATCTTCTCTTTATAGACAGACTGGCAATGAGCCAAGCTACCAACTGGCCGACTATCTGGAACAGCACGGCGCACAAACTCGGCGTCGACTGTGTCCCCCGGCAGAGTTTTGGGAGGCTGCCGTGAGCCATGCGGCGACTACGAACGATCAGATGGCTCTGGCCAAGGCCGCAAGAGATCGGGGGCGCCATCGCCTCGCTTTCGTCCTCTGGCGCCATGCCGCCGATGCAGGTAGCACCCCCGCCTTATTCAATATGGCGGAGATACGCGAGCGGGCCGGTGACCGTGACGAGGCTGAGCAATTAGCCAGGGCGGCTGCCGACGCCGGAGACACTGCGGCCTTACATACTCTGGCCGAACGGCGCGAGTGGATGGGGGATCGTGAAGGCGCTGAGCGCTTGGCCAGGGCGGCTGCCGACGCCGGTGATGCCTCTGTGCTGCAGACGGTAGCTTGCCTCCGGGAACGGGCTGGAGACGGTGAAGCGGCAGAGCGCTTGGCGAGGGCGGCTGCCGACGCTGGCAACCCTCGTGCGCTACAAGACCTATCTTGGCTGCGCGAGCGATTCGGAGATCACGAGGGAGCTGAGCGCTTGGCCTGGGCAGCTGTTGACGCTGGTAGTAGCTCTGCATTGCAGAATGTGGCTCGCCTGCGCGAACGAGCTGGGGATCGTAAAAGTGCTGAGCACTCGGCTATAGCCGCTGCCGTCGCCGGCCATACCTTTGCCACACAAGACCTGTCATGGCAGCGCGATCAGTTGGGGGATCGTGAAGGTGCTGAGAGGCTGGCGCTGGCAGCCGCTGAGGCAGGTGACCTCACCGCGCTACAAGCTCTGGCCGAACGCCGTGAGCGAATTGGACACTTCGAACAGGCAAAACGACTTTATCATTTAATCGCTGAAGCGGGCGGCGAAGTGAAAGTCTTCAAATACACTGAAGAGATGGCACCCAAGGAAAATTCCGATCAAACAAAAGAAGGATTTAGCCACATCCTCGCGCTCCGCGTATTAGCTGTTCAGAGAGAGAATGTCGGGGACTATAAGGAAGCAGAGCGGTTGTATCGGGTTCTTGCTGATTCCGGCGATATATCCGCACTCAAGGATGCTGCCCGATTGTGCGAGAAAGCCGGCAGTTTTGAAGAAGCGGAGCGGTTGTATCGGCTTCTTGCTGATGCTGGCGATACATCCGCATTAGAGGATGCCGCCCGACTGTGCGCGGTGATCGGAAACGCTGATGAGGCAGAACGGCTTTATCGGATACTCGCGGGTACTGGCGATACATCCGTGCTTCATAAGATTGCTGAGTTGAGGGAAAGGGCTGGAGATAGCGAGGAGGCAGAGCGATTGGCAGCGGCGGCGGCCGGAGCTGGCGACACCTCAACCCTTGAGTACTTGTCTCGCTCACGTGAGTGGGCCGGAGACCATGAAGGGGCTGAACGACTCGCACGAGCGGCCGCTGAGGCCGGCAACACGTCAATTCTTCGTAACTTGGCCGAGCGGCGGGAGCAAGCCGGGGATCGCAAGGGAGCAGAGCGCCTGGCACATACTGCCGCTGAGGTCGGTGACACCTCTGCGTTCCACGTTTTGGTGGAGCGACGGGAGGAGGCTGGGGATCATGAGGGGGCTGAACGGCTAGCCCGAGTTGCCGCCGACGCTGGCAATACCTTAGCGCTTCATATCTTGGTGGAGCGACGGGAGGAGGGTGAGGATCATCAGGGGGCTGAACGACTAGCCCGAGTTGCCGCCGACGCGGGAGATACCTCTGCCCTAGAGAATCTGGCGCGAGTGCGTCTCAAGTCCACAGGTAAGAAGCAATGGAGATACGTGCTTCGGTTCGGGCTGGAGGCGGACGGGCGAATTGCCGATCCATGGTGAGTGACTAGGAGACTACCGGGGGTGGGAGCTGGGCAAGCGTGTTCTAAAGCGCAGTGAAGCTTCTGCTTATTAGGTCGAGCTGTGACACGAAGCGCCGTGAATGTTCAGAGCAACGATCAAGGTCTCGCTTCGTGACAACCAGCCTTATGCCATCAAGTTCGATGCGTGCTTTTTTAAGGTCTTGTAGGACGTGGGGCAGCTTATTAGGTTGCTGTTGCATCTTGGTGAGCTCTCCGAGTCCGTGAAGTACTGCATTGCGAGCCTCAATGAAACCACGTACGACCGAGTATTCGGCAGTATCCTGCCGCAGGTCGACGTTGTGGTGATCTTTCCAGGCTTTCTCTTGCTTCGGCCAACTCGCAACACTTGACTCATTCACTACTGGAGTGGTCTTTATAAGCAAGTGCAGGCTGAAATGTTCAACAACTGCAACCAATGCGGCGAGCGTCAGCTCACGGCGTCGGCGCTCTGGGTCGCCGCCCGCTAGAGGGATGCGCCCGGGGCGCAGCGTAATGGGGGCCTGGCTTCGCTTGTGCTCCGCGAGAATGAGTCGCAAGTCCGTCACGGCCTGCTCGGCCGCAAGAGACGGCAGTTGCCGGCTTGTCATTGTTGCTCTGCAGCCCAGTCGTACGTCCAGCGATGGAGCTCGTCCTCGCTTGTGACAGATCGAACGCGACCGCGAGACGCACGAGTTCCAAGAGCCCCCAAGGCTGCGCTGTAGACGGGCCGGGAGATAGGTGAGGCGCGATCGTAGCCACCTAGTACTTCATCGACGGTGATGGCGCCATGGCGAGCCAGCGTATACGCAGCTGCAGATTGTACTATTTCACCAGCGCGAGTGGAGGTGAAGACCGACCGCAGCCATTCTCGACGCCGCTCACCGCCTCTTCCATGGGGAAAATCCTTGTAGTTGGCAAAAGGGTCCTGGAGCCATAGTGCCTGCCAGCCAGTCATATAAGCGTTGTCTTCTAGCAACTCTGTGAACCGATCAAGCGTGTACCGGTGACTCTCATCTGGCAGATAGCTTAGGTACCTTGCGATATGGGGAGTCATGGTTTGCTCTTTACGGAGCATTTGCATGCATGTCGGTACTACCTCATTATGGAAAGGTAGGCCGGCAAGGTGGCTAAACGCGCTAGGAATGAGCTGGAGGACAGCTTGTTTTTTTGATGCTGCGAGCGTCCTATCGGACCAGAGCTCTAAGACCCGGAGATAGGCAGCCGTCTGAACATCGTCGGGATACGGACTGGAGGCTATGGTGTCACCATAAGGGCCAATGTCGATTTCTGTAAGGTCGAGTTGTGCTTCTTCTGCAATTTCTTGAAAGAGATGCTGACGCATATTGAGTTGCGTCTCGTACGTCCTCCGCCGCTGAATAAGTGTTTTCGAGTCGTTGAGGGTCAATCCTATTTTGCGAGCGTTCTCCTCCAAAATGTCGATAGCTTCCAGTGCGCCAGACCAAGATTGGCTAGCTATAAGGAAATCGTCGTTGTAACGCCATACCCGTAGGCCGCGTCGCAGAAGGGCACGCTCTAGTACATCGACGTAGACCTCGGCCAGCACGTCCGAGGGTGCAGACTGCTGAGGAAGGCCGAATCTGCGACCAGTGATTCCCAAGAGCAGCCCGATTACTGCGTCTACGCCATCGACATCGCCGGTCTGGGCGATAAGTTCTCGCCCTAAAAGGTCATAGTCGATGTATTGGTAGCAGGCAACAATGTCGGCCGTCACGATGTGCGAGCACTCCTCCTCCAGAGGAGCACGCTTGAAAGTCGCGTAGGCGGTAGCGGACCTATCCGGCTGCGGTATATCTCCCTTCCAGCGGTTGACCAAAGCCCTGAACGCAAGCCTGTCTCTCAATGCGAGTTCCGCAATTGGGCGTACTCCGTTGCGATGCTTGCGAACAGGGACGATCTGCTCGGGGACCGGCTGGAAATCTCCCCGAAGTCTCCGGGATGCCCAACGCGCGACATCCTCATTCCGGCTTAGGACAGCGTAAGTCACGGGGGCTGGTACGAGCTGGCGAGGAAAACCGCGCTCCGCGATGACCGCGTCCTGAAGCGCGGTGATACTGAGAAGGTGGTCTCCGATGCGCATGGTTCCTCCGGCTACTGATGCCCAGGGACAAGGTACCCGGCTCACGGCCAAATTGTGATGATCTTGGGATCTCTATGTCTCTTTATGGGTGATAGATCCTAATTGGGTCGGCTGATCGCAAGGGTATACGCCGGGGTGGCAGGCACTAACGCCGCGAGGTCCGCATCGCAACTGCCAACCTCGCCAAGCGATCAGGGAGGCATACCAGCGGGTGTTGTACCGGCCAGCAGACCTCCTGATTGAGAGCCATTGAGGGCGGGGCCGCTGCTGGCAGCCCGAACGCCGGCCGGACACCAGTCGCAGCGGTGCAGCTCTTCCACCGGCCGTGGCCAGCGTCCGCACGCCACACTCGTGAGGAACCCCCTAGATGTCCGTCACCCACCCTGGCAGGTCGCTTTCGCTGATCTCGCGCCATACTCGAGCCACGCCTTCCGGGTCTTGCTTATAGGCCTCGCAAAGTAGGCCTGCAACAGGCGGAAGCAGCTCCTCCAGCTCTGCTTCAAGTGCAACCTTCAGGCTCTCAAGTAGGAAGGGAGCGGCTTCGACAGCATTGCTGTTCTGAAGCAGGATCTTTCCCTGTACCGCCAGGGTTCTCGCCAGGTTGGGCAGGTAGGCATTGGGGTGGGTCTTGGCCAGGGTGTGGTAGAGCTTGATGGCTTCTTGGATCGCGGTCAGTGCTTTCTCCCGCTTTCCCAGATTCGACAGGCAGGTGGCTTGGTTGTTCAGCGCCATGGCGAGGTCGGGTAGGAAGGCGTCGGGATGAATCTTGGCCAGGGTGCGGTAGAGCTTGATGGCTTCTTGGATCGCGGTCAGTGCTTTCTCCTGCTGCCCCAGATTCGACAGGCAGGCGGCTTGGTTGTTCAGCGAGTTGGCGAGGTCGGGCTGGAAGGCGTCGGGGCGGGTCTTGGCCAGGGTGCGGCGGATCTGGACGGCTTCTTCAATGACGGTCAGTGCTTCCTTCCGCTTCCCCAGCCTCGACAGGCAATTGGCCTGGTTGTTCAGCGCCATGGCGAGGTCGGGTAGGAAGGCGTCGGGATGAATCTTGGCCAGGGTGCGGTAGAGCTTGATGGCTTCTTCGATCGCGGTTAGCGCTTCCTCCTGCTGCCCCAGGTTCGACAGGTAGGTGGCTTGGTTGTTCAGTGAGCTGGCGAGGCTGGGCTGGAAGGCGTCGGGGCGGGTCTTGGCCAGGGTGCGGTAGAGCTTGATGGCTTCTTCGATCGCGGTCAGTGCTTTCTCCTGCTGCCCCAGGTACGACAGGCAGATGGCTTGGTTGTTCAGCGCCATGGCGAGCTCGGGCTGGAAGGCGTCGGGGCGGGTCTTGGCCAGGGTGCGGTAGAGCTTGATGGCTTCTTCGATCGCGGTTAGCGCTTCCTTCCGCTGCCCCAGGTCCGACAGGCAGGTGGCTTGGTTGTTCAGTGAACTGGCGAGGCTGGGCTGGAAGGCGTCGGGGCGGGTCTTGGCCAGGGTGCGGCGGATCTGGACGGCTTCTTCAATGACGGTCAGTGCTTCCTTCCGCTGCCCCAGGTCCGACAGGCAGGTGGCTTGGTTGTTCAGCGCCATGGCGAGGTCGGGCAGGAAGGCGTCGGGGCGGGTCTTGGCCAGGGTGCGGTAGAGCTTGATGGCTTCTTCGATCGCGGTTAGCGCTTTCTCCCGCTGCCCCAGGTTCGACAGGCAGGTGGCTTGGTTGTTCAGCGCCATGGCGAGGTCGGGCTGGAAGGCGTCGGGGCGGGTCTCAGCCAGAGACCGATATACGGTGACGGCTTCGGTGACGGCTTCCAGAGCCTCTTCCCGCCGACCTACTTGTGCCAGGACTGTGGCGAACTTGCTGCTCCATTCGGCTATTTGAGTCTGGTCGATGCCGACCGGCAGAAGGTCACGGACCCGGCGAGTCACCGCCACAGCAGCAGCGGCCAAGGCCACTGTCGGGTAAGGGACCATCTCAGCAATCTGCTGAAGATCGGCCACGGCGGCCGGGGCGTCTTCCAGCACATGAGCAAACAGATCACCTAGGCGGGGACCGGTCTGGACCGCGACCACGATCGCCGCGGCGGCCAGACCGGTCAGATCCTGCCGCAACACCTGCTCGATCAGCCGGGAACCTTGATCGTGATGGGCGCAGGCGCGGACCAGAACCGTCAACATCTGCACCGCTTGCCGCTCGGTCAAATCGGTCGCACAAGCCCGGCGCAGCAGCGAATTGGCTATCAGCTCATGGACGGCGTGTCGCTCGGCCAGCAGGTCGGGCCGCAACGCCTCCACCCGTTCCCCGCCGCCGGGATACACCTGCCGCAGCCATCGCACCACCGCCCCCACCCGCGCATCATCGGCTCGCGCAAGGTCGGGCACCCGCCGTACCACCGCCCGCACGGCGTCCTCATCATGGTCCTGCGCGTCCAGCAGCAGCGCCACCGCGGCGACCACCTGTTGCAGCACCGCCAGAGCAACCCCCACCCCAGCGCGCCGAGCGGTCTTGTCCCATAGCCGACGTTCATGCCCCAATAGCCGGTCCAACACCCCCAAGTCCGCAGCCGCCCGCCCCCCGGCCGTCCCCTGCTCCTCATCCAGCACCGCCACCAGCGCTGCCGCGTGCAACACCAGGACCGGCAACCGCTCTGCCGAAGTTACGGTGAAGGACATTCGCGGTACCGGGCGGCCCCGCGCCGCCGCGAAGAACGGCAGCGCTTCCTCGATCACCTGGAGATCGCTGCGATCGGCATCCAACGCGGGCGCCAACTCCAGCACCGGGGTGCGCGCCACCAGAGCCCGGACCGCATCTGATTCGGTGTCCAGCTCCGTCCACCACTCACCTGCCTGACGGGCCAGCAACAACACCCGCAGCCTGCCCGCATCCCCAGTCGCTTCCAGGCGGGCCACCTCAGCTAGCATGGCTGGCAGTTCGGGGCGGGTCTCGGCGTAATCGACTAGCAGCAACACCCGCTGATCTGCCTGGCCGGCGGCCCGGACGGCCGCCACCTCTTGGCCCGGCCGGACCTGTTGGCACTCCCAGTCCATGAATGGCAACGACTCGGCCAGATGCAAGGCTAGCCGGGTCTTGCCCACCCCGCCCTGACCGGTCAGCAACCGCACCGGACACGCCGCCTCATCCTCGCACCAGCCGGTCAGCGCCTTCAGTTCCTCCACACGCCCGGCGAACATGACCACTCCGCGTTCGGGACGCAGCAATCCCGCCACGCTCTCACCTGTTGAGACCACCTCGCGCGTGGCGGCCAATGCCGCCCGCCGCGTCCCCTCCTCAGCAACCGCGGCAGCTTCCGCCGCCTTGACCGCCCGGCGGGCAGTAAGCCACTCGCTGACATACGACCCCGCAGCCCCCGCTGCGATCGCCCCCAACACGGCCGATACGAACCGCACCGCCAGCGGCCACGTCGAGGGCGCCCACGGCATCACCGCTGCCACCACGCCTGCCGCTATCAGCAGCAGCAAAAACCTGAACGGCCGCCCACGGTACCTGTCGCCCATGACTCTAGGATCACGACCTACCGAGATCAACAAGCGTGAACACGGTCAATTGCGCCGGGACCGTGATCTGGCCCCGGCCCCCATCCTTAGATTCAGCACTCAGGATTGGCTCGAGCGCCCAGAGCTGTGATCTTGTTCCGTGGGTGTTCCGTGAGAGCCCGAAAGGCAGCGAGAATCGGCCGCAGGCATCGACAAGCGTATGCCCTGGTCGAAGGCCTGGTCGGGTAGCCGGCCCAGGTGCGCCAAGAGCACGACGCAGAACACCCAGATCTACGAGGGCACCAACCAGATCCAGCGCATGGTCATGGCCCGCCAGCTCCTCAAGTAGGACACGACCAGCGGAAACTCATTCCCGGCGTGGCTGTACTCCCCGTACGGGTGATCCCCGGCGCGCGGTCATCGGCGCGCGGAGGGGAGGGACGGTGGGCCGGCGTTCCATCGGGCATTGTGTCTCCGGCTCGTTGTCTCTGGGCGGTGGAGCTCGATGAGGTGCCACACGCCCTGGGGCCCGAGCAGTTCCGTGTCAGAGGCGCTCGGGGTGGGGCAGGGAAGCGCGAGCGGCGGGGAGCTTGCTCACCCGCCGCTGCGCGCCGGTGGTCAGATCCGGCGGAAGAGTGCGGCCAGGGCCTGGCCGCCGCCGATGCACATGGTCACGACGCCGAGTTCCAGGTTGTGGCGGACCAGGTGCTTGGCGACCCGCAGGGTGAGGATCGCACCGGTGGCCCCGACCGGATGCCCGAGCGCGATCGCCCCGCCGTACGGGTTGGTCTTGTCCGGGTCGAGCCCGGCATCCCGGATGACCGCGACGGCCTGCGCGGCGAACGCCTCGTTCAACTCGACCACGTCGATGTCGCGCGGGGTGGTGCCGGTCTGATCGAACAGTTTGCGCAGCGCGAGCACCGGGGCGTACCCCATCAGCTCCGGTTCCATCGCCGCGGTCGCCACCGCCTCCAGGCTGACCAGCCCGCCCAGCCCCCGCTCGGCCGCGACCGACTCGCGGGCGAGCACCAGCGCCGCCGCGCCGTCGTTGATGCCGGAGGCGTTGCCCGCGGTGACCGTGCCGCCCGCCTCGAACGCGGGCCTCAGCCGGGCCAGGTCCTCCAGAGTGGTGTCCGGCCTGGGGTGCTCGTCCACCTCGACGATGTGCGGCCTGCGACCGCCGACCTCGACGGGGGTGATCTCCTCGGCGAACGCCTGCTTCGCCTCCGTGGTCGCGGCGCGGCGCTGCGACTCCAGCGCGAACTCGTCCTGCGCCTGCCGCGACACGTCGTACGTGCGCGCGACGGCCTCGGCGGTGCGGCCCATGTGCATGTCGTGGAACGGGTCGGTGAGCATCATCACGGTGCCGTCGACGAGCGTGCGGTCGCCCAGCCTGTAGCCCGACCGCGCGCCGAAGTCGTAGAACGGCATCCGGCTCATCGACTCGTCGCCGCCGGCCACCGCGATGTCCACCCCGCCCCAGCGCATCTGCATCGCCGCCGACCACACCGCCTGCAGCCCGCTGCCGCACAGCCGATTGACGGTGTAGGCCGGGATCTGGCTGGGCAGGCCGGCGGCGACGGCCACACGCCGGGCGTTGTACGCGTCCGGCCCCACCTGGCCGATACAGCCCATCACCACCTCATCGACCTGCGCCCCGCCTACACCGGCGCGCCGCAACGCCTCCTGCACCGCCACAGCGCCCAACTCATGGGCAGGCACGTCCTTCAACGCGCCCCCGAAGCTACCGACCGGGGTCCGCGCCCCGTCGACCACCACGATCTTCTCGCCAGGCTCCATGGCGCACCTTCTTTCCTTCAGGGGGCGGCGATGAGCAGGGCGATTCCTGTCGGCTTCCGAAACACCCGCCCTGCTGCGGCCAAGATTGTTGGACATCCTAGTATTTACTTGGACGTCCTAGTAAGTTGCGCTGCGGCGGTCCCCTAGCGCCCTGTCAGAAGGAACCCCCATGCACGTTCCCCAACACCCGGTCCGCCTGGTCACGGCGGCTGCACTGTTCGACGGTCACGACGCGGCGATCAACATCATGCGGCGGATCCTGCAGTCGCAGGGGGCGGAGGTAATCCATCTGGGGCACAACCGGTCGGTGGAGGAGATCGTCACAGCGGCGATCCAGGAGGACGCGCAGGGGGTGGCGGTCAGTTCCTACCAGGGCGGGCACGTGGAGTTCTTCACCTACCTGGTGGATCTGCTGCGTGAGCGCGGCGCCGGGCATATCAAGGTGTACGGCGGAGGCGGCGGGGTCATCGTGCCCGAGGAGATCGAGCATCTGCACGCGCGCGGGGTCGCGCGCGTCTTCTCCCCGGATGACGGCCAGCGGCTGGGGCTGGCCGGGATGATCAACACGATCACCCAGACGTGCGACGTGGATCTGGCGGCGGGGGAGCCGCCCGCCGTTGAGACGGTGGCCGCCGGCGATCAGCGGGCGCTGGCGCGGGCGATCACGCTGGTGGAGTCCGGCGCCGCCGACGACCGCTGGCTCGCGGAGCTGCGGAGCGTCGCGGACGCGCGCGCAGTCCCGGTGCTGGGCATCACCGGCACCGGCGGGTCGGGCAAGTCGTCCCTCACCGACGAGTTGCTGCGCCGGATCGGCCTCGACTACGAGGGCAAGCTTCGCGTGGCCGTGGTGGCGGTGGATCCGACGCGGCGCCGGGGCGGGGGAGCGCTGCTGGGCGACCGCATCCGGATGAACAGCCTGGCCGGCGGTGGTGTGTACTTCCGCTCGCTCGCCACCAGGGGAGCCCAGGAGCTGCCCCCGCACATTGGCGACGTGCTCACCGCCTGCAGGGCGGCGGGGTACGACCTGGTGATCGTGGAGACCCCGGGAATCGGCCAGGGCGACGCCGCGATCATCCCGTATGCCGATGTGTCCCTGTATGTCATGACACCGGAGTTCGGCGCGGCGTCCCAGCTGGAGAAGATCGACATGCTGGACTTCGCCGACGCGGTGGCGATCAACAAGTTCGAGCGCAGGGGCGCGGAGGACGCGCTGCGGGATGTGCGCCGGCAACTGGTGCGCAACCGGGAGGCGTTCGGGGTGCCGCCGGAGGAGATGCCCGTCTTCGGGACGATCGCCTCGCGGTTCAACGACGAGGGTGTGACCGCTCTGTACCTGCGGTTGCGTGAGCTGCTGAGCGAGCATGGGCTGCCGGCGGGACCCCGCTCGCTGCCCGAGGTCGCGGGAACGACCTCCACGGCCTCGCCCGGGATCGTGCCGCCGTCCCGGATCCGCTACCTGGCGGAGATCGCGGACACCGTCCGCGGGTACCACGCCCGCACCGTGGAGCAGGCGGAGGCGGCGCGCAGGCGGCAGCACCTCACCGAGGTCCGCGCGCTGCTCGCCGGGGAGGGCGCGGACACCACGGCGGTGGATGACCTGCTCGGCCGCGCGGAGGCCGCGGTCGATCCGGGGAGCCGCGCGTCGCTGGACGACTGGGAGACGACGGTCGCGGCCTACCGGGCCGACGAGCTCGTGGTGCGCGTTCGCGACCGGGAAGTGCGCACGCCGCTATGGCGGCACACGCTGTCGGGCAACCGCATCCCCCGCGTCGCGCTGCCGCGGTTCGGCGACCACGGCGATCTGTTGCGCTTCCTGCGGTCGGAGAACCTGCCGGGACGGTTCCCGTTCACGGCGGGGGTCTTCCCGTTCAAGCGGGACGACGAGGACCCGACGCGGATGTTCGCGGGGGAGGGCGACGCGTTCCGCACGAACCGGCGGTTCAGGCTGCTGTCGGAGGGCCAGCCGGCGACCCGGCTGTCCACCGCGTTCGACTCCGTCACCCTGTACGGCCACGACCCGGACGAGCGGCCCGACATCTACGGCAAGGTCGGCACCTCGGGCGTGTCGATCGCCACGCTGGAGGACATGAAGGCGCTGTACGACGGGTTCGACCTGTCCGCGCCGAACACCTCGGTCTCCATGACCATCAACGGCCCCGCGCCGACCATCCTGGCGTTCTTCCTCAACACGGCCGTCGACCAGGCGCTCGATCGCTACCGCGAGGAGCACGGCGGCGAGCCCTCGCCGGAGGAGGCCGCGCGGCTGCGCGCCCGGACACTGGCGACCGTACGCGGCACCGTGCAGGCCGACATTCTCAAGGAGGACCAGGGCCAGAACACCTGCATCTTCTCCACCGAGTTCTCCTTGCGGATGATGGCCGACATCCAGGAGTGGTTCATCGCCAACGGGGTGCGCAACTTCTACTCGGTGTCGATCTCCGGCTATCACATCGCCGAGGCGGGCGCGAACCCGATCAGCCAGCTCGCCTTCACCCTCGCCAACGGCTTCACCTACGTGGAGGCCTACCTCGCCCGCGGCATGAAGGTCGACGACTTCGCGCCGAACCTGTCCTTCTTCTTCTCCAACGGCATGGATCCCGAATACAGCGTGCTCGGCCGGGTCGCCCGGCGCATCTGGGCGATCGCCATGCGGGAGCGGTACGGCGCGGACGAGCGGGCGCAGAAGCTGAAGTACCACATCCAGACCTCCGGCCGCTCGCTGCACGCCCAGGAGATGGACTTCAACGACATCCGCACCACCCTGCAGGCGCTGATCGCGATCTACGACAACTGCAACAGCCTGCACACCAACGCCTACGACGAGGCCGTCACCACCCCTTCGGCCGAGTCGGTACGGCGGGCCATGGCGATCCAGCTCATCATCAACCGCGAGTGGGGTCTGGCCGCCAACGAGAACCCGCTGCAGGGATCGTTCATCATCGACGAGCTGACCGACCTGGTGGAAGAGGCGGTCCTGCGGGAGTTCGAGCGCATCTCCGACCGCGGCGGCGTGCTGGGGGCCATGGAGACCGGATACCAGCGCGGCAAGATCCAGGACGAGTCCATGCTGTACGAGCGGCGCAAGCACGACGGCAGCCTGCCGATCATCGGTGTCAACACCTTCCGCAACCCCGGCGGCGAGATCCAGCACGGCCCGCTGGAGCTCGCCCGCGGCACCGAGGACGAAAAGCGGTCTCAGCTCACGCGGCTGCGGTCCTTCCACCAGGCGCACGCCGAGGAGGCGGAGGCGGCGCTGGCCCGCCTCCGGCGGGCGGCCATGTCGGACGACAACGCCTTCGAGGTCCTGATGGATACCGCTCGCGTCTGCTCGCTCGGCCAGATCACCGAGGCGCTGTTCGAGATCGGCGGACAGTACCGCCGCAACGTCTGAAATTCGATCGAAGAAGGAAAACGCAATGACGGACATCACCCGCGTCGGCGTGATCGGCTGCGGCCTCATGGGCGCCGGCATCGCCGAGGTCTGCGCCCGCCGCGGCATCGACGTCGTGGTCCGCGAGATCGACGACGAGGCGGTGGCGGCCGGCCGTACCCGCCTCGACGCGTCCCTGCGGCGAGCGCTCACGGCAGGCAAGATTGCTCAGGAGGAGTTCGACGCCGCCCGCGGACGCCTGACCTACACGGCGGAGCTGGACGACCTGGCCGGGTGCGACCTCGTCATCGAGGCGGCCACGGAGAACCCGGAGATCAAAACCGCGCTGTTCACCGAGCTCGACCGCATCGTGAAGCGTCCCGACGCGATCCTCGCCTCCAACACCTCCTCCATCCCCATCGCCCGGATCGCCCAGGCCACCAGCCGTCCGGGTCAGGTGGTCGGCCTGCACTTCTTCAACCCGGCTCCGGTGCAGAAGCTCGTCGAGGTGGTCGAGTCGATCCTCACCGACCCCGTCACGGTCTCACGCGCCAGGGAGTTCGCCACCGGAGCCCTCGGCAAGACCGCGATCGTCGCCCCCGACCGGTCCGGCTTCGTGGTCAACGCGCTGCTGGTGCCGTACCTGCTGTCGGCCGTCCGCATGGTGGAGGCCGGCCACGCCACCGCCGAAGACGTCGACACGGGCATGACGCTGGGCTGTGCCCACCCCATGGGCCCGCTGCGGCTGTCGGACCTGATCGGCCTCGACACGCTGCTCGCCATCGCCGAGTCCCTGCACGCGGAGTTCGCGGAGCCGCACTATGCGCCGCCGCCGCTGCTGCGCCGCATGGTGCAGGCCGGGTTCCTCGGCCGCAAGTCCGGCCGGGGCTTCTACGATTACCGATCATGACGGAAGGTACGGCGGAGCGGGATGACCTCGGCTGCCCGGTGCTCGTCCCCGCGCGGGTGCGCCGCGTGGTCTCACTCGTCCCGTCACTGACCGAGGCCGTCGCGGCCACCCGGCGGGAGGTCCTCGCCGGGGCCACCGACTGGTGCAGCCATCCGGCCGGCCTGGACGTCACAAGGGTCCGCGGGACCAAGAACCCCGACCTGAACCGGATCCGTTCGCTGCGGCCCGACGTCGTGCTGGCCAACTTCGAGGAGAACCGGCAGGCCGACCTGGAGGCGCTGCGCGACGCCGGACTCCCGGTCTGGACGACGATGATCCGCACGGTGGACGAGGCGCTGGCGTCGCTGGGCCGCATGCTCACCGTGGCGTGCAGGCTGCCTCGTCCCGGCTGGCTGGACGAGGCGGCCCGCGCCTGGCGCCGGCCGCCGGTCACCGTACGCCGCCGGGCGGTGGTCCCCGTCTGGCGGCGTCCCTGGATGGTCGTCGGGCGTGACACCTTCACCGGCGACGTGCTCGCCCGGCTGGGGGTGGACAACGTGTACGCCGATCACCCCGGGCGCTACCCGAAGATTCCGATGGAGCGGCTCCGCGCCGTCCGGCCCGATCTCGTGGTGCTGCCGGACGAGCCGTACCGGTTCACCGCCGACGACGGCCCCGAGTGCTTCCCCGGCGTCGCCTGCGCACTGGTCAGCGGGCGCTACCTCACCTGGTACGGCCCTTCGCTGGTGCACGCCCCCGCCGTCCTCGCCGGCCAGTTGAGTTCCGCGTCCGTGGATCCCTGACGTCCCCGGCCGCGTACGGACGCCTGACACGCCGGTCGCATAGCCCCGGCACATCCGTTCTCCGTCCGATCATTTCCACCGCAGCATGCCGCCTGCCAGGCTCATACGAGTTTCAGTGCTCTTCGCCCGTCTTGGGGGAACGAGGCTGCAGATGGGCCTGGATGGCCTCCATGACGGCCTGAGGAGAGGCCGAGCGGCTGAAGGTGGCGACGACGACCTCGTCGTCTCCGCTCTTCCCGGGCTGTTCCCAATGCCGGAAGATGGCGACCACATAGCCCATAGCGTGGTCGAGGAGAGGCGAGGGGTCGTACGTCCCTCCGGTGCGCAGCCAGCCGCGCAGGACCTGGTTGTGTGCGGCGACGACCGAGGCGGCCATGAGTTCGGCGCGCAGGTCGGCGTCGGGGGTTCCGACCAGCCATTTGCCGATGAACTCGCGGAACAGCCGCTGGTAGCGGGCGACGCTGGCGATCTCCCGGTCGCGCAGGGCCGGCACCCGACGTACGAGGCTGTAGCGGCGCAGGGACACCTCGGCGTCTTCGACGTAGTGCGCCAGCACGATGCGGACCGCGTCGGTCACGGCGACGATTCCGGTGTCCGAGGTGGAGGCGCGCAGGCGGGCGTCCACCTGGGCGAGCAGCGTGTCGTGGTCGGGGAAGATCGCGTCTTCCTTCGACCGGTAATAGCGGAAGAACGTGCTGCGACTCACCCCCGCGCGGGCCGCGATGTCGTCAACGGTCGTCTCGTCGTACCCGTTCTCGTCGAACAGTGCCACCGCCGCTTCGGCGAGGCGGTGGCTGATTGACGGAGTGCCCATGCGGCCATTGTCGCGGACCCGATGTTGTGCATAGTCGCGAGACTCCGTATCTTCATTGTGGAACTCAGTCTTAAGCCGAATGTAGTGATTGATGGAACCTCATGGCACCGCGGCCAGCCTCGGCCGGCTGGAAGAGCGTCTGGACGAGGCGACCCGCGCCGGCGAGAAACGGGCGGCCGTTAAGCAGCACGCCAAGGGCAAGCTCACGGCCCGCGAGCGGATCGAGCGGCTGCTCGACCCGGGGTCGTTCGTCGAACTGGACGCCCTGGCCGTGCACCGCAGCACGTCGTTCGGCATGGAGCGCACCCGCGTGCCCGGCGACGGGGTGGTCACCGGCCACGGGACGGTCGGCGGCCGGACGGTTTGCGTCTTCTCCCAGGACTTCACCGTGTTCGGCGGGAGTCTGGGCGAGGTGTACGGCGAGAAGATCTGCAAGGTCATGGACCTGGCCGTGAAGATCGGGGCGCCGATCGTCGGCATCAACGAGGGCGCGGGCGCGCGCATCCAGGAGGGCGTCGTCTCGCTCGCCTTGTATGGCGAGATCTTCCGCCGCAACGTGCACGCCTCGGGCGTGATCCCGCAGATCTCGTTGATCATGGGGGCCTGCGCGGGCGGGCACGTCTACTCGCCGGCGCTCACCGACTTCACGATCATGGTGGACGAAGGGTCCCACATGTTCGTCACCGGCCCGGACGTCATCAAGACGGTGACCGGCGAGGACGTGACCTTCGAGGAGCTGGGCGGCGCCCGCGTGCACAACAGCCGCAGCGGCAACGCCCACTATCTCGCCGAGGACGAGGACGACGCGCTGGACTACGCCCGGGCGCTGCTGTCGTACCTGCCGCAGAACAACCTCGACGACCCGCCTTTCGCCGGGTTCGAGTCGGACCTGGAGATCAGCGAGGGCGACCGCGCCCTCGACACGCTGATCCCCGACTCGGCGAACCAGCCGTACGACATGCACGAGGTCATCGCCGCCCTGCTGGACGACGGCGAGTTCCTGGAGGTGCAGGCGCTGTTCGCGCCGAACATCCTGGTCGGTTTCGGCCGGATCGAGGGACGGTCGGTGGGCGTCGTCGCGAACCAGCCGAGCAGCTTCGCCGGCACGCTCGACATCGCCGCGAGCGAGAAGGCCGCGCGGTTCGTGCGCACCTGCGACGCGTTCGGCATCCCGGTGCTGACGCTCGTGGACGTGCCGGGCTTCCTCCCGGGCACCGACCAGGAGTGGAACGGCATCATCCGCCGCGGCGCCAAGCTCCTGTACGCCTACGCCGAGGCCACGGTGCCGCTCGTCACGGTCATCACCCGCAAGGCGTACGGCGGGGCGTACGACGTCATGGGGTCCAAGCACCTCGGCGCGGACGTCAACCTCGCCTGGCCGACCGCCCAGGTCGCCGTGATGGGTGCCCAGGGTGCGGTCAACATCCTGCACCGCAGGACGCTGGCCGCGGCCGGTGATCCCGACGCGCTGCGGGCCGAGCTGGTGCGTGAGTACGAGGACACCCTCGCCACGCCATACCTGGCGGCCGAACGCGGCTACGTCGACGCGGTGATCGCACCCCGCGAGACCCGGCGCGAGGTCGTCCGCGCACTGCGGATGCTGCGCGGCAAACGGGCCGCCCTGCCGCCCAAGAAACACGGGAACATCCCGCTGTGACCGAGTTCCGGGTCATGAAGGGCACTCCGTCGCCCGAGGAGCTGGCCGCGCTGGCAGT
This sequence comes from Microbispora sp. NBRC 16548, assembly GCF_030268985.1. Taxonomy (NCBI): domain Bacteria; kingdom Bacillati; phylum Actinomycetota; class Actinomycetes; order Streptosporangiales; family Streptosporangiaceae; genus Microbispora; species Microbispora sp. NBRC 16548. Next base: position 66,097 of record NZ_BSSF01000025.1, read on the forward strand.
GGCGCTGCTCGCGGTGCGACGGCCCACCGTACCCGCCGCTCCGCCGATGCCCTCCGGCTGGCGGAATCTGGCGTGCCGGCACGCGTTGCGCCGTCCCCTTGCGACCGGTCCGCAGGGGTGGCGGGAGTCGATCCGGAGTCTTGGAGGACGTCTGTGAGCACAACCATCCGGAAGGTACTGGTCGCCAACCGCGCTGAGATCGCTGTACGCGTCATCCGGGGCTGCCGGGACGCCGGCCTCGCCAGCGTCGCCGTGTACGCCGACCAGGACCGTGACGCGCTGCATGCGCGGATGGCCGACGAGGCGTACGCGCTGGGGGGCGCCGCCCCGGGGGAGACCTACCTGTCGATCGAGAAGATCATGGAGGTGGCGGGGCGGTCCGGCGCGGATGCGGTCCACCCGGGATACGGCTTCCTCGCCGAGAACGCCGGCTTCGCCCAGGCCGTCATCGACGCCGGGCTGACCTGGATCGGGCCGCCGCCCTCGGCGATCACGGCGCTGGGCGACAAGGTCCAGGCGCGGCACATCGCGCAGAAGGTCGGCGCCCCGCTGGTTGCCGGGACCCCCGATCCCGTCTCCGGGGTGGACGAGGTCGTCGCCTTCGCCGCGGAGCACGGCCTGCCGATCGCGATCAAGGCGGCGTTCGGCGGCGGCGGGCGCGGGCTCAAGGTGGCCCGCACCATGGAGGAGATCCCCGACCTGTACGAGTCCGCGGTGCGCGAGGCCGTCACCGCCTTCGGGCGCGGGGAGTGCTTCGTCGAGCGCTACCTCGACCGGCCGCGTCACGTCGAGACCCAGTGCCTGGCCGACCGGCACGGCGACGTCGTGGTCGTGTCCACCCGCGACTGCTCACTCCAGCGCCGGCACCAGAAGCTGGTGGAGGAGGCCCCGGCCCCGTTCCTGACCGACGAGCAGCTCGAACTCCTCTACTCCTCCTCCAAGGCGATCCTGCGCGAGGCGGGCTACGTCGGCGCCGGGACGTGTGAGTTCCTCGTCGGGCAGGACGGCACGATCTCCTTCCTTGAGGTCAACACCCGGCTGCAGGTCGAGCACCCGGTCAGCGAGGAGGTCGCCGGCATCGACCTGGTCCGTGAGATGTTCCGCGTCGCCGACGGCGAGCCGCTGGGCTACGACGACCCCGTGCTGCGCGGCCACTCCATCGAGTTCCGCGTCAACGCCGAGGACGCGGGCCGCAACTTCCTGCCCGCGCCGGGGACGATCACGTCGATGTGCGTCCCGTCCGGCCCCGGCGTGCGGCTGGACGGTGGCTACGAGACCGGGATGAGCGTGCCGCAGGCGTTTGACTCGCTCGTGGCCAAGCTGATCGTCACCGGCGCGACCCGTGAGCAGGCGCTGGAGCGGTCGCGACGCGCGCTGGCCGAGTTCGAGATCGGCGGCATGCCGACCGTGCTGCCGTTCCACCGGGCCGTGGTGGACGACCCCGCCTTCACCGGCGAGCCGTTCTCCGTGCACACCCGGTGGATCGAGACCGAGTTCGCGGGCGGGATCCCGCCGTACGAGGGGGCCGTGGAGGCGGCCGAGCCCGCCGAGCGCGAGCGGATCACGGTCGAGGTCGGCGGCAAGCGCCTTGAGGTCGTCCTGCCCGCCGGCCTGGGCACCGCCGGCCGCGCCGAGCTGAGGAAGGCGACGCCCCGGAGGTCGGGCGGCGGTGCGGCGAAGAAGGCGGCGAGCGGGGACTCCCTCGTCAGCCCGATGCAGGGCACGATCGTGAAGGTCGTCGTCGCCGACGGCGACACCGTCGAGTCCGGCGACACCATCGTCGTCCTTGAGGCGATGAAGATGGAGCAGCCGCTGACCGCTCACAAGGGCGGCACGGTGGTTGGCCTCTCCGCTGACGTGGGCGCGACCGTGGCTGCGGGCGCGGTCATCTGCGAGATCAAGGACCGGGCATGAGCGGCACCGGTTTCCCGCCCGCCAGCCGGGAGCAGTGGCGGGAACTGGCGCGGGAGGTCCTGCGCCGGTCGGGAGTGGAGAGCGAGTCGCCGGAACAGGCGCTGGCGAGCACGACCTACGACGGCATCACCGTCGCCCCGCTCCACGACGCCACGGACCTGCCGGAGACGGCCGGCCTTCCCGGCCTCCCGCCGTACGTGCCCGGTGGCCGCGGGCCCGGCGCCCCGTGGGAGGTGCGGCAGCGCCACGAGGTCGCCGACCCGGAGGCCGTGCTGACCGACCTGGAGAACGGCGCCGACTCGCTCTGGCTCGCCGCCGCCCCCCAGGACCTGCCCGGGGTCCTCGACGGCGTTCACCTCGACTGGATCTCGATCACGCTGGACGCGGGCGACCGGACCCGAGAGGCGGCGGACGCGCTCCTGGCCGTGGCCGCGAAACGAGGCGTCCCAGGCGTGGCTCTCAAAGGCGCCTTCGGCGCCGACCCGCTCGGCCGGTTAAGTCGTTCCGGCGCGACGCCTGACCTCTCGGACATGGCCGAGCTCGCGCGCCGCTGCGTCGACGGCCTGTCCGGCGTGCGCGCGGTCGTCGCCGACGCCACGATCTATCACGAGGCCGGTGGCAGCGACGCCGAAGAGCTCGGCTGCTCGATCGCGACGGGCCTGGCCTACCTGCGGACGCTCACCGGTCACGGGCTCGGCGTGAGCGAGGCCTTCGGCCAGTTGGAGTTCCGGTACGCGGCGACCGCCGATCAGTTCGCCACGATCGCCAAGCTGCGGGCGGCCCGGGTGCTGTGGGCGCGGGTGGCCGAGGTCTGCGGCGGGCCGCCTGGTCAGTTCCAGCACGCGGTGACCTCGGCGGCGATGATGACCCGTCGGGACCCGTGGACGAACATGCTGCGTACGACGCTGGCGTGTTTCGCGGCGGGCGTGGGCGGTGCCGACGCGGTGACCGTGCGGCCGTTCGACGACGCGCTCGGCCTGCCGGACGGCTTCTCCCGCCGGATCGCCCGCAACACCTCCACCTTGCTGGTCGAGGAGGGCCAGGTGGCCAGGGCGACCGACCCGGCGGCCGGGTCCTGGTACGTCGAACGGCTCACGGCCGACCTCGCGGAGAAGGCCTGGCAGTGGTTCCAGGAGATCGAGGAGGCGGGCGGGATGACCGAGGCCCTCGCCTCGGGACTCGTGCACGGAAAGGTCGCGCGGACCAGGGAGAGCAGGTCGCGCGACATCGCGCGCCGGAAGGCGCCGATCGTCGGGGTCAGCCAATTCCCCGACCTATCCGAGGCGCCGCCCGCCCGCACTCCCACGCCGAGGTTGCCCGAGGGCGCGCTGCCGAGGATCCGCCACGCCCAGGAGTTCGAGGACGTGCGCGACCGGGCCGAGGCCTTGCCCGTCCGGCCGAAGGTGTTCCTGGCCGCCGTCGGCCCGGCGGGGGAGTACGGAGCCCGGGTGTCGTTCGCGGCGGGACTGTTCCAGGCCGGCGGCATCGAGACGGTCACATCGAGCCCGGCCACCGACCCGGACGCGATCGCGGAGGAGTTCGCCGCGAGCGGCAGCGCGGTGGCGTGCCTGTGCTCCGGCGACGCGCTGTACGCCGAGCACGCGTCCGCCGTCGCGCGGACGCTGCGGAAGGCGGGCGCGGTCCGGGTCTGGCTGGCCGGCCGGGGCCGGTACGACGGCGTGGACGGAAACCTGTACGCGGGGTGCGACGTGATCCAGGTGCTGCGCACGACCCTCGCGGATCTGGAGGTGGACGAGTGATCCCGGACTTCCGAGGCGTGGCCCTGACCGGATCCGGGAGACCGGATCCGCAGCAGAGCGTCGAGGGCGGGTGGGAGAGCCCGGAGGGCATCCCGATCAGGCCGTTCTACACCTCCGCGGACCTGGAGGCGCCGGCCGCGGCGGGGGAGTACGACCCGCGGACCTATCCGGGCATCGCGCCGTACGTGCGCGGGCCGTACCCGACGATGTACGTGACGCGGCCGTGGACGATCCGGCAGTACGCGGGTTTCTCCACGGCGGAGGAGTCCAACGCGTTCTACCGGCGGAACCTCGCGGCCGGGCAGAAGGGCCTGTCGGTGGCCTTCGACCTGGCCACGCACCGCGGGTACGACTCCGACCATCCGCGGGTCGCGGGCGATGTCGGCATGGCGGGGGTGGCGATCGACTCGATTCTCGACATGCGGATCCTGTTCGACGGCATCCCGCTGGACCGCATGAGCGTGTCGATGACGATGAACGGCGCGGTGCTGCCGATCCTGGCGCTGTACATCGTGGCCGCCGAGGAGCAGGGGGTGAAGCCGGAGCAGCTCAGCGGGACCATCCAGAACGACATCCTCAAGGAGTTCATGGTCCGCAACACCTACATCTATCCGCCGGGCCCGTCGATGCGGATCATCTCCGACATCTTCGCCTACACCTCGGCGAACATGCCGCGCTTCAACTCCATCTCCATCTCCGGCTACCACCTGCAGGAGGCCGGGGCCACCTGCGATCTGGAGTTGGCCTACACGCTGGCCGACGGGGTGGAGTATCTGCGGGCGGGGACCGCCGCGGGCCTCGGCATCGACGCGTTCGCGCCGCGGCTGTCGTTCTTCTGGTGCATCGGCATGAACTTCTTCATGGAGGTGGCCAAGCTCCGCGCGGCCCGGCTGCTGTGGGCGGGCCTGGTGAAGGATTTCGGGGCCGAGGATCCCAGGTCGCTGGCCCTGCGCACGCACTCCCAGACCTCCGGATGGTCGCTGACCGCCCAGGACGTCTACAACAACGTCGTGCGCACCTGCCTGGAGGCGATGGCCGCCACCCAGGGGCACACCCAGTCGCTGCACACCAACGCCCTGGACGAGGCGCTCGCGCTGCCCACGGATTTCTCGGCGCGGATCGCCCGCAACACCCAGCTCGTGCTTCAGCACGAGTCGGGCACAACCCGGGTCATCGACCCCTGGGGCGGCTCCTACTACGTCGAAACCCTCACCCGGCAGCTCGCGGCCAAGGCGCGGCAGCACATCGCCGAGGTGGAGGCGGCGGGCGGCATGGCCAGGGCGATCGAGGCCGGGCTGCCGAAGCTCCGCATCGAGGAGGCGGCCGCCCGCACCCAGGCCCGCATCGACTCCGGCCTCCAGCCGGTGATCGGCGTCAACAGGTACCGCACCGACGCCGGACCGGAGGTGGAGGTGCTCAAGGTCGACAACACCGCCGTACGCGCCCGGCAGGTCGAGCGGCTGCGCAGGTTGCGGGCCGAACGCGACGGCGAGGCCGTACGCGCCGCGCTGGACGCGCTCACCCGCGGGGCGGCCTCGGACGGCAACCTGCTGGCCCTGGCGGTGGACGCGGCCCGGGCGCACGCCACCGTGGGGGAGATCTCCGAGGCGCTGGAGAAGGTGTTCGGGCGGCACCAGGCGAACGTGCAGACCATCTCCGGGGTGTACCGGCAGGAAATGGGCTCCGGTGCCGAGGCCGTCCGCGAGGCCAGCGACCGCTTCGCCGAGGCCGAGGGGCGGCGACCGCGGATCCTGGTGGCCAAGATGGGCCAGGACGGCCACGACCGGGGCCAGAAGGTGATCGCCAGCGGCTTCGCCGACCTGGGCTTCGACGTGGACGTCGGCCCGCTGTTCCAGACCCCGGCCGAGGTCGCCCGCCAGGCCGTCGAGGCCGACGTGCACATCGTCGGCGTCTCGTCTCAGGCCGCCGGGCACCTCACGCTGGTGCCCGCCCTACGAGGGGAACTGGCCGCCGCCGGCGGCGACGACATCATGATCGTGGTAGGCGGCGTGATCCCGCCCGGCGACGTCCCCGCGCTGCTGGACGCCGGGGTCACGGCTGTCTTCCTGCCCGGCACCGTCATCACCGACGCCGCCCTCGACCTCGTGCGGGAACTGTCGGCCCGGCTGGGCCACGACCTGGCTGCCTGATGTTCCTTTCCGACCGCCGGTTACCGGCAGGGTCGTAATGCCAAGTACCCATAACGGTTGGAATGCCTGATGAAATGGAGTGACTCGTGCTCTGGGTAGCGATTGTGGGCCTCGTCGCGACCGCCGTGGCGGTCGCACTGGCGGGCCGTCGCGTGCTGTTCCTCTACCGGCTCGCCACCAGCGGCCAGCCGGCCCCGGAGCGGATCGAGTACGCCAAGGAACACGCCGGCGCCGAGATCAAGGCCCAGCTGGTCGAGGTCTTCGGCCAGCGCAAACTGCTGAAGTGGACCCCGTCCGGAACCGCCCACTTCTTCGTCATGTGGGCGTTCTTCATCCTGCTGACCGTCTACATCGAGGCGTACGGCGCGATCACCCAGGGCGCGATCACCGGGCACTCGGACTTCCACATCCCGCTTATCGGGACCTGGCCGGTGCTGGGCTTCCTGCAGGACTTCATCGCGGTCGCCTGCCTGCTCGGGCTGGTCGCGTTCACCGCCATCCGGATCAAGAACTCGCCGAAGAAGCTCGGGCGCGGCTCCCGTTTCTCCGGCTCCCACCTGGGCGGGGCCTGGCTGGTCCTGTTCATGATCTTCAACATCATCTGGACGCTGTTCCTCGCCCGGGGCTCCGCGGCCGCCAACGGCAACTTCCCCTATGACTCGGGTGCCT
>NZ_BSSF01000026.1:0-72552 GCF_030268985.1 Microbispora sp. NBRC 16548
GGATGTGTCCCGACGGCGCCGACTGCCCCTGGCCGATGATCTCCTCGACCTGCTGGCGCACCCCCTCGAGACTGATCCCAAGGCTCTCCAGAGCCTTGGCCGCCACACCCTCACCCTCATGGATCAAGCCAAGAAGAATGTGCTCAGTGCCGATGTAGTTGTGGTTGAGCATCCGAGCCTCTTCCTGGGCCAGGACGACAACCCGCCGCGCACGGTCGGTGAACCTCTCGAACATCTCGTCGCTCCTCACAGAGCGGTCAGGCGAGCGCGGGAGATCCGGCCCGTCGTTCCGCATGGTAGCCCCGACCCAGCAAGCCGCTCCTTGGCAGAAGGGTTCCCCAAGCGCAGGGCGTTCATGCTCTATCCAACCCCCTGCTGGGGGTGACATGTTCCCGATACGCCGCAAGCGAACGAGGTTTTAAGGGAGCGCAAACACAATCGCGCGGTTATGCGATCGTCAGGTCCTCCGACGACCGCCATAACCGCGCGATCAAGGTGCGAGTTTGGAAGTGTCCCGCAGATCTTGCCGTAGCGAGCATCGTCTAGGCGGATGCATCGCGAGGCGGAGGAGGAGCCAATAGCGGAGCTATTGGCGCCGACTCCGCGCCCCGCGGGGATTCCGAGCCTGCGAGGAATCTTCGCGGGCAGGGCGACAACGCGGCGAGGCGCCGCCCGGGCGACCGCGGCAGGCAGGAGATCTAAGGGTCACGACCTAGTGCGCGTCCTCGTACGCCTGGACGATCGAGGCGGCAATGCGGCCGCGCTCGCTCACGGGGTGTCCGTGAGCCTTCGCCCAGGCACGGATCTCCGCGCTCTTCTCGCGGGTCATGGCTCGCTGGCCCCCACCGCCCGCACCGCCACGACGGCGCCCACGGGCCTGCCCGCTGTCCGCGCGCCGCGCGCTGCCGACGAAAGGCGACAGGGCCTCGCGAAGCCGCTTCGCGTTGCCGTCGCTCAGGTCAATCTCATATGACGTGCCGTCAATCGCGAAGGTGACCGTCTCATTGGCCTCGCCGCCATCGAGATCGTCGATGAGAATCACCTGCGTGTGCTTGGCCATCCGGCAATCCTTTCGCAGCCCATAGTTTGATTCGTCAGCCAAACATATACCCGGTTTCCCCTGGCTGACAATTCATGATTGCGGATTCTCAGGAACCTCTGAGTCCGGTGACTTCTCGCGTGGCTCCCGTGCCGTGCGGAGGCCCGCCGCGTCGGAACGTACCAACTTTACGATGCCGTAGACGACCGCGCCGGCGACGACCACGGAAGGTATCAAGGCGGACAATACCTCTGTCATTCTGCCTCGCTCGTGCCGGGGGTGTCATTAGGTGCACCCGAGGAAATTCCGAGGACGTGGCAAGGCTGCCGGCCTCTTGCCGGGCCGGGCGCCCTGATACGACCATAGCGCCGGGAGGGACCAGGCGCGCCTTCCGGGGTGCCCCTGGAGGGCTGGGGTAATCCTCGTCTCTCCAGCGGCCTTACCGGATGCACTCGAAATCGTACCCAGAATGCCGACCCCGGCGGTCACCGATCCTGGGCCGTCCCGCCGTTTCAGCCGCTTGCGCGCTTCCCCGGCGACGGCGGGCGGCGGGGCCGCACGCCTCCCGGTTCTGCCCGGCGCACGCCGTAGCCGCAGGTGAGCGGCTTGCCGACCAGGACGAACAGGCACGGGCGGACAAGTGTGAAGTGGCAAACACGTCCTGCGGAAAAGGCCGGACCGGGGACGTACGGCCGTTGAAGAGCTCGGCTGAAACGAGGAGCCCGCGTCACGGCGGCCGGATCTTCACAAGGGGCCCGGCAGCCTTCTCGTACGACCCGCACGCCTCGTGGGATATACGCGCAACCAGATCGCCACCGCCTGGAAGCCTCGTAAAAAGAGAGGACCGGCCGGTTCCATCAAGATCGACAGGCAGGTGGTCTGAAGATCGAAAAAAGGAGCGGGGGCACAATCACGTGGACGGCCCGGGCGGCCGCGGCGCCAGAGTTTCCCACGGCCAAACGATCCCCGCATTCCGCGGACGCCGCCTGCGGCCGGGTAGAGCGGGTGGGCTTCCGGGAGCGCCATAAGGCCCTGTGCTGCTCCATACGGCCCCATAAGCGCCCCTGACGGTTCCTTAAGCCGCCCGTGGACGGATATGACCCGGGGGACGGCGGGGGTGAGTCTTAAGGATTGGCGCCGGGGGCGGTCTCGCGGTCATTGGGCACCTCTCGGGACGGTGAACCCAAGCATGGCATGCCCGGGAGGCCCCGCAAGGATTTTCCGTCACAGCCGGGTGAGCGGACGGTGCGGACGCGGCCATAGCGACCCATAGAAAAACGGGGCCGATGGTCCGTTCCATCGACCCCGTCCGTCGTCGTTACTTGACCTTGACCACCACGGTGTTGGCGACCTTGTCATGCAGCGCCTGATGCAACGGCTTGTCCCACAACAGCCACAGCACGTTCAGAAGAGAGGCGATGCTCGCGAGGTAGCTGATAACGGGAATCCACTGCAGGAACTCGAAACCGTAGAGCACGCCGGCGCGCTTGAGCGCGGCGTCCTGGGGAAGCCCGCCCGCGTCGAGAGTGCCGCCGACCTGAACGACCTTGATGCCCATGACTTTCTTGCCGAGCGTCTGCCCCTGCGCCCGCAGCATGAGGAATTCATAGACGACCATGACGAGGCCGCCCAGGATCGCCGTGAGCAGTGACGCCAGGAAGTAACCGCTTCCGGGGTTGTAAACCCCGCTCGTGATGTCGATGCTCGCGTTGGTGACGACGATCCCCGTGATCACGAACGTGATGATCGCTAAGGGAATGCCGACGATCACGCCGTCGATGATGCGGGCGACGAGGCGCTGCCACCACTCCGCGAGCGGGGCCGGGGCGCCGGGCGGAACCGGCCCCGCGGCCCCGTACGGCTGGCCGAAGCCGGGCTGACCATAGCCCTGCTGGCCGTACTGCTGCTGCCCGTAACCGGGCTGCTGGCCGTACCCCTGCGGGGAGCTCGGCTGGGCGTACTGCTGCTGCCCGTACTGATCCTGGCCGTACTGATCCTGGCCGTACTGCTGCTGGCCCTGCTGGGCGCCGTAGCCCTGCTGGCCGTACTGCTGCTGCCCGTAACCGGACTGCTGGCCGTAGCCCTGCGGCTGGCTCTGCTGCTGGCTCTGCTGGGCGCCATAGCCCTGCTGCGGGCCGGTCTGGCCGTAACCCTGCTGCTGCCCGTAGCCCTGCTGCTGGCCGTAGTCCTGGGGGCCGGTCTGCTGGCCGTAGCCGCCCTGGGACGGCTGGCCATACTGCTGCTGCTGGCCCTGCTGCGCGCCGTAGCCCTGCTGGCCGTACTGCTGCTGGCCCTGCTGGGCGCCGTAGCCCTGCTGCGGGCCGGTCTGGCCATAACCCTGCTGGGCGTAACCCTGCTGCGGGCCGGTCTGGCCGTATCCCTGCTGACCCTGCTGGGCGCCATAGCTCTGCTGGCCGTACTGCTGCTGCCCGTAGCCCTGCTGCTGGGCGGCCTCCTGGCCATAGCCCTGCTGCTGCGGAGCCGGCTGACCGTACCCCTGCTGGGCGGCGTAGCCCTGCTGCTGGCCGTAGCCGCCCTGCGCGGGGTCGTGGCCGGGCGGCTGCTGCGGGCCCGTGTGCTGTCCCGAGTGGCGGTAGCTGACGACCGTGACGTCGGGGTCGTAGTCCTGGGGCTGTCTGTCCGTGTTGTACCCGGAGTTCGATGGCGGCGGTGGCGTTCCGTCCGACTCGTCCTGGGGGTACGGCGGCTGTCCGGTGCTCACCGTGTCACCTCGTTTCGAAGACGCATGCGCCGAACGTCTGTAGCACACGCTGATATTGCCAAAAGTAGCGACAGGTGTATCAACAGTCACCTTTGCAGTAGTCGACAACCACCGTCAAGATCATCGATCAATGCTCATCAATCGTGATCAATGGCGGTCGAGGTGCAGCAACATCCGGGTGTTCCCCAGCGTGTTCGGCTTGACGTGCTCCAGGTCGAGAAACTCGGCGACACCCTCGTCGTACGACGCGAGCAGTTCCGCGTACACCTCCTGGGAGACCGGGGTGCCCTGGATGGGCCTGAAGCCGTGCCTGGCGAAGAACTCCACCGCGAACGTGAGGCAGAAGACCCTCCGCACGCCGAGGTCCCTGGCGGTCTCGATGAGCGCGCCGACGATTCGATGGCCGATGCCTCCGCGGCGCGCCGCGGGGTCCACCGCAACCGTTCTGATCTCGGCCAGGTCCTCCCACAGCACGTGCAGCGCGCCGCAGCCGACGACCTGCCCGTCCGTCTCGGCCACCCAGAACTCCTGGACGTCCTCGTACAGCGTGACCGTGCTCTTCTTGAGCAGGCGGGGACCGACACCCGAGTACGCGTCGACGAGGCGCCGGATCGCCCGGACGTCCGGCGTCCTGGCCCGGCGCACCGTCACGGCCGTGGCACCCGACTCACTGGATGTCTGCGCGGCGACCTGCTCCATGACCGGCCAGCCTAGCCGGAGCGCGGCCGATCCCACGCGGCCGATCCCACGCGGTCGGCACGGAGCGTCCCCCACGGATAACGGTCATTCCCAAACGCCACAACTGACATGAGGTTTGACCGTCCGTAGCCGCCAGGATACGGACGGATGCACGCCCGCACCCTGAGGCGACCATCCAGGTTCGTCCCACTTTTTCCAGCCGTCCGAGCCGCACATCGAAACTCTCGGATCGCTCCAAACACACGTGAACGCGGACGCATCACTACCGAGCTCGTGACCCGACCGTGATCATTTGGTTGTCAAACGTAGACGGGTTTCGGAGTTCTGGTTGAGCAAGAACTCGCCGTGCACTATCGTCCAGCGACGATGCCGGTCATCGTGAGCGCTCACGGCGACCGGGCGCCGAATCTTCGAAGCACCGAGTGCGAAGGGGAGCCGGGGACCCAACTGCAGGATCAGGATCGGTTCGATCTCAGATCGTCAAGGGGTGAATCCACCAAGGTAGGGCTACTCCGGCCCGAACCCGTCAGCTAACCCGGTAGGCGCTCAGAAGTGCTCCGCCGTACGGCCCCGTCCCGACGACGGGCCCGCCGCGGAGCACACGTGGGAGAGGAGCTCGGTTGCGCACGCGTGGAGGACGGCCGGCGGGCAGGCACGCCCGTGGCCGACGGTCCGGATCCGGCACGGCCGGTCCGGGTGCCATCCGCCGTCTGGCGTTCGTCGGCGTCGCGATCAGCGCGATCACGTTCGGCGCCCCGGTGGTCCGCGCCACCGCCGACCCCAAGCCGAGCCTCAAGGAACTCACGGCGCAGGTCGAGAACCTCTACACCGAGATCGAGACCCTCAGCGAGCAGTACAACGGCGAGCGCGTGCGCCTGAAGGCGGCCGAGCGGTCCGCCGACCTCGCCAAGAAGAACCTCGCCAAGAGCGAGGCCGAGCTCGAGGTCCGCCGGCAGAAGGCGAGCGCTCTCGCGCAGCACTCCTACATGACCAACGGGCTCGGCAACGCGCTCGTGCTCATCGACAGCGACGCCGACCCCCGGCGCTACCTGGACCAGGCCTCCACGACGTACGCGCTGGAGCTGCAGCAGAGCCAGGAGGTCGCCGAGGTCACCAAGGCCATGGACGCCGCCGCACGGGCCAGGGAGAGCGCCTCCGCGCGGCAGGCCGAGGTCAAGAAGCTCCTCAGCGGCCTCGACTCGCGGCGCGACAAGATCACAAAGCTGATCAAGAAGACCGAGAGCAGCCTCTATCGGCAGGTCTCCCAGACGATCGGCCGCGAGACGCGGACGAGGACGTCGTTCCCCATCATCGGTGACGGCAAGGCCGCCCAGGCGGCGCGCTGGGCCCTCAGGCAGCAGCTCAAGCCGTACGTGTGGGGCGCCGAGGGGCCCGGCTCCTTCGACTGCTCCGGCCTGGTCATGGCGGCCTACCAGTCCGTCGGCATCAGCCTGCCCCACTACACGGGCGACCAGTGGACGGCCGGCACGCACATCCCCCGTGACCAGCTCCGACCCGGCGACCTGGTGTTCTTCTACCCCGACCTGCATCACGTGGGCATCTACATCGGCAATGGCTACATGATCCACGCGCCGCAGACGGGAGACGTCGTCCACATCGCGAAGATCGCCGGACGGCCGTTCGCGGGAGCGGTGCGCGTCGCCGACTGAGCCCCTCCTCCGCAGAGGGCGCCGGGCCCTTCCCCCGCAGAGCGAAGGCGGTCAGATGAGGCGGCGGCGTGCCGCCCAGGCGACGGCCTCGATCGCGGTCGCGACGCCGATCCGGTCGCAGATGCACCGCAGCCGACGCCGCACGGTGCGTCCGCTGACGTCGAGACTGCGACCCACCCGGTCGGCGGTCACGCCCTTGGCCAGCTCCGCGAGAAGAAGTAGATCCTCTTCGGTGAGACCGGCACGATCAAGGTCCGAGGCGAGACTGTCACCTCGGTAGACGACCTCGGGAATACCCATCGTCCGCCCTCCCCCACGACGATGCTTCGTCGGCCCACCCTTCAGGGAAGGTAAACGCCTCCCCGGAAGGTCGTCAAGGTTCGGAGTCGGAGCATCGGTCGTACGCCTCCCGGGCCGCCTCGACATCCTCCATGTGGATCTCGGCCCAGCGCTTGATCGCCTCCAGCAGCGGCATGAGGTCCTCGCCCAGGGGCGTGAGCCGGTAATCGACCCGGACCGGCACCGAGGGGGTGACCGCGCGGGAGACCAGGCCGTCGCGTTCCATCGTCCGCAGCGTCTGCGTGAGCATCTTCTGGCTGACGCCGGCGATCGTCCTCGCCAGCTCGCTGTAGCGGAGCGGGCCGCCGGCGAGCGCGGTGAGCGCCAGGCTCACCCACTTGTCGCTGAGCGTGTCGAGCAGCTTCCGCGACGGGCAGGTCGCGACGTAGGCGTTGTAGCGCTGACGCGCGTCCTCGCGCCGCTCGGCCGCCGTCTGAGTGGCCATCGTCTTCCCTTCTCCTCCCATACGCACTTTCAGGTGCCTTCTTACCGGGAGAGAGTAGCTCTTCATACGCTCCTTGCCATACCGCAAGGAGGAACTCATGAGAGCACTGGTGGCGCGAGACGGAGCCGTACGGGTCGTCGATGTGGCGGAGCCGGAGCCGGGGCCGGGGCAGGTGCGGATCAGGGTCGAGGCGGCGGCGGTGAACCCCGTCGACCTGCTCACGGCCGCGGGCGCCCTCGCCGACAACAAACTCATGCCGCACCAGGAGACGTACGCACTCGGCTGGGACGTGGCGGGCGTGGTCGATCGGACCGGCCCGGGAGTGACGGGCGTACGTCCGGGGGATCAGGTCATCGGGCTGTCGGACCGGCTGACGGACCCGCTCAAGGCCCAGGCGGACCTGGTGGTGCTGGACGAGACGGCGGTCGCGCCCGCGCCCGCCGGGGTGGCCGCGCCCGAGGCGTCGACGCTGCCGCTGAACGCGCTCACCGCCGTCCAGGCGCTCGACCTCGCCGGGCTCGCCGAGGGCGAGACGCTGCTCGTCACGGGAGCGGCCGGCGGCCTCGGCGGCTATCTCGTGGAGCTGGCCGTGGCGCGGGGGCTCAGGGTCGCGGCGGTCGCGGCGTCCGGCGACGAGCCGCTGGTGCGGGGCTTCGGGGCGGAGTGGTTCGTGCCGAGGGGCGCCGACCTGGCCGCCGCCGTCAGAGCCGCCGTTCCCGGCGGCGTGCACGGCCTGGTGGACGCGGCGGTCGTCGGCCTGCCCGCGCTGGACGCCGTGCGCAACGGGGGCGCGTTCGTCGCCGTCGGCGCCGGGCTGGGCCCCATCCCGCTGCGCGGCATCCGGGTCTCGACGGTGTTCGTCCGCGCCGACGCGGCCCAGCTCCGGGACGTCGCGAAGCTGGCCGAGGCGGGACGGCTGAGCATGCGGGTGGCCGGCACCTACTCACTGGAGCGGGCGGCCGAGGCGCACGAACGCCTGCGGAAGGGCGGCCTGCGCGGCCGGCTGGTCCTGCTGCCCTGAACTCCCCACCCGGAGTCCTGGCTTGCCCCGGCACACGACCGCGGGCCGGACGGCCATGCCGTCCGGCCCGCTCGCAGGAGATCGGACGCAGGGATCAGGAACGACCGATCAGGCGCGACCGAGCAGCTCGCGCACCCGGTCGCGGCCCACGGCCAGCAGCAGCGTGGGCAGCCGCGGGCCGGTGTCGTGGCCGACGAGCAGCCGGTAGAGCAGGGCGAAGAACGCGCGCTGGGCGGCCTTCAGCTCCGGCGTGGCCGCCTTCGCGTGCATGTCGAGCCCCGCCTGCACCTTCGGCACGCCGTAGACGAGCGTGGTCAGCCCGTCGAGCGACCAGTGCTCGTCGAGGCCCTCCGCCAGCAGGCGCAGCGACTCGCGGTCCTGCTCACCGAGCGTGTCGAGCAGTTCCTTGTCGGGCGTCTCGCGCACCTGCGTGCGCTCCTCCGCGGGCACGTACGTGTTCACCCAGTGCTGGGCACGGTCGAGCCGCGGCCGCAGCTCGTCCAGCCCGCCGATCTCCGGGTCGAACGCGCGCAGGATGCGCAGCGTCTGCTCCTCGTGCCCGGTGGCGATGTCCACGACCGAGGCGAGCGTCCGGTAGGGCAGCCGCCGCGGCGTCTCCGGCAGGGCCCGGGAGGCCGTGCTCGACGCGCGGCGGTAGGCCGACTGGTCGGCCGGCAGCGCCGTGCCGTCCTGCACCTTCCTGGTCAGCGTGTCCCACTCGTCGTACATCCGCTGGATCTCCTGGTCGAAGGAGACCTTGAACGACTGGTTGGGACGGCGGCGGGCGTACAGCCAGCGCAGCAGCGCGGGCTCCATGATCGACAAAGCGTCGGCCGGGGTCGGCACGCCGCCCTTCGAGCTGCTCATCTTGGCCATGCCGCTGATGCCGACGAAGGCGTACATCGGCCCGATCGGCTGCGGAGCGCCGAACACCTCGCGGACGATCTGGCCGCCGACGACGAACGACGAGCCCGGCGAGCTGTGGTCCACACCCGACGGCTCGAAGACCACGCCCTCGTAGGCCCAGCGCATCGGCCAGTCGACCTTCCACACCAGCTTGCCGCGGGTGTGCTCGGACAGCAGGACGGTCTCACTGTGGCCGCACACGCAGGTGTACGACATGGCGGTGGTCTCGTCGTCGTACGACGTGACCGTGGTCAGGTCGCGGTCGCAGACCGAGCAGTAGGGCTTGTAGGGGTAGTAGCCCCCGGCGCCGGAGCCGTCGTCCTCGCTCGCGGCCCCCGATCCCTCCAGGGCGGCGGCCTCGTCGGCGTCCGCGACCTCCTTGGCCTTGGCCTTCTTGGTGCGGTACTGGTCGAGGATCGCGTCGATCCGCCGCCGCTCGCGCATGGCGAGCAGCACCTGCTCCCGGTAGGCCCCTGAGGTGTACATCTGGGTCTGGCTGATGCCGTGGAACTCCACGCCCAGCTCCGCCAGCGCGGCGATCATCGGCGCCTTGAAGTGCTCGGCCCAGTTCGGGTACTCGCTGCCGGGCGGGGCCGGGACAGAGGTCAGCGGCTTGCCGATGTGCTCGTTCCAGGCGGGGTCGATGCCCACCGGAACCTTGCGGAAGCGGTCGAAGTCGTCCCACGAGATAATGTGCACGCACTCGTAGCCGCGCCGCCTGATCTCGTCGGCCACCAGGTGCGGGGTCATCACCTCACGCAGGTTGCCCAGGTGGATCGGGCCGGACGGGCTGAGGCCGGACGCGCAGACGACGGGTTTGCCCGGTGCGCGCCGTTCGGCCTCGGCGATGACCTCATCGGCGAAACGCGCCACCCAGTCGGCGTCCATCACGTCAGTCCTCTCTGAACGGGATCCTGCCTTCTATGGTCCCGTACGCGAGGGAGTCGTCAGGACGCGTTCCGGGCGTAGACCAGCCGCAGGCCGATCAGCGTGAGCCAGGGCTCGTGCACGTCGATCGTACGGGCCTCGCCGATGACGAGCGGCGCACCGGTGCCCGTGGCGACCACGGTGACGTCGTCGGGGTCGGAGGCCAGCTCGGCCGTCATGCGGTCCACGATGCCGTCGACCAGGCCCGCGAAGCCGTAGATGATGCCCGACTGGAGCGCCTCCACGGTGTTCTTGGCGATCACCGACCGGGGCCGGACCAGCTCGACCTTGTGAAGCTGGGCCCCGGCCGTGGCCAGCGCGTCCACCGAGATCTCCAGGCCGGGCGCGGTCACCGCCCCGACGTACTCTCCCCGGGCCGAGACGGCGTCGAACGAGGTGGCCGTGCCGAAGTCCACGATCACGCACGGCCCGCCGTAGAGGGTGGTGGCGGCGAGCGCGTTCACGATGCGGTCGCTGCCGACCTCCTTCGGGTTGTCCATCCGGACCGGGACGCCGGTGCGGACACCCGGCTCGACGACCACCGCCGTGACGTCGCCGTAGTAGCGCCGGGACATCTCCCGCATCTCGTTGAGCACCGACGGGACCGTGGAGCAGATCGCGATGCCGCTGATGTCGGCGTCCTTGAGCAGCGGCGACTGCCCGAGCAGACCCTGGAGCACCACCGCGATCTCGTCCGCCGTACGGCGGGGGTCGGTGGCGATCCGCCAGTGCTCGATCACCTCTTCACCCTCGAACAGGCCCAGCACCGTGTGGGTATTGCTGACGTCGATGGTGAGCAGCATTCCCTGATTATGCATCACGAAGATCTAGACCAAGGTCGAGTGCCGGGGCCGAGTGCGTGAGCGCGCCGACGGCCAGATAGTCGACCCCGGTATCGGCAACGGCGCGGGCGGCGTCCAGGGTCAGCCCGCCGCTCGACTCCAGCCGCGCCCGGCCGGCCACCAGCCGTACGGCCTCGGCGAGTTGGTCCACGGTGAAGTTGTCGAGCAGGATCTCGTCGGCGCCCTCGGCCAGGACCGGCTCGATCTGGTCGATCCTGTCCACCTCGACCTCGATAGGCAGGCCGGGGAAGGCCTGCCGTACGGCGCGGAACGCCTCGGCGACGCCTCCGGCGGCGACGACGTGGTTGTCCTTGATCAGGGCGGCGTCGTGCAGGCCCATCCGGTGGTTGACCCCGCCGCCGGCCCGGACGGCGTACTTCTCCATGGCGCGCAGCCCCGGCAGCGTCTTGCGGCTGTCGCG
Source organism: Microbispora sp. NBRC 16548 (assembly GCF_030268985.1). Lineage (NCBI taxonomy): Bacteria > Bacillati > Actinomycetota > Actinomycetes > Streptosporangiales > Streptosporangiaceae > Microbispora > Microbispora sp. NBRC 16548. The sequence goes on from NZ_BSSF01000026.1 coordinate 11,032, forward strand.
GATGCGGGCGCCGGTGCCCTCGACGGCGTCCACCCAGCGGCGGGTCTGGGTGGCGATGCCGGACAGGTGGGTGAGGAAGTTGAGCGCGGTGCGCTCCATCGTGAGCAGGTCCCTGGTCGCGCACCGCACGGTCATCACCACGTCGCCCGGGCGCACGCGGTCGCCGTCGGCGGCGTGCCGCTCGACCTCGACCGGTCCGGCGGCCTGGCGGAAGACGGTCTCGGCCACGGCCAGGCCGGCGACCACGCCCTCCTTGCGGGCCACCACGTCGGCGACGGCCCGCTGGTCGGCGGGGATGGTGGCGACCGAGGTCACGTCCTGCCCCCCGGCCAGGTCCTCCTCCAGCGCGGCGCGGACGAGACCGAGCACGGCGTCCGGGTCGAGGCCGGTCTTCTCCAGCTCGGTCCGCAGTTCCTCGTGAGGCGTGTACGTCAAGGTCAGTCCCTCCGCCGTCAGGGCGATGTCGATGTGCGCCCGCCAGTGGGCGTCGTCGCGGTCGGGGTGGTCCTCCCGCCAGTGCGAGCCGCGGGTCTCCTCGCGCACGGAGGCCGCGGCGACCAGCGCGGAGGCCACCGTGAGGAGGTTGGTCGCCTCCCACGACTCGGTGCAGGGCTCGACCGCGACCGGCGTCCAGCGGGCGTCGGAGAGCGCGCGGGTGACCTGCGCGAGGCTCCTGTCGCTGCGCAGCACTCCGGCGCCCCGGCTCATGTGGCTCTGGACCCTCGGCCGCGTACGCGGGTCCACCAGGCCCTCGGGCCGGTCGTCGGCCGGGACGGGCTCGCGCGGCGTGAGGTCGCGAGTCGGGTTTCCGGCCGCCAGATCGGCGGCGATGCGCTCGCCGTAGACGAGCCCTTCCAGCAGGGAGTTGGAGGCCAGCCGGTTGGCGCCGTGCACGCCCGTGCAGGCCACCTCTCCGCAGGCGTACAGGCCGGGCACGCTGGTCCTGCCGTGCAGGTCGGTGCGCACGCCGCCGCTCGCGTAGTGGGCGGCGGGGGCGACGGGGATGGGCGCGGTGACGGGGTCGATGCCGTGCTCGCGGCAGACGGCGAGGATCGTGGGGAACCTGGAGCGCCACTTCTCCTCGCCGAAGTGGGTGGCGTCGAGGTAGACGTGGTCGGCGCCGGTCCGCGCCATCTGTCGCATGATCGCCTTGGCGACCACGTCGCGGGGCGCGAGGTCGGCCAGCTCGTGCACGCCCTGCATGAAGCGCTCGCCGTTCGAGTCGATCAGCACCGCGCCCTCGCCGCGCACGGCCTCGGAGACGAGGGGCTGCTGGCCGGTCGAGCCCTCCCCCAGCCACAGGACCGTGGGGTGGAACTGCACGAACTCGATGTCCCTGACCACCGCGCCGGCCCGCAGAGCCAGCGCCACGCCGTCTCCGGTGGACACCACGGGGTTGGTGGTGGCCGCGTAGACCTGGCCCATGCCGCCGCTGGCCAGCACCACGGCCCCGGCCCGTACGGCGCCGACGCCGTCGCGGGCGCCCTCCCCCATCACGTGGAGCGTGACCCCGCAGGCGTGGCCCTCGGCGTCGAGGAGGAGGTCGAGGGCGAGGGCGTGCTCGATGACCTCGATGCGGGGCTCGGCCAGCACCGCCTCGGCCAGGGCCCGCTGCACCTCGGCGCCGGTCGCGTCGCCGCCCGCGTGGACGATCCGGTTGCGGTGGTGGCCGCCCTCGCGGGTGAGCTGGAGCTCGCCGTCGGTGTCGCGGTCGAACTCGGCGCCGTGGCTCATCAGCCGCTTCAGCGCGTCGGGGCCCTCGGTGACCAGGACGCGTACGGCCTCCTCGTCGCACAGGCCGACTCCGGCGACGAGCGTGTCCCTCAGGTGCTCGTCGGGGGTGTCCTCGGGGTCGAGCACGGCGGCGATGCCGCCCTGGGCCCATCGGGTGGACCCGGCCGACAACACGTCCTTGGTGACCACGAGCACCCGCGCCAGGGGGTCGAGTTCGACGTGGCGCAGCGCCACGGTGAGGCCGGCGATGCCGGACCCGATAACGACCGCGTCGGCCTCGACGGTCCAGCCGGGTGCGGGGGCGGTGAGTCTGCGTGCGAGCGCCACCATGAGGGGATCCCCTTTCGTCATAATGACGATAACGCCCCCCCGGCGATGGTGCCGCCCCGGCCCCTCCTACGAGGGGCACGGCCCAGGGTCGGTGCAGAGCTGGGCGGTCAGAGTGGCGCAGGCCCATTCCTCCCACCTGTCCGGCGACCAGCCGCGGTCCTGGACGAAGAGCAGGTACAGCTGCGGGCTGAGCAGGCAGAACAGCAGGTCCGCCGCCATCGCGACGGAGACGTCCGGCCGGGCGCCGGGTTTGCCTGCCAGCGCCTCGGCCGCGGCGTGCTGCACGATGTAGCGCGGATCGGGGCCGTCGGGCCACTGCGCGGCGATCTGCGGGTCGGCGGCCCCGGCGGACTCGATCATCGGCATGAGCGGGGCGACCCGGCCGAGGATCTCACTTGTGCCGCGCACGTGCGCCCGCAACTGACCGGCCGCGGTGGGCTCGGCGCACGCGGCGCGGAACCACTCACGGTCCATGACGGCCACCGGCTCGGTGTCGCCGGCGATGGACGTGTCGACGACGTCCTTGAACAGCGTGCGCTTGTTGCCGAAGACGAAGTAGACCGTCTGAACGGCCACACCCGCTCGGTCGGCGACCTCCTGCAGGCTCGTCGCCCCGTAGCCCTGCGCGACGAACAGCTCCCGCGCCGCCTGGATGACCTTCTCCCGGGTGCGGCGTGAGCGCTCCGCCCGTTTGTCCGGCCGCTTGACGATGTCCATGGCGCGAGTATATCTCTAGAGTCCATCACTAGAGTTTGACTCTAAGAATCTGGAGGAGCCATGGACAGGCCGAACACGGGCGCGGACGTTGATCAGGAGGAGGCCGTGCGCCGAGCGCTGGAGAAGTACTACCGGGACGGCAAGCCGCCGTGGGACACCGGCGTGACGCCGCCCGAGCTGGTCGCCCTGGTAGAGGGACGCGTGGAGGGGCGCGAGGAAGGGCACGGTGCGCTGCCGCCCGGCCGCGCCCTGGAGCTCGGCTGCGGCACCGGAACCAACGCGATATATCTGGCCCGCCACGGCTGGGAGGTCGTGGCCGTCGATCTGGTCGACCGCGCGATCGAGCAGGCCCGGGAGAAGGCCGACGCGGCGGGAGTGGCCGCACGGCTGCTGCACGGAGACGCCACCCGGCTCGACGAGCTGGACGCGCCCGGCCCCTACGACCTGTTCTTCGACCTGAGCTGCTACTGCGGCATCCCGCCGCACCGCCGCGACGCCTACGCCGCCGGGCTCACCCGCCGCGCCGCTCCCGGCGCACGTCTGCTGATGTTCGGGTATGGCCCCGGAACGCTCGACGACGAATTCTCCGGCGTCACCGCCGACGAGCTGCGTGCCAGGTTCGACGGCTGGGAGCTGGTCGACGTCACACCTGGGACGAACCCGTTCCCCACCTTCTGGTTCACGCTGCGGGCCGGGGAAGCCTGAGGCGCCGCGCCCGCTACAGGGTCAGGACCACGTTGTCGATGAGGCGGGTGGTGCCCACCTTGGCGGCCACGGCCAGGATCGCCTCGCCGCGGTGGTCGTCGCCGACCGGCGCGAACGTCGCGGGGTCGGCCAGGACCAGGTAGTCGAGCAGCAGCGGCGGGTCGAAGCGGGCGGCCTCCTCCAGCACGGCCCGGGCGGCGTCGAGGATCCCGGCCGGCCCGGCCGTCCGGGCCCGCGCCGCGCCGGCCCGGAGCGCCCGCGACAGCGCGAGCGCGGTGCGGCGGTCGGCCTCGGACAGGTACCTGTTGCGGCTCGACAGCGCGAGGCCGTCCTGCTCCCGCACGGTCGGGGCGCCGACGATCGACACCGGGACGTCGAGGTCGGCCACCATCCGCCGGATCAGCGCGAGCTGCTGGGCGTCCTTCTGCCCGAAGACCGCGACGTCCGGCCGCACCAGGTTGAACAGCTTGAGCACCACGGTCAGCACGCCGTCGAAGTGGCCGGGCCGGAAGGCGCCCTCGACCACCCCGCCCATGCCGCCGGCCGAGACCTCCACCTGGCGGTCCGGCAGGTACATGTCATCGGCCGAGGGCGCGAAGACCACGCCCACGCCCTCCTCCTCGCACACCCGAAGGTCGGCGTCGAACGTACGGGGATAGCGGGAGAAGTCCTCGTTGGGGCCGAACTGCAGGGGATTGACGAACACGCTCACCACCACGTGGTCGGCGTGCTCGCGCGCCAGCCGCATAAGCGACCGATGGCCCTCGTGGAGCGCCCCCATCGTGGGGACCAGGGCGATCCTCCCGGGGCCGAGCACGTCCCTCGCCTTGTCGAGGGCGGCGCGGTCGGCGGCGACGGTCAGGTCCATATGTTCCCTCCCAGGGCGTCGAGAAGGCGTTCGGCCGCCTCCGGCTTGAGCAGGCCCGCCGCGAGCGCCCGGTCGGCGGTGAGCCTCGCGAGGGCGACGTACGCGTCCGCGGCCTCGGGGGCGGCCAGGATGAGCGCGTCGACGTGCTTGCGCACGGTGCCCGCGTCGCCGCGCACCACCGGCCCGGTGAGCCCGCTGATGCCGAGACGCAGCACGTTGTCGAGTGCCGCGCTCAGCAGGGGGCCGAGCATCCGGCCCGGATGCTCCACGCCGATCTTCGCGAGCAGTTCCTGCGACTCGGCGACGAGCGTCACCATGTGGTTCGCGGCGCCGGCCAGGGCGGCGTGGTAGAGCGGCCGGTCCCGGTCGGCGATCCACACCGGCTCGCCGCCCATCTCGATCACCAGCGCCTCGGCCACCGGCCGCAGCAGGTCGGGCGCCGTGACGCCGAACGAGCAGCCGTTGAGCCGGGTCAGGTCGTCGCTCCTGCCGGTGAACGTCATCACGGGGTGCAGCGCGAGCGGCAGCGCCCCCGCCTCGGCCGCCGGGTCGAGCACGCCCAGGCCGTACGCGCCGCTGGCGTGCACGAGCAGCTTGCCGCGCAGGTCGGCGCCGGTGGCGGCGAGGCCGGAGACGAGACCGGGCAGCACGTCGTCCGGCACGGTCAGCAGCACGAGCTCGGACCGGGCGATCACCTCGTCCGGCCTGCTGAGCGTAAGGCCGAGGCGGTCTGCGGCCCGCCGCGCCGACGCGTCGGACACGCCGCTGGCCGCCACCACCCGATGACCCGCGAGCATGAGCGCGGCTCCGAGCACGGAGCCGACCCGTCCCGCGCCGAGCACTCCCACGGCGAGCCGCGCCGGGCGGTCACTTGTCTCCATGACGCCTCCCCTCGGTTCAGCGTAGCGGCGGCGCTCCCGCCGGCCCGGGCGTGGCCCAACGGTCGGATTTTGTCCCGTTTCTCACGGGCCTATGTTGAGCCATAAGTACGAAAGTGACTACTTTTCGTCACGGCACCGGCGTGTCGGTAACCTAAAGCGTCGTGGAGGTCACCTGGCGGGAGGCCATGCGGCGGGCGCTCTACGGCGCGGAGGGCTTCTACCTGCGTGAGCGCCCCGACCGGCATTTCCGCACGTCGGTGCATGCCTCGCCGGCCTTCGCCGAGGCCGTGCTGCGCCTGCTCCTGCGGGTCGACGCCGCCCTCGGGCGGCCCGACCCGGTCGATCTCGTGGACATGGGCAGCGGCAACGGCCTGCTGGCCGCCCGGGTGCTGGCCGCGGCGCCGCCGGACCTCTCGAAGCGGCTGCGGGTCACCGCCGTCGACCTGTCCCCCCGGCCCGGCGATCTCGACCCGCGCGTCGTCTGGGAGCCGGAGGCGCCGTACGGGGCCGGCGGCCTGGTGATCGCCAACGAGTGGCTGGACAACGTGCCGCTCGACATCGCCGAGATGACGCCGGACGGCCCTCGCCTGGTGCTCGTGGACACCTCGACCGGCGAAGAACGGCTCGGGCCCGCTCCCGGCCCGGAGGACCTCGCCTGGCTGGAGCGCTGGTGGCCGCTGCGCTCACCGGGGGAACGCGCCGAGATCGGCCGCCCCCGCGACGAGGCGTGGGCCTCGATGATCAGGCGGCTGGCACGCGGCACGGCGGTCGCCGTGGACTACGCCCATCTGGCCGGGCGGCGGCCCCCGCTCGGCACGGTCGCCGGATATCGCGACGGCTCGGTGGTGCCGCCGACACCGGACGGGTCGTGCGACATCACCGCCCACGTCGCGCTGGACGCCTGCGCGGCGGCCGGCGAGCGGGCGGGGGCGGAGGCGACCGCACTCACCACGCAGCGGGAGGCGCTGCGGGACCTGGGAGTCACCGGCGCCCGCCCGCCGCTCGCGCTGGCGTCCACCGATCCCGCCGGGTACGTTCGCGCGCTCGGCCGGGCCTCCCAGGAGGCGGAGCTGATCGACCCGGCCGGTCTCGGCGGCTTCGGCTGGCTCAGCCAGTCACGACATCGAGAGGAGAGATCTTGATCGCGAGAATCTGGCGCGCGAGCGCGACCCCGGAGGGCGCGGACGGCTACGAGCGGCACTTCACCGCGTCGGTCCTGCCCTCCCTGCGCGACGTGGACGGGCACCGTGGCGCGTACCTGCTGCGGCGGGACGCCGCCGACGGGCGGGTGGAGATCCAGGTCATGACGCTGTGGGACTCGATGGACGCGATCCGCCGCTTCGCCGGGGACGACCCCGGCACGGCCGTCGTCGAGCCCGCGGCCCGGGCCGTCCTGCTCGGCTACGACACCACGGTCACCCACCACACGGTCGCTCACCACACGGGCGCCCACCACACGGGTGTCGTGTCAGACGGTGACCTTCAGTGACTCCAGGCCGCGCATGATGTAGCTGGGCTTCCAGGCGGGCTCCTCGGCGAGTTCCAGCTTGGGCGCCAGCCGCAGCAGGGCGCCGAACGACTCCGCCATCTCGACCCGCGCGAGCGGCGCGCCGAGGCAGAAGTGGATGCCGGCGCCGAACGAGATGTGCGGGTTGTCCGCCCGGCCGATGTCGAGACGGTCCGGGTCGGCGAATACCTCGGGGTCGCGGTTGGCCGAGCCGAACAGCAGCGCGATCTCCACACCCCGGGGGATCGTCACCCCGCCGACCTCGATGTCCTCCAGCACCCACCGCTCGAACATCTGCGCCGGGGTGTCGTAGCGCAGCACTTCCTCGACCGCCGTCGGCATCAGGCCGGGGTCGGCGCGCAGCCGCTCCAGCTCGCCCGGGTTGCGGAAAAGCGCCCACCACCCGCTGCCGGTGGCGTTGACCGTGGCCTCGTGCCCGGCGTTGAGCAGCAGCACGCAGGTGCCGATCAGCTCGTCCTCGGTCAGCCGGTCACCGTCGTCGACCACCTGGGCCAGCGCCGAGATCATGTCGTCGCCGGGCCGCTCCCTGCGTGCCCTGGCCAGCTCGCGCAGGTAGCCGGCGAACTCCGTCGCCGCGCGTACGGCCGTGTGCTGGACCTCCAGCGAGGGGCTCAGCTCGTACATCCCGCAGATGTCGGCCGACCAGGGGCGCAGCAGGTGGCGGTCGGCCTCGGGCACGCCGAGCATCTCGGCGATCACGGTGACCGGCAGCGGCTCGGCCACCTCGGCCAGCAGGTCGCCGCCGCCGCGCTCGACCAGTCCCTCGGTCAGCTCGGTCGCGATCTTCCGTACGCGGGGACGCAGCGACTCGACCATGCGGGGCGTGAACGCCTTGGACACCAGGCGGCGCAGCCGCGTGTGGACCGGCGGCTCGACGTCGAGCATCCCGGCCCGGATCACCCGCCAGAACGGTTCCTGGAACTCCGGCTCGGGCTCGCGGCCGAACGCCTCGTGCGTCGCCACATGCAGGTAGGACCGGCCGAGACGCCGGTCGCGCAGCAGCGCGTTCACATCCGCGTGGCGGGCGATCAGCCACTGCCCTGTCGGCTCGAAGAAGCTGACCGGATCGTTGTCGCGCAGGTCGCGATAGGCGTCATAGGGGTACGCGATGAACTCGGAATTCCAGGGATCAAACTTCACAATGGACAACAATACGGATGAAAGGCCTCGCCTGGGAGTACGGGCGTGCGGGTCCGTCATGGCGTAGGTTGGGGCGATGCCGAAGCGCCGCGAACAGCATCGCAGGGAACCCCGCGAACTCGGCGAGTTGCCCTATGCCGATCACCTCGAACCGTTCGAGGGCCGGCTCACTCAGGGCGGCGACTACGACACGGTCCTGTTCGACGGGCGGGAGTTCGAGGACGCCGAGGCGTCCAACGCCCGGTTCATGGAGTCGGCGTTCGCCTCGGTGACGTTCGCCGGCGGCCGATTCCGGCGCGCCCGGTTCTCGGACGTGTGGCTGAACGGCGTGCGCTGGGTGGGCGGCGACCTCACCGAGTCCGTCTGGGCGGACGCGGAGATCGTCATGAGCGCCCCGGCCGGCACGGCGCTGCCCGGCGCCGAGATGAACCACGTGCTCTTCCACCGATGCAAGCTCGACTCGGTCAACCTCCGCGCGGCCGACCTGCGGGAGGTCTCGTTCGTCGAGTGCACGCTGCGCGACGTGGACTTCGCGGGCGCCACGCTGACCGGCGTCGCCTTCCCCGGCTCCACGCTGGAACGGGTGCGGTTCGACAAGGCGCGCATGTCCCGCGTCGACCTGCGCGGCGCCGTGTCCCTCGGCATCTCCGACGGCTACGACGCGCTGCGCGGCGCGACCATCAGCGGCGTCCAGCTGATGGAACTCGCGCCGATGTTCGCCCACATCCTGGGTGTCACGGTCGACAACGACTGACTTCGCTCGGGTCGTCCGCACTTGCGGCCGGAGGGCGGTGTCGGGTTATAGTGCCGTCCAGGTCATGAGTGCCAGCGTCAAGCCCCGGCTTGCTGGCCGGCAACCCTCGCGCTCGCGGCGGGGTGCCCCGGGTGAGGACCGGGTCCGGCACGAGGTGTGCCGGGCAAGCGCGGGCTCCGCCTTTCCGATGCCATGGCCGGGGTCCCGACCCCGAGGAGGCATGGCGTTGTCCGCACTCACCTTCGTCCAGCAGGCCGTCAACCGCATCTCCGAGCCCGTGCGCCTACCGGCTGTCGTGGGCGCCGACCTGGAGGTGCCGGTCAGGGGCGGCAGGCTCGTGTCGTACGCGAACCTCGATTACGCGGCGAGCGCGCCCTGTCTCGAGCCGGTGAACGCCGCCGTCGCGGCGGCGCTGCCGGCCTACTCCAGCGTCCACCGGGGTGCGGGCTACGCCTCGCAGCTCACGACGGCCAGGTATGAGCAGGCCAGGCACACCGTGCGGGCCTTCGTCGGCGCCCGCCCCGGCGACGCGCTGGTCTTCGTGCGCAACACGACCGACGCCATGAACCTGCTGGCCCGCAGCCTCCCCGAGGGCACCACCGTCGTCGTGTTCGAGACCGAGCACCACGCATCTCTGCTGCCCTGGCCGAACGCCGTACGGCTCGCGCCGCCCGCCTTCCCCGGCGAGGCGATCCGGGCGGCCGACGAGGCGCTGGCCGCGATCGACGGCCCGGCCCTGCTCGTCGTGACCGCCGCCTCCAACGTGACGGGCGAGCTGTGGCCGATCGCCGGGCTGGCCCACATCGCGCACCGGCACGGCGCGCGGATCGCCGTGGACGCCGCCCAGCTCGTCCCCCACCGCGAGCTCAACCTGGCCGCGCTCGACCTCGACTACGTGGCCTTCTCCGGGCACAAGCTCTACGCCCCGTTCGGCGCCGGGGTGCTCGTGGGCCGCCCCGACTGGCTCGCCGACGCCGATCCGTACCTGCGCGGCGGCGGAGCCGTACAGGCGGTGGGCGAGACCACCGAGTGGAGCGACGACCCCGAGACGCGGCACGAGGCGGGCACCCCCAACGTGCTCGGCGCGATCGCGCTCGCCGCCGCCTGCGACGCGCTGACCGCGACCGGCTGGACCGCGCTGGTGCGGGAGGAGGAGCGGCTGCTCGCCCGCCTGCGCGCCGGGCTCGCCGCGATCCCCGGCGTACGCGAGCTGTCGCTGTGGGGCCAGGACCACCCGCGCGTCGGCATCGTGTCGTTCACCGTCGAGGGCCGTACGGCCCGCGAGGTCGCCGAGGCGCTGTCGGCCGAGTGGGGCATCGGCGTCAGGGACGGCAAGTTCTGCGCCCACCCGTTCGTCCGCCACCTCCTCGGCGGCGGTGAGGACGGCGGCTGCGCGGACGGCACGTTCAGCGCCGTACGCGCCTCGGTCGGCATCGGCACGACCACCGAACACGTCGACCGCCTCGTCGAGGCCCTACGCGAGATCGCCACCGCCTGAAGACGGAAAGTGAGTTGGGGATCTCGCCCAAGAGGTCCCCAATCAAGCGGCATCCGTCGACTTCTCGCTGACAGGCAGGCGCAACGTCCGATCGCCGAAGTCGACGACCAGGTCCAAGCGGGCCCCGAGCGCCTCCACATAGCGAGCGATGACCTCGAGGGATGTGACCTCTCCATGCTCGATCTGTGAGATCCGGGCAACGCTCAGACCCATGACAGCCGCGACATCCCTCTGGCCGAGCCCAAGTTGCTTTCGCGCCTCGGCGAGCTGATGACCGCGCGCCTCGGCGAGAAGCTTTCTGGCGCCCTGCTCGATTACGGAAGGAGAGACGCCGGCCTCGTGCAGTTCCCGCTCAAGGTCAGCCCAGTCCCCCGGCACCCTCTTCGACATATTCACTCCTCTTCGTCGCTGGTGTAGTCGAGGTACAGCTGTATGGCCAGGGGGATGTTCTCCTTGTACCACCGGTTCCAGTTGCCGGCTTTGTCGCCGCCGAGCAGCAGCAGCGCCGCCCGGGCGGGGTCGAAGGCGAAGATGATCCTGATCTCCGATCGCCCACGCGATCCCGGACGTAGTTCCTTGAGATGGTGCAGGGAGCTTCCCTTGAGCCGGTCGACGAGAGGCCTGCCCAACGTTGGCCCCTCCTCCCGGAGAGCGGCGACGGCCTGAGCGACCTGGATCGCCGAGTCAAGATCCTCCTTGAGGAGCGTCCTGAACCAGGCGGCGTACTCATCTGTGACCTTCACCGTCCAAGCCAAGAGTGCCCTCCCCGAAATCAAGGCTAGCCTTAAGCCGGACAGCAGGCTACTGCCGTAGGCATGGGACGACGGTCGAGTTTGACTGATGCCTTCGCCGTCTTCGCTCCCACGTGATGAGCGTGAAAGCATGGACGGCATGACGACCGAGCAGGAGGGCGGGCGCCGGGAACGCATCGTGGGGATCGGCGCGGGAGCCGACGCCGTGCAGGCGAGGGAGCTGGCCACCGAGGACATGATCCTCAACATCGGCCCGCAGCACCCCTCCACCCACGGCGTGCTGCGGCTGCGGCTCGTCCTCGACGGCGAGCGCATCACGGCCGCCGAGCCGATCGTCGGCTACATGCACCGCGGCGCGGAGAAGCTGTTCGAGGTGCGCGACTACCGGCAGATCATCGTGCTCGCCAACCGGCACGACTGGCTGTCGGCGTTCGCCAACGAGCTGGGCGTCGTGCTCGCGGTCGAGCGCATGCTGGGCATGCAGCCCCCGCCCAGGGCGGTGTGGGCCAGGACGCTGCTGGCCGAGCTCAACCGCGTGCTCAGCCATCTGATGTTCCTCGGCAGCTATCCCCTGGAGCTCGGCGCGATCACGCCGGTCTTCTACGCCTTCCGCGAGCGGGAGACCCTGCAGCACGTGATGGAGGAGATCTCCGGCGGCCGCATGCACTACATGTTCAACCGGGTGGGCGGGCTGAAGGAGGAGTTGCCCCTGGGCTGGCTCGACCGCGTCACGGCCGCCGTCGCGGCCGTGCGGCGGCGGCTGCCCGACATCGAGGAACTGATCGCCGGCAACGAGATCTTCCTGGCGCGCACCCGCGGCGTCGGCGTGCTCGACCGAGAGACGATCATGCAGTACGGCGTGAGCGGCCCCATCGCGCGGGCCTCGGGCGTCGACTTCGACCTGCGGCGCGACGAGCCCTACCTGGCGTACGGCGAGCTGCCGGTAAAGGTCGTGACCCGGTCGGCCGGGGACTGCCAGGCCCGGTTCCAGGTGCTGCTCGAACAGGTCAAGGTCTCCCTCGACCTGGCCGACGCCTGCGTCGAGCGCCTGCGGCACCTGCCGCCGGGACCGATCAACCAGCGGCTGCCGAAGGTGCTGAAGGCGCCCGAGGGCCACACGTACGCCTGGACGGAGAATCCGCTCGGCCTGAACGGCTACTACCTCGTGTCGCGGGGCGAGAAGACGCCGTGGCGGCTCAAGCTGCGCAGCGCCTCCTACAACAACATCCAGGTGCTGCGGGAGATGCTGCCGGGCAACCTGGTCGCCGACATGATCGCGATCCTCGGCTCGATGTTCTTCGTGGTGGGCGACATCGACAAGTAGGGGTCACGCCTCCCCGGAGGGCTTGCCGGGCACCCGGCAGCAGTGCTCGAGGAACAGCGCCGCGCAGATCAGGATCACGCAGGCCACGAATGATCCGCCGCCGATCAACGCGTCCTGGCGGGGCTTGTCCAGGTCGAGCAGTTCGAGCACGTGCACCACGAACCCGGCGAAGATGCCGCCGAACGCCGCCCCGACGTACGCCGTGGCCTTGGCCAGCGCCGCCAGGCGGGCGACGGCCAGCGGCTCGACGGGCTTGGTGTGCGGGCGGCGCAGGATCCTCGCCCGGGTCAGCCAGCCCGTGTACGCCTCGCCGACGGCCAGCAGCAGCGTGGTGGGGATCGCGGTCCACGGCAGGGTCGGCACCACGGAGTAGAACTGCCGCAGCAGCCCCCAGGTGAGCAAGGCGAACACGACCACGAGACCGACGAGCACGCCGGGATTGCTGGGCTTCACGCGGGGACTCCTCGTCGATCAGGCCGGGGGTTCGAGCACGAGGTCGGTCCGCAGCCGCACCCCGCTCTGGTCCGTGTCGGCCAGCAGGGCCGCCACCGACCCGCGCCCCGGCAGCACCGCCGCCGGATCGGCCTGCGCCCACGGGACCAGCACGAAAGCCCGCTCGTGCGCCCGGGGATGCGGGAGCGTGAGCTCGGGGTCGTCCGACATGAGATTCCCGACCGTGATGAGGTCGACGTCGAGCGTGCGCGGGCCCCACCGCTCCCTGCGCTCGCGGCCGAACGCGTTCTCGACGCTCTGCGCGCGGTCGAGCAGCGTGCGGGGGTCGAGCATGCTCTCGGCGATCACGACCGCGTTGAGGTAGGGGCCCTGCTCGGGGCCGCCGACCGGATCGGTCTCGTAGACCGGCGACACCGCCACGAACGTGAGCCCGGGGGCGTCGAACAGCGAGTCGACGGCTCCCTGGAGGTTCTCGATGCGGCGGCCGAGGTTGCTGCCGAGCGCGATCACGACCCTCATGCGCGGCCCCTTCTGATTGTCACCACCACGTCGCCGAACGGCAGCGGGATGGGCGCCGCCGGTTTGTGCACGCTGACCTCCGCCTCCTCGACCAGCTCGTGAGCCAGGCAGGCCGCCGCCAGCCGCTCGGCGAGGGTCTCGATGAGGTTGACCGGCTCGCCCTCCACAATGCCGACGAGCTCCGCCGCCAGTGCCCCGTAGTCCACGGTGAGCGTCAGGTCGTCGGCCGCCGCCGCGGGGGCGGTGTCGAACCACAGGGCCATGTCGATCACGAACTCCTGGCCCAGCTCACGCTCGGCGGGCAGGCAGCCGTGCCTGCCTCGGGCCCGCAGACCCGTCAATCGAACGGTGTCGCGACCGGTCGCCGCCCGCGCCGTCACTGCTCCTGATCCTCCTCGTCGTCGTCGCTCTGCAGGACCGGTGAGCCGTGGTAGAGCCACAGCCGCCAGTCGGTCCCGGTCCGCACGTAGGTGCTGGAGGCGACGACCCGGCCGGCCGCGAAGCCCGGCTCGTCGGTGTCGGCGGCCGTGAGGATGTTCTCCGCGCAGGTGACCACGGCGACGTCCCCGATCACGTTCGTCTGCACGTCGGTCAGCACGAACTGGATGTACGGCGTGTTGGCCATGATGAGCGCCCAGGAGCGCAGCACCTCCGACCGGCCGGTCAGCATGGGCCAGCCGGGGTGGACGCACATGGCAGGACGTCCCGGGACGTCCTCTATCCAGATCTCCGACATCTTGTCGAGGTCGCCGCTCTCGATGGCGTTGTAGAACGCCTGGTTGAGCTCCTCGATGTCCTTCATCGGCGTCCCTGTCGGCATGTCGTCACCGGCCCTCGTCAGCGTGTCGTACGGCTGCTGCCCTCCACGCGGCGGCCACACGCACCGCGTCGGCGTTCGCCCGCACCCGGTGCACCCGCACGCACCACGCGCCGGCCCGCGCGGCGAGCGCGGTGACGGCGAGTGTGGCGTCGTCGCTGCCGTCGAACGGCCGGGGCTCGCCGTCCGGCCCCGCCAGCAGGCGGCCGAGGAAGCGTTTCCTCGACGCTCCGATCAGCAACGGGCGGCCGAGGCGGTCGAGTTCACCGATGCCGGCCAGCAGGGCCCAGTTGTGCTCGGCGTTCTTGGAGAATCCGAGGCCGGGGTCGAGCACGATCTGCTCCTCCCGCACGCCCTCGGCCAGCACGGAGTCGACCCGCTTGCGCAGCTCCTCCGCCACCTCGGTCACGACGTCGCCGTAGATGGCCCGGCTGTCCATGTCGCGACTGTGCCCGCGCCAGTGCATCACGACGTAGGGCACGCCGGTCGCGGCCACCACCCGAGGCATCGCCGGGTCGGCCAGCCCGCCGCTCACGTCGTTGACGAGCTTCGCCCCTGCCGCGACGGCCGCCTCGGCCACCTCCGCGCGCATGGTGTCGACGCTGACCGTCACGCCCTCCTCGGTGAGCGTGCGGATCACCGGCTCGACGCGGCGCAGCTCCTCCTCCAGGGACACCCGCGCCGCGCCCGGGCGGGTGGACTCGCCGCCCACGTCGACGATGTCGGCGCCCTCGGCCACCAGATCGAGGCCGTGCCTGATCGCGACGTCGACGTCGAACCACTGCCCGCCGTCGGAGAAGGAGTCGGGGGTCACGTTGACCACGCCCATGACCAAGCAGCGCCCAGACTCGGGCATACCGGGCACACTCGCTGCGGTCATGGGGTCAAGACTAGTGCCCCGAGACTCGGTGCCTGTCGGGCAGGAGCGGAGTCCCAATCGGCCGTCGCCCGCGCTCAGCCGCGCAGGATCAGCGACATGGCCTCGGCCCTGGTCGCCTCGCTGGAACGGAAGTCACCCCGGACGGCCGATGTGATCGTCTTGGCGCCGGGCTTGCGCACACCGCGCATGGTCATGCACATGTGCTCGGCCTCGATCACCACGATCACGCCGCGCGGCTCCAGCACCTGCATCAGGCCGTCGGCGATCTGGGAGGTCATCCGCTCCTGGACCTGCGGCCTGCGGGCGTAGACGTCCACCAGCCTGGCCAGCTTGGACAGGCCGGTGATGCGTCCCTTGTCGTTCGGGGTGTAGCCGATGTGGGCCACGCCGTGGAACGGGAGCAGATGGTGCTCACAGGTGGACATCACCTCGATGTCCTTGACGAGCACCATCTCGTCGTGGTCCGCGTCGAACATGGTGGTCAGCGCGTCCTCGGGCCGCTGGCCCAGGCCGGCGAACTGCTCCGCGAACGCGCGGGCCACCCGGGCCGGAGTGTCCCGGAGCCCGTCGCGATCGGGGTCCTCCCCGATCGCGAACAGGATCTCCCGGACCGCCTTCTCGATCCGGTCGTGGTCGAAGCCGGGGGGCGGCCCCACCATGGGTTCGGCCATGGTCAGGCCTCGTCCCGCTGCGCCGACTGGTCGTTGACCCACGGGGTGGAGCCGGTGCCGCCGGCGGGCAGCGCCGAGCCGTTGCCGTTGGCGCGCTCCTTGGGCGTGATGACCGGAGGACGGTCGGACGGCAGGCGCTTGCCGTAGCCGGCGTAGGAGGGACGCTTCTCCTTGGGCACGACGGGCGAGAAGATCTCGAGGACCTGCTCCCGGGAGAGCGTCTCCTTCTCCATCAGTTCGAGCACGAGGTTGTCGAGCACGTCGCGGTACTGGACGAGGATCTCCCACGCCTGGTCGTGCGCGCTCTCGATGTAGCGGCGGACCTCCTCGTCGATCGCCGAGGCGATCTGCTCGGAGTAGTCGCGCTCGTGGCCCATCTCACGGCCGAGGAAGACCTCGCCGTTGCCGCTGCCGAACTTGCGGGCGCCGAGCCGCTCGCTCATGCCGTACTCGGTGACCATGCGGCGGGCGATCGAGGTCGCCTTCTCGATATCGTTGGACGCGCCGGTGGTGGGCTCGTGGAAGACGAGCTCCTCCGCGGTGCGGCCGCCGAGCAGCATGGCGAGCTGGTCCAGCATCTCGGACCGGGTCGCGAGGAACTTGTCCTCCATCGGCAGCGTCATCGTGTAACCGAGGGCGCGGCCGCGGGACAGGATCGTGATCTTGTGGACCGGGTCGGAGTTGGGCAGCGCGTGGGCCACCAGGGCGTGACCGCCCTCGTGGTAGGCGATGATCTTCTTCTCCTGGTCCGACATGACCCGGGACTTGCGCTCGGGACCGGCCATCACGCGGTCGATCGACTCCTCGAGAGTCGCCATCGTGATGAGCTTCTGGTCCTGCCGGGCGGTCAGCAGGGCCGCCTCGTTGATCACGTTCGCGAGGTCGGCGCCGGTGAATCCGGGGGTCCTGCGGGCGATCACGTCGAGGTCGACGTCCTGCGCGAACGGCTTGCCGCGACCGTGGACGCGCAGGATGCCCTTGCGGCCCTCAAGGTCGGGCCGGTCGATGACGACCTGCCGGTCGAAGCGGCCGGGGCGCAGCAGCGCGGGGTCGAGGATGTCGGGGCGGTTGGTCGCGGCGATGAGGATCACGCCGCCCTTGACGTCGAAGCCGTCCATCTCGACGAGGAGCTGGTTCAGGGTCTGCTCGCGCTCGTCATGGCCGCCGCCGAGGCCCGCGCCGCGGTGCCGGCCGACGGCGTCGATCTCGTCGATGAAGATGATCGCCGGGGCGTTCGCCTTGGCCTGCTCGAACAGGTCGCGGACGCGGGAGGCGCCGACGCCGACGAACATCTCGACGAAGTCGGAACCGGAGATCGAGTAGAACGGCACGCCCGCCTCACCCGCGACGGCGCGGGCGAGCAGGGTCTTGCCGGTGCCGGGCGGGCCGTACAGCAGCACGCCCTTGGGGATCTTGGCGCCGATGGCCTGGAACTTGGCCGGGGCCTGCAGGAACTCCTTGATCTCCTGGAGCTCCTCGATGGCCTCGTCGGCCCCCGCGACGTCGGCGAAGGTCGTCTTCGGGGTGTCCTTGGTGATCAGTTTCGCCCGCGACTTGCCGAAGTTCATGACCCGGGAGCCGCCGCCCTGCATCTGGTTCATGATGAACAAGAAGATCAGGACGATGATGATGATCGGCAGGAAGCTGACCAGCAGGCTGACGAGGAAGTTCTCCTTCGCCACATCGACCGTCCAGCCCTGGGTGGGCTTGGCCTGCTCGAGCGCCTGCGTGAGCTGCACGCCCTGACCCTCGACCCACAGGGCCTGGATGCGGTCGGTCGTCTTGCCCCCGACCTCGACGGGCCGGTTCAGCGTCAGCTCGACACGCTGGTCCTTGTCGACCACGGTCGCGCTCTTGACATTGCCCTGCTGGATCTGCTGGACGACCATCGAGGTGTCGGCGGTGGTGTAGTTGCCGCCGCCGCCGAACATCGTGGTGACGAGCAGGAGAAGCAATACGATGCCCAGGATCCACAGCAGTGGGCCACGTGTAAATCGCTTGAGATCCATCCGTTGCGGAACCCCGGCGGGCCCGTCCCTTCCTGACCAAGGCCTGCCCCGGGAAAACCCGGGGTCGCGGCATCCCTTGCCGCTCCTTCTGGCTACCGCGGGGCGGCCGACCGGCCTCCCGCGGATATCCGAAGGTACACCCGGCAGCCGCGTCGGGTAACTGCCCGAGCGGCTCCGGCTTTGCCTTTCCAACGTACGTCAGCCAACCCCGTGTTCCCCGACCAGGCGCCCAATAACGCACGATTCGAGGGTCACTTCGCTAAGGGCTTACTCCCCTCCGTACACATGAGGCGCAAGAGTCCCGATGAACGGCAGGTTGCGGTACCGCTCCGCGTAATCGAGCCCGAACCCGATGACGAACTCGTTGGGGATGTCAAAACCGACGTAACGGACGGCCAACTCGACCTTCACCGCGTCCGGCTTGCGCAGCAGCGTGCAGATCTCCACGGACGCCGGGTTGCGCGACTTCAGGTTGTTCATCAACCACGAGAGGGTCAGCCCGGAATCGATGATGTCCTCGACCACGAGCACATGCCGGCCGGCGATGTCGGTGTCCAGATCCTTCAGCACCCGCACGACGCCGGACGATATGGTCCCCGCGCCGTACGAGGAAACGGCCATCCAGTCCATCTGCACGGGCACGTGCAGCGCGCGGGCGAGGTCGGCCATGACCATGACCGCTCCCTTGAGCACGCCGACGATCAACAGTTCCCTGCCGGCGTAGTCGGCGTCGATCTGGCCCGCCAGTTCTCTGATCTTCTCCTGTAGCTCCTGCTCGGAGATGAGGACTCTGGAGAGATCCTTGCCCATGTCGGCTGCGTCCACCTGGGGTTTTCCTTACGCGAGCGAGAGATTGTCCACGGCGAAGACAAGGGTGCCACAGCGCCTGACCACCCCCACCCCCCCGGGTAGGTCCACTCCCTTCTGCCCGTGCCAGCCGGTCACCAGCCGCTCGACCGCCTCGATGTGCACCGCCGCGAGCGCGGCGGCGTGCGCCCCTGCCTCCACGGCCGCCCGCTGGATGACCCGCCGCCGCACCGCCCCCGGCACGTCCGCGAGCACGGACACGTCCAGCTCCCCGCCGGGGCCGCGCGACTTCGCGTGGACGGCGTCCGCCCACGCGTCCAGGGCGTCGGCGTCGTCGCGGCACAGCCGCGCCGTACGGGCCAGCGCCTCGGCGATCCCCGGCCCCAGTGCGGCCTCCAGCGCCGGGAGGGCGTCGCGCCGCACCCTGACCCTGGTGTACGCCGGATCGTCGTTGTGCGGGTCGTCCCAGGGGCGCAGGCCGAGGGCGTCACACGCCTGCCTGGTCCGCGTCCGGCCGAGCCCCAGCAGGGGCCGCCGGTAGATCCCCGAGACCTCCGCCATGCCGGACAGGGACCGCGTGCCGCTGCCGCGGGCCAGGCGCAGCAGCACGGTCTCCGCCTGGTCGTCACGCGTGTGGCCGAGCAGGACCGCGGCGGCGCCCAGCCGGCCGGCCGCGGCGGACAGGGCGGCGTAGCGGGCCTCCCGCGCCGCGGCCTCGGGCCCCCCAGCCGTGCCGACCGTGACGGTCAGCACCTCGGCCGGGTCGAGACCGAGCGTGGGCGCGAGCCGTACGACGTCGCGGGCCCGGTCGGCCGAGCCCTCCTGCAGCCCGTGGTCGACGGTGAGCAGCCCCGCGCGCAGGCCGAGGCGCGGGGCCGCGAAGCCGGTGGCCGCCGCCAGCGCCAGCGAGTCGGCGCCGCCGCTGCAGGCGACGAGGACGAGCGCGCCGGACGACTCCCCCGCCCTCCGAGGGGCGGCGAGGTCCGCGAGCGACAGCCGTACGGCGCGGCGGACGTCGGCGACGGCGGGATGCGGGCCCATGCGGCCATTCTGGCCGCCCGCGGCGGGCAGGGGAAAACGCCCGTCCGGCGGGCCCGGGCGGGTGGGTGGAAGTCAGGCGGAGGCCGGGTGGATTTACGTCAGGCGGAGGCCAGGACGCGGGACATCCAGGCGTGCGGGTCGGCGATCTCCCCGCGGTCGGGCAGGGTCTCCGGCGAGGTCCAGACCTTGTTGAACGACTCCATGCCGGCCTC
Organism: Microbispora sp. NBRC 16548; assembly: GCF_030268985.1. Classification (NCBI taxonomy): domain Bacteria; kingdom Bacillati; phylum Actinomycetota; class Actinomycetes; order Streptosporangiales; family Streptosporangiaceae; genus Microbispora; species Microbispora sp. NBRC 16548. The sequence goes on from NZ_BSSF01000026.1 coordinate 30,672, forward strand.
GTCCACGACGGTGCGGACGAAGTGGGAGCCCTCGGCGTACTGCTTCATCTTCAGCTCGATGCCGAGCAGCCGGCGGACGAGCTGGTCGAAGCGCGAGCCGCCCTCGCGCCGGCGCTGGAACTTGGCGCGGATCTCGGCGACCGACGGCACGACGGACGGGCCCACCGCGTCCATGACGTAGTCGCCGTGCCCCTCCACCAGCGTCATCACGGCCGTCACGCGGTCGAGCACGGCCTTCTGCTCGGGCGTCTGGATGGCCTCGATGAGGTTGCCCTCGCCGCCCCTGAAGGCGTCGGCCACGGCGTCGGAGGCGGCGCGCAGGCGCTCCAGCAGGGTCGCCAGGTCCATCTCGGACGCGAGGAGGAACTCGGTCATCTGGCCGCGGACGTACTCCCGGAGCCAGGGGACGCCGGTGAACTGCACCCGGTGAGTCTCCTCGTGCAGGCACACCCACAGGCGGAAGTCGCGGGGATCGACGCCCAGCTCGCGCTCGGCGTGCACGATGTTGGGGGCCACCAGCGTCAGGCGGCCGGTCGGGGCGTTGCCCGAGGGGTCGGGCGGGAGGAACAGCTCATACTGCCCGAGCACCCGGGAGGCGAGGAAGGCCAGCACCGCGCCGACCTCGAGCCCGGTGATGCGCGAGCCGACCGCGCCGACGACCGCCGGCATGTTCGACATCTTCTGCGTCAGCGGCTCGAGCACCACGCGGAAGCCGTCCACGTTCGCGCGGATCCACCCGGGACGGTCGACCACGGTCGCCGCCTCGGGCGTCGCCGAGTCGATGCGGGTGAACTCCCGCACGTGCCCCTCGGCGTCCCGCGACAGCCGCCGCAGTTCGAGGACCGCCTGCCTGGCCTCCTCGCGGCTCACCTGAGGGCCGGGCCGCACAAGGCGCACCCCGGTCGCGACGGCCAGATCCCAGTCGATCACCTGCATACCCACCACCGTACGTTCTCCGACTTCTCGCCGCGCATGCAGGCGCGAGGGGGACGGTCAGCTCTGGGAGACGATCGTGGCCATCTTGTCGAGGGCGGCGATCGCCTCCGGCGGGTTGGCCACCTGGTCGGCCATGAACGCGAAGGTCAGCAACCGGCCCTCGGATGTGTACGCGATGCCCGCCAGGGTGTTCACCCCGTTCAAAGTGCCCGTCTTCGCGCGTACCAATCCGGCGCCGGCCTTCGATTCGGACTTCTCGTAGCGATTGTGCAGAGTCCCGGTGAAATGCGCGACCGGCAGGCCACTGATCAGCGAGTGGAGCTCCGGATGGGCGGGGGACGCCGCCACGGCAAGGATGTGGGCGAGGGCCGTCGGCGCGATTCTGTTCCTGGTGGACAGCCCGCTGCCGTCGTGGACCTCCACCCCGTCGGCCACGCCGAGGCGGGTGAGCACGCGCCCGACCGCCGTGGGCACGCCCTGGAAGGTGTGCGGGAGGCCCTCCTTGATGGCGGACTGCCGGGCGAGCGCCTCGGCGAGGTCGTTGTCACTGTGGGTGAGCATCCGCTCCACGAGCGCGTAGATCGGGCCGGACTCCACCCGGGCCAGCTCCTGCGCGGTGGGCGCCGCCTTGGCCGAGTCGACCCCCTTGCCCACCCTGATGCCGTTCTTCCTGAGCAGCGTGGCGAACGCGTCGGCGGTGGCCTGCGCCGGGTCCGGGTAGCGGGCGCCGTTGGCCGCCCGGCCCTCGTCCATCATGAGCGCGGACACCGGGGCGACGCTGCCCTCCGGGATGTACGTCGGCTTCCAGCCCGGCGCCGTCCGCGGCCCGTTGAACAGGGAGGCGTCGTACGACAGGTCCACCGAGGTGAGCTTCGCCGCCTTGAGCGCCTTGGCCGTGCTCGAGGCGAGCCGGGCGAGCGACGCGGGCCGCGGGTAGATCTCCTCCTGCTCGGCGGCGCTCGTCCGCGGGCCTGCCAGGGTCGGGTCGCCGCCGCCGACCAGGACGATCGACGTGGCGGAGGCCCCCCGCACGACCCGGGTGGCCAGGCGGGCGTCCGGCCCCACCGTGGCCAGCACCGTCAGAGCGGTGACGACCTTGGTGGTCGAGGCCGGGGTGATGGCGGTGCCCGAGCGGCCGTCGAAAATCGGCGTTCCCGTCGCGACGTCGAGCACGATCCCGGCCACACTGCCGCCGAGGGCGGGGTCACCCATCGCAGCGGTGAGCCGGGTGGTCAAAGTACCCTTGGCGGGGAGAGCCCCGCCCCCCGCCGCGGCCAGAACCGGACCCGCGGTCACCAGGGGGATCGGGGTCGGCTTCGGGGACGCGACCGGAGCCGGGGTCCTGTCGGCGTCATGGGTGATCAGATAAGTGCCCGCGAGGACGACGAAGATCTGCAGCAGGGCGAGGGTGGCCACCACCATCCACCGCTCACGTCGCACCACTACACCCTCATTTCGCGCCGACCTTGACCACGCCTACGAGACATTAACGCCAGCCCGGGAGACCGGGGACTCATGCGGAGGAACGAGTGGAGTTCGACGTTGTCGTTGAGATCCCCAAGGGACAACGGAACAAGTACGAGGTTGACCACAAGACCGGCCGCATACGTCTGGATCGCCTGCTCTTCACGTCCACCCAGTACCCCGCCGACTACGGGTTCATCGAGAACACCCTCGGCGAGGACGGGGACCCGCTCGACGCGCTCGTCCTGCTCCAGGAGCCGACCTTTCCCGGTTGCCTGATCCGCTGCCGCGCCGTCGGGATGTTCCGGATGACCGACGAGAAGGGCGGCGACGACAAGGTCCTGTGCGTCCCTGCGACCGATCCGCGGATGGAGCACATCCGCGACATCCACCACGTCGCCGAGTTCGACCGGCTGGAGATCCAGCACTTCTTCGAGGTCTACAAGGACCTGGAGCCCGGTAAGTCGGTCGAGGGCGCCAACTGGGTCGGCCGTGTCGAGGCCGAGGCCGAGATCGTCGCGAGCATCGAGCGCTTCCAGGAGACCGAGCACCACGACGAGGAGCACTGAGTCAGGGAGTGTCCCGCGGATCTTGCCGTAGCGAGGCGGCGCCTGGGCGACCGCAGTAGGCGAAAGATCCAAGGGGCGCGACCCTAGCCTGGCCGGGTGGCGCCGACCAGATCGTGGCGCCAGATGGGCGAGATGCGCACCACGTCCCCCGTCTGGGGGGCGTGGACCATCATGCCGCGCCCGATGTAGATGCCCACGTGATGGATGTCGCCGGGGTTCCGGCTCAACCGGCCGTAGAAGATGAGGTCGCCGGTGCGCAGTTCCTTGAGCGGGACGTGCTGTCCCGACGTCCACTGCGTGCCGGTCCAGTGATCGAGTGACACCCCGGCCCGCTGCCAGGCCCGCATCGTCAGCCCCGAGCAGTCGAACCCCGACGGGCCTGCGGCGGCCCACACATATGGCTTGCCGATCTGTTTGAGCGCCCACTGGGCGGCCATCTCGCCGGGTCCCGACCCGAGCCGCCCGGTCCAGGCCGGCACCGCCAGGCTCCTGCGCGCGGGGAGCGCCGCCTGCCTGGCCTTGCTCCTGGCCTGTTTCAGCTCGTCGACGCGGTCGCGGGCGGCCTCCAGCCGTTTGGAGATCTCCGCTTTCTCCTGCTCGATTCGTTTGGTCTGTTCGAGCTGTTCCTCGACGGCCCGCTGTGCCGCGTCCTTCGCCTGTCGCACCTCGTCGGCGCTGCGCGACTGGTCGGAGTAGGCACGGGCCGCCTGTTCTCGGAGGATCTCGAAGACCTGTTGCGCGTCTTTCAGCTGTTGCAGCGAAGCGGTCTGTTCGTCGCCGAGCTGCGTCAGCATGCTGGCTCTTCGCAGGAAGCCGTGCACGTCGCCGATACCGCCGAGCATGGCCGCGGCGGGCGGTGACAGCCGCACCCCGCCGTATCCCTCGGCCACTCTGGCCGCCACCTCGCCGCGCAGCCGGACGACCTGGTCGGACGCCTGGCGGACCCGCCGCGCCGACTGCTCGTACGCGGCACGCGCCTGCTCAAGCTGGACGAGTTGCCCGTTGTACGACTCCACGAGCCGCTCGGCCTCGGTGTTCAGCGCCTCTCGGCGGGCCTGCGCGACCGCGAGGTCGGCCTCGGCTTCGCCCAGTTCCCGTGCGCGTTCCTGCACTTGCTGGCGTGCCTTGGCGACGTCCTTCGCGGACGGTTTCGGATCGGCTCCCGCCGGGGCTCCGAAGGTCAGGACGAGACTTGACCCGAGCCCGGCGACCAGCCCCGACGCTCTGAGGAGTGGCAATTCCTTCCCCTTCCCTGCTCCACTCCCCTCACTTCCCGGCGACTACTCTCCGTACACATCTAAGATACGCCCTGTAATCAACCTATGTGGTAGGTCGTCCCGTTTAGACAGGGAAAGCGCCTCGGGGCCCTCCTGAGCTTCCGCTAGAGGGGTCGCCGGAAGTGCCACGACGCTCCGTTCCGCGTTCGGAGCCGCCGTCCCGGGCTCCTCCGGGTGCGCCCGGCGGGGAGCCGTCCCGGCCGGGGCGGCCGGGGCGGCCGGGGCGGCCGGGACCCAAACCGTCGCGGCGCGAGCCGTCGCGGCGCCAGCCGTCCTGGCCGGGGCCGCCGGGACGGGCGTGCCGCGACGGGCCGCCGTCTCCGGCGCCCTGCCCCCTCCAGCCTGAGGCGTCCTGCGTCCTCCCGCCGCCTCGGGCGTCCTGTGCCTCGTGCCCGGCGCCGTGTCCGCCGCGCCATGGCGGTAGGGCCGTGGGCCCGCCGTGGTCGCCCGAGGGCGTGCGGGAGGGCGCGGGAGTCGGCGGGCACTCCCTGTGGGGACGGGGATGGTGCTGGTGGTCACGCCAGGGCGGACGGTGTCCCGGCCAGTGCGCTGGAGGCGGCCCGCCCCGGGGCGGCCAGCCCGGGCCGGGGCCGCCAGAACCGTGTCCACCGGGACCGTGTTCACCAGGACCGGGCCAGCCGGAACCGGGCCCACCAGAACCGGGCCCGCCGGAGCCGGAGCCGCCGGGGGTGGGCTCCTCGCCCGGCTCGGTGCCGGGCGTGCCGGGGGTGCCGGGGGTGATGGTGGGCGTGGGCGTCGGGCCGGACGGCGAGGCGCCCGGACCCTGCGAGGAGGAGGCGCCTGTAGGGCGCCCGGACGGCTTCCCGTGCGGCGCGGGACGGTGCGGCCGGCCGGCGGAGGGCGGCACGGGTGCGGGCAGGGGCGCCGGGCGCGGCAGGGCGACCGGCCTCGCGGAAACCACGGGCACGACCGGCTCGGCCAGTTCCCGGGAGACCGGAGGCACGGGCGAGCGCCCGCCGACCCCGTCGGCCTCGTCCGACGACCCCTCCGGGGAGGCGGTGCCGCCGGACGGGCCGGCCGGAGCCTCCGCCGTGGGGAGCCGGAGCGGAGCGATCGTGTCGGCGGCCCGCTCGCGCAGGTCCCCGGCGAACTGGGCGAACACGAGCGCGATCGTCGCCACCGCCGCCAGGGCGGCCACCGCGCCCGCCACCGCCTGCGCCAGCCTGCCCTCGCGGCGACCGGCCCTCGGGAAGCCCGCGGCGTTGAGCCCGCCGACGCGCTTGGCGACGTACCGCCGATAGGGGACGAGTTCGGGGTCGATGAAGCTGCTGAGCACCCGCACCCGCAGCGTCTCCGGCAGGGCGATCTGAGGGAGCAGACCGAACACCTTGGCCGGGGAGATCTGCCTGACGCGCTGGCGCGCACAGGTCTCGCACCGCGCGAGGTGACGGGTGAGCTGGGCCCGCGCCTGCGCGGTGAGCTCTCCCGTGAACCCCGCGAGGATGGCGGACGCCCGCGGGCAGTCGTGGGTCGCACGCCTCGCCAGGATCTCGACGGTCACCGTCTCACGCAGGCGTTCCGTGGCCGCGTCGAGGAGCGCCTCGGCGTACCGCTCGGCCGTGCCGAGCACCGCGGCCAGGTCCTGGCCGGTCATCCCGTGCCGGGCGGCCAGTTCGAGCACCTCCCGGTCCTCGGCCGACAGCGCTCCAACGGCGCTGCTCGCGACGAGGCGCAGGTCGGCCTCGGCGCCTTCGGCCGTGACGCCGGGGAAGGGCACGGTCGCGACGGGGACCGGCCCGGTCTCCGGCCCGTCCTCCTCTTCCGGCGTGCGGCGGCGCATGCACTCGCCGCGGGCCAGGGCGTACAGCCAGGGGCGGAACCTCTCCGGGTCGGCCAGCGAGCCGACGAGGGCCTCCGCGGCGATCAGGGTGTCGCGCAGCGCGACCTGGGCGGCGTCGGGCCCGGCCAGCAACGTGCGGCAGTACCGGTAGAGATTGCCCGCATATGTGTCATAAAGGGCGGCCAGCGCTCCCGGATCCCGGGCCCGCAACGCCTCGACCAGGACGCCATCATTCATATAACTGAGAGTAAATGCTCAGTAACTCCCCGCTCCACCCATTCAGGTGAAGTCACGTTCCTACATCGTCGGTTTTTACCTCTGCCATCCAGTTAATTTGCCGGAGTTCGCCGCTTTATTAGGTGACTAATCGTGAAAAATCCGACCCGCATAGAGGACGCCGTGCACGACGCCGTACGGACGACTGTCACTCCCTTACGGCCATTCCCACCTCGGCGCAGCCCCGGGTGAGCGCGTCGAGGCCGAAGGCGTCCACGGGTCCCAGGGCACCGGTGCCGTGCACACCCTCGGCAAGCGCCGTCGTCGCCGCCCAGGCCAGCACGCCGGCCGTGAACTCGTACGGGTCGCCTCCGGTCAGGTGGACGGCGGCCAGCCGGCGGCCTCCCGCGTCGTACGCCTCGGCGACGATGCTCGACGACACGCCCGCCCCGGCCGGCGCGCCGCCCCCGCCCGTACGGAGCACCCGGTCGGCCAGCGCCTCGGTCGCCCGCCGGATCCCCGGCAGCGCGGCGATGGCGGGGGTCGCCTTGGCCAGCACGCCCGCGACCCTGGTCAACCCGCCCAGCCAGCCGAGGTAGACGTTCACCTCGCGCAGGCCGGGATGCGCGGGCGGCAGCGTGAAGTGCTCGGAGGCGCCGATGGACAGGCCGTGCCGCACGCGGCCGTCCACGAGGAATTTCCGGGTGCGGCCGTGCTCGGGGACGATGCGGCCCTCGCGGAAGCCGTACATCGGCTCGAGGACCATTCCCAGCGCCGAGGCGCGGGTCCCGGCGCTCGCGCGACGCGCCATGCCGCCCTCCACGAAGTAGCCGACGTCCACGCGGACGGCCCCCGGCCCGGCCTTGCTCAGAGCCAGGGCCGCGGCGAGGTTGCCGGGCACGTAGTCGTACCCGAAGGCGGTGATCAGGGCCGCGCCCCGGGCCGCCGCTGCGGGGCCGTACCGCTGGAAGACCCGCTTGATGAACGTGGGCTCTCCGGTGGTGTCGAAGTAGACCGCGCCCGCCTCGGTCGCGGCGGCGACCGCGGCCTCTCCCCACCGGACGAACGGGCCGACGGTCGAGATCAGCACGTCGCCCGGCGCGACGATCCTGCGTACGGACTCGGGGCGGCCGACGTCGGCGACCGCGGTGGGCAGGTCGCCGCCCAAGGCGTCGGCGAGGGCGGTGAGCCTCGTCTGGTCCCGCCCGGCCAGCAGCGGCCGGGCCCCGCGCGCGGCGAGCGCCTCGGCGGTGAGCCTGCCGGTGAAGCCGGTGGCTCCGAACAGCACGATCCTGGGGATGGCCATCCCGCTACGGTAGCCCGCCTGTCCTGTCAAGATCGGCAGTGGGCCGCTCACTGGCGCCGGTCGTTGGGCGGCGGATATCCGCGGTCCTTGACGAACGGCTCAGTCGTCGGCGCGACCGTGTGCAGCGGAACGGCTCCGGCCTGGGCCAGGTCCTCGTACGTGTTGGCGGTCGAGCCCCAGGTCGTGGCCTGCACGTCGGTCGCACCGACCGGCCCGCTCACGCCCTCGACGGTGATGACGAACCTGCTCCTGGCCCCCGGCCGTACGTCGTCCACGAACGACGTGGCCCCGCCGACGAGCTTGCCCGCCGCGTCACGCAACAGGGCCGTGACGGCGAGCCCGCCGGCGGGCTTGCGGAACGGGTCGAGCACGTAGCCGGTGACGAGGTAGGACCCGTTCGTCAGCTTGTCGGTGCGGACGTCCGAGATCGGGAACTTGAGGAACGCCGACGGGACGCGCGGGATGGACCGCCATGAGGCGGGACGGTAGTCGATCTTCACGCGCACCGGCTGGGCGTGGCTCGTGACCTGGCCGCTGAAGGCCAGCGGACGGCCGGGCGGCACCGCGTCCAGCGGCTGCTCCTGGTGGACGACCTCCTTGCCGGCGGCGTCCACGGCCGTGATCACGGCGACGGCGTTCTCCCCGAAATGCCAGCGGTTGGGGTTGCTCAGCACCCCCGCCCAGGTCACCGCGTATCCGGCCCCCGAGCGCACGATCGAGGACACCTGCTCCTTGAGGGCCAGCGGTTGCGGGCCCTCCTGCTTGTCTTCCCTCGCGCACGACGCCATCGCCAGCGCGGCGATGGCGAGTGCGACGGTCATGTGGCAACGTCGCGTCACTTAGCCGTCATAACCGCTGAATGGGACGCCGCCTCCGGGACACGCGCGCTTCCGCCGGTATCTTTACCGGCGGTCTATCGCGGGCGGACCACGCGTGACTCGTCCCAGACCGGATCGGGCGACTCGTACACCCGCCCGTCGGAGCCGAAGACCAGGTAGCGGTCGAAGTCGGCCGCGAACCAGCGGTCGTGCGTCACCGCCAGCACGGTGCCCTCGAAGGCGTCCAGGCCCTGCTGCAGGGCCTCGGCGCTGGCCAGGTCGAGGTTGTCGGTCGGCTCGTCGAGCAGCAGCAGCGTGGCGCCGGACAGTTCGAGCAGCAGGATCTGCAGGCGGGCCTGCTGGCCCCCCGACAGCGTCTCGAACCGCTGCTCGGCGACCCGGCCGGCGAGTTCGTAGCGGGCCAGGGCCTTCATCGCCTCGTTCTTCAGCCGGGCGTGCTCGGTCATGACGATCTCGCAGGGCGTACGGCCGAGCAGTTCGGGCCGGGCGTGGGTCTGGGCGAAGTGCCCGGGGACGACCCGCGCGCCGAGCCGCATCGTGCCCGAATGACGCACGTCCTCCCCCGCCACCAGCCGCAGGAAGTGCGACTTGCCCGAGCCGTTCGAGCCGAGCACGGCGACCCGCTCGCCGTACCAGACCTCCAGGTCGAACGGCTTCATCAGGCCGGTCAGCTCCAGGCCCTCGCAGATCACCGCCCGCTTGCCCGTACGGCCGCCGCGCAGGCGCATGCTGATGAGCTGGTCCTTGGGCGCGAGCTCCGGCGGCCCGGCCTCCTCGAACCGGCGCAGCCGCGTCTGCGCCGCGTGGTAGGCGGAGGCCATGCCGTCGTTGTAGGTGGCCTTCTGCTTGAGCATGACCACCAGACGCCTGAGCTTGGCGTGCTCCTCGTCCCAGCGCCGGCGCAGCTCGTCGAGCCGCTCGCCCCGCTCCCTGCGGGCCTGCGCGTACGTCCCGAAGCCGCCGCCGTGGATCCAGACGTTGCCCGACTCGACCGTGACGATCCGGTCGGCGGCGTTGGCGAGCAGCTGCCGGTCGTGGGAGACCAGCAGCACGGTCTTGGGCGTCTCGCGCAGCGCCGTCTCCAGCCACACCTTGCCCGGCACGTCGAGGTAGTTGTCGGGCTCGTCGAGCAGCAGCACCTGGTCGGGCCCGCGCAGCAGCGCCTCCAGCACCAGCCGCTTCTGCTCGCCGCCGGACAGCGTGGCGACCTCCCGATACTTCACCCTGTCGTACGGCGTGCCGAGGGCGGCCATCGCGCAGGCGTCCCAGAGCACCTCGATGTCGTAGCCCCCGGCGTCGGTGTAGTCGGTGATCGCCTGGGCGTACCGCATCTGGGTCTTCTCGTCGTCGCGCTCCATCATCGCGAGCTCGGCGGCGTCCAACCGTTCCGCCGCCGTCCTCACCCGTTCCGGCGCGACGCTGAGCAGCAGGTCCTGGACCGTACGGCCGTCCCGGATGTTGCCGACGAACTGCCGCATCACGCCGAGACCGCCCGAATGGGCCACCGTGCCCTCGACCGGCTGGAGATCGCCCGCGATCATCCGGAGCAGGGTCGTCTTGCCCGCGCCGTTCGGGCCGACCAGGGCCGCCTTGACGCCCTCCCCCACCCGGAACGAGACGTCGTTCAGGAGCATCCTGCCGTCCGGCAGCACATGCGTCAGATGCCCGACCTCGACGTGTCCCACCGCGAATCTCCCGCTCGGATATGCTCATGCGCTTCCCGCGCAGGCTACTCATCCCCTTCGCAAGTGGCATCTCGTTATTTCGTCGGCCGCCGGCCCCGTCGAGAGGAGATCTTCGAGGCTGGGCCCAGGGGCTGAGCTGACCGGCCTCGAAGCGTTCCCATCTCCGGACTGTAGGAACGGTTCGCGGCTAAGTGTTCGTATGAGGCGAAGGGAGGGGCGTCCTCACACAGGCCGAGCTTGATCGATCACCGCGGTTCGAAGCGTTCCACCCCTCGCGGCCATACGAACGGTTACCCTATAAGTGTTCGCATGGGCCAGGGGAAGGAACACTTGTGGCTGAGTATGTGGCCATGATGTGGGCGGGGACTCCGAACGGCGCCACACGAGCGGAGCGTCAGTCTTGCCACTACAGGGCCTACCTGCCGGACCTCCTGGTGGACCGCCCCTTGATTCTGTCAGGGCGACGTGCGGCAGACGTGAACGACGCCGAACAGCGGCTCATCGAGCTGGGGACTTCATCACGGGCTCTCGTCAGTCTGGAAGCCCTGGCCAGGCTTCTCCTGAGAGCCGAAGCCGCGGCGAGTTCCTTCATCGAAGGTCTGCAGATCAACGTCCGGCGACTGGCCAAGGCGGATGTGGCATCACGTACCGGTATAGAGACACGTGACGACACGGCCTATGCCGTCCTTGGAAACGTCCGGGCGATGGAATCAGCCCTCGATCTCGCGGACGCGCCGAGGATCCACGTGCAGGACATACTGACCCTCCACCGGAAGTTGCTCGGCGGAACTCGGGACGAACGCTTCGGCGGACAGATCAGGACCGAGCAGAACTGGGTCGGTGGGACCGGGATGTCACCGTGCACAGCCGATTTCGTTCCTCCCCCACCCGACCGGGTCCATGATCTGCTCGAGGACTTGTGCGCGTACATATCAGGAGACGAACATCCCGCTCTGGTTCAAGCCGCCATCGCTCACGCTCAGTTCGAGACGATCCATCCGTTCGTCGACGGCAACGGCCGCACGGGGCGGGCACTCATCCACCTGATCCTCAAGAGGCGGGGGCTGGCACCCCGTTTCGTCCCGCCGATCAGTCTGGTTCTGGCGTCGCACGCCGACGCCTACGTCTCCGCGCTCACGGCGTACCGCTACGAAGGAGCCGCCGACTCACCCCGGGCTCAAGAGGGAATCGGCGCCTGCATCGATCGATTCACCGCGGACACCACTCGGGCCGTCATCGACACAGACCGATTCGGCGCGGAGCTGGACGCCATGGAAACGGAATGGCGGAAGAAGCTGGGGAGAGTTCGTGCGGGGTCGTCCGTCGATCTCCTCCTGCGAGTGCTTCCCTCCGCTCCCGTACTCACAGTCGCCACCGCCGCCGATCTGATCGGACGATCCACACAGCGCGCCAACGACGCCGTCAACCAGCTCGCGGCAGCGGGTGTGCTCAAACAGACCACTATTGGAAGACGCAACCGCGCATTCGAGGTACCCGAGCTCATCAACGCTCTCACCGGATTCGAGCGAGCCCTCGCCAGCCCCCTGGGTGACACTCGCCAGGCACCACCCGCGCGTCCGGTCCCCTACCGCCCATGAGGGCGCTTGCGCGCCCCGATGCCTGCCGCCGCCAGTAGCCGGTCAACCGTCCGCCAGTTGTTCGCGAAGTGCCGCCATCGATCTTGCGGTGCCGGCGGGGCGCTCGCGCCTTCTTCTCAGCGCCGATCCCGGCCAGTTCGTCGAACAGCGTGACCTACTGCGCCGCCGCGGCCTCGGCCGCCTTTGACAGACACGCGTGAGCGTGCGCCGGCGCAGGTAGGCGTCAGGGCTCGGGTCTGCAGAGGGTCATAGCTTGCAGGCGGGCTGCCCGACCTCGACATGCCCCACGTGACGCCCCTTCCAGATTTCCCGGAGAGGCTACCTGCCGCTGACCACACCGGGCACGCCATTTTTCCGCCGTCACGACGGCCTGCGGCCCCGGAACATCGGCATCGTGAACCATTCCGGAGGCGGCCGGTAATAACGGGCGACCATACCCGCCGTCGCGAGAGGCGACTGATGAAGGGGCCCACCATTCATGCCGGAATCCGCCACGGCCGTCGACGCCGCAGACACGACGCTGATCCAGCGGTCGTTGGGGGAGCCCGAGGTCTTCGCCGTGCTCTTCGACCGGCACGCGCCCTCCCTGCACCGGTACGCCGCCCGGCGCCTGGGGCCGGACAACGCCGAGGACGTGGTGTCCGAGACGTTCCTCGCCGCGTTCCAGAACCGGCATCGCTACGACGTCCGGCACGCCGACGCACGTCCCTGGCTGTACGGCATCGCCTCCAACGTCATCGGCAAGCGCCGCCGCAGCGAGATCACCGTCTACCGGGCGTACGTCCGCGGCGGCGTCCATCCCGCGGACGTGTCCGGCGGCCTGGTGGAGGACGAGGTGACGACGCTGGCGGTGAACCGGCCGCTCGCGGCGGCGCTCGCCGCGCTCAGACCGGGCGACCGCCACGTGCTGCTGCTCGTCGCCTGGGCCGACCTGACCTACGAGGAGGTGTCGCGGGCGCTCGGCATCCCCCTCGGCACCGTCCGCTCACGACTCAACAGAGCACGCAGGAAGATCCGCGAGGCACTGACGATCAAGGAGGACCACGATGGATGAGATCACCGCTGTCAGACGACTGTGGACCGAGGTGCCCGAAGGGTCGGACGAGGACCTGCGCGGCGCGCGCGGCGCGCTGCTGGCCGCGGCCCGCGCGCCGCGATCCCGGGCCTGGATGCTGCGAATCCCCCGGACAGGACTGAGGATCGCGCTCGCGGGCGGCGTGGCCGCCGCGCTCACCGCGGGAGTGCTCGTGGCCGAGATCCGGCCGGACGGATCTGATTCCCGCGGCGTCGCCGGGATGCCGGCCGCGCCTCCGGCGAACGCGCGTGAGCTCCTGGAGCGCGCGGCGCGGACCGCCGCGGCCGAGCCGGAGCTACGGCCTCGCCCCGGTGAGTACGTCCACCTCGAGATGCGCACGGTGAGCTACGTGTCCATGGAGGGTGCCGGGATGCAGGTCACCGGCACCGAGGAGCGCTGGATCCCGGCCGGCGGCACCGGACCCTGGCTCAGCAGGGAACGGCAGATCAGCACGGCTCCGGCTCCGGGCATCGCACTGCCCAGCCCGCAGCCGCAGCTCCAGAGGGAGCCCGAGGACACGCTGACCGAGACTCCCGCCTGCTCGTCGGCCGACACCGTCACGGCCTCCCGGATGGCCACCTGGCCCCTCGACGAGGCCTGGCTGCGGCGGCGGATCGAGACCGAGGCGGCCAAGGCCACGGCCGTGCCGGAGCACCTGCGGTTCTGGGGGGCTGTCGGAACGTTCGTCCGCGAGAGCGCCTTTCGTCCCGCTCTCACGGCGGCGCTGTTCCGGATCGCCGCCGGAGTCGACGGGATCACGATGGTGCCGGACGCCGTGGACGCGGCGGGCCGGCACGGCATCGGGGTCACGATGGAGGAGGACCACACCCGGACCGAGCTCATCTTCGACAAGAGCACCTACCGCTACCTGGGCGAGCGTACGGTGGCGACCCGCGACAGGACGACATCGTTCACGAGCCGGCCCCTGAGCGACGCGGACGTCGACCGCATCGTCCGCGACGGGGTGTCCAAAGGCATGAACGCCGAGACGCTGCGCCGTGAGCTCGAACGGGACAGGAAGCCGAGGAAGGTGACGATGCGTACGCCGAAGGGAGCGGTGATCGGCTCCAGGGCCGTCGTCGGGGTGGACGTGGCGCAGGACCTGCCCTCCCTCGCACCCCACCCCTCCCACGTCAAGGTGCCCTGCTGACGGTTCGCCCCGCCGCGTACGGGAACCAGGATCCGGCCCTGGGATCTGGTGTCCGATCTTTTCCACAGTCCCGGAATCTCTTGACCTGGTGGCGAATCGCCCAGAAATAGCCTGGCTTTTCAGGGGATTTCCGAGTCAAAGGGGCCGGATATGTCAACAGATCCGATCCTCGACTGCCCGCTCGACCAGATCCCGGAGGGCCCGGAGTTCATCGAGGCCGCCATGCGGTGGCACTTCAGCCCCGAGACCGGCTCGCCATACTGGCTGGACCGGGCGAAGACGCTCGGCTTCGACCCGCGTGAGGACGTGCGCACCTTCGAGGACCTGCGCCGCTTCCCCAACGTGGCCAACGAGCTGCGCGACGTCCGGGTGGAGGACCTGATCCCCCGGGGGTACGGCGCGGACGCGGACGTGATCGGCGTATACGAGAGCGGCGGCACCACCGGGCCGCCCAAGCGCGTCGTGCTGCTGCGGGACTGGGTGGAACGGCTGATGCACCGGACCGAGCAGGACCTGCGGGCGAGGGGCTACCCCGAGAGCGGCCACTGGCTGTCGCTCGGGCCGACCGGGCCGCACGTCTTCGGCGAGCTGGTCCGCTGGCAGGCCGCGCGGCGGGGCGGCATCCGGTTCACGGTCGACATGGACCCCCGGTGGGTGAAGAGGTGCATCGCCGAGGGCCGCGCCGACGAGGCCGAGCGCTACGCCGAGCACCTGATCGACCAGAGCGTCTACATCCTGGAGACCCAGGACGTGCGGGTCCTGGTGACCACTCCGCCGCTGCTGACCCGGCTGGCCCGCAGGAGGGCGCTCGTCGACCTGATCAACACGAAGGTCGGCGCCATCAGCTGGGGCGGCGCGCACATGGACCCCGACACCCGCTACCTGCTCCGCACCGAGGTCTTCCCGAACGTCAAGCTGTACGGCACGTACGGCAGCACGATGATCCTCGGCGGGCTGGCCGAGCGCGTCGCGCCGCCGGAGGAGGACCTGGTCGTCTTCGACACGTTCTCGCCCTACATCACGTTCTCGGTGGTGGACCAGGAGACCGGGGAGGCCGTCCGGTACGGCGACCGCGGCCAGGTGGTGATGCACCACGTCAGCAAGAGCTTCCTGCTGCCCAACAACCTCGAACGCGACCTGGCCACCCGCGTGGCGCCGCCGCCGGGGCAGATGGGCGACTCCGTCGCCGACGTCGGCCCGCTTCCCACCTTCGAGAACGAGACGGTCATCGAGGGGGTGTACTGATGGACGAGCTGATCCGGCTCGACGCGCTGGGCGCGGGCGGGCCCTACCACAGCCGCAGCCGGCTGACGATCACGGAGCTGACCGGGACGCCGGTCGCCGAGCTGAGCCTGGTGCCGCGGCTGTTCGTCCAGCGGACGATGGCGGCCCTGCGCGAGGCGCGGACCCTGCCGGCCCACGAGCGGGCGGCGGCCCTCGCCCGGGCGGGACGGCTCTTCGCGACCGGCGTGGTGGACGGCGTTCCGGCGGAGGAGTACCAGCACATCGTCAGCCGCGTCTCGGGGATGCCGATCACCGTGGTCCGCTCGGCGACCTCGGGCATCGGACGGCGCGCCGGAGAGGCGTACCGCACCACCCGGTACGCCCGTCCCGAGGGCGCGGTGGACGACTGGCGCGACCCGCTCACCCGCAACGGCCAGGCGGTCTGGACACGGCGCGGCGACGTCTTCGCCGTACACGCCGCGGGCAACCACCCGGGCGTGCACACGTTGTGGCTGGAGGCCCTGGCGCTCGGCTACCGGGTCGCGGTGCGCCCCTCGCGGCGCGAGCCGTTCACGCCGCACCGCCTGATCACGGCGCTGCGGGAGTCGGGGTTCGGCGACGACCAGGTGGTGCTCCTGCCGACCGACTACACGGTGGCCGACGACATCATCCGCGACGCCGACCTCGCCATGGTGTACGGCGGCGAGGAGGTCGTGAACAAGTACGGCAACGACGTCAGGGTGCTGCCGCAGGGCCCGGGACGGTCCAAGATCCTGCTCACCGGGCACGACTGGGAGTCCCACCTGGGCACGATCGTGGAGTCGGTCAGCGCCTTCGGCGGGACGGCCTGCGTGAACACCACCGCCGTCTTCGTGGAGGGCGATCCCGCACCGGTGGCCGAGGCCGTCGCGGAACGGCTCTCGACGATCCCGAGCCTGCCGCCGGAGGACGACGGCGCGGTGCTGCCCGTCCAGCCGGTCGCGGACGCGCACGCGATCGAGAAGTACCTGCTCGACCACGTGAACGGCGCGACGCCGGTGCTCGGCGGCGACGGCGTGGTGGACGACCTGGGCGACGGCAGCGGGGTCCTGCGGCCGGCCGTCTTCCGGGTGGACCGGCCGGACGCGCCCCAGACGGGCATCGAGCTGTCGTTCCCCTGTGTGTGGTTCGCGCCCTGGAGCCGGGCGGACGGCATCGAGCCGCTGCGGAACACGCTCGTGCTGACCGCGATCACGGAGGACGCCGGGCTGGTCGACCACCTGGTGGAGGACCCGTCGATCAGGAACGTCTACCTGGGGGACACCCCCACGTATCTGATGCCGCCGTGGGTTCCGCACGACGCCTACCTCGGTGAGTTCCTCATGCGTACGAAAGGCGTCATCCGCACTTAACCAACGGATAAAGGCCCAGTAGATTCTGGGCCATGCGCAGGACGACACGATGGCGGCGCCGCCTGCTGTGGACGCTCGCCGTCGTCGTGGTGCTCGCGGTGGCCGCCGTCGGCGGCGCGGGCTGGTACTACTCCGGCCTGGTCATCGATCCCGTCCACACCTCCGGATATCCCCTGGAGGTGACGGCCGTCAGCGGCGACCAGGTCACGATCAAGGGCGGCGCCGACACGGCCGCCCCCGGCACGTACGGCCTGACCTGGGCGGACGGCAACGCGCTGGTGGGACAGGTGATCACGACCGGGGCCGGCACGGTGACCAGGAAGGTCACCGAGGTCGTCCACGGCGAGCTGCGGCCCGGAGTGCACGCCTACCTCGACCGCTGGCTGTGGGGCCACGCGACCCCGGCCGCCGCCGGCGTGCCGTACACGGACGTGAGGATCCCCTCGCCGCTCGGCGACTTCCCCGGCTGGCGGACCGAGGGCACCTCGACGACCTGGGTGATCGCCGTACACGGCCGCAACGGCGGCCCGGCGGAGGCCCTGCGCGTGCTGCCGGTTTTCCACAGCCTGGGGATGCCGGTGCTGGGCATCACCTACCGCAACGACGAGGACGCCCCGGCGAGCTCCGACGGCAAGTTCCACCTCGGCGCCACCGAGTGGCAGGACGTGGCGGCGGCCATCACGTACGCCAAGAGCCAGGGCGCGACCGGGATCGTCCTGTACGGCTGGTCGATGGGCGGGGGCATCGTGCCGATGGCCGTACGCAACCTGCCCGGCGAGCCGATCAAGGCCATGATCCTCGACAGCCCGGTCATCGACTGGCGGGCGCCGATCGCCCTCGGGGCCGAGCAGATGGGCGTGCCCGGCTTCCTCGTGTCGGTGGGCGAATGGGTCATCGAGCGGCGCACCGGCGTGTCCTTCGACGACATCGACCACCTGCGGCACGCCCGCGAGTTCAGGATCCCCGCCCTGGTCTTCGTGGACGACGACGACGCGACCGTGCCGATCGGCCCGGCGCTGCGGTTCGCCGAGGCCCGCCCCGACATCGTCAGGCTCGTGCGGACGAGCGGAGGCGGGCACACGGGCTCCTGGAACGCCGACCCCGCACGCTACGAGCGGGAGGTGAAGGAGTTCGTCGCGTCGATCAGCTCGGGATGACGACGGTCATCGAGGTGCCGACCAGGGTGAAGCCGAGCCGTTCGTAGACGCGTCTGGCCGGGTTGCCCTCGGACACGACCAGGCCCAGCCGCTCCCATCCGCCTGCCGCCGCCCTGTCCCGTGCGGCGGCCAGCATGCGCGCGCCGAGGCCGGAGGGTGTGCGGGCGGGGTGGCGGAAGACCTCGACCACCCAGGGCCGGTCGTGGAAGAGGGTGACCACCGCGCCGCCGGCCACCACGTCGTCCCGGTCCACGGCGAGCACGCTGCAGGGCAGGATCTCGCCGGTCACCTTCCCCTCCAGCAACGGGGTGAGGATGTCGCGCAGCGCGGCGGCGTCGTCCACGTTCCGGTGGTCGGGGTGACCCGGCGGATAGGCCGCCCGCCACGCCGCGAACACCTCCTCTGGAGACCGGTCGCAGGGCACGAACCGGAAGCCCTCGGGCGCCCCGGTCTCGGCGGGTGGCGCCGTACGCAGCTCACAGGTCATCTCGTGGGCGTGCCGCATCACGCGCGCGCCGCGTGCGACCAGCGCCTCGCCCAGATCGACCGGCCCCGCCACCGCCCAGCCCGGCAGCTTCGCCATGATCGCGTCGACCGCCCCCGGGCCCATGACCTCGACCAGGTCGGCGCACGGCAGCCCGTACCGCTCGTCCTCGACATAACTGAAGGCCGGGACGCCGTCCGCCCCGGCCAGAATCACTCGTTCCACAGGAGGGAGGCTTCCGCAGCCCGCAAGGGCGGGCAACACCTTTTCGCCCCGCGAGCACAGAATCAACCGGAGGAAACGGCGGCCGCGGCCCTTTTCCGAGCCGGGTGACGGGTCGCGTCGTCGCCTGCCACGGGCTGCTCCTGGCGCTCGTGCACCCGGCGCTCGTCGCGTACGACCTGACTACGGCCGGCTCCGGGTGCTGGAGGGAGTGGGAGCCGTTGTGCCGGACGGGTGGCGCGGCCCATAGGCTAAGCCCCCCGTCCGCACTGTCTGGGGGAGTCATGACCAGTAGGTTCACCGAGTTGGTTGTCGACTGCCACGATCCGGAGCGGCTCGCGGCCTTCTGGTGCGCGGTCCTGGACTTCAAGGTGATCGACCGGAGCGAGGGCAAGGTCGAGATCGGCTCCTGGGAGCCGACCGTCGAGGAGGTCCGGGCCCGCCAGATGCCGCCCACTCTGGTGTTCATCCGGGTGCCCGAGGGCAAGACCGTGAAGAACCGGCTCCACCTCGACGTCAGCCCGATCGACGGCAGTACCGACGACGAGGTGGCCAGGCTGCTCGGCCTCGGCGCCGCCAAGGTGGACGTGGGGCAGGGCTCCGGCCGGAGCTGGGTGGTCATGGCCGACCCCGAGGGCAACGAGTTCGATGTCCTGCGCACCCTGGCACCGTCCAGGTACGTGATCGGTCCGGAGGGTTAGTGGTCGTAGGCGGTCAGTGAGCGCAGGACGGGCTGTCCGCTCTGGCCGTTGTGCCAGATGGCGGTGGTCAGCAGATGCCGCAGGTGAGCGCGGGCGTGGCGGAGCCACTTGGCCTCGGAGGTGAACCGAGGAAAGCGCCCTCTGCCGAACCTCGCCTCCGCCGGCCCGGCCGCTGTCGCGTCCGCGTCTACGTGCGGAAACAGGAGGAGGCCATGACGTACGAGTCCGACGGCCCGTCGAGGAGCACCTGGTCCTCGTCTTCCCCGGCACGTCCGGAAAGACCGTCTTCCTCCGGGATTGAGCGGGACTTGCGTAGCGGGCGCCGGAGATCGGCTTGGAAAAAGATGGCGTGGCCCGGGAACAACGAGTGCGGACACGTGGTTGGATGAAGCGTGGCCGGTGTGCAGGTGTCCCCGGGCCTCACCTAATTTGCCTTCGCGGACTACCGTTCGGCTGGAGCCGCGTTGTGCCTTTCGCCGAGAGGCGACCCGGCACCGGCACCACACGTGCAGGACCCCGGCAGGAGATCCTCCTGCCGGGGTCCTGGCGTCTCCGGAGCCTCTTGGGAGGTGAACCGTTCACCCCCACAGACCGTCTGACCCCTGCGGATATCACCCGTCTTACCCTTTGCATCCACTTTTGTCGGCTGCGGGTGACAAGATGCGTCCGTGCCGGATCTGGATCCCCAGTCGATCGCCTCCTACTGGGACGCGGAGGCAGACACCTTCGACGACGAAGCCGACCACGGGCTTCGCGACCTCCGGGTCCGCGCGGCCTGGGCGGGACGGCTGCGGTCCTGGATGCCGCGGCCTCCCACCGACGTCCTCGACCTGGGCTGCGGCACCGGGTCGCTGACGCTGCTGCTGGCCGAGCAGGGACACCGGCCGGTGGGCGTGGACCTGTCCCCCAGGATGGCCGAGGCGGCCCGGGGCAAGCTCGCCGCGGCGGGCTTCACCGCGCCCGTCCTCACCGGCGACGCGAGCGACCCGCCGGCCGCCGCCGGAACCTCCTTCGACGTCGTCCTGGCCCGGCATCTGCTGTGGACCCTGCCCGCACCGGAGCGCGCGTTGCGCACCTGGATGAGTCTGCTGCGCCCGCACGGCCGGCTGATCCTCATCGAGGGCAACTGGCAGGCCTCCGGGGACGGCCCGCCGTACGTGCCGGGCGCCGGCTCCCTGCCCTGGCTCGGCGGGGTGAGCGCCGAACCCCTGGTCGAGGTGCTGCGGCCGTACGCCGCGAGCGTGGGGGTGGAGCCGCTGACCGACCCCGTGCTGTGGGGCAAGCCCATCCACGACGAACGGTACGCCGTCATCGCCCACCGCTGAGCCTGCGCTTTTTCCGGAAAACACGCAATGCCGAATCCGTAAACGTCTCGGCAATTAGTCGAAGCGCATTGTCGGCGAAATACGGAGGCAAAGCGGAGGCCGGTCAACGACGTCGTCGTCGACAGCCACTCCCATTGGCACACATGGAATGCCACAGCGAACGGCCCGGGAGGGGTCAACTCGCCTGGACGGGCTCCGGCGGCGTGTGCCAACGATTGAGATACGACCCGATCGCTGATCGGAGAGGAGTATCTCTATGCACGGCACTCGATTCTCATTACTGCTGGGTCCGGCAGTCCTGTCCGCGGTTACGCTCTGGCCGGCCATCGCATCGGCCTCCACCGCCGCCCACCCCTCCGGCCTCGCCGCCGCGCTCAGCGCGCCGCGGGCCGAGGAGCCGGGCACCAGCCTCGGCGAACAGTCGGAGGAGGCGGCCCAGCAGAGCGGACGCGCGTACGAGGAGGAGAGCGGGTACGGGCGGGAGAGCGCCCAGGAAGGTTCATCGAGCGAGGAGTCGAGCGGCAGCCAGTCCCAGAGCAACATCGCCTACCACCGCTCGCGGGCCTCGCTGCGCGAGTCGTCACTGCGCCAGTCGTCGCTGCGCTCGTCATTGCTGCGGAGTAGCAGTCCGGCGCTCCGCGAGCAGTCGTCGTACAGCCGTCCGATCAGCTACACGCGGACGATCACCTACCGGCGCCCGGTCACGCAGACGCGCATGGTGACCGAGAGCCGTCCGGTCACGTTCACCCGGCAGGTCACCTTCCGGCGCCCGGTCACCGAGACGCGGATGGTCACCCGGATGCGTCCGGTCACCGAAACGCGCCAGGTGTCCTATCAGCGCCCCGTGACCTACACACGCATGGTCATGGAAAGCCGGCCGGTCACCCGCCAGGTGACCTACCAGCGCCCGGTCACCCAGACGCGGTACGTCACCGAGTCGCGTCCGGTGACGCGATACGTCACCTACCAGCGTCCCGTGGTGAGCTACGTCACCGAGAGCCGTCCGGTCACCCACCAGGTCACCTACCAGCGGCCCATCACCGAGACGCGGTACGTCACCGAGAGCCGTCCGGTCACCCACCAGGTCACCTTCCGGCGCCCGGTCACCGAGACGCGCTTCGTCACGGAAAGCCGTCCGGTCAGCTACACCCGGATGGTGCCGGAGACTCGCGAGGTGCAGTCCACGCACTTCGTCAGCGAGAGCCGTCCGGTCAGCTACACGCGCATGATGACCTACCGGCGTCCGGTCACCGAGACGCGGTACGTCACCGAGTCACGGCAGGTCACCAGCTACAGCCGGCCCATGATGCGCTCCTCCGCCGAGGACTGCGACCCGTGAGCCGGGAAGCGAGGTCCTGACATCCAGTAGGGCCATGAGGGGCACGGGCGTTCCCGCCCGTGCCCCTTCCACGTGTCCAGGCGGCTCAGCGTTCCCCGCCCCGGAAGCTGCATTGTCTATCCTCTTCCGCCGGCCGGGTCAGGTTGTCCCTCAGGCACCCTTCGTCGACGACATTGGACACCCCGAGCAGGTCGCTCGCCGCCCTGGCCACGGCCAGGTGGTCGGCGCCGGGGGCGAGTTTCAGGCGGAAGGACTCCGGCATGTCCTCGGCCCTGGTCACCTTCAGCAGCCTCGCATTCGTCTCGGATCTGCGGAAGTTCTCGAACGCCGTCCGCCGGTCCTCGAACGTCACGATCTTCACGTCGCGGCGGGCCCGGAGAGCTCGGCTGATGTTCTCCCGCTCCCAGGCGGTGACCGCGCCGCCCCTGCAGCCCTCAAAGGGGGAGTGATCCGTACAGAGGTAGACCGAGATGTCCACCCCGTCGGACGAGGTTGCGCCGCCGCTCGGCGACGTCGCGGCGACGCCGACCTCCCGGGGGTTCTGAGACGGCTCCGCGAGCCGTGCCACGCCCACGATCGTGCCGGCCACCGCGAGGGCCGCGGCGGCGATCGTGAGGCCGCGCGGCCGGGTGCGGCGTGGCGCGGGCAGCGCGTGGTCGAGGCCGTCGTCCGGCACCGTACGCGCGCGGGCCTCCATGGCGTCACGGAGCCGATCCTCGATGGTGCTCATGCCGCCTCCTCGCCTTCGGCTCGGAGTCGGGTCGTGCCGGAGGCGCGCGACTCAGCACCTCGCCAGGCGCCGTGTTCCCTGATTCGCTCGCTCATTCGTCCTCTCCCAGTTCGCGCAGGAGTTTGGCCAGGGCTCGTGCGGTCGTGGATCTGACGGTGCTCTGCCCCACCCCCATGACCAGGGCGATCTCGGAGTCCGCCAGGTCGAGGTAGTAACGCAGCACCAGCGCCTCCCGCTGGCGCCGGGGCAGCCGGGCCAGTGCCTGCAGCACCTGCCTGCGGGACTCGCCGATGAGGACGGCGGTCTCCGCCGAGTCGGCGAGGTCGGTGACCCGCTGCGTGCGGCGCAGCATGACCGCGCGGCGGCGCAGCACCGACCGCGACCCGTTGAGCACACAGGTCCGCAGATAGGCGAGCGTCAGATCCGGGGGCCGCCGCCGGCCGTGCAGCCGGGCGAAGACGTCCTGCACCACGTCCTCCGCCGATTCCAGGTCGCCGACGAGCAGCACCGCGAGCCGCACCAGGCCGACCCGGTGCTCGCGGTACAGCCCCGCCAGATCGGACTCGGGGGGCGGCGCGGGCGGCGCGAGCGCCGTCAGCCGCAGGGATTCACGATCCATGCAGTGTGAACGCGCAGCCCCGCCGATCCGCTGCTCGCGTGTTTCCGGCCCGGTACGTGCGAAGGCCCCTCCGGATGGTCCGGAAGGGCCTCGCGACTTCGGAACCTCGCGTCACGTCTCACTGGCGTGGGCCGCCAGGACGCGCCAGCCGTACTCGCCGGTGTGCACCCATGTGCGCGTGTAGCGCAGCCGGCCGGCGAACGGCTCGCCGTCGAAGGTGCCTTCGAGCGTGCCGAGGAAGCACGTGACTCCGGTCGTCCCCGAGACGACGACGGTGAGGTCCTCCTCGGCCACCTTCGTCATCACCTGCGTACGCGAGCGATGGTTGTGGAGATCGAGTTGCTTGGCCTCCGTGTGCAGCCGGCCGTCCGGCGGTCCCGTGAAGACGAGCCGCTCGTCGAGCAGCCGGTCGAGCTCCTCCACGTCACCGCCGAGCTGCGCCTTCTGCAGTCGCCGCTCGGCCTCGTACAGCTCGTCCAGAAGCGTGCCTGCCATGTCGGTCCTCTCCGTCGTGACGCGTCTTCGGCGACACAACGGTAGTCCCGGCGGCTTCCGGTTTCAGCAGGTCACTTCCCGGTGTCCTGCTTGCTCCCGGGCGTGCAGTACGGGCAGAACGGCTCGCGCTGGACGCAGACCTTGACCGTGTCGCTGTCGTTGGCCGGATCGAGGTCGAGCTCCTTGCCGCCGACGGTGGCGGTGTTGACCGTCTCCCCGACCGCGGTGGCCTTCGCGCGGACGACCAGCGTGGCCGTCGCGCCATTGGCCAGCGTTCCCACGGTCCACGTTCCACCGGCGTACGTACCGGTCGAGCGCGTGGACGACAGGAAGGCGAGGTTGGCCGGCAGGACGTCCTTGACGGCGACGCCCGTGGCGTCGTTGGGCCCGGCGTTGGCGACCGTGACGCGGTAGGTGACGGTCTCCCCCACGGTGACCTCGGTCTTGTCCGCGGACTTGACCACGCTCAGGTCGACGGCCGAGTTGACCTCGGTGACGGCGTCACCGCTGGTGGAGGTAAGCGGCTCGGGCTCGGGGCCGAGCCGGTTCTCGTAGGCGACCGCGCCGCTGTTGACGACCTGCTTGCCCGCGACCGACCTGCCGACCTTGACCCGGAACTCCACGGTGGTACCGTCCGGCAGGGTGGTGTCGTTGGCCAGCCGGCCCCCCGTCGTACCCGTGGCGCCGTCTCCCAGCCTGAAGGAGACAGCACCGGTGGCGGCGTCGAACTCGGCCTGGTCGTCGCCGGCCTCGTCGGTCATGGCGCCGCTGCCCGGGCCGCCCACGACGCGGAGCGAGCCGGGCACGTAGGTGGTCCCGGCCGGGACCTTGTCGGTGAGCCGGACGTTCTGCGCGACGTCGCCACCCTTGTTGACGGCGGTCAGCCGGTAGGTGATCTCGTCGCCGACGTTCACCGGCCCCTGCGGGCTCGCGGACTTGGTGACGACGACGCACGGCGGGGTGCCGAAGAAGACGTCGTCGAGGAAGTTGCCGACCGACGCGTTGCCTCCGGCGGCGGAGATGGAACGGAAGGCGAACCTGGTGGTCGTCTGCCCGGCGGGCACGGTGTAGGCGCCGTGGTAGGTGCCCCACTTACCGGTGCCGTCTGACATGGTCCCCTGCTGGGCGGGGCCCGAGGGAGCGCCGATGTCCAGCGCCATCTGGTCGGTGCCGAGACGCCCGCGGTGGGAAAGCCGCCAGTACAGCTTCTGGCCCGGAGTGGTCGGACGGTCCTGATAGAGGGTCGAGACCTGGTTGGCGTTCAGCTCCGCGAACTGCGCGCCCTCGACCGCCGGAACGTTCATCCGGGGGCTCCAGACCTCGATCATGTGATCGGTGGCGGTCGTCCGCCAGCCCGGCACCGCGTTCGGGTTGTTCTGCGAGGCGTCGGGGAGCGAAGCCCACGTCCCGGCGACGACGGGCTTCTCGAAACCGCCGTTGACCAGCGCCACCTGCTCAGGACACGACGTGGGGTCCGGCGCCGCGGCCCGCTGCGCCGCCGTGGCCGCGGCCTCGACACGGGCGGGCGCGGCGTCGGCAGGGACCGCTCCGCACAGCGTCAGGGGGACAGCCGCCGCCACCAGGGCGGCGACGGGGTAACACATCCTGCGGATGTGCCTCATCATGAACGTCCTCTCGTCGTGGCGATTCACCAGGCCGTACGAGCGGCGCTGGCACCGCAGGGAAGATTCGTCCGACGGGGACGAGAGGCGCGGCACGACACGTGCGGCCGTGCCAACAGTTGGCCGGATCTTGTTCTCTGCCGACCCTGTGCAGGGAAGATCTAGATCTTGGTCGAGGCCCCCCGCGGCCAGAACTGGACCAAGAACTGCTCCCGCGGATCCGCTTCGTCATCGGCCCGTGTGTACACCCGTACGTTCCATAGCCGCTCCGGCTCCCCGAGCAGCAGGAACCCGTCCTGCACGCCCGTGTACAGCTCCGCCGCGCAGACTTCTCCGGCCTCCGAGCGAAGGACGCGGGTGACGACATCCGCCCACGGCTCGCGCTGATCCCCCGGCTCGTCGTCCCACACTTCGAGCGTGAGGCTCACGAGGTCGTCCTCGGCCGAGAGCCTGAGGCCACCGCGGTCGGACGGCTCGAAGGGGTCCCAGGAGAACGACACATCGACGATGAAGAAGGTCCCGTCGTGGACGTCGACCTCGCAGTCGCTACGGGAGATCAGGGGCACGAGCTCATGTCCTGTCCAGGTCCGGGCGGAACTCGTGCACCACTTCGATGACGCCGGAGATGTGCGCGTTGAACTCGTCCAGCTCCTCGGCGGGCACCCACAGTTCGAGAATCGTCTCCCCGCCGACCTGCTGGATCGGATAGCGGGCCAGGAAGTCTTGGGGCACGTGAAAGCGGGTCACATAGCCGACCCCATAGCGGGGAGCATTCCAGTCACGGGCGATCCTGATCGCGTAGTCCTCGTTGAGCACGGGATAGAAGATCGGCTGCTCGGGCAGCCGCGGCGGCCACGCCCGCCACCCGGACCGCCGGACCAGTTCCAACTCCTCCGGCCCGGTCGGCCGCCACAAGGTCCGCAACTCGCCTGACATGATCATCTCCTCCCGCGGCCCCCAACCTAACCGGCCGGATCATGAGAAGGCATCCGAAATGTTCCGGTGCCGCGTACGGACGGCGGGGACGGCTCAGCGGGCCGCGCGCACGGTCTCCCGCGCCGCGCGGGCGAGCTTCTCGTCGTACGGCCGGCCCAGCTCACGCGCGAGCTCGATGGTCCGGTCGAGCAGCGTCAGCGCCTCGTCATAGCGGCCCGCCGCGCGGCACGTCTCGGCGTAGGTGTGCAGGACATCGATCTCCAGCTGCACCTCGGCCAGCGGTTCCAGCAGCTCGAAGGCCCGCCGGTGGTGTTCGAGCGCCTTCTCGGGTGAGCCCGTGATCCGCAGCGCGACACCGAGACAGTTGTGGCACCACGCCTGGTTGTGCTGGAGATTGTGCTGCTCGGACAGCTTCAACGCGTCACGCAGCGTCCGCAGCGACTCCGCCGGGTCGTCCGGCGCCAGTGCGAGACCGAGGGTGACCAGCCCGGTGATCTGTGCGGGCCCGTCTGCCAGGGCGACGGATGCCCGGGCGAGTTCGACGGCTTCGCCGCGCTGCCCGAGGTGAAGTGTCACCCATCCGTCGAAGGCCAGCGCCTGGGACTGTCCCGCCTGGCGCCCGATCTTCTCGAACAGCTCGCGTGCCCGCCGGAAGTGCGCCTGTGCCGCTTCGAGGTCACCGAGATCCCGGCGCACCATGCCGATCCGCAGCGCCAGGGCGGCTGCGATGTCGTCGTCCGGCCCTGACCGCTCGGCCAGTTCGTAGGCGGAAAGCGCCTCGGTGAGGCGTCCGGCGGTGGCACGGGCGTACCCGAGGTCCGCGAGCAGCGAAGCCCGCTGCCGGTCGCGGCCGAGACGCGCCGCGGCGGCCGCGGCGGCTTCGAGCAGGCGTGCCTGGTCGTCGGTTCCGCGGTGCCGGAAGAACCAGACCCGCATGGCCTGCGGCAGCTCGGCCACCACCTCGTCCACGCCGAGCCGCACGGCGGCGTCGAAGCAGGCCACCAGGTTGACGTACTCGAGGTCGAACCAGGCCATGGCCCTCGCCGGATCTCCCGGCGAGGGTTCCTTGCGGTGCGGCGAGGGCAGGGTCCGCTCGTGGGCGACGGCCTGCGCCAGGTAGTGCATGAGGACCCGGCGCAGGGCGGCTTCGGCCCGCGGCTCCTCGTCGGCGGCGATGTCCGCCGCGTACTGCCGGATCAGATCGTGCATCCGGTAGCGCCCGGGCGAGGGCTCCTGGACCAGGTGGGCGTCGACCAGCTCCTCCAGCGACGCGCCGGCCCGGTCGGGCGGCATGTCGGTGAGCGCGCCCGCCACCGCCGCGTCGAAGTCGGCGCCCGGCAGCACGCCCAGCAGCCGGAACATGCGACGCTGGACCGCGTCGAGCTGCTGCAGCGACATGCCGAAGGCGGAGTCGAAGCGGCTGGGGGTGGCACGCAGCCGCTCGGCCAGCACGGCCACCGTCCAGCCCGGGCGGTGGCGAAGCCGCGCGCCCGCCATCCGTAGCGCCAGCGGAAGTCCGCCGCACTGCCGCAGCACCTGACCGACCGCTTCCTCTTCGGTGAGCGAGAGCCCCGCCGCCCGGCCGAACAGGTGCACCGCGTCGTCGTCGGTCAGCGGCTCCAGGGACACCGGCGGCACTCCGTCCAGGCTCACCAGCCGGTGACGGCTGGTGAGCAGGACCGCGGACTTCCCCGCGCCGGGGAGCAGCGGGCGCACCTGCTCCGCGTCGACCGCGTTGTCGAGCACGACGAGAATCCGCCTGCGGGACAGCTCCGACCGCCAGAGCGCCGCGCGATCGGCGGTGCCGGCCGGAGGGTGCGTGACGTCCAACGCGCCCAGCAACCGGCCCAGCGCGGCGTGCGGCTCCAGTGGCTCCTGCCCCGGGGTGAAGCCCTGCAGGTCGAGATAGAGCCCGCCGTCCGGATACGCGGGGACGAGCCGATGGGCCACATGCACGGCCAGGCTGGTCTTGCCCACGCCGGCCATGCCGTCGACCGCGGCCGCGCCAGTGGTGCGCAGCAGCTCTTCGACCAGCGCGGACTCCGCTTCCCTGCCGGTGAAGTCGAACAGGTCGGCCGGCAGATCGTTGCGGCGCCGGGCGGGCGCCGCGCCGGCTTCTGCCGCCTCGGCCCACAGCGCGCGCAGTGGCCGGGGATCGCGTCCCACAGCGCGGCACAGCGCCACGACGGCCTCCCATGGCGGCACGAGCTGGCCGGTCAGGTATCGCGACAACGACGAGCTGCTCAGCTCCGTCTGACGGGCAAGGGCGCGCAGGCTGAGCCCGCTCAGCTCCTTGATCCGGGCGAGCTGAGCCACCAGTCGCTCCTGGGGGCTGGACACGTGCAACACCGTACCCGTCCCGGCCCACGCAGACGGATCGGCGATGCGTTCGCGCTGGTCAACCGGGTTCCGCGTGTCCCACGGTGTCCCACGGACCAGGCGGGCCCCGGCACGCCGATGGTCGGATGGCTCCTGTCGGAAACACCCGCGACGAAGGAGAAGCGATGTCGACCGAGCGCATGCCGAACCCGGCGGCTTTGATCCCCGAGGCGATGGAGGCCCTGATGGCGGTCAACAGCGCCATCGCGGGTGCCGGAGTGGACGGCAGGCTGCTGGCGCTGAGCCACCTGCGGGCCAGCCAGATCAACGGCTGCGCTCCTTGTGTGGCCGGGGGCGTCCACCAGGCCCAGCGGCACGGCGTGACCGCAGACCAGGTGCACGCCGTCGCCGCGTGGCGGGAGACGCCGTGGTTCAGCGACGAGGAGCGCGCCGCGCTGGCCCTGACCGAGGCCGTGACCCGGCTCGCCGACCACCCGGACCCGGTGCCGGACCAGGTGTGGGACATGGCCGCCAAGCACTTCGACCAGAAGGAGCTGGCCGCACTGCTGCTCAACATCGCGATCGCCAACGCCTTCAACCGGCTCAACGTGCCGACCCGCCAGCAGGCGGGCCAGTGGTGACACCGCCCCCGTCCAGCACCACCCCGAGCCACATCTCACAGAGAGAGGAAGTCATCATGTCGAACACCGCGAAGACCACCACCCCCGAGGGCCAGAAGTACGACGGGTTCACCGAGGAAGAGCGCGACGCGATGAAGCAGCGCGCCAAGGAGCTGAAGACGAGCGCTCGGCGCGGCGCCAAGGCCGACACGGAGAGCGAGGTGCTCGCGAAGATCGCCGAAATGGCGGAGTCCGACCGGGTGATCGCCGAGCGGCTGCACGCCCTGATCAAAGCCCAGGTGCCCGACCTCACGGCGAAGCTGTGGTACGGGATGCCCGCGTACGCCCGCGACGGCAAGATGATCTGCTTCTTCCAGGCTGCGGCGAAGTTCAAGGCCCGCTACGCGACACTCGGCTTCAGCGACGAGGCGAACCTCGACGAAGGCGCCATGTGGCCGGCCTCGTACGCCCTGACCGAGATGACCGCCGACGTCGAGGCGAGGATCGCAGCGCTCCTGAAGCAGGCGATGAGCTGAGGACCGGGCGCCGGTCAGTCGGGAATCGGGCCCAGCCCGAGAACGGCGCGCAGAGCGTTCTCCAGGTCGGTGGCGCGGTCGAAATCGCCGGCATGGCCAGTGAGAAAGGCGAAAGAGTAGCCGGCGGCTCCGGCGTAGTTGCCGCCCAGGCCGCCCATCCCGTAGTCGTCACCGTCGATGCCGAAGCCCAGCCCCCAGGTCGTCTGTGCCCCGAAGACCGCGTCCGTCCCCGAGCACTGGGCGGTGGTGGCCTCGGCGAGCAGGCCGGCTGACAGCAGCCGCGGCAACGCGGAGTAGAACCCGGCGGCTGCACGGGCGGTGCCGTGGCCGTTGACAGCGGGGATCTCGGCGGCCCGCCAGGCGGCGGAGTTGACCACGGCAGGGTCCTGGGCACCGGGCGGATTGCCGATCGCCCGGGAGTAGAGGTCGGGCTTGCCGTCCAGCGCGGCGGCCCGGAAGGCCGGGGTCAATCCGGTCAGCTCGATCGCCCGTGCCTGTTCCGCGGGGCCGAGGCCGATGTGAAAGTCCAGCTCGTGTGGGCCGCAGACCTCCTCGGCGAGAAAGCGGCCGAGCGTCCGCCCGTCGGTGCGCCGGACCAGTTCGCCGACCAGGTGCCCGTAGAACAACGCCGACTCGCCGTGCGCGGTGCCCGGCTCCCACGACGGCTCCTGCGCGGCGAGAAGCGCGCACAGCCGGCCCCAGTCGTAGAAGGTCTCGGTGGGCACCGGTCGGTCCAGCGCCACCACGCCGGCCTGGTGCGACAGGACATGTCGTACGGTCGCCGGCGCGGTGAACTCGGGCCAGTAACGCTGCATCGGGGCGTCCAACTCCAGCACGCCCCGATCCACGAGGAGCAACGCACAGACCGCCGCGAACGGTTTGGTCACGGAGTACGGCATGACGATGCTGTCGCGTGACCAGCCTGGCCCGCCCCACAGGTCGACGACCCATCGGCCGTCCAACTGGGCGGCAACCGCCGCCCCCGCTCCTCCAGCCTGCCGCTTCAGCACATCGGCGAAAACGTCCCGTACGTGCTCGAAACCCGGTTCCACCGTTCCGTTGATCACGGCCACTCACCCTAGGAACGGAGGTCAGCCGAAGGCAATCGGCATTCGGTCACCCGGATCGCCGATACAGCGTCGGCCCCGGACGTCGGCACGCAGCGTCACCCGCACCGCCGCCCGTGCGCCGCGGTAGGAGCGATAGCCGACTCGGCGCCGCCAGGATCCGGCCGGGCAGGCCGGTGACGTTCCGGCCTGCCCGTGTCGCCCCGCCCGTGCGCGCGACGCGCAAGGAAGTTCAGGCGGCGGGCGAGTGCTCCCGGATGTAGCGGATCAGGCCGACGACGTCGTCGGGGACGAGACGGCCGATCGCGCCGCTGGAGTAGACGCTGACGACGACCCGACCCTCGGGGTCGAGCACGAAGCCGGTCGACTGAACATACCTGGGGTCGTCGTTGACGAAAGCGCCGGTCGCGCGGGCCAGGAGGTCCGGGTCGGCGCTGTGACCGACCGGGAAGTCCAGCCGGAGTGTGGCGGCCAGTTCCCCCGTCGTGGCCTCGTCGTCCACCGACAGGGCCACCACCTTGGCTTCCACGCCGGTGAGGGTGTCCAGCGACCGCTGGAAGGCGCGCAACTGCGCCTTACAGTAGGGGCACCACGAACCCCGGTAGAAGAGGACGGCGCCGAAGCTTCCGGCCAGCGCGCCGGGCAGGTGCAGGGTCTCCCCGCCGGGAAGGGCCACGGCCAGGTCGGGAAACCGGTCGCCGGGGTGAAGCAGTGTCATGTCGATGTTCCTCTCGTGTCGGGACGATGTGCTGACACTGTCTTCGCGTCACCGCCGGCCGAGGTCTTACCTCCTGAGGGCGGTCGAATAGCATCGGACGCATGGCGGCGGATCCCGGTCTCGGGGATGACCAGGCCACCCCCGCCTCGGGCGACGCGGAGTCGGCCGAGTGGCTGCGTACGCTCGGCGGCGCCGGAGTGGAGCGGGAGGCGGCCGTGGAACGGCTGCACGCGATCCTGCTGCGCGTCGCGGGCAACGAGGTGCGCAGGCGCGCCCCGCGGTTGCGCCTCGCCGGACCCGAGCTGGACGACGTGGCTCACCAGGCCGCGGCCGACGCCCTGCTGGCCGTGATCGCGAAGCTCGGTGAGTTCCGCGGTGAGAGCCGGTTCACCACCTGGGCCTACAAGTTCGCCGTGCTGGAGGTGTCGGCCAAGCTCGGGCGCCACTTCTGGCGTAACCCGGGAGTGTCGCTGGAGGGGGAGGACTGGGAGCGCCTGCCGGACCGGTTCGGGTTCGACCCGGCCGAACGCTGCGAGCGGCATGATCTGCTCGCCACGCTGCGCCGGGCCGTGGACGAGGAACTCACCGAACGGCAGCGCCAGATCTTCGTCGCGATCGTGCTCAAGGGCGTCCCGACGGACGCTCTGGCCGTCGAGCTGGACACGAACCGCAACGCCATCTACAAGGCGATGTTCGACGCCAGGCGGAAGCTGCGCGCCGCGCTCGTCGCCCGAGGCTATCTGGACATCGGCACTTCGAGGCGGTCATGAACGGCTGGGATGAGCTCGACCGGTTCCTGGGCACCGACCCGCGCGACGTGGGCTGTGAGAAGGCGATGGACCTGCTCCACGTGTACGTCGAACTCGTGACGCGGCACCCGGAGACCGCACGGCGGCGATACCCGGGGATCGTCGCGCACCTGCGTGCCTGCGGCCCCTGCTCCGAGGATTTCGAGGGCCTGCTCGCCGCGGTGTCGGGCACCGCCGGCTGAGCGCGCGGCCGGCGCGGGCCGCCCTGCCGGTCAGCGCGGCCCCGCGCTGTCGGTTCCCACGGCTCGCGCCGGGCCGTTCAGAGAGCCCGCCAGAGGCCGACCACGATGTCGGCGTACGCGGCGTCCAGGGCTTCTAGCCGCGCCGGCGGCTCCCTCGGAGCCGCAGGGCGATCATGGTGAGCGCCGTCACGAGCGCGATCAGGCCCAGCACGACGAGCAGGTTCCGCCCGTAGTCCAGCGGCAGGAGTGAGGAGTTGTCGGCCCGCCTGCCGATGCCCGCGACCATCGGCAGGGCGACGAGGGACAGCACGGCTGCGACGGTCAGCCCCGCCCGCACCGGAGACGGCTCGCGCAGCCTCCCGACGGCCACGCCGGCGAGCAGAACCAAGGGCACGAGCACTCCGTCGTGCGCCACGATCAGGCCGCCGAACCACAGGGCCCAGCCGAGCGGGTCGGTCAGACGAGCGTCCACGACCAGGCCGGCGATCCCGGCCACGACCAGTGCGCCGCCCAGGCCGTACCCCAGCGAACGCCCCACGTTCACACCGCCACCACCTTCGACACCCACTTGGTCTGCAGGACACCCGGCCTGTTCGGCGCGATCAGCCGTACGGGGAAACCGTGGTCGGGCGCGAGCGGCGCGCCGTCGATCCGCAAAGCCAGCAGCGTGAGCGGGTCGTTCCAGTGCGGTGGCCGCACCTCGCTCGACCGGTACCCCCCGCCCCTCTCCAGCGACTCGACCGTGAGCACGGCGTCCGGCGCGACACCCGCCAGGGCGGCGAGGTCACGCAACCGGATGCCCGACCATTCGGCCTCGGCGCTCCAGCCCTCCACGCAGGCGATCGGCAGCCGGACGGTGTGCTGGGGGAGCCGCAGCAGGTCGTCGTACGCGAGGGCCAGCGGCGTGCGCACCGCGCCGGTGACGGTAAGCCGGTATCCCGGATCGTGGATCACCGCGGTCACTCCCGCCGCCGCCGCGGACTTGTTGACCGGCAGGCCCTGCGGACCGGCATGCGGATCGCGCGGCGCAAGCAGGGCAAGGCCGGAAAGCGGCGCGTACGTCTCGCCCACCGTGAACAGGACGGTGAGGCCCGACGCAGCGGCCACGGTGCCGAGGAAACGCCGCCGCGTCGTGGCCGCCTCCCGTGGCTCGACCTCTTCCCGCGTCCACAACTGCCTGCGCACCTTCGCCCATTCGTTCACGACGTGAATGACCAGGGCCCCGTACAGGAGGTATGCCGTCCAGTAGTGCGCGGCCGGAAAGGAGAACGGCCAGAGGTAGGCGTACGAGACGTTCAGCAATCCAGTTATCGACTGAAACAGCGAAGCACCGACGAGAACGAGCACGAGCGCGCGTTCCACGGCGTGAGAGAACGACCGGAAGGGTGGCCACTGCCAGAGCTTGGGATAAACGGTCCAGAGTTTCGCGAGAAGCAGCGGAATCGTCGCCAGCCCGCCGATCACGTGCAGGCCCTGCGTGACTCGGTAGAGCCCGACCGGCCGGGACGGCCACGCCAGCCGGCCGGGGGGATGCTGCATGAAGTGGCTGAACAGGCCTGTGGCGAAGGCGAGGGTGAAGCTGATTCCGAGCCACAGGCCGAGCCGGGCGGCCACCCGTTCGGAGTGCAGCCCGCTGGTGAAGCGGCCGGGCACGCCCCGCATCAGCGTTTCGACGCGTTCCTTCACGGCGGAATCACGCATCCTCGTTTTCCCGGCACGGCGGCGAATCGAGATCCGCTCCGGGAAGGAAATTCACAAGCACATTCGCGACCATACCGCCACCCGGGCTCGCGAATGCTTACGGATCAGTGACGGGCCACTGGGAGAAAGCGGCGCGGAAACCACCGGATGCCCGCCGGACTGTCTGCATCACTCACTGGAAGACGGATACCGACACGCCGCAAGGTCATCGGCAAGGTCCTGCAAGGTGAGCTCGGGATTCAGCGAATAGACCACCGCTTGCGTCAGCGGACGAAGGGCATAGACGTGCCGCACCGCACCGAGGTTCAGGGGGACTTCGTAGTAGTCCTCGGCAAACCGCTGGAACGC
This sequence comes from Microbispora sp. NBRC 16548, assembly GCF_030268985.1. Classification (NCBI taxonomy): domain Bacteria; kingdom Bacillati; phylum Actinomycetota; class Actinomycetes; order Streptosporangiales; family Streptosporangiaceae; genus Microbispora; species Microbispora sp. NBRC 16548. The sequence continues at coordinate 65,133 of NZ_BSSF01000026.1, forward strand.
CTCCGGCGACGGATCGACGAGCAGCCCGAAAAGGTGCGCGGCGCCGTCCGGGTCGCTCTCGTCGTCCGGGTATTCGATCTCTCCCACCTGCCAGCGACCATCGCCGGACTCACGCCACAGGCAGGCAGTCACGATCGGCGTGCCGTCCTCGTCGCAGAACGCGGGCTCCTCCACACAGTGGCGGAAGGCGTGAGGGACCGAATCGAGCACCCCTGACCACGGCCCGTCGTTCTCGTACGGGCTCATCACCGCCTCGTGATCGAAGCCGCGAATGTACGCGCCTCCGGCTGAGAAGACGATGGAATACTCATCCCCCGAGCCGTTCCGCATTGAGGCCATCTCTTCTCCCGGCCCCCAGTTCGCATCGAAGGAGTGGTAGCGGCTCGCCCAGTCCGGGCTCAGCACCGCTTCCAGTACCGCTAGAGAGCGGCACAGGTCGCGAAGCACTGGGACATCCGGTAATAGCCGGGCTACATCATGAGCAGTCATGAGTCCCATCCAATCGGACGCCAGTGACATCCTCCGGTTCGTCCTCTCGCAGGAACCCGGTGTGGCAGTCACGGCAGCGGGACTGCCTGCTTGCAAAAGGGAGCCAGTCACAAGGTAGAGGGCTCCTCGCCCTGTTCGCTGGGTAGTTACAAGGCTGGTGGTGTGTGGTCATGTGAGGCCGTGTTGCTGTACGCCACTGCTGTACAGATAGAGCCGCCGGTGGTGGAACTAACCCTTAGCTGCCGCCCGATGCTTATCGGTAGGGGTATGGTCCTGGGTGTGGTCGAGCGCGTCTGGCAACTGCGTCGCGGCGATGAAGTACTCGGTGACATACATCTGAACGGCGACGGCGATTTCCCCTGGCTGTCGGGACGTTTCGTCGCCTACCCCGGGTACGCGGCCGTGGAACCGCTGTTTAAGCAAGAACTTGCCCTGATCGAGGCAGACGGCAACCTCGATTACGAAGCCTGGGAAGCCGTGTACGAGCGCATCAGCGACCAACTAGAGTTGATTACACCCGAAGACCTGCCTGTTGCGGACTTCCTTCTACACATAAACGGACAGCGCGCCTGGTTCCGATGGAGCGATGCCCCATTGGAGCCGTAGTTGGAGTCAGGCGAGGCCTTGAGTCGGCCTGTAGGCCGGGTTCTGATTTCGCGTGCTTGTGATCTGGGCGGATAACCTCGACACCCTCAGCGACGTGCGAAAACGCTTCCGTTCCTTGCCATCGCTTGCCAGCGTTTTCTAAGGCGGTGTGCCCTGAAAGCGCCCCGGCCCCATCACCTTTTGGACCCGTGGCTTCCAGCTACAACCGCGAGCCAGCCATGACTCAGAGGTTCCCTTGTGGCACTACTATCTCCCGTAGGTGTGATGCAGGGGGTGTTCGAGTGGGCGTGATACTCACTCCAGATAACGACGATGTCACCTGTAACGTGAGCTGGTCGTGCACCTGGTTCGGCCACTTCCGAAGGGAACTGGCGACAGCAGAGGGGTTCGACCTCGATTCGATGGTCGGATTTGGCGGTGACCGCTCATGGGACACGGTGGAGACAATCCTCGCCCCCCTGCTGAATCATCCAGACGACAGTGGCGATCTGACGGCAGCTGAATGCGCCCAGGTGTTACCTCGCCTCTCGGAGATCATCTCGGCATGGCGTACTAGGCCGTCGGAACACTGGCAGGCGTACGCGGAACGGGGACAAGACCTGATCGAAGTCTTGCAGGTGTGCATCCGGCAGGGCGTTCCCCTGGTGTTCTGCTGAGACCTCCGGAATGCGCCGGCGCCAGCGTTTTACCCCGTCCTGATCTTCCCGTCTGCCTTCGACCCGCCCCGGAGGGGCAGCGGGACGGCGACGGAGGGGCAAGCTCGGCTTCGCGTGTTCCATGTGCCCGGTGACCTTCGCTCACAACGTCCGGAGGGCGTTCCGTGCCCCGTGATCAAACAGACTGATCTCAACCCGAAGGAGTGGACTCCCCGGGAGCTGCGGCACAGCTTCGTCTCGCTGCTCTCGGACAACGGCATCCCGCTCGAAGAGATCTCACGGTTGGTCGGCCACAGCAGCACGGCCGTCACCGAGTTGGTCTATCGCAAGCAGATCCGGCCTGTCCTCCAGGAGAGTGCAGTGGTCATGGATCGCATCTTCAAGAAGTGATCGGGAACGGTAGTCACGCAGATAGACACGCAAAGGCCCTCGCCGGTTCTCCGGGAGGGCCTTTGTGGTGGAGCCGCCTAAGGGAATCGAACCCTTGACCCCTTCATTACGAGTGAAGTGCTCTGGCCGACTGAGCTAAGGCGGCACGCCGCGAGCGGCTTCGCACAGTCTACAGGGTCATCGCGGTTCTCGTGCACCGGCGCCGCCGGGAGCGTCGCGGCCCTCTGATCCCGCCCGGGGAGCCCGATGCTCACCACGGAGATCGGTAAAACTTACTCAGCCGCCTACAGGGTTTCCCTTTACCCGATGACCAGCAGAAACGTGTCATACCAGGCGCATCTGTCACAGGAAAAGCGCCCTGTCTCGCCCGACGGCGCCCACGGGCCGCCAGACATTCGACCTCATCCTTCGCGGCCCTTGTCGGGAGGTCGCCGCCCGCCCTCGGCAGACGGCATGCTGTTCCTCGTCACGCAGGCGACGGCAGGGGAAACGACGGGTATGCGATCGGCCGGACAGAAAGCGAAGGTCACACCGCTGCGTACGCGGTACGGCGGCGGTCCGAGCCGGCGGATGGCGGTCGCGGCGCTGGCCGCGCTGCTGCCGTTCACGGCGTGTTCCAGCCACGCCCCGACCACCTCCGAGCAGCCGAGCGCAGGTGCGAAGGCACAGCCGGCGGTCGAGGCGCCCACAGCCGAAATGCGCCCGTTCTACGCGCAGCGGCCCACGTGGCGCACGTGCGGCGACGGCTTCCAGTGCGCCAAGATCCAGGTGCCGCTCGACTACACGAAGCCCTCAGGCGAGCGCATCGAACTCAGCGTGATCCGCCTGCCGGCCACCGGCAAGCGCGCCGGCTCCCTGCTCATCAACCCGGGTGGTCCCGGAGGCTCCGGCATCCAGTACGCGCGGGCCGCCCGATCCGTGGTGAGCGACAAGGTGCGCGCCCAGTACGACATCGTGGGGTTCGACCCCCGTGGCGTGGGCGAGTCGACCCCCGTCACGTGCATGACGGGCTCCCAGCTCGACGCGTACATCGGGATGGACTCGAGCCCGGACACTCCTGCGGAGGTCACGGCGCTCGACAAGGAGTCCAAGCTGTTCGCCGACAGCTGCGGAGCCAAGTCGGCCCGTCTGCTCCCCCACGTCGGCACGGCCGACGCGGCCAGGGACATGGACGTCCTGCGCGGCGTCCTCGGCGACCCCGGTCTCACCTACCTCGGCAAGTCGTACGGCACCTATCTGGGCGCGATGTACGCCGACCTGTTCCCCAAGCGCGTGCGGGCACTCGTGCTCGACGGCGCGGTGGATCCGGCCGTGCCGTCGCTGAAGTCCAACGAGGTGCAGGCGAAGGGCTTCGAGGTGGCGCTGAAGGCCTTCGTGGAGGACTGCTTCCTCAACGGCTCCTGCCCCTTCAAGAGCCGTACGGTGGACGGCGCGATGAAGGAGATCAGCGATCTGCTGGCGAACGCCGACCGGCAGCCGCTGAAGAACGACCTCGGCGACGGCCGGGTGGTCAACGAGGCGTGGGCCGTCATCGGCATCGCCACCCCGCTGTACGAGCGCGCGGCCTGGCCCCGGCTGCGGGAGGCCCTGAGCAAGGCGATCAACGAGGGCAACGGGACGGACCTGCTCCAGATGGCCGACCTCCTGGTCGACCGGCGGTCCGACGGTTCGTACTCGAACCAGACCGAGGCGAACATGGCCGTCAACTGCGTGGACCACCCGTTCCCCAAGGCGCTCGACGCGTACCGGCAGGCCGCGGGCGAGGCCGCCAAGGCGGCGCCGCACTTCGGGCCGTTCGTGATGTGGGGATCGCTGCCCTGCGCCTACTGGCCCGCGAAGTCCGTCGGCACCGACAAGCCGCTCAAGGCCGCCGGCGCGCCGCCGATCCTCGTCGTCGGCACGCTGCGCGACCCCGCCACGCCGTACGAGTGGGCTCAGGGGCTCGCCTCGGAGCTGAACTCGGGCGTGCTCCTCGGGTACGACGGCGACGGCCACACGGCCTACCGCAGCGGCTCCACGTGCGTGGACAACGCGGTCGACGACTACCTGCTCGCCCTGCGCGCGCCCAAGAGCGGCACCGTCTGCCCGAAGACGGGCTGACAGGCGCGGCCCCCGGAGCTCAGGGCCTCCAGTGGTGCAGCTCGGTGATCGTCACGGTCGTGTCGAAGCCGAGCACGGGATCGGGTGCGTCGGACAGCAGGCTCTCGTACAGCGGCCGGTGGCGCGCCGTCTTCCTGGGAGTGCGGCCGTCGTGGCCGTACGCCGCGAGCAGGGTGCCCGCCCGTGCGGCGAAGCCGGTGTTCGCGGTGTGATCGATGACCACCTCCACGTCGGTCTCGCCGAGGGTGAAGGTCGTCCCCTTGCTGCTTTCGCCGGTGAGCCAGCTCGATCGGAGCGAGGCCAGACCGGTCCTGCCGCGAGAGCGGTACTCGCAGGTGGCCCAGGCGCTCGCGCCGCCGTCCATCTGACGCAGCGAGGTCAGCGAGGCCGGCTCGACGAAGCGGGCGAGCATGCTGAGCTGGTTCACCCCTGAGTCCACCCAGCTCGACACGTATGACGCGAACGCCTGCTCGCCCCGCAGGATGTAAGGGTCGTAGAAGGCCGAGGTGACCCGGGTGATCGGACCCCACTCGGGATGCCGGGCGATCTGCTCCGCCGCCCAGCGGACCTCGGGCGCGAACGCGAAGTGGTGCGCGGTGAACACCCGGCCGCGGACGTCGGCCTTCCCGTCCAGCTCGCGGAGCCGGGCGAGTGCGGCGAGATCGTGGACGAGCGGCTTTTCCACCAGCACTCTCGCCGAGGACAGCGTCAGCGCCTGCGTCGTCAGATCCTCGTGCGTCTGCGTCGGAGTGGCGATCACGATCAGGTCCGGCTGGTGCGCGCCCAGCGCCTCGGCGAGGTCGCGGTAGTGCGCGGGCGTTGTTCCGCGGAACGCGGGCGGTTCCGTGACCTTCGGATCGACGGCGAACTCCGCGACGACCTCGGGCCGCGCGGCGAGCACCTCGAAATGGCTGCGGGCGATGATCCCCAGCCCGACGAACCCAACCCTGACCCGATCGCTCATGAAAGGCGTCCTCCTCGCGCCAACCGTACAGAGGAGTACAGAGTCGTCCTCAACTCCTTTTTCGGACGGGCCACGTGTCCACGTCCCTACAATTCCGGCACATGGCTTACCGGTGGCGCTCACGCGAGCTGACCCTTCCAGTGACCATGGTCGCGGTCCTGACGGTGTCCGGATGCGGGGTGTTCGGCGGGCCCCGGGCGGCCTCCTCCGAGGGCGCCTCCCCGGCTCGGCCCTCGCCGTCCGTCACCTCCACGGGGACGACGCCGGCCGAGGAAGGGCCGCCCCTGGCGAAGGAGGGGTGGTTCGGCCCCACCGGCCCTCTCCACGCGCGGGTGGAGATGCGCGAGGTGGAGCGGTTCGCCGACAGGTCCGTCCTCCGCTTCACGGTCACCTCGCTGGAGGACGAGGCACGCCACGCCGGGAACTCGTTCGGGACGGCGGCCGGCGACCTCCTCAGCTACCGCATCCCTCTCATCGACCCGGTCGGCGGCAAGGTCTACCACCCCCTGACCGACCAGGTGGGGACGCTGGGCAGCAAACCCGGCTACTACCAGCCCGGCGTGCGCTACGAGACCGTCGTGTACTACCCGCCGATCCCGGCGAGCGTCCGTATGGTCACCGCGATCACGGCGGGAACGGCGGGTGAGTTCACCGGCGTGCCCGTGGTGGACGGGACCGGTTCCGGCGGCGCCGTGTCACCTACGGCCGCCCCCGGCAGCACGCCCGCGCCGGGCACCACGGTGTCCTGGCCGGTGCGTGAACCGGCCGGGCGGGTCACCGGCAGCGTTGAGGACCTGTACGGCATCACCGAGGGCGCGGAGAAGACGACCGTCGCGAGCGGCGGCGACGAGACCGTGGGCCTGCGCACCGATGTGCTGTTCGCCTTCGACTCGGACAGGCTCACGGCACGGGCCAGGGCCGTGCTCGACGACGTCGCGAAGGAGACCCGGGAGAAGGCCGATCCGGGCAAGCCCCCCATCCTCATCGAGGGTCACACAGACGGCAAGGGCACGCACGCGTACAACATGGCCCTGTCCCTGCGGCGCGCGGAGGCCGTACGCAAGGAGCTGCAGGCGCGCCTCGGCGGCGCGTACCGCTACCGCGCGACGGGCAAGGGCGAGACCGAGCCCGTCGCCCGCGAAGGCGGGGCGGACGACGAGGAGGCGCGTGCCGAGAACCGGCGCGTCGAGATCTCCTATCGGATCAAGCAACCGACCGGCGGCTCCACGGCCTCGGAAACCGCCGGGACCCATGCCGCCGAGCCCGCCGCAGGCGGGGGACGGCCGGCCCCGTTCCACGCGGACGACGGCGAGACCGTCGCCAGCCGGACCTCCGCAAAGCAGCCGTCCGGGCAGCGACTGCGCATCGACGTGAAGCCCTTCTACCGCGACGGCGCCTACCTCGTCGCGGTGTTCGACATCGTCAATCTCGGCCCGGGGGACCTCGGCGCGGGGACCGGGTACGGCGGGGACATCGCCTACATCGGCGGCTGGTACACCGGCTTCTCGGTCGTCGGTCCCGCCTCGCGGACCGTCTATCGCGCCGTACGGATGGGACCGGACGACCCGCGGGGCCCTGATGACTACGTGGACCCGGGCTGGGCGACGTTCAACGTCAAGCCGGGCACGGGCAACCGCGGCTTCTTCTACGTGCCGGCGCCGCCGCCGGGCGTCACGAGCGTGACCTTCGACGCCGGCCCTTTCGGAAAGATCGACCACGTGCCCGTACGTTAATTCTCTCAAAGGTGAAACTTTCACACGCGGTGGCCCGCTCGGCGAAACTCCGAACCCAGTTCGGCACAGGTGATACGACCGCTGACCGCCGCTTCGGTGAGCCCGGCACCTTGACCGGCCCTCATGCATGGGATTGGCTCCGCCGCATGACCGCGGTCGCCCTCCATGAATTGTTAACGCTCACATTACTTTAACTCCGATTCGAGCGCACGGAGAGCGACCACCACCTGAGGAGGCGCATGTGAGATCTGCTTTTTCACTGTCCAGACGCACGGTCGCCTGGATGGTGGGCCTGCTGTGCGTGCTGGCGTTGCTCCCGGCCGGCGCGGCCCGGGCGGACAACCCGATCGTGCAAACCATCTACACCGCCGACCCGGCGCCGCTGGTCTACAACGGCCGGGTCTACCTCTACACCGGACACGACGAGGACGGATCGACGTACTTCACCATGAAGGACTGGCGCGTCTGGTCGTCGGCGGACA
>NZ_BSSF01000027.1:0-63523 GCF_030268985.1 Microbispora sp. NBRC 16548
ATGGACGAGCACATCGTCTACGCCATCGTCCTGGCCGGCCTCACCCTCACCGGCGCCGGCACCACCCTCGGACTCGGCACACAGTGGGCCGCCACTCCCCTGGTCCGCCGCTTCCCGATCCTCAAGTGAGGCTTCCGGCTCCCGGTGCCCGCCCCCGATCTACCGGGGGCGGGCATCGGCATGTCCGTGACACCCCCGGCATCGCTCGCAAGGTGCGCATGCCGCAGTGAGACGGACATCACCTGAGAGACCTAGACATTTGGGTGATTCGCTCTCTTGAACTCTTCGTGTTTAGGGCGATAGGGTTAGTCCCATGATCGCGCCCAGGACTCCGACGCCCGCCGAGGAGCTGCGAGGGGCCGGCCTGCGGGTGACGGCCGCCCGCGTCGCACTGCTCGAGACCGTCCGCAGCGGTGACCACCTCGACGTCGAGGCGATCGCCTCCGGGGTGCGCGATCGCGTGGGCCACGTCTCCCTGCAAGCCGTGTACGAGGCTCTCCACGCGCTCACCGCGGCGGGACTCGTGCGCCGCATCGAACCGGCCGGCAGCCCGGCGCGATTCGAGGGCCGCGTCGGCGACAACCACCACCACGTCGTGTGCCGGTCGTGTGGTGTCGTCGCCGACGTCGACTGTGCGGTCGGCGAGGCGCCGTGCCTTTCCGCGTCCGACACGCACGGCTTCACGATCGACGAGGCCGACGTCATCTACTGGGGCCTGTGCCCCGGCTGTTCCACCGTTCGCACTTCCTGAGCCCCATGATCCAGCTAGTCCAGAAGGATTGCCTTGACTGAGAACCACGACGCAATCGTTGTAGACCCGAAGACGGAGGGCGAAGGCGGCTGCCCGGTCGCGCACACGCGCGCCCCGCACCCGACCCAGGGCAGCGCCAACCACCAGTGGTGGCCGGAGCGCCTCAACCTGAAGATCCTCGCCAAGAACCCCGCCGTGGCCAACCCCCTCGGTCAGGACTTCGACTACGCCGAGGCGTTCACGTCCCTCGACCTCGCGGCGGTCAAGCGGGACATCGCGGAGGTGCTGACGACCTCGCAGGACTGGTGGCCGGCCGACTTCGGCCACTACGGGCCGCTCATGGTCCGGATGGCGTGGCACGCCGCGGGCACCTACCGGATCAGCGACGGCCGCGGCGGCGCCGGCTCGGGCCAGCAGCGCTTCGCCCCGCTCAACAGCTGGCCGGACAACGCGAACCTCGACAAGGCCCGCCGGCTGCTGTGGCCGGTCAAGAAGAAGTACGGCAAGAAGATCTCCTGGGCCGACCTCCTGGTCCTCACCGGCAACGTCGCCCTGGAGTCGATGGGCTTCAAGACCTTCGGCTACGCCGGCGGCCGCGTGGACGCCTGGGAGCCCGACGACGACGTCTACTGGGGCCCGGAGACCACCTGGCTCGGCGACGAGCGCTACAGCGGCGACCGTGAGCTGGAGAACCCGCTCGCCGCGGTCCAGATGGGCCTCATCTACGTCAACCCGGAGGGCCCGAACGGCAACCCGGACCCGCTCGCCGCGGCCCGCGACATCCGTGAGACGTTCCGCCGCATGGCGATGAACGACGAGGAGACGGTCGCCCTCATCGCGGGTGGTCACACCTTCGGCAAGACCCACGGAGCCGGCCCGGCCGACAACGTCGGCCCCGACCCCGAGGCCTCTCCGATCGAGCAGCAGGGCCTGGGCTGGAAGAACAGCTACGGCACCGGCAAGGGCGGCGACACGATCACCAGCGGTCTCGAGGTCACCTGGACCTCGACGCCGACCAGGTGGTCCACCAACTTCTTCTGGAACCTGTTCGGCTACGAGTGGGAGCTGACCAAGAGCCCGGCCGGCGCGTGGCAGTGGAAGCCGAAGAACGGCGCCGGTGAGGGCTCCGTTCCCGACGCCCACGACCCGTCGAAGCGTCACGCACCGGCCATGCTGACGACCGACATCGCGCTCAAGGTGGACCCGATCTACGGCCAGATCTCGCGGCGCTTCTACGAGAACCCCGACGAGTTCGCGGACGCCTTCGCCCGCGCGTGGTACAAGCTGACCCACCGCGACATGGGCCCGGTCGCGCGCTACCTCGGCCCGGAGGTCCCGTCCGAGGTGCTCCTGTGGCAGGACCCGCTCCCGGAGCGGACGTACGAGCTCGTCGACGCCGGCGACATCGCCGCCCTCAAGGACCAGATCCTCGCCTCGGGCCTGTCGGTCTCCGAGCTCGTGTCCACGGCGTGGGCGTCGGCCGCGTCCTTCCGCGGCAGCGACAAGCGCGGCGGCGCCAACGGCGCGCGCATCCGCCTGCAGCCGCAGAGCGGCTGGGAGGTCAACGACCCCGACCAGCTCGCGACCGTGCTGCGCACCCTGGAGGGCGTCCAGCAGTCGTTCAACGCCGCCCAGACCGGTGGCAAGCAGGTCTCCCTCGCCGACGTGATCGTGCTCGCCGGGTGCGCCGCCGTCGAGAAGTCCGCCAAGGACGCCGGTTTCGACGTCGAGGTCCCCTTCACGCCGGGCCGCGTGGACGCGTCGCAGGAGCAGACGGACGTCGAGTCGTTCGCCGCGCTCGAGCCGAGCGCCGACGGGTTCCGCAACTACCACGGGAAGGGCAACCGCCTGCCGGCCGAATACCTGCTGGTCGACCGGGCGAACCTGCTGAACCTCAGCGCCCCGGAGATGACCGTCCTCGTCGGCGGCCTGCGCGTCCTGGGCGCCAACCACCAGCAGACGAAGCTCGGCGTCTTCACCGAGACCCCCGGGGTCCTGACCAACGACTTCTTCGTCAACCTGCTCGACCTGGGCACGGAGTGGAAGTCGACGTCGGAGGACCAGACCGCGTTCGAGGGCCGCGACGCCGCTACGGGCGAGGTCAAGTGGACCGGCAGCCGGGCCGACCTCGTCTTCGGGGCGAACTCCGAGCTGCGCGCGGTCGCGGAGGTCTACGCGAGCGACGACGCCAAGGAGAAGTTCGTGAAGGACTTCGTCCGGGCGTGGGACAAGGTGATGAACCTCGACCGGTTCGACCTGGTCTGAGCGTGACATGACGTCCGGGCCGGCCCGCACGGGGCCGGCCCGGACGTTCGCCATTTCAGACGGGCAGGCAGGAGTTCAGGCAGGCAGGCAGGGAGGCGAGCCAGCCGGTGAGGATCTCGTTGACCTCGTCTCGGCGTTCCTGCTGGATCCAGTGGCCGCAGCCGTCGAGTACGCGCGAGGAGACCAGGCCCGGCAGGGTGACCGGGTAGGCCGCGACGGCGTCGGCCATCCAGGTGGTGGAGGCGTCCAGCGCGCCGCCGACGAACAGCGACGGCTGCGTGATGGGAGCACCGTCGAACCCGGCGAGGTCCTCCCAGTCCCGGTCCATGTTGCGGTAGCGGTTCAGCGCCCCGGTCAGGCCGGTCCGTTCGAACTCCGCCGCATAGACGTCGAGATCGTCCGTACTGAGCCAGGCGGGCAGCCGGTCGGCGGGGAAGCGGTCGCGCAACCTGCCGCCCCGGGACACGAAATGCGGGTCCGGGGCGCCGTCGGGCGGCATGGTGTCGGCGGACAGGGCGGCGTAGAAGCCGGCGAGCCAGCCGCGGACGTCCGGCTCGATCTCGGCCTCGGCCCGGCCGGGCTCCTGGAAGTAGCGCACATAGAACTCCTCCTCTCCGCCCATCCGCGCGAACACCTCGCTGGGCCGCGGGCCGCCGCGCGGGGCGTACGGCACGCTCAGCAACCCGACCGCGCGGAAGACCTCGGGCCTCACGAGGGCGGAGTTCGCGGCGATGGTCGCGCCCCAGTCGTGGCCCACGATCACCGCCGTCCGCTCGCCCAGGGCGTGCACGACGGCGACGTTGTCCTCGACCAGTTCCAGCATCCGGTACGCGGCCACGTCCCCGGGCTTGGAGGAGCGGCCATAGCCCCGGACGTCCAGGGCGACGGCCCGGTAACCGGCCGCGGCCAGCACCGGCATCTGGTGCCGCCAGGAATACCAGGACTCCGGGAACCCGTGCACCAGCAGCACCAGCGGCCCGGAGCCCTGCTCCACCACGTGGATGCGACCGGCGGGAGACGGGACCAGACGATGTGTGATCGCCGCAGCGGGGGCGGGCTGCGCCATCGATTCCTCCAAAAGTCCTGGTGGTTCCTGCGTGGATCATCCACCGGGCCGTGCCGCCGCCGTGAATCGTGTTGCCGGTCCGGCAAACCGCTCCAGGTTCCGAGACGCGTCGCCGCCCTCGCCGTCCGGATCTCAGACCGCCACCGGGTAGGTCTCCGGGACCTCTCCGCGCTCCCAGCGGGCCGTACGCTCCAGGGGCTCCAGCGCGCCGGTCTCGTCGATGTGGATCACCGCGTCGAACTGGTCGGGCAGGCGGGTCTGGAAGTAGTGGCTCTGCCGCTCGGTGCCCGGACGGTAGACGACGCCGATGGCCCGTTCGAGCAGCGCCCTGCGCAGTGGGTCCGCCGCGCCGGCCGAACGCGTGAAGTCGACCAGGAACTCCTTGTGCCCGACCTCGTGGAACAGCTCCTCGACCGAGTCGGGCAGCGCCGGTCGCACGTTCTTCCGCTCGGCCGGGCGGCCCCAGTCGTCGGCGGCCGTGACGGTGCCGGTGTAGGTGGTGAAGCCGATGAGCCGGCAGTCCTCCGGGTTGTGCTCGCGCACCAGCCGGCCGAGGTTGAGCTCGCCGCGCGCGCCCATCTCCGTCGCCCGTGAGTCGCCGAGATGGGAGTTGTGCGCCCACACCACGATCCTCGCCGGCTCGCCGCGCTGCCAGCCGAGGTGCTCGGCCAGCGCGAACAGGGTGTCGGCCATGTGCCGGTCGCGCAGGTTCCACGACGACACCCTGCCGCCGAACATCGTGCGGTAGTAGCGCTCCGCGGCCGCCACCACCGCGGCGTTCCGCTCGGCGTGGAAGAACTCGTCCTCGCCGAGCAGCCCCTGTGCCCGCTGGTAGCGCAGCGCGTTGCGCTGGAGGTCGACGAGCTGGTCGATCACCCGCCGCTCGCACGACTCCCCCGCGCCGAAGGCGGCGGCGAAGCCGTACGCCTGCCCGTCGTCGCCGTCGCTGTGGTCGAAGCAGGAGTAGCGGTCGCGGGCCCGTTCCGCCGCGCCCGGATCGACCTTCTCCAGGTAGGCGACGACCTCGTCGGCTGACCGGTGCAGGCTGTAGAGGTCGAGCCCGTAGAACCCGGCCCGCGCCCGCTCGTCGAGCCGATCGTTGTGCTCGCGCAGCCACCCGGCGAACTCCAGCACGTCCGCGTTCCGCCACATCCATGCCGGAAAGCGCTGGAAGCCGCCGAGCGCCTCCTCGGCGGTCGCGTCGCCGCCGCGCCCCCGGACGTACCGGTTCACCCGGTACGCGTCGGGCCAGTCGGCCTCCACGGCCACGGCGACGAAGCCCTTCTCCTCGATCAGCCGCCGCGTCATCCGGGCACGCGCGGCGTAGAACTCGTGGGTGCCGTGCGACGCCTCGCCGATCAGCACGAACCGCGCGTCGCCGACGATGCCGAACAGCACCTCGTCCGAGGGGACGCCGTCCTGTGCGGGCACGAGCTCCGAGCGCAGGATCGCGAGGTCGGTCCGGGCGGGTGGGGCCCCGGCCCGCGCCGAGGCCGCCGCGCGGAGGAGCCTGCGCACCTCCTCGTCGGCGGTCTGGGTGAAGTTCCAGTACGACTCCCCCACGGAGAAGAACGGGGTCGGAGTGGTCGCGCAGACGGCCTCGTCCACCAGGGAGGACAGCTCCTGGCAGGTGGACTCCGGCGCGGCGGGCACGGCGACCACGATCCTGGCCGGCTTCCGCTGCCGGACCGCGCGGACGGCGGCGCGCATGCTCGCCCCGGTCGCCAGCCCGTCGTCGACGATGATGACGATCTTGCCGCGCAGGTCCGTGGCGGGCGTGTCGCCCCGGTAGCTCCGCTCCCGCCTCGCCAGCTCGCGGGCCTCCCGCTCGGCGACCTGCCGGATGGTGTCGGACTGGAGACCGAGCCCGCGCACGACGTCCTCGTCGAGCACGATCACCCCGCCGCCGGCGATCGCCCCCATGGCGAGCTCCTCACGGCCGGGCGTGCCGAGCTTGCGCACCAGGAACACGTCGAGCGGGTGACCCAGGCCGGTCGCCACCTCGTACGCCACCGGCACGCCGCCGCGCGGCAGACCGAGGACGACGACGTCGGGCAGCCCACGGTAGTGGTTGAGGAGTCCCGCGAGCACCCGGCCCGCGTCCCGGCGATCCGAAAACAGGCGATCAGTCATGAGCCTCGCCTCCCGGTCGCGCAGCGCATACCCCCGTCCCGGCAGCGCAAACACGGCCTCTCCCACATGCAGCCGGGGATGACGTGCAGCCGGGGATACGGCGCCCGGGATCGTGCTCGGCCTCCCCGAGCCGATGATGCAAGTCGCTGGATAGTTCCAGTGGCTGGAATAATCCATATGGTGTAGATTCGGATCGTGCAGGAGTCGCGTCGCGAGCGCAAGAAGCGGCTGACCAGGCAGCGGATCGTCGCCGCGGCCATGAAGCTGTTCGACGAGCAGGGATACGAGCAGACCACGGTCGCGCAGATCGCCGTGGCGGCGGACGTCGATCCCAAGACGTTCTTCAACTACTTCCGCAGCAAGGACGAGGTGGTGCTCGCCGACACCGAGCACATCTTCGACCTGCTGCTCGGGACACTCGCGGAACGACGGCCGCAGGAGGGGCCCGGCGAGTTGCTGGCGAGGATGGTCCAGGAGTACGCCGCCCGCCGCCGACCCGCCGTGCCGCGCAAGGAGCCCGAGGAGTTGTCGGCGGCGAGCCGGCTGGTGCTGACGACACCGGCGCTCCAGGCCAAGGGCCTGTACCTGATGATGGATCTGCAGCGGCGGATCGCCGGCGAGCTGATGAAGGCGTTCCCCGGCCGGTTGGATCCGATCACCGCGGCGGCGATGACCGGATCCCTGATCGGCGCCATCCAGCAGGCGAGCCTGGCGAGCGTCGAGCTCGGCCGATCCCAGGACGAGCTGTGGGAGGCCGCGCGGCACGGCCTCGGCATCGCCCTGCACGGCCTGCTCTCGGTGCGGCCGGACACCGGCGCTCCGTGACGCGCTTCCGGCGAGTCATTCGGGCGAATCATCCGGGCGAGTCGTCCACCAGGGCGGGAGCGGCGTCCGCCGATCCGCGCCGGGGTCCCTCAGAAGGAAGGAACGGCCCACCATGACCGAAAGCGTGCGGCTAATCGCGCGCGACGCACGACGCGTCCTGCGGCAGGGTCCCGCGGCGATCAGGCAGCGGCAACACGCCCGCCTGGCCGAGATCGTGGCCTTTGCTCGCGCCCGCTCGCCGTACTTCCGCGAGTTGTACCGGGCGCTGCCGGAGGATGTCGCCGACCCGGCGCTCCTCCCGGTCACCGACAAGAAGACGCTCATGGCCCGCTTCGACGAGTGGGTCACCGACCGGGACGTGACGCTCGAGAAGGCCCGGGCGTTCGTGGCCGACCCGGCTCTCGTGGGTGAGCGGTTCGAGGGGCGCTACCTCGTGACCACCACCTCCGGCACCAGCGGCCTGCGGGGCATCTTCCTGCAGGACGAGCGGAGCGTCGCCGTGGGCAACGCCGTCGGACGCCGGGCCAGCGCCGGGCTGGGGGCCGGAGACGTCCTGCGCCTCCTGCGCGGCGCCGGCCGCACGGCCATCGTCTCCGCACCCGGCGGCCACTTCGCCACCGTCGCGTCGGCTGCGCGGTTCCGCCACGACCACCCGCGGCTCGGCTGGATGCTGCGAGAGTTCTCGATACACCAGCCGCTCGCGGACCTGGCCGCCGAGCTCGACCGTTACAAGCCCAGCTCGCTCACCGGCTTCTCCGGCATGCTCGGGCTGCTGGCCGGGGAGCAGGAGGCCGGCCGCTTGCGCATTCACCCGGGGATGGTCATCGCGGGCGGCGAGGCGCTGACCGCGGACAACCGCGCCCGGATCGCCCGCGCCTTCCACGCCCAGGTCCGCTCCGCCTACGCCGCCACCGAGTGCGGCTTCCTCGCGTACGGCTGCGCGGACGACTGGCTCCACGTCAACAGCGACTGGGCCGTGCTGGAGCCGGTCGACGCCGATTACCGGCCCGTCCCGCCAGGTCAGCCGTCGCACACGGTTCTGCTGACCAACCTCGCCAACCAGGTCCAGCCGATCCTGCGCTACGACCTGGGCGACAACGTCCTGCTGCGCCCCGGCCCCTGCCCGTGCGGCAGCCCGCTGCCCGCCGTCCGGGTGCAGGGCCGCGCGGCCGAAATGCTCGCCATCCCCACCGGCGGCGGCGGGCACGCCGGCATCTCCCCGATGCTCTTCGGCACCCTGCTGGACCGTCTCCCCGGCATCGAGCAGTTCCAGCTCGTCCAGACCGCGTCCACCACCCTGCGCGTACGCTTGAAGCCCGCGGACGGCGCCGACCCCGAGCAGGTGTGGCAGGCGGTGCGCGACGAGATCGGTCGGCTGCTGGCCGCGCACAACGCCGGCCACGTCACGCTCGAACGCGCCGAGGAGCCACCCGAGCAGTCGCCCGGCGGCAAGTTCCGCAGGGTCGTTCCCCTGCAGGACGCGTGAACGGGACGACACGGCCCGCATGCGCGACGAACCGGTGCCTGCCGGCCTCGCCTGAGCCGTTCTCCAGCAGGTCGCTGCATCGCCGGACGAGGAGCAGCGGGCCCCGTGTCGCCCGAGCCCTGTGCCGCCGAGCCCCGTGTCGCTGAGAGTCGGGCCGCGGTGTGTCGAGCGGAGAATCGCGGGTACGGCCCTATGACCGCTTCGTCGCCGTCTATCACTGATCATCACCTACGTCCCGAGCGGGGAGCGAGGCGAGCCGACATGACCGGAGAACACCAGCCCGCATCCGAGCGGCTCTCCCGGGCGCTGTCCGGCGCGATGGAACGGATGGGTCCCGCCCTCGAACGCGTACGGCTCGCCGCGCCGTCCACCGTCCGGCGTTTCGGCCCCCCGGCGGCGGTGGCGGGAGCGGTCGCCGCCACCGGAGCCGGCGTGTACGCGGCGGCGCGGGCATGCGGGCGGCGCCCCGAGGCCGCACCCGACGAAGGACTGGACCTGCACGCCGCCGTCACGGTGAGACGCCCCCGTGACCAGGTGTACCGGTTCTGGCACCGGTTCGAGCGGCTGCCGACCTTCATGACGCACGTGGAAAGTGTGACGACGGTCGGCGGCGTCACCCACTGGACGGCCAGGGGCCCCGCGGGGAAGGCGGTCGAGTGGGACGCGGAGATCGTCGAGGATCTCCGGGACGAAGTGATCTCCTGGCGCTCGACGGGCACCGCCCTGGTGCCGAACAGCGGAACCGTGCGGTTCTGTGAGGCGCCCGGCGGGCGCGGCACCGAGGTGCGGGTGCACCTGCGGTACGACCCGCCCGGAGGCAGGGCCGGCCTCGCCGTCGCCAGGCTGCTGGGCGAGCACCCCGAGCAGCAGGTGCGCGACGACCTGCGCCGGTTCAAGCAGGTCATGGAGACCGGCGAGGTCGTCCGGTCGGAGGGCAGCCCGGAAGGGGCGCGGGCCGTGCGGCAGCTGAGACGGCGTCCGGCCCGGCCGGTGCGGTGAGGAGTCGCCATGAAGGCCAACTGCTGGATGGGCCGCGGCAGCGTCGAGGTCCGCGAGGTGCCCGACCCGCGGATCCTGAACGGCCACGACGCCGTCGTGCGGGTGACCTCGACCGCCATCTGCGGCTCCGACCTCCACCTGTACGACGGGTTCATCCCGACGATGAAGAAGGGCGACATCCTCGGCCACGAGTTCATGGGCGAGGTCGTGGAGGTGGGCCCCCGCGTGCGGAACCTCCACGTCGGCGACCGCGTGGTCGTCCCGTTCCCGATCGCCTGCGGCCGATGCGCCGCCTGCGCGCTCGGCCTCTACTCCGTGTGCGAGAACTCCAATCCCAATGCCGGCCTGGCGGAGAGGTTCCTGGGCCACTCCCCCGCCGGCGCCTTCGGCTACTCCCACATGCTGGGCGGCTACCCCGGCGGCCAGGCGGAGTACGCCCGCGTGCCGTTCGCGGACGTCGGCCCTATCAAGATCGAGGACGGGCTGGCGGACGAGCAGGTGCTGTTCCTGTCCGACATCCTGCCCGCCGGGTGGATGGGCGCCGAGATGTGCGACATCAAGCCCGGCGACGTCGTCGCCGTGTGGGGAGCGGGACCGGTCGGCCAGTTCGCGGTCGCCGGCGCCTACCTCATGGGCGCGGAGCAGGTCGTCTGCATCGACCGCTTCGCCTACCGCCTGCGGATCGCCGAGCGCGCGGGCGCGACCACGCTCGACTACGAGGAGGTCGACGTCAGGGACGCCCTGCTCGACCTGACCGCGGGCCGCGGCCCGGACGCGTGCATCGACGCCGTCGGCATGGAGGCCCACTACGCCAACCCCGCGCTGTACGCCTACGACCGCACCAAGCAGGCGACCCGCCTGGAGACCGACCGGCCGTACGCCCTGCGCGAGGCCGTCATGTCCTGCAGGAACGGCGGGATCGTGGCGGTGATCGGGCTCTACGCCGGCTTCCTCGACAAGTTCCCGATGGGCGCGGTCATGAACCGGTCGCTGACGCTGAAGGCCGGCCAGTGCCACGTGCAGCGCTATCTGAAGCCGCTGCTCGCGCGGATCCGCGAGGGCGACATCGACCCGAGTTTCGTGATCACCCACCGCCTGCCGCTCGACGAGGCCCCGCGCGGCTACCAGCTGTTCAGGGACAAGCAGGACGAGTGCAACAAGGTCGTCCTGACGCCGTGACCGGGTTCCGGAGGTTTCCCCCGCCCCCGGGCGGTGCGGGCGTCCCGCCGGACTCTACGATCCTCCGGTGACCACCTTCACCCGCGGGTTCCGCGGCAGACGCAGGGGCGAGGACGACCGGCTCCCGCCCGGCCAGTACCTCACCGAGGACTTCCCCGTGCTGTCGGCCGGGCCCACGCCGCACGTGCCGCTCGACCGGTGGGAGTTCACGATCGACACCGAGGCCGGGCAGACGCACCGGTGGACGTGGCAGGAGCTGACGGCGCTGCCGTACGAGGAGCCGGCCGTCGACATCCACTGCGTGACCAGCTGGTCCAAGCTCGGCACCACCTGGCGGGGCGTCTCCCTCGACGTGCTCTTCGAGGACGTCGAGTCGACGGCGGACTACGCGCTGGTCCACTCGTACGGCGGCTACACGACGAACCTGCCGCTCGACGACCTGCTGGACGGCAAGGCGTGGATCGCCTACCGCTACGAGGGCGAGGATCTGACGCCGAGCCACGGCGGACCGGCCAGGCTGCTGGTGCCGCATCTGTACTTCTGGAAATCGGCGAAGTGGGTGCGCGGCATCCGGCTGCTGACCGAGGACTGGCCGGGTTTCTGGGAGACCGCGGGCTACCACAACTACGGCGACCCGTGGCGCGAGCAGCGCTACGCCGATGACTAGATGGCACGTCGCGCGCCTGGTCGAGGTGCGCGACGAGAACGCCACGGCCCGCACGCTGCTCTTCGACGTGCCCGGCTGGCCGGGCCACCTGGCCGGTCAGCACGTCGACGTCAAGCTCACCGCCGAAGACGGCTACTCCGCCCGCCGCAGCTACTCCCTCGCCGGGCCCGGTGGCGTGGAGCTGACCGTGCAGCGGGTGCCCGACGGCGAGGTCTCGCCGTACCTCACCCTGGACATGGAGCCCGGCGACGAGCTGGAGCTGCGCGGCCCGGTGGGCGGCTGGTTCGTCTGGCGCCCGGACGGCCCCGCGCCGGTGCTGCTGGTCGCGGGAGGCGCGGGCATCGTGCCGCTGATGGCCATGATCAGGGCCCGCCGCGCCGCCGGTGCGGACACGCCGTTCCGGCTGGTCT
This sequence comes from Microbispora sp. NBRC 16548, assembly GCF_030268985.1. Lineage (NCBI taxonomy): Bacteria > Bacillati > Actinomycetota > Actinomycetes > Streptosporangiales > Streptosporangiaceae > Microbispora > Microbispora sp. NBRC 16548. The sequence goes on from NZ_BSSF01000027.1 coordinate 11,782, forward strand.
ACGCCGTGCGCTCGCCCGAGCGGCTCTGCTACGCCGACGAGCTGCTGAGGCCGGATCCGGGCGTGTCGGTCACGTTCGCCTACACGCGCCGGGTCCCCGAGGGGCACCCGAGGCCGCCCGGCCGCCTCACCGCCGCCGATCTCGGCCCGTACGTCGAGGCCGACTGCTACGTGTGCGGCCCCACCGGCTTCGTGGAGGCCGCGGCGGCGCTCCTGGTGGGGCTCGGCCACGACCCCGCCCGCATCAGAACCGAACGCTTCGGCCCCACGGGAGACTGACATGCAGGCCGACCACCTCGACGGGAACGCACTGGCCGGTCCGCTGGCCGAGATCTTCGCGGCCGACGTCTCGGCCGCCGTCAGCCGCTGCGCCGCCTGTGGCCTGACCGGCCCGGTGGCCTCCCTGCGCGTCTACGACCGGGCCCCCGGCCTCGTCGCCCGCTGCCCGGGATGCGAGGAGGTCGTGCTGCGCCTGGTCCTGAGCCCGGACGCGGCCTGGCTCGACCTGCGCGGCGCCGTCACCCTGCGCATCCCGCTGGGCGGCGCGAGCCCGGGCGCGGTCGCCGCGGACGAGGGGGGACAACCCGGCGCGGACCGATGACGATCAGGCCGGCAGCCGGGCTCGCCCGGCGGCTCACCCCCTCACCGCCTCAGGCGCGGGCCCGCGCGTCGTCGCCGATGACGAGGGCGGTGTGGGTGTCCACGTCCAGGGCGGAGCGGGCGACGACGGCCCCGTCGCCGACCAGAGCGATGTGCAGCCGCCCGCTGGTCCAGCCGTCCGGAAGCACGGCGCGGACCTGGGTGGGCGCGCCGAGCAGGAACGGCTTCGCCTCCGCGGCGGGGCCCGGCTCTCCCGGGCTCTCGGGGGCGGGGCCGAAGACCGGGGTCCAGGCGGTGTGCAGGTGGCCGGTCACGGGCTCGGCGCCGTGGTGGGAGACCCGCACGCCGACGGCGACCTCGCGCGAGGTGCTGAGCAGGTCTCGGCCGGGCGCGACCGGGACGACGTCGAGCACGAGTGTCGTGGTGGCGTTGGCATGGGCCGGGTTCACACCGGCCAGGTCCTTGGGGCGGCGTTCGAAGTCGAGCAGTCCGGCCGACTCGTGCTCGATGTCGTACAGCTCCGTGTAGACGTACCCGGCCAGCCGGTCGTGGCGGCGCAGCTCCTGGGTCTGCCAGCGCAGATGCCAGGCGCGTTCCACCGAGGTGAAGCCGCCGCCGTACTCGCTGTTCAGGTTGGGGAGCCCGCGCAGGGGCTGGGACGGCGTGCCGGCCAGCTTCTTGCGTACGACGAAGTCGGGGCCGAGCCGCACGGGGAAGTCGTCCTGCTCGCCGTCGAGCAGCGCGGCCACGGTCCTGCCCCAGGACGCGGCGGACTCGTCGTAGTAGTGCCAGTCGAGCAGGTCGGTCCTGACGTGGGTCCAGCCGGAGTTGTCCACGGCGGGCCGGGTCGCGTCGAGGCTCTTGAGCAGGTCGTACGCCCGCGCGGCCGCCTGCTGCTTGGCGGGGTCGCCCGGGATGTCCCAGTCCAGGCCCCACTCCTCGTTGTACAGGCCCCAGATGACGATCGCCGGGGAGTTGCCGTCGCGCTCGACCATGGGAGCGATCTGCTCCTCGAAAGCGGCCACGGACTCGGGTGAGAAGCGCCCGGTGGCGGCGGGTTCGGCCCAGACCAGCATGCCGAGGGTGTCGGCGTGGTAGACGAAGCGGGGATCCTCCAGCTTGAGATGCTTGCGCACCAGGTTGTACCCCGCGGCGGCGGCCAGTTCGATGTCGCGGCGCAGCGCCGCGTCGTCGGGGGCCGTGATGCCGGTGCGCGGCCAGTAGCCCTGGTCGAGCACCCCGCGTACGAACAGCCGGCGGCCGTTGAGGTACAGATCCTCCCCCACCACGTCGATCGTGCGCAGCCCGGTGTACCCGGTGACCCGGTCGGTGCCGCCGGGCGAGACGAGCTCGGCGTCCACGTGGTAGAGGTGCGGGTCGTCCGGCGACCACAGCCGCGGCTCCTCGATCGGCAGCTCCACCCGCACCGGCCCGTGACCGACCGGCACCTCGATCGACGTGTCGCACCCGCGTACGGACAGTCGCAGCCTGGTCTCCGCCACCGGGCCCTCGACGCGCGCCTCGGCCACGATGCCGGTCAGGCCCTCGGCGGGGCGCAGCTTCAGCGCGGCGAGGTGGGTGACCGGCCGCGCCTCCATCCAGACGCTCTGCCAGATGCCCGACGAGGGGGTGAAGCACACGCCGTCGAAGTCGTCGCGGGGAACGCTGCGCTGCTTGCCGTGCGCGATGTCCCGCTTGTCGAGCGGCGCGGCGACCCGCACCACGATCTCCTGCTCGCCCTCGCGCAACGCCTCGGTGACGTCGGCCTCGAACGGCGTGTAGCCGCCGCGGTGCGCGGCCACCTCGACGCCGTTGACCCACACGGTGGCCTCGTGGTGCACGGCGCCGAAGTGGAGCACGACCCGCTGCCCCGCCCAGGCCGCCGGCACGGTGACACGGCGGCGATACCAGGCCACGGGCAGCCAGTGGGCCTCGACGCCGGAGGCGGGGGTCTCCCAGGCGAAGGGCACGGTGATGGTCCGATTCCAGCCCTGCTCGGTGTCGGCCCGGAAGTCCCACTCGCCGTTGAGGCTTGACCAGGAGTGCGATCGGTCGAAGTGGGGCCGGGGGTATTCCGCGCGCGGGGTCATGGTGCTCCGTTTCATGAGAGATGTGCCTGGTCAGCCTTTGACGCTGCCGGCGAGGATGCCGTTGATAAAGTGGCGCTGGAGGAGAACGAAGATCACCAGGAGCGGCAGCATGGCGATGCTGCCCGCGGCGAGCAACTCGCCCCAGACGGCGGCGAAGTCCGCGCCGATCCGGTTGCCGGTGACGTTCTGCGCCAGGGTGGACAGCACCACCTGGAGCGTCTGGTGCGAGGTGTCGTTGACGGCGACGACCGGCCAGACGAAGTCGTTGTAGATGTTCATGGTGGTCAGCACGGCCAGCGCGGCCAGTCCGGGGCGGATCACCGGCAGCACGACCCTGGCGAAGACGCCGAACTCGCTCGCGCCGTCCACACGTCCGGCATCGATCAGCTCGTCGGGGATGGCGGCGATGGTCTGGCGCATCCAGAAGATGCTGAACGCGTCGATGCTGCCCGGCAGGATCAGCGCCTGGTAGGTGTTGACCCAGCCGAGAGCGCTCATCTCCAGCAGCAGCGGGATGATCAGCACCAGGGTCGGCAGCATGAGGGTGAGCAGCACGATCCCGAACAGCAGGTTCTTGCCGGGGAAGGCGTACTTGGCGAAGGCGTATCCGGCCAGTGGGCAGAAGAACATCGTCATCGCGCCCTTGACGGCCAGCACCAGCGCGGTGTTCGCGAAGCCGGTGCCGATCGGCACGTCGGCGAACATCGCCCTGTAGTTGTCCAGCGTGACGGGCCCCGGTGAGAGGGGATCGGTGATGATGTCGGCGGCCGGCTTGAGCGAGGAGCTGACCGCCCACCAGATCGGGTAGAGGAACGCCGCGGCGAGCAGCGCCAGCAGGGCGTACTGCACCGGGCCCGGCCTGGTCTGGTTCATGACACCTCGTCTTTCGGGCGCAGCAGCCTGACCGCGCCGAGGGAGAGTCCGAAGACCAGCAGCACCAGCAGGAACGAGTTCGCGGCGCCGGTGCCCAGGTCCGAGGCGGTGATGTGGTCGTAGAGGTAGAGCCCGGCGGTGGTGGTCGAGCCGTACGGGCCGCCTTCGGTGACCACGAACGGCTCGGCGAACATCTGGAACACGGCGAGGGTCTGCACGACCACGAGGAAGGCCATGCTCCGGCGCACCAGAGGAACGGTCAGCGACCAGAACTGCCGCCGGCGAGACGCCCCGTCGATCGCGGCGGCCTCGTACACGGCGGCCGGCACCGCCTGCAGCCCGGCCAGCAGGATGATGATCGCGAATCCGGTCGTCTTCCACAGGAACAGCAGCGCGAGCGTCGGCTTGGACCACGCCGTCGAGGTCAGCCACCCCACATCGGGCAGGCCGACGAGGTTGAGCAGGTGGTTGACCAGGCCGTAGTCCTGGTCGAACACGACGATCCAGACCTGTGCCATGGCCACCAGCGGGGTCACGAACGGCGCGAGGAAGGCGACTCTGAACAGCCCGCGCAACCGCAGCTTCGCGTTGGCCAGCAGCACCGCGCCGGCGAGCCCGGCCACGATCTGGATCGGCACGATGAGCAGCCACATCACCGCGCTGTTGCCGAGCGAGGCCCAGAACTCCGGGCTGGTCAGCAGGTAGGCGTAGTTGCCCAGGCCCACCCAGGTGGCCGCGCCGGCGCCGTGCCAGCGGGTGAAGCTGAGCTGCAGCGCGAAGACGAGCGGGTAGATCCCGAAGGCGGCGAAGACCAGGAAGAACGGGGCGACGAACAGGTACGGCGACAGCCGGGTGCCGCGTCGCGACCTCGGCCGCGCGCCGGCGGCCCGCCCGGACCTCGCCATCGTGGTGAGAGCCGACATCAGGAGCGGTCGATCAGGTTGCGCTGGATCTTCTCGGCCGACTCGCCGATCACGTCGTCGGGCGACATCGTGCCGTCCATGAGGCGCTGCATGTTGTCGCCCAGGTAGTCCACCGACTTGGCCCACCATGCCGGGATCGGTGCCGCGGCCGGGATGGTGCCGGCGGCCTCGACGGCGACCTTCCACAGGTCCTGACCACCGAGGGCGTCGATCGGCTGGAACAGCGGCTTGGCGGGATCGAGCGCGGGGGTGAAACTCGGGACCGACGTCGACAGGCCCCCGGGGTACACGCTGCTCGGGCCGTACAGCGCGGTGTATCCGGGCTCCTCGAAGCACAGGAACTCGTACAGCAGCCAGGCCAGCTCCGGGTTCTTGGCCTTGGCCGGGATGACGAAGCTGCTGCCGCCCATGGCGCCGCTGCGCGGGCCGCCCGGCGTCCAGGCCGGGAGCGGGGCCGCCCGCCACTTGCCCTTGGTGGCCTTGAGAAGCTGCTGCGGCGCGAAGGACCACCAGATCGCCCACGGCACGAACACCTGCTGGCCGCCGTCGAGCGTGTTGACGTCGGCGGGCTCCAGGTAGGGCGCCCGGGTGGCGAGCCCGTCCTTGACCGCGGCCTGGATCCAGGTGAAGATCCGCCGGTACTCCGCCGAGTCCAGCCGCAGCTTGCCCTGCGCGTCGGTGAGGCTCGTGCCCTGCTGGTTGGCCAGCATCTCGAGCCACAGCTGGCCGAGGAACGGGCTCTTGTCCAGGTGGATGGGCTTGGTCTTCGGGAACTTGTCCCGGACCGTCCCGGCCGCGGTCAGCAGGTCGTCGTAGGTCGCCAGCCCGGCGGGGTCGACCCCGGCCTCCTGGAGGATGTCCTCCCGGTACCACAGCAGCCCCGGGTCGAGATCCCAGGGCACGCCGTAGATCTTGCCCGCCACGGTGTTCACCGACAGCTTGTACGGCGCGATCTGGTCCCGGTAGGGCGCGATCAGGTCGGAGAGATCGTAGAGGTGCTCGGCCTGGCCGCCGATCTTGGCGTCGTCCCAGAAGCTGCCGTCGGGCACGTCCGTGCCGCTGATCAGCGTATTGGCCAGCTTGGCGTCGATGTCCACGGCCATGTGGTTGACCTTGACGCCCGGGTAGGCCTCGCGGAATCTGCCGATCGCCGCGTCGAACACCTTGAACAGGTCGCCGGACCGGTTCCATACGGTGATCTCGCCCTTGGCCGCCGTAGCGGAGGCGGAGGGCTTGGCCAGCCTGCTCGGCGCCGCCGCGCCGCCCGTGCCGGGAGCGCAGGCGGTCAGCGCGCCGCCCGCGGCGGCGAGGGCTCCGACTCCGAGGGCTCCCTTGAGAAACCCGCGGCGATCCATGGGGGATGGGGTCATCTAAGTACTCCTCGCCGTCCGGGAAAAGACGTTGTGAGGGCTCTGCAACGATGCAGACATAGTGCATGCTTGTCTGCAACGATGCAAGCGCGGGTTTAGGATCTTCCCAACCCCAGCAGCCGGAGGTATAGGAGACGCATGGCCGGTCCAACCCTGCGTGACGTCGCCAAGCGGGCGAACGTGTCCATCCGCACAGTGTCCAACGTGGTCAACGGGTACGCACCAGTGTCGGACGAGTTGCGCGCACGCGTGCAGGCCGCGCTGGACGAGCTCGACTACCGCCCCAACCTCATCGCCCGCAACCTCAAGCAGGGCCGCAGCGGGATGATCGCCCTGGTCGTGCCCGAGCTGGACGTCCCCTACTTCGCGGAGCTCGCCCGCGAGGTGATCACCGCCGCCCGCGCCCGCGGCTACGTCGTGATGGTCGACCAGACCGACGGAGACGGCGAGCGCGAGCGCGAACTGCTGGGCCGGGACTCGCGGGCCACGATGTTCGACGGACTACTGCTGAGCCCGCTGAGCGTCTCGGCCGAGGAGTTGCGGGCCCGGGGCAACCGGGTCCCGATCGTGCTGCTGGGCGAGCACATCTTCAACGGCAGCTTCCATCACGTGGCCATCGACAACGTGGCCGCCGCCCGGGAGGCCACCGCGCACCTGCTGGGCCTCGGCCGGCGTCGCGTCGCCGCCGTCGGCGACCAGCCGTACGCCACCGGCGAGACCGCGCAGCTTCGCACCAGCGGTTACCGGCAGGCGCACGTGCGGGAGGGCCTGGAGGTGGACGAGCGGCTCGTCGTGCCGACTCCGCGCTTCCACCGCCGCCAGGGCGCCGCGGCCATGGAGCAGCTCCTCGCCCTGCCCGAGCCGCCCGACGCCGTGTTCTGCTACAACGACCTGCTCGCCCTCGGCGCGATGCGGGCGCTGACCCGTGCGGGGCTGCGCGTCCCCGACGACGTCGCCGTGGTCGGCATGGACGACATCGAGGAAGGTCAGTACAGCACCCCCAGCCTCACCACCATCGCCCCGGACAAGAAGGAGATCGCCCGCATGGCGGTGGACGTCCTCATGGAGTCGATCAGCGGGGCGGCCCGCCCGCCCGCCGAAATCGTGGTGCCGCATCGCCTGATCGTCCGGGAGAGCACGACCGGCCAGGTGCCCGCGTCGCCCGCGATCCCGTCCTGAGCGGGCGGCGCCGGCGAAGGGTCAGCGATACGTGTAGCAGTAGTTCGACTTGTTCTTGAACCGGTGGAAGGCGTTCTGGTCGGGATAGCGCCAGCGGCAGCCCGCGTCGCGCCGGCTCTGGGTGAGGTACATGGTGTCGCCCTTCCGCTTGATGCAGTAGGCGCCGGGCGTGGGCGTCTCCCGGTACTCGACCCATTCCCAGCCGAGGCTCACGCAGTACTCGGTGAAGTGTCCGGGTCCCAGCTCCACGACCCGCTTGACCGGCGTGGGCGAGGGATTCGCCGGCTTCGCGGCCGGAGAGTCGGCGGGGACCGGCACGATCGTCTTCGAGTGGCGGACGGTCGGCCGTGCGGTGACCGTCCGCGTCGGGGCCGGCCGGGTGGTGTCCGGCCTGGCCGTGGACCGGCTCACCCGCGGCCGGTTCGAGGAGGCGGGCGACGCGGATCGCGCGGCGGCGGTGGGCGAAGGGGCCCCGGACGGAGACGAGCCTCCGGCGGTGTCCGCAGAGGCGGCCGGGGCCGTGCCGACCGCCGCCGCCCGCTCCGCCGCCGCTCGCTCCGTCGCCGAGGACCCGGCCCCCAGGAACGGCAGATGCACGGACGGCAGCAGCGCGACGGCGGCGGCCACCGTGGCCGCCACGGCCACGACCACGGCGGCGACGACGGCCCGGACCCGCCTGCGCCGCCCGCCGCCCGGCACGGTGACCGGCCCGGACGCCGCGGACGCCCCGGACGACGAGTCAGACGGGCCAGCCAGGCCGGGCGGGCCGGGCGGGGACGTCGCCGGGGCGGGCGACCCTGCGGAAGGAGATTCGGCCGGGCCACCCTGCACGGCCGGCACAGCCGGCACACCCGGCACAGCCGGCACAGCGGGCGCGGCGGACACAGGCGGCGCGGCCGGCACACCCGGCGGGGCGGGTACGGCCGGTGCGGCTTGCGCGTCGTGGCGCGGGCGGACGAGACGGTCGACGATCTCCCGCGCGGTCGGCCGCCGTCCGGGGTCCTTGGCGAGGCAGGCCGCGAGCAGGGCGCGCAGCGGCGCCTCGATCCCCTCCAGGTCGGGCTCCTGGTTGAGGATCCTGTTGATGATGGCGGGGATGGCGTCGGCGCCGAACGGCGGGCGGCCCGTGGCGGCGAACGTGATCGTGGACGCCCAGGCGAACACGTCGAGGGCGAAGCCGAGCTCGCCGGCCGCGAGCTGCTCGGGCGCCATGTAGGCGGGCGTACCGACGATCTGGCTGGTCATCGTGCTCGTGGCGGCGAGGGCGCGGGCGATCCCGAAGTCGATGACGCGCGGCCCGTCCGGCCCGATCAGCACGTTCTGCGGTTTGAAGTCCCGGTGGAGGACCCCGGCGTCGTGCAGGGCGACCAGAGCGGTGGCCGCGCCGATGGCGAGCCGTTCGAGCGCACCGCCCGACAACGGCCCCCGCGCGGCCACCACCTGGTTCAGCGGAGGCCCCTCGACGTACTCGCTCGCGATGTACGGCCGGCCGCCGTCCATGCCGGACTCCAGCACCTGGGCCGTGCAGAACCGCGCGACCCTGCGGGCGAGCTCCGCCTCGCGGGTGAAGTCGGCGCGGGCCGCGGCGTCCCGGCCGAGCCGCGCGTGGAAGAGCTTGACCGCGACGAGGTCGCCGGACTCGGCCTCGCCGAGGTAGACCACGCCCTGCCCACCCTCGCCGATCCTGCCGGTGATGCGGTAGGAGCCCAGGCGTGCGGGATCGCTCGGCTCCAGCGGCTGCGGCATGACTCTCCGGTGGGTCGGGGGGCACGTTCGGCGACTCCAGTATCCCGCCGAAGATCGACGACGGGACCGGATTCGGTAGACAGGCGCGCTTTCCTACGCATCCCATCCTCGCGAACGGCGGGATGTGTTGGGAAATGTTGGGTCTTGACGGACGGTCCTACCACTGTAAAGGTTCTTTTCAGAGAGCGCTCTCACGTCTCGTCACCCCCCCAGAAGGACTGCCGTGAGACTCACCGTGCTGACCGGCGCGGCGGTGTTCGCCGTCGCGCTCGCCCTCCCCTCCGTGTCCGCGCATGCCGCCCCCTCCCCCGTCCCCCCGCCCGATCCCGGCGCCACCTCCAGCGGCACCCCGGCGACGATGCAGCAGGCGCTGCAGCGCGACCTGCACCTGACCCCCGAGCAGGCGCGGGCCCGCCAGACCCACGAAGCCGCGGCGGCGGCCGTCGAACGGCGGGTCCGCGCCGAGCTCGGCGACCGCTTCGCCGGCGCCTGGTACGACCCGGCGCGACAGCGCCTGGCCGCCGGTGCCCTGGACGCGGGCGACGCCGAGCGCGTACGCGAGGCGGGCGCCGTGCCCGTCTCCGTGAAGCGCAGCGACAGGCAGCTGAACACCGTCAAGGCCGCGCTCGACCAGGCCGCCGGCGCCGCAGGCACCGGCGTCTACGGCTGGTACGTCGACCCGGCCGCCAACGCGGTCGTCGTGTCGGCCACCGATCAGGCCACGGCGGCGGGATTCGTGCGGGCCGCGTCCGCCGACGCCGCGGCGACGCGGATCTCCGTCGCCCAAGCTCCCCGCCTCGTCTACGACATCCGGGGCGGCGACCAGTACGTCATCAACGGCAACGTGCTGTGCTCCGTCGGGTTCTCGGTGAACAACGGCGGCTTCGTCACCGCCGGGCACTGCGGGCGCGCCGGCAACCCGACGCTGGGATACAACAACGTCGCCCAGGGCACCTTCGCCGCCTCGTCGTTCCCCGACAACGACTACGCCTGGGTGCGTACCAACGGCGACTGGACGCCGCGCCCCTGGGTCAACGACTACGGCGGCGGCACCGTCTCGGTGGCCGGCTCGCAGGAGGCGCCCGCCGGGGCGTCGATCTGCCGCTCCGGGCGCACCACCGGCTGGCGCTGCGGGGTCGTCCAGGCCAGGAACGTGACCGTCAACTACTCCGGCTCGCTGGTCTACGGGCTCACCCAGACCAGCGCCTGCGCCGAGGGGGGCGACTCGGGCGGCGCCTACATGTCCGGCGACCAGGCCCAGGGCGTCACCTCCGGCGCCGCGGGGAACTGCTCCACCGGCGGCACCACCTTCTTCCAGCCGGTCAACGAGATCCTCGGCGCGTACGGCCTGAGCCTGACCACCACGGGCGGTGACACGAGCGCGCTGATCAGCAGCCTCAACGACAAGTGCATCGACGTGCCGGGCGCCGACTTCAGAGACGGCGCGCCGTTGCAGATGTACACCTGCAACGGCACCAGCGCCCAAAGGTGGACCTTCACCGGCGGCACGCTGCGCACGCAGAACAACCTGTGCATGGACGTGGCCTGGGGGTCCAGGGACAACGGCGCCGTGATCCAGATCGCGACCTGCAGCGGCAACCCCGCTCAGCAGTTCGTGCTCAGCGCGGCGGGCGACCTGGTCAACCCGCAGTCCGGCAAGTGCGTCGACATCGACGGCTGGAACCCGAACGACGGCGCCCGGCTGATCCAGTGGGAGTGCCACGGCGGCGCCAACCAGAAGTGGCGGCGGGGCTGATACCGATGATCCAGCTTCGCCGGACTCTCGCCGCCGCGACCGCCCTCCTGCTCACGGCGGCCTGCCTGGTCCTCGCCGCGCTCACCGCGCCCGCCGCGTCCGCCGCCGTCTGGCAGCCGAAGACGCCGCCCCTGTCCACGCCCTGGACCGACCAGGTGTCCCCCGCCAACGCCCTGCCCGACTATCCGCGTCCCCAGCTCGTCCGGTCCGAATGGCTCAACCTCAACGGCGTGTGGGAGTTCGCCGGCGCGCCCACCCTCGACTCGCCTCCCATCGGCCGCACGCTCGCGGAGGGCGTGCTCGTGCCGTACCCGATCGAGTCCGCCCTGTCGGGGATCAAGCGCCACGAGGACACCATGTTCTATCGGCGCGCCTTCACCGTCCCGTCCGGCTGGACCGGGCGCCGGGTGATGCTCAACTTCGGGGCGGTCACCTGGGAGGCGCGGGTGTGGGTGAACGGCGTCCAGGTCGGCCGGCACACCGGCGGCTACGACGCCTTCTCCTTCGACATCACCTCCGCCCTGCGGTCCGGGGACAACGAGCTGATCGTCGGGGTGTCCTCGCCGATCGACGGCAGCACGTTCCCCATCGGCAAGCAGCGCCGCAACCCGGGCGGCATCTGGTACACCGCGTCGTCGGGCATCTGGCAGACGGTGTGGCTCGAACCGGTGAACGCCGCCCACGTCACCCGGCTCGACACCACGCCCGACGTGCCCGCCGGGGTCCTGGACCTCGTCGTGCGGGGCACCGGCGACCAGGCCAGGGCCGAGGTGCTGAGCGGCGGCACGGTCGTCGGCTCGGCCACCGGCGCGGTCGGGTCGCACATCCGCGTGCCCGTGCCCGACGCCCGCCTGTGGTCGCCCGACGACCCGTTCCTGTACGACCTGCGCGTGACGCTCACCGGCGCCGGCGGCGGCGACGTCGTGACCGGCTACTTCGGCATGCGGTCGATCGGGAAGGTGGTGGCCGGCGGGGTGCTGCGCCCCGTGCTCAACGGGAAGTTCGTGTTCCAGCTCGGCACCCTCGACCAGGGCTACTGGCCGGACGGGATCTACACCGCGCCGACGGACGAGGCGCTGCGCTCCGACCTGGAGCGGCAGAAGGCCCTGGGCTTCACCATGGTCCGCAAGCACATCAAGGTCGAACCCGCCCGCTGGTACTACTGGGCCGACAAGCTGGGCCTGATGGTGTGGCAGGACATGCCCTCGCTCGACGCGGTGGACGACACGCCGGAGCGCAGCCACGCCAACTACGAGTCCGAGCTGCGCAGGATCGTCGAGCAGCTCAAGGGCATCACGTCGATCGTGATGTGGGTCCCGTTCAACGAGGGCTGGGGCGAGTACGACAACCAGCGCATCGTCGACCTGGTCCGGTCCGTCGACTCGACCCGGCTGATCAATCACGACTCCGGATCGAACTGCTGCGTCTCCGACCCCGAGCCGACCAACGGCGACGTGATCGACGACCACTGGTATCAGGTCCCCGGCGAGACCGACACCCGGCTTCCCTCGGCCACCCGCATCGCCGTGCTCGGCGAGTTCGGCGGCCTCGGCAGGCGCGTCCAGGACCACGAGTACCAGCCCGGCGCCGGGTTCGCCTACGGCGACCTGTACCCCGACGAAGCGTCGCTGACGAACCGCTACGTCGAGGTCACCAGGCAGGTGGAACGGCTCGTGCACACCCGAGGGCTGTCCGCCTCGGTCTACACCGAGCCGTACGACGTGGAGAACGAGGTCAACGGGTTCTTCACCTACGACCGCCGGGTGCTGAAGATGACCGAGTCGCGCGTGCGGGAGGCCAACCGGCACCTGCTGGCGGTCGCGGCGGGCACCGACGTCCCCCGGGGCGAGCCGGTGTCGCTGCGGGTGACCACGCCCGGCTTCACCGGCCGCTCCCTGCGCCACCGGGACGGGCTCGCGCGCACCGACGTGATCGACGGCGGGAGCTCCGACCTGGCCAAGCAGGACGCGACGTTCTGGACGCGCCCGGGCCTGGCCGACTCCTCGTGCGTGTCGTTCGAGTCGCGCGACTTCCCGGGCGATTATCTGCGCCACTCGGACTACCGGCTGCGCAAGGACCGGCAGGACGGCACCGCCCTGTTCGCGGCCGACGCCACGTTCTGCCCGCGCGAGGGGCAGGGCGGGACCAGGCTGGAGTCCTACAACCTGCGCGGCCACTACATCCGCCACTACAACGAGCTCGTCTACGTCGCGAAGCAGGGCGGCGCCAATCCGTGGGACGCCGCCGCGAGCTTCGCCGCCGACACCACGTGGGCGGTGACCGTCCCGCTGTGGCGCAGCGGCGCCGACCTGCCGCTCGACCAGGCCCGCTCGTTCCGGGTCACCACTCCGGGGTTCACCGACCGCTACCTGCGGCACCGCAGCAGCCTGGCCCGCACCGACGTGGTCACCGCGGGAAGCGACGCCCTGCTGAAGTCCGACGCCACCTTCGTCGTACGGCGCGGCCTGGCCCAGCCGACCTGCTACTCCCTGGAGTCACGCAACTATCCGGGCCGCTACCTGCGGCATTCCAACTTCCGGGTCCGCCTGGACGCCCCGGACGGCAGCGAACTGTTCCGCCGCGACGCCACCTTCTGCGCGCAGCCCGGCGGCACGCCGGGAAGCGTACGCCTGGCGTCGCTCAACGAACTGGGCACGAACGTCCGTCATTACGCCGAGGAGGTCTGGGTCGCCTCCGGCGGCGGCGCGCATCCCTACGACAACCCCGCCTCGTACGCCGAGGACGTGAGCTGGGCCGTCACCGCCGCCTGGGCTCCATGACCGGGGCGTCGCTCCCGGGAGCGGGGGTGTAGACGACCAGGTGCAGGTCGGGGTGGTCGGCGGGGGCCAGCCGGTGGTGCTCGAAGCGCACCATGCCCGCGACCGGGTGCCTGAAGACCCGCTCGCGGGAGGTGAAGCCCTCGATGTGATGGCTCTGCCAGGCGTCGCGGAACGGTTCGCTGACCCGTAGCAGGCGCTGCACGACCGGCGAGCGGGCCAGGTCGCCGAGGCGCGGCCCGGCCTCGGCGCGGAACTCGGCGAGGAACCGGCGGCTGGTGGTCTCCCAGTCGGGCAGCAGGTCGCGGACGTAAGGGTCGGTGAAGACCAGCCACAGCAGGTTGCGCTCGTCCGGCCCGGCCGCGGCCACGTTCGGATACAGCGCCGTGTAGGCGGCGTTCCATCCGCAGATCGTCCAGTCGGGGGCGATGGCGTAGGCCGGGAAGCCGACGAGCGCGTCGAGGAGGCGCTGGACGTGAGCGGGCGCGGCGTGCGCGGACGGCCCCGCGGGCCGGCTGGGCTGAGGGGCGTAGCCGGCCAGGGAGAGGACATAGGTGTGCTCGGCGGCGGTCAGGCGCAGGGTGCGGGCGAGAGCGTCCAGGACCTGGCGGGAGGGCTGGATGTCGCGGCCCTGCTCCAGCCAGGTGTACCAGGTGGCGCTGACCCCGGAGAGCGTGGCGACCTCCTCACGGCGCAGGCCGCCCCGGCGGCGGGGCCCGGCCGGGGGCAGCCCGACCGCCGTCGGGTCCAGGCGTGTGCGCTTCGCACGCAGGAAGCCGCCCAGTTCCGCCTGCCGCTGCGATGCCGTTCCCACGGGGATCAGGGTAAGTGCTGGTAGTAGAAGTACTAGCAGTGTGGCCGTCTTCGCCCCGCCCTCGCGCGCCGCAAGCATGGGGACATGCCACAGCTGAGATCACGTACGGTCACCCACGGACGGAACATGGCCGGAGCGCGCGCCCTGATGCGCGCCTCCGGCGTGCCGAGCCAGGACATCGGTGTCAAACCGGTTGTCGCGGTGGCCAACAGCTTCACCGAGTTCGTCCCCGGCCACACGCACCTGCAGCCGGTGGGCCGCGTCGTGTGCGAGGCCATCGCCGGCGCGGGCGGCATCGCGCGGGAGTTCAACACCATCGCGGTCGACGACGGCATCGCGATGGGACACGCCGGGATGCTGTACTCGCTGCCGTCCCGGGACCTGATCGCCGACTCCATCGAGTACATGGTCCAGGCCCACTGCGCCGACGCCCTGGTGTGCGTCTCGAACTGCGACAAGATCACGCCGGGGATGCTGATGGCCGCGCTGCGGCTGAACATCCCCACCGTGTTCGTCTCCGGCGGCCCCATGGAGGGCGGACGGGCGGTGCTGACCGACGGCACGGTGCGCACCCGCCTGGAGCTGGTCACGGCGATGTCCGAGGCGGTCAACCCGGCCGTGTCCGACGCGGACATCGCCCGCATCGAAGAGGCGGCCTGCCCCACCTGCGGCTCGTGCGCCGGCATGTTCACCGCCAACTCGATGAACTGCCTGGTGGAGGCGCTCGGCCTGGCCCTGCCCGGCAACGGCTCCACCCTGGCCACCCACGCCGCCCGCCGGAGGCTGTACGAGCAGGCAGGCCGTACGGTCGTGGAGCTGGCCGCACGCCACTACGACAAGGACGACACCTCCGTGCTGCCCCGGGCCATCGCCTCACGGGCGGCCTTCGACAACGCCATGGCCCTGGATCTGGCCATGGGAGGCTCCACCAACACCGTTCTCCACCTGCTCGCCGCGGCCCACGAGGCGGAACTCGACTACACCCTGCGCGACATCGAGGCCCGCTCACGCACCGTGCCGTGCCTGTGCAAGGTCGCCCCCAACAGCCCCTATCTGATGGAGGACGTCCACCGGGCCGGCGGAGTCCCCGCCATCCTGGGCGAGTTGCACCGCGCCGGGCTTCTCCACGAGAACGTGCACGCCGTCCACGCCGGCTCGCTCACCCAGTGGCTGGCCACCTGGGACATCCGCGGCGCGGCACCCGCACCCGAGGCCCTCGACCTCTTCCACGCCGCCCCCGGCGGCGTCCGCTCCGCATCCGCCTTCTCCCAGTCGGCGCGATGGGAGTCCCTGGACACGGACGCCGCGGGCGGCTGCATCCGCGACACGACCCACGCCTACTCGCCGGACGGCGGGCTGGCGGTCCTGCGCGGCAACCTCGCCCCCGACGGCGCCGTGATCAAATCGGCCGGTGTCCCCGACGGCTTGCACGTCTTCACCGGGCGCGCGGTGGTGACCGAATCACAGGAGGAAGCCGCGGAAGCGGTCCTGTCCGGGCGGGTGACGCCGGGCAGCGTGCTGGTCATCCGCTACGAGGGCCCACGCGGCGGCCCGGGCATGCAGGAGATGCTCTACCCCACCGCCTACCTCAAGGGCCGCGGTCTCGCCGAGACGTGCGCCGTGGTCACCGACGGCCGCTTCTCCGGCGGCAGTTCCGGCCTGTCGGTCGGCCATGTCTCACCCGAGGCCGCGGCGGGCGGTCCCCTCGCGCTCGTCGAGGACGGCGACGTCATCACCGTCGACGTCGCCGCACGCGCCCTCCACGTCCGGGTGCCCGACTCGGACCTCGCCGCCCGCCGTGCCCGGCTGGAACGGGGCACCGGCTATCGGCCCCGCGAGCGTGGACGGCACGTCTCCACGGCCCTGCGCGCCTACGCGGCGCTGGCGCAGTCCGCCGACACCGGAGCGGTGCGGCTGCCCGTGTGATCGGGCCCCGTCGGCCGGTGTCGGCGCGCGTCCTTCACATGCGGCCCGCACTTCACATGCGGCCCACTAGGAGGAACTGCGGCCCTCCAGGCCGGCGATCGTGATCGTGCCGGACGTGCCGCGCAGGCCGAAGCCGTAGCGGAAGCCCTCGCGAGCCTGCGGGGTGGCGAGCGTGCCGCCGATGTCCGCCGTACGCAGCGGACGCCACTGGCCGCCGGTGTGGGCGAAGGAGGTGACGGTGTCGCCGGACAGCACCAGCGCGAACCGGTCGCCCGGCTTCAGGGTCAGCGGGGCGTCGCCCGGTGTGTCGAGGAACCGGCCGCCGACCCGCACGTTGACGCCCGACTGCTTGCGGGTGTTGTTGTACCAGGCGGTCACGTAGGTGCCCGCGTCCTTCACCCAGCCGACGAACACGCTGTCCTCCGGGCTGCCGGTGCCGGCGAACTCCCCTGCCGTCACCACGCTGATCGCGTCGGCCGACGAGAGCCCCGCCGGCCCGGCGGCCAGGCCGAAGAACGGCTGTGCGCCGCTGCCCGCGAACCGGCCACCGCCGGCCGTGACCGCCGGCAGGGCCTCGCCGCCCTCGGGTCTGTAGAGGGTGTAGCCCGCCGAGGTGTCGGCGCCGAAGTCGTCATCGACCTCCGCCGTCCCGTAGGCGTCCGGGTCGAGCCCCACGGTCACCTGGGCGTAGGGGCTCACGGCCCGCGCCGACCCGTCGTACTCGGCGATCGCGCGCACCGGGTGGGCGCCGGGGCGCGGCGCGGTTCCGGCGGGCGGCGCGACCCGCCAGCGTACGGTGAACTCGCCTCCCGGCCGCACCACCGGGGTCCGCGGGCTGCCGACCGGCTCGGCCGACCAGCCCGGCGGCACGGCCAGCGACGCGGTGACCCGGGTGGCGGGCGCGCGTCCCCGGTTGGCGAAGGTGGTGGTCACCTCGGCGGGCACGCCCGGACGCGCCTGCCCGGCGACCGCCGCGTCCACCGTGGTGTCGCCCGCGGCGGGCGACCACGCCTGCAGTTCGGTGACGCCGACGTACGCACCGGGCGGGTTGCCGAACACCAGCCGGATCCTGGTCGTGGTCAGGGCCGGGAACGTGACGCGGTTCAGCGCCGCGCCCACGGGCCGTTCGGGCGTGCGCGTCTGGTCCGGCACCTCGCGCCACGCCGCGCCGTCCCAGAACTCCAGCCGGTACGACGCCGGGGCCTTCACCCCGCCGCCGTCGTCGTAGGCGTAGAACCGCACGTCGCTCACCCGGGTCGGCACGCCGAAGTCCACGCCGAGATGGTCCTCGGCGTTCGGGGAGCGGTAGTTGGTCCACCGGTTGTGCGGGATGTCGTCGTAGAAGATCCGCCCGTCCACGGCGTCCCACACGTTGTCGATGCCGTTGGTGTACGACGCGAACGGCTTGGGGTAGCCGGTGCCGTACGGGTTGGCGGCGTCGTCGCTCGGCCGGGAGGACCGGCCGGGTGTCACGGCGGCCGGCACACGGGCGGTCAGCTCGCCGACCGTGGCCCGGCGGGCGGCCTGCCTGCCGTCCACGTAGACGCGCATGCCCGCGCCCTGGCCGTATCTGCTGCCGTCGCGGTCCCACAGGACCGTCACGTTGTGCCCGTGGTAGGGCACGTTCTCCAGCGCGAAGTAGTCCCACCCGGCCGGGACGAGCGGGTTCAGCACGACCTCGCCGTCCGGCTGCGGGCGCAGCCCGATCAGCCCGCTGATCACCAGGTCGTTGAAGGTCGAGTGGTTGTAGTGCTCGCTGTGCCCACGGGAGTCGTAGATCCATCGCGGCTCGTCCGGGTGGTGCGCCTCGGCGACGTACGGGTGCCCGTCCTTGTACTGGGTGAGCGCGTAGCCGCGCAGCACGCTGTAGTAGTCGGCGGCGGTGACCACGTCCTGGTCGTAGTCGTCGAGCAGGTTGGCCATCGCGGTGAGCGTCGTCGAGGTGGAGTAGGGCCAGCTCGGCCCGTCCCAGCGGCAGCAGCCGCTCAGCGCGTCGCGCATGAACAGCGGGCTGCGGCGCTCCGCGGTGGTCGGCCCGTAGGGCGCGGCGAACCCCTGCGGGTCGAGCAGCTGCGCCCACGCCTTCTCCGTGCCGGGCTCGGCCATGTCGAACGCCCACGGCACGAACCCGATCTGCTCTCGCGTCGACACCAGCCGCTGCTTGGGATCAAGGTCGGCGCGGGCCTTGTGGTAGAAGAAGGACCGCTCCGGGTCCCACAGGTAGCGGTGCAGCGCGTCCCGCAGCGACGCCGCCCGCTTCTCGAACTTCCTGGCCAAGGTCGTGTCGCCGCCCATGTCCGCGATGGCGGCGATCGCCTTCGCGTCGCCGTACTGGTAGGCGTTCAGCGTCGGCCGGTAGCCCGCGCCGCCGTGGTAGGGATCGGCCGGGTCGGTCTCGTAGGAGGAGGCGGTGTACTCCATCGCGTCCCACACCGGCACCGACCAGTAGAGGCCCAGCGTCTTGTCGTACTGGCCGCCCCATTTGTCGTACTGCCGGACCAGGTCGGGCAGTAGCCCCTCGACGAAGGACGCGTCGCCGGTGACCAGATAACGCTGGTAGGCGGCGTCGGCCGCCCACCAGGAATACTGGTGAGCCCAGTCGTCGGTGTCCTTGTTGACGTAGTCCTCCTTCGGCTTGGGGCCGGCGCCCGGTCCCTGCAGCCAGTACGTGAGGTAGTCGTCGACAGGGCGGGTGTCGCGCAGCCAGCGCCCCTCGTACACGTGGTGACCCGCGGCGGCGACGATGCCGCCGAGCGGGGCGGAGTAGCCGGGCGGGTTGTGGAACTCGGTGATGACGTCGCCGGTCGCGGAGTCGGTGTAGCGGATGTGCCGCTTGTAGGTGCTCCAGCGGTAGTAGTAGACGTTCTGGATCTCCCGGTCGGGGACCTCCAGGAACGGGATGTTGGCCTTGTACCACTCCGGCTCGGCGTAGCCCGACACGAGGGCGTCGTGGTCCAGGAAGGCGGTGCCCCTGCCGACCTCCGGGTACGCCGCGGAAGGCGCCTGGGCGTGGGCGGCCTCGGCCTGGGCGGGGATCAGGGCGGTCGGCGCGGCCAGCGCCGCGAGCGTCGCGAGCACCGCGACGCCGTGTCTCATGGTCACCACGGGCGTTCTCACCGTTCTCAGCGTTCTCAGGGGGTGACGGCGACCGGGCGGTGCCCGGCTCTCTCACATGCGATCGGGTACGACCGAATATGTTCGATGTTGCACAGTGTTGAGCAGTTTTGACAGAAATACAAGACAGGTCTGCTTGCTTTCGACCGAACTTCAGCACCGCGTGCCGGTTCCTGCCGCCTCCCCTGGGTACCACCCCCCTGACACACATGCCTGCGCTTGCGAGGTGGGTCATGCGGTGTTCCACGTCGCGTTTCAGGTGCGCGCACTCCCGTTCACGCCGGTGGACCGGCGCGTGCGCCGCCGTACTCGCCGTCCTCGGCGTCCAGGCGCCATCGGCCGCGCCCCTGATGCGGCCGGACGCCGACGTCGTCCAGAAACTGCTGGACGACCTGGTGCACAGGGACGGATTCCCCGCCGCCCTCGCCGCCGTACGGAGCAGGGACGGGCGCGTCCGCGACTACACCGCGGGAGTGGGCGACCTGCGGACCAGGGCCAGGACGCCGGTCGACGGGGAGGTCCGGATCGGCAGCAACACCAAGACCTTCGTCTCCGTGGTCGTCCTGCAGCTGGCGGGCGAGGGGAAGGTCCGCCTGGACGAGCCGGTCGAGACCTATCTGCCCGGCCTCATCCGCGGGAACGGGAACGACGGTCGACGCGTCACCGTGCGGCAACTGCTGCAGCACACCAGCGGCCTCCCCGAGTACGCGGCGTTCCTGGACCTGGCCGTCGCGCCGTACCGGTACGACTATTACGAACCCCGGCGGCTGCTGGACATGGCCCTGCAACAGAAGCCGGCCTTCGCGCCCGGCGCCCGGTGGAAGTACACCAACACCAACTACATCGTCGCCGGGCTGCTCATCGAGCGGGTCACCGGCCGACCGGTCGCCGAGGAGATCACCAACCGGGTGATCAGGCGGCTCGGCCTGCGCCACACCTACTTTCCCGCGGTCGGCGAGCGAGGCATCAGGGGACCCCACCCGGACGGCTATCAGCAGGACCCGGACAAACCGCTCGTCGACATGACCGACCTGGATCCCTCGTGGGCATGGGCCGCCGGGCAGATGGTCTCCACCCCGGCCGAGATCAACCGTTTCTTCGGCGCCGTCGTCGGCGGCAAGCTGCTCAAGCCCGAGCAGTTGAAGGAGATGCGCCGCACCGTCGCCGTCTCCCCACGCGCACCCGGCATGGGCTACGGACTCGGGCTGTTCCGCCGGCCGCTGAAATGCGGCGGCCAGAGCTGGGGGCACGGAGGCGACATCCCCGGCTACTCGACCTGGAACTCGGTCACCGACGACGGCCGCGCCGCCGCGATCGCCGTCACCCGGACCCCCCTCCCCTCCGACGCCGCAGAGAAGCACCTCGACGCGGCCATCCAGACGGCCCTTTGCGGCGGATGAGTGGACGGACGGACACATGCAGCGGGGCACCCCCGCGGGTGGCGGGGGTGCCCCTGCACGCTCCTCCTGGTCAGGAGCGCGTCATCGCGGTTCCACCGGTCAGGAGGCGCCGCACGTCAGCGTCGGCGTCTCCGGACTTCCGTTGGCGGTGAACCCGAAGGTGGTGGTGCCGTTGGCGGACAGCGTGCCGTTCCACGACTCGTTGCGCACGGAGACCGAGGCGCCGGATCCGGACTTGAGGCCGCCCCACAGCTGGGTGATGGACGGGGAGCCGGACCAGCTCCAGTTCACCGTCCAGCCGCTGACCGCCGAGCTGCCGGCGCTGACCGTGACCTCGGACTGGAAGCCGCCGGGCCAGGAGTTCACCGTACGCATCGTCGCGCTGCACCCGCCCGGTTCCGGCGAGGTATCGGGCGACGGGCTGACCGGAGGAGTCGGGCTCGGGCTGACCGGCGGGGTCGGGCTGGGGCTGTCGGGCGGAGTCGGGCTGGGGCTGACCGGCGGGGTGGGGCTGGGCGAGGTGTCGGGTACGGCGGCGTTGAGGGCGTTGAGGACCGCGGTGTAGGCGGGCTTCTTGTTGCCGTTGCCGTCGAACAGCAGCGGGGTCTGGCTGGAGCGCCAGGAGTCGCTGTCGCGCACGCCCCACACGGTGATGCCGACGCAGCGCGAGACCGCCAGGCAGTCGTTGACGATGTTGGCGTAGGTGGTGGCCGAGGCGCCCTCGACGTCCAGCTCGGTGATGGCCACGTCGACACCCAGAGCGGCGAAGCTCTGCAGCGTGGTGCGGTAGTTGCTGTTGTAGGCGCTGCCGCTGTTGAAGTGACCCTGGAGCCCGACGCAGTCGATCGGCACGCCGCGCTGCTTGAAGTCCTTGACCATGTTGTAGACGCCCTGCGTCTTGGCCCAGGTCCAGTTGTCGATGTTGTAGTCGTTGTAGCACAGCTTGGCCGCGGGGTCGGCGGCCCGCGCGGTGCGGAAGGCGACCTCGATCCAGTCGTTGCCGGTGCGCTGCAGGTTGGAGTCACGCCGGCCGCCGGTGCTGTCGTCGAAGGCCTCGTTGACGACGTCCCAGTAGGGGATCTTGCCCTTGTAATGGGCCATCACGCCGTTGATGTGATTGATCATCGCCTGGCGCAACGCGCTGCCCGACAGCGACTGCATCCAGCCCGGCTGCTGGGAGTACCAGGCCAGCGTGTGCCCGCGCACCTGCTTGCCGTTCTGCACCGCCCAGTTGTAGATCCGGTCGGCGTTGGTGAAGTTGAACTGGTTCTGGTTCGGCTCGGTGGCGTCGATCTTCATCTCGTTCTCGGCCGTCACCATGTTGAACTCACGATTCGCGATCGTCGTGTACGCCGAGTCACCGAGCTTGTTCGCGCTGATCGCCGTACCGAAGTAACGGCCGCTGCGGGCCGCGGCCGCGCCGAGGGTCGTGGCCGGGGGGCCGCCGCTCGGGCCGGACGACGGGCTCGGAGACGGGCTGCTCGGCGGCGTGGGCGACGGGGTGGGCGACGGGGTGGGCGACGGAGAGCTCGGCGTGGTGCTGTTGAGGCCGAGGAAGTTGATCGCATAGGCGATCATGCCGTTGAGGGGCAGCGAGTGCCCCTGACCGGAGACGCTGATGCCCTCGACCGGCGGCTGGGTGCCGGTGTTGCCGTACCGGGTGCGGGTCCACCCCGACGAGGGGCTGTCGGTGGACACGGGCGTCTGGCTGACGCCGTTGAGGTTGGTCCACTGCTTGATCTCTTCGCCGAAGTTGTTGTAGTTCAGCGTCGTGTCGGAGGTGCCGTGCCACAGCTGCATGCGCGGGTAGGAGCCGCTGTAGCCGGAGTACATCGAACGGGCCAGGTCACCCCACTGCTGGGCGGACTTGATGCTCTGCCCGCCGGAGCACTGGCTGTTCCAGGTGGAGCCGTCGGTGGTGGCGAAGCAGCCCGCCGGGACGCCCATGAAGGCCGAGCCCGCGTTGAAGACGTCCGGATACTCGGCCGCCAGCACGTTGGTCATCATCGCGCCGGAGGAGACGCCGCTGACGTAGACGCGGCCGGGGTCCACGTTGTAGCGCGACTTGGCGTAGTCGACCATCGACATGATGCCGACCGGGTCGCTGCCGCCGCCCCGCTTCAGCGCCTGAGGGGAGTACACGTCGAAGCACTGGCCGCTGCGCGTGGCCTCGGGGAACACGATGATGAACCCGTACTGGTCGGCCGCGGTCACGTAGTCGCGGAAGTATCCGCTGAACAGCGCCGACGCGGTGCCCGTGCAGTAGTGGACCGCGACCAGCAGCGCGGGCCGGGCGGCCACCCGGTCCGGCACGTAGATGTACATGTTCAGGTTGCTCGGGTTGTTGCCGAAGCTGGTCACCCGGGTCAGCGAGGCCGCGGCGGCCGGTTGGGTGACCAGCAACGTGGTCGCCGCGACCACGGGCATCAGCACGGCGGCCAGTAAGGCCACGATGCGTCGTCTCACGTGAGCTGTCCTTCCTCCGGTTGCGCCGGCCGGGACGTGTGGCCGTGGCGCCCGGGACCGGGCTTCCGTACTGCTCGCAGATCGCGGATGCCACACCCTCACCGGATCCGACGACGTGAATGTTTCCGAAGCGTGCCTAAAACTTTCTGGCGACTCAAGCCACAGATCACCGTGACTTCTGTGCCGACGAAGACGAGGACGTCAGGGGCACTCCACCCCGCCTGGAGGCCGGCGGCGATTGGAAAGTTTCATGGAGACGCCGAAATATTGTCAGATCGTGGAGGCCGTATGCCGCGGGAGTGCGGACGCGCCGTGAGAACACCCGGCGGCCGGGCATGGTCTACCGCGTCAGCCGGCAGGGGCGACGACGGGAGCCTGCACATGCTGGAGGTCATCGGCGCGGGACTTCCGCGCACCGGAACGACGTCGACGAAGGCGGCCCTGGAACGGCTCGGCTTCGGGCCCTGTTACCACACCTTCGAGGTCCTGCTCCGCCCGGAGCTCGCCGAACGATGGCTGCCCGTCTGCTCGGGCGGGCCGGCCGACTGGGAACGCGTCTTCGAGGGCTTCCGGTCCTGCGTGGACTGGCCCGCCAGCTTCTTCTGGCAGGAGCTGGCACGGGCCTATCCGGACGCCAAGGTCGTCCTCACGATCCGCGACCCGCGCAGCTGGTATGCCAGCTTCCGCGTGCTGGGCTCGCTCAGCCCGCGCGAGCCGATGCGGGAGGACGAGGCGCCGGATGCCATTCGTCCCGTCGTCGCCGCGATGACGAGCCTCCGGCCGCTCTTCGAGCGGATCAGCGGATCGGTCTTCGGCGAGGACTGGCGGCCCGGTCACACTCCGGACGAGCAGCGGGCCGTCGCGGCCTACCACCGGCACGTCGCCACGGTGCAGGCCGCCCTTCCCGCCGAGCGGCTCCTGGTCTTCGACGTGCGCGAGGGTTGGGGACCGCTGTGCGCCTTCCTCGGGGTCGCCGCTCCCCCGGACGCCCCGTTCCCGCACCTCAACGACGCCGCGTCGATCCGCAGGACGTTCGAGCTCATGCACACCGAGGGCCGCGTCCACGTCCCCTTCCCGCGCGGAGGCTGACGCCGGGCGGACGCGTCCTCCGGGAACAACTCGAGCAGCCGGGACGCCGTGCAGTGGTCAGGGGCGCACGGCGTACACCTTGCGGAGCGTCTCGTGCACCGTCCACACCGTGCGCGCGCCACCGGGCATCAGGACGACGTCGCCCGGGCCGACGTCGAGCACCGGGCCGTTCTCGACCTCGATCGTCGCGCTGCCGCAGAGCACGACGAAGACCTCGTCCGCCTCGGTGTCGGTGCTCACACCCGGCCCGTGCTGCCAGACGCCGACCGCCAGGTCCGTGCTTGACGCCAGCTCCAGGTGACGGACCTCGGGGGTTCCGGACACGACTTGCGCGGGGTCGAGCGGGTCCGGATCGAGGTCGGCGTCGGCCAGGGCCGCCGCCCGCACCACGCGCGGGGTGCCGGTGAACGGTTTGTCGTGTCGGTTCATCCTCGATCAGGTCCCATCGTCGGAATCGTACGGCCGGGCCTCGTCATTCCCGCGAGGCCTCCGGCCAGGCCTCAGACCCGCCCTGCCGGCGCGGTCAGGCGAGGGCCGCGTGGATGATATCGGCGCAGGCGGCGACGTCGGAGGGCCAGGCCCTCCGACGCCGACCGCGACCGGCACGGGACCGGAGCGCAGCGCGGCGACGTCGGGCTCGGCTCATGAACCGTATGAGGACCGCCCGGCGACCGGCGACCTGGCAGAGCCGCCGGGCCTTTCGGCTGATGTAAAGGGTGCATCAGCAGCGCTTTCAACCACATGGTTGTCGGACGGGTGCTCACGGTCTACGATCCTTTCAACCATCGGGTTGAAACCAAGGGAGGGCGGTAATCACGGACGCGCTGTCTCGAATCTTCGCCGCCCTCGCCGATCCGACCCGGCGCGACATGATCGCGCGGCTCTCGGAGAGCGACGCGACCGTGAGCCAGCTGGCCGAGCCGTACCGGATGACGCTCCAGGCCGTCTACAAGCACTTGCGGGTGCTCGAGGACGCCGGGCTCGTCAGCCGGGTGCGAGGGCCGCAGCCCCGCCCGGTGCGACTGGAGATCCATGCCTTCGACCTGATGGACACCTGGATCGAGCGGCACCGGGACCGCGTCGAGCAGCGCTACCGCCGCCTTGACGCCGTCCTGGCGGAGATGAACGGAGATGATCATGAACAGGATCACGGAGACAGCCATCGAGGCCGACCCGCGGCTACCGGTCATCCGGATGACCCGTGACTTCGCGGCGACGCCCGAGCAGCTGTTGCGCGCCCACACCGATCCCGCGCTGTTCGCCCGGTGGGTGGGTCCCGACGCTACCGTCACCCGGATCGAGCACTGGGATGCGCGCACCGGCGGCAACTGGCGGTACGTCTCGATGCACGACGGCGCGGAGTACGGGTTCCACGGCTGCTTCCACGAGGTACGGCCGGACCGTATCGTGCAGACCTTCACGTTCGAGGGCGACCCCGAGGGAGTCGCGCTGGAGACGCTGCGGTTCGAGGACCTCGGCGACGGCCGTACGCGGCTGCGGACGCAGTCGCTGGTCGACAGCTTCGAAAGCCGCGATGCGTGGCTGCGCAGCGGTATGGAGGTCGGTGTCGACGAGGGGTACGCGAAGCTGGAGAGGATGCTCACCGATGGCGCTGTCTGACCGTCCGGCCGAGCGGCACCGGCAGGTCGCCGGATTGTTCACCGAACGGGTACGCGGCACCAGGTCGTGGGACGTGCCCTCCCCCGTCGCCGGCTGGGCCGCCCGCGATGTCGTCCGCCACCTGACCGAATGGTTCCCCGGGTTTCTCGCCGCCGGCACCGGCATCGAACTGCCCTGCGGCCCGCCGGTGAACGAGAACCCGGCCGCCGCGTGGCAGGTTCACTGTGACGGTGTGCAGGCGGTCCTGGACGATCCGGAGACGGCGCACCGGGAACTCGCCAACCCGCACATCGGCAGCCTGCCTCTGGCGACCGCGATCGACCGGTTCTACACCGCCGATGTGTTCATGCACACCTGGGACCTGTCCAGAGCCACCGGCCAGGACGACCGGCTGGACGCCGGCTTCTGCGCTCGCCTCCTCGCTGAGATGGAGCAGATGGAGCAGGTCATCCGCTCCTCCGGCCAGTTCGGCGCCCGGGTCGAGGTGCCCGGCGATGCGGATACCCAGGCCAAACTGCTGGGTTTCATCGGCCGGGACCCGTTCTGGCCGGAGCGGTGACCCCGGCACTACCGCGCGGTGGTGGCGGCGTCGAGAGGTGACGCCGGGACGGTCAGGACGGTGGCGACCAGGGCGGCCAGTGCCAGCGACGCGACGCCGATCACCGCGAGGGACGTGCCGAGCCCGCCGGTCACCGCGGTCAGGGCGCTGACGAGCAACGGGGACAGGAACTCGCCGAGGAACAGCGCGGCGGTCCACAGCCCGGTGCCGCGGCCCCGCCGCGCGAACGGCAGCCCGCCGACCGCCCACGTGAGCAGGGTCGGCAGCAGCAGCCCGGTGGCGAACCCGGTGAGCACGGCGCCCGCGACGATCACGGGCAGGGACTCGGTGGCGAAGATCAGCAGCAGGCCGAGCCCGGACAGCGCGAACTCCGCGACGAGCAGCACCCGCGCGCCGCGGCCCGCCGCCTTGGCGAACAGGCCTGCCCCGACCGCGGTCGCCAGGGACATCACCGCGGTGACGGCGCCGATGGCGGCGGTGTCGGCGACCCCCGCCCCGTCCAGCACGTACGACAGCTGCACGATCAGCGCGTAGAAGACGACGCCTCCGCCGACCGTCACCAGGGAGGGCACGGCGAGAGCACGCCATGGCCAGGACTGCCGGTCCCCGTGGCGGGAGGCGGCGGGCTGCCACAGCAGGAACGCCATGGGGACCGCGATGAGCGCGGCGGCGGCGTACATCCAGAAGGGCGTGCGCCAGCCGCCGGCGCCGAGCAGGCCGCCGAGCGCGAAGAAGACGGTCGCGGCGACGGTGGTGGCGAGGGTCTGCATGCCGAGGTAGTGGGCGCGGCGCGGCCCGGACCAGTAGTCGGCGATCAGGGTGGTGCAGCAGGTCATGATTGCCGCCTCGCACACGCCGACGAGCACCCGGCTGACCAGGACGGCCTGGAGCGAGTCCAGGTAGAGCGGCGCGGTGCCGCAGACCGAGTAGGCGACCATGGTGACGATCAGCAGCCGCTTGCGGTCGAACCGGTCCGCGATGGCGCCGGCGAAGGGCGCCCCCAACGCGACGAACAGCGCGGGAACGGTCAGGACGACCGGGACCAGGACGGCGGCGCCCGGGGTGGCGGCGAAGTGCTCGCTCATGCGGGGCAGGACCGGGGAGAGCAGGACGGCACCGAGCACGGGCATGCAGCTCCCGGCGAGCAGCACGATGAGCTGGGGCAGACCCGCCCGCGTGGCGGAGACCGATTGGGACATACGGGGCCTCGCTGGATGTCGCGGGGATGTGGCAGGCATCACTGTCAGACATCCGGCGCGGTGCGCGGAAGACGGAAAGTGCCGATGGTCGTCATCCACCCGGTGGATGGCCGGGCAGCGCGGGCAGGCCGGCGCCCACCCGGGCGGCGGTCTCGCGCAGCCAGATGTGGGCGGCGTCGTGCGTGTGGACGGGGTGCCACCACAGGGCCTCCTGCAGCGGCACGGCCGGGAACGGGCAGGGCAGCGTGCGGACCGGGGCGAGGTCGCGCAGCAGGCCGGCCAGGCGCCGCTGGATCAGCGCGATCCTGCGGGTGCCCGCCACCAGGCTCGGCAGGAGCTGGAAGCTGTGCACGGACACGTCCACGTGCGGCTCCAGCCCGAGCATGGACATCTGGCGGGCCACCGGGGCGTCGAACGGCCGCTGGTAGACCACCCACGGCAGCCGGGCCAGGTCGTCCATAGTGAGCCGCTCCCCCACCTCGGGGTTGTCTGCGGAGACCAGGCAGACCCACTCGTCGCGGTACAGCTCCACCGCCGGGAAGTCGCTGATCACGCCGTGCGGCATCAGCATCCCGTCCACCCCGCCGAGTTCGGAGTCGGCGTTCTCCACGATGCCGGGCGACGCGGGGAGGAAGTGCAGCCGTACGCCGGGCGCCTCGGCGTGCAGGACGCGGGCGAGCTCCGCGCCGAAGACCGCGATCGCGTAGTCGGACGACAGCAGGGTGAACTCGTGCCGCTCGGTCGCCGGATGGAAGTCCGCGCGGCTGGTGAACAACCGCTCCAGCATCGCGTAGGCGTTCGCGGCCGGGGCGCGCAGCGCGGTGCCGAGGGGTGTCAGCTCGTAGCGGTTGCCCTGCCTGACCAGCAGTTCGTCGCCGAAGTGGCGGCGGAGCCTCGCCAGGGCGGCGCTCGTCGCGGGCTGGCTCAGCCCGATCCTCGCGCCCGCCCGGGTCACGTTGCGCTCCTCCAGCAGGGCGCACAGGGCGACCAGCAGGTTGAGGTCGAGCCTCTCGAGGTTCACGGCGCCCTCACTATCCATGGCACGGATCGAACGGATCCGAAGAATCGATTTCCCAAATCGTTGCGTCAGGTCCAAGGTTAAGGGCACCACACCGGGAGGAAACCTCGTGGAAACATCCCCGCCCCTTGCCGGCCCGTTCGCGCTCGGCACCTTCTCCGCCGGCGCCTCTTCCGTTGGGACCGACGCGGCCTTCCCCGGCCTGGTCACCGGCGATCACGTCCTGGATCTGCGCACCGTTCCGGAGCTTCAGGCGTACGACAGCACGCGGGCGCTGCTGGAGCGCTGGGACGACGTCCTGCCGCTGCTCCACGGCCTTCACTCGCACGGGGCCGCCGGGACGCCCGGAGAGCGGCTGCCGCTGGCGGACCTGCGGGTGCACGCCCCGGTCGAGCCCCGGCAGATCCTGCAGTCCGGCGCCAACTACCGCACCCACGTGATCGACCTGGCGGTGGCGCACGAGCCCGCGAACGGCCGGCCCGCCGAACAGGTGCGGGCCGAGACCGCCGCGATGATGGACCGCCGCGCGGCCGAGGACCAGCCGTACGTGTTCATGGGCCTGCCCTCCTCGGTGACCGGCCCGTACGACGACGTGGTCATCCCGGCCTGGTGCACGAAGCCCGACTGGGAGCTGGAGCTGGCGGCGGTGATCGGCCGTCCGGCCTTCCGGGTGCCCACCGAGCACGCCCTGGAGCACGTCGCCGCGTACACGATCGCCAACGACGTCACCGCCCGCGAGGCGGTGTTCCGCCGCGACATGCCGGAGATCGGCACCGACTGGCTGCGGGCCAAGAACGCACCGACGTTCACCCCGGTCGGGCCCTACCTGGTGCCGGCCGCCTTCGCCGGCGACCCCGGGAACCTGCGCGTGACGCTCCGGCTCAACGGGAAGGTCATGCAGGACGAGACCACCAAGGACATGATCTTCGACGTGGCGCGGCTGGTGTCGTACGCCTCGCAGACCGTCGAACTGCTGCCCGGCGACCTGGTGCTCACCGGCAGCCCGGCCGGCAACGGCATGCACTGGGGCCGGCTGCTGCGGCCGGGCGACGTGATGGAGGGCGCGATCACCGGGCTGGGCGTCCAGCGCAACCGCTGCGTGAGCGAGGCGGCATGACACCGGAGAACGCGATCGCCGCGGCCGCGGCGGAATACTCCAACTGGGGCCGCTGGGGCGCCGGCGACGTGCTCGGCACGGTCAACTTCATCGACGAGGCCAAGCGCCGCCAGGGTGCGGCGTGCGCCCGCACGGGTGTGTCGTTCTCGCTGGCCCAGCGGTTCGACATGAACGGCCCGCAGAAGGGCTGGCGCCGCCGCACCAACCCGGTGCACACGATGCTGGACACCGGGATGGACGCGGTCCACGGCGACCAGGGGTTCCCGCACGGGTTCGGCGGCGCGGACGACGTGATCGCGATGCCGCTGCAGTGCTCCACCCAATGGGACGGCCTCGGTCACATCTTCGACCACGGCAGGGCCTGGAACGGCCGGCCCGCCGACCGGGTCGTCACCAGTGAGGGCGACCAGGTCACCGGCATCGAGCACATGGCCGCGCCGCTCGCCGGGCGCGGCGTGCTGCTGGACGTGGGGCGCGTGATCGGCGGCGGGGAGCTGCCGGACGGATTCGCGATCACCGAGGAGCACCTGAACGCCGCGGCCGAGGCGCACGGCGTCGTGGTCGGCCGCGGTGACATCGTGTGCGTGCGCACCGGGCAGCTGAGCCGCGTCAGGAGGGAGGGCTGGGGCGACTACGCCGGCGGCCCCGCCCCCGGCCTGTCGTTCTGGAGCGCCGGTTGGCTGCACCGCACCGAGATCGCCGCCGTCGCCACCGACACGTGGGGCTTCGAGGTGCGCCCCAACGAGTTCGAGGGCGCCTTCCAGCCGCTGCACCAGGTGGCCATCCCGCACATCGGCCTGCTCGTCGGCGAGATGTGGGACCTGGACGCGCTCGCCGCGCACTGCGCCGCCGACGGCGTGTACGAGTTCTTCCTCGCCGCCGCCCCGCTCCCGATCACGGGCGCGGTCGGCTCCCCCGTCAACCCCCTCGCCATCAAGTGAGTCCTCATGCCAGCAGTAGGCAACGTCCTCATCGTCGGCGGCGGCACCGCCGGATCGGCCCTGGCGATCCCGCTCGCCCGCGCCGGTGTCACCGTGGACATCGCGGAGATCCAGCCCGGGACCACGGCGCTCGGCTCGGGCATCACCCTGCAGGGCAACGCGCTGCGGGTGCTGCGCGACCTCGGGCTGTGGGACCGGGTCAGTGCGGCGGGCTTCCCGTTCGACTCGCTCGGACTGCGCGCGCCCGACGGCACGCTGCTCGCCGAGATCCCCGACGCCCGCACCGGCGGCCCCGGCCTGCCGGCCACTGTCGGCATGAACCGCCCCGAGCTGGCCGCCATCCTCGCCGACGCCGTACGCGAGGCCGGGGCGCGGACCAGGTTCGGGGTGACCGCCGAGGCGCTGACCGACACCGGCGACCAGGTGGAGGTGCGGCTGTCCGACGGCACCACCGGCACGTACGACCTGGTGGTGGGCGCCGACGGCATCCGCTCGGCGGTGCGCGGGCTGATCGGGATCGACGTCGCCCCGCAGCCGACCGGCATGGGGATCTGGCGCGTGCACACCCGCCGCCCCGCCGGAGTCGAGCGCACCGACCTCGTCTACGGCGGTCCCTGCTTCATCGCCGGATACTGCCCGACCGGCCCGGACACCATGTACGCCTACCTGGTGGAGAAGGCCCGCCCCCGGGAGGCGGTCGGGGACAAGGTCGCGCACATGCGGGCCCTCGCCGAGGGGTACGGCGGCACCTGGGACGAGATCCGGGAGGACATCACCGACCCGGACCGCATCAACTACACGTGGTTCGAGTCGCTGCTGGTGGACCGGCCGTGGAACCGCGGCCGCGTCGTGCTCGCCGGCGACGCCGCGCACGCCTGCCCGCCGACCCTCGCTCAGGGCGCGGCCCAGTGCCTGGAGGACGCCGCCGTCCTGGCCGAGCTGCTGCTCGCCGCCGACCGGCTCGGCCAGTCGCTGTTCGACGCGTACATGGACCGCCGTCACGAACGGGCCAAGGCGGTGGTCGAGGCGTCCCTGCGGCTCGCCGACTGGCAGTCGAATCCGGTGCCGGACGCCGACGTGCCCGGCCTCATCGGCCGGATCAGCGCGCTCGTGACGGAGCTGCCGTGATCACGATCGACGCGCACGCGCACGTGCTGCTGCCGGAGATCGAGCGGGCCGTCGCCGGGCGGCCCGGCCACGCCGCGCACCGGGAGCTGGACGCGCGCCGCAACGGCCCCGCGTCCCTGGAGGTCTCCGGGCGCATGATCTCCGAGCGTCTCGCCAGGCTCACCCAGGTGCCGGCGCGGCTGGCCGACATGGACCGCGCCGCGGTGGACGTGCAGATCGTCAGCCCGTCCCCGTCGCACTACCACTACTGGGCCGACCCCGATCTGGCGCGTACGGTGTGGCGCCTGGCGAACGAGCGCACCGCCGCGCACTGCGCGCAGGCCCCCGGGCGGCTGTACGGCCTCGGCCTGGTCCCGCTCCAGCACCCCGAGCTCATGGTGGAGGCGCTGGTCCACGCGCTCGGCCTCGGGCTGAAGGGCGTGGAGATCTCCTCCCACGCGCCCGCTGTCCCCAATGGCGGAGGGCGTGAAAAGGGCACAGGTCGCGAGCTGTCCGACCCGGCGTACGAGCCGTTCTGGGCGCACGCGGCGGCGACCGGCGCGGTCGTCTTCCTCCACCCGTTCGGCTGCACACTCGACGAGCGGCTGGACCACTGGTATCTGTCCAACATCGTGGGCCAGCCAGCGGAGAACGCCGTCGCGCTGTCCCACCTCATCTTCTCCGGCGTGCTCGACCGGCATCCGCATCTGAGGCTTCTGGCCGCGCACGGCGGCGGCTACCTGCCCGCCTACACGGGCCGGGCCGACCACGGCTGGCGCGTGCGGCCCGAGGCGCGGGGCTGCGCCGAGCCGCCCAGCGCCTACCTGCGGCGGATCTGGTTCGACTCCCTCGTCTACGAGCCCGCGGCGCTGCGCGCGCTGGTCGAGGCCGCCGGGCCGGACCGGGTCGTGCTCGGCTCCGACCACCCCTTCGACATGGGCGTCGAGGACCCGCTCGACCGGCTGCGCGCCGCGCTGCCGGCCGGGGACGCCTTCGACGCCGTCCGCGGCGGCAACGCCCTCCATCTGTTCGATCTCAAGGACTGACATGTCACGTTCGATCACCCATCTGCGGCACGTGGACCTCGCCGTGCCCGACTACGACAAGCAGCGCGCGTTCTACTCCGGGGTCTGGGGCCTCACCGAGGTCGCCGGCGACACCGGCATCAGCTTCCTGGCCGCCGAGGGCTCGCCCGAGCAGTACGTCATCCGGCTGCGCAAGTCCGCGGAGAAGCGGCTCGACCTGGTCTCCTTCGGCGCGGCCACACCCGCCGACGTGGACGCTCTCGCCGGGCGGCTGGGCGCCGCGGGGGTCACGCTCGTCGGCGAGCCGGGCCCGCTCGCCACCCCCGGCGGCGGGTACGGCTTCCGCTTCTTCGACCTCGACGGCCGCACGATCGAGGTCTCCGCCGACGTCGCCGTACGGACCCACCGCAGGCTGGAGCCCAAGGAGTCGGTCCCCGTACGGCTGTCGCACGTCGTGCTGAACTCCCCCGACATCGACGCGACCCGCGACTGGTACGAGACCCACCTGGGCTTCGCGCTGTCCGACACGCTCGCCTCCCCCCACATGGGGCAGGTCATGCACTTCATGCGGTGCAACCCGCAGCACCACAGCATGGCCATCGCCCGCGGCCCGCACGCCTCCCTGCACCACATCAGCTTCGAGATGCGCGGCCTGGACGAGTACATGTACGGCACCGGCCGTCTGCTGCGCGCCGGAGTCCGGATGATCTGGGGGCCCGGCCGGCACCTCGCGGGCGACAACACCTTCTCCTACTTCCTCGACCCGCACGGCAACACCGTCGAGTACACGACCGAGTTGGAGGAGCTGGACGAGGACGCCTGGCACCCGCACGTCTACGACTTCTCCCAGCCCGAGGTCACCGACCAGTGGGGCACGGCCAACCCCATGAACGAACTGATCGCCAAGGAGTCCTTCAACGACGTCGACCGCGGCGTGTTCGTCGCGCCGCCGGTCTGACGAGGGCCGTCGGATGCGAATCGCCACATTCGCCCATCATGGGCGCGTGCTTGCCGGAGTAGTGGACGCCGGATCCGTCCTGCCGCTGCCCGAGGGGCTGGGCCTGCTCGACCTTCTCGTGGACGGCCGCCTCCACGAGGCGCCGAGCCTCGCCGCAGACCCGATCCCGCTGGACGACGTCCGCCTCCATGCGCCGTTCCAGCCGCCCACCGTGCGGGACTTCGTCGCGTTCGAGGAGCACGTCGAGGGCGTGCGCAGGAGCGTGGACGGCGGCAGCGGGGTGCCCGACGCGTGGTACGACGCTCCCGCGTTCTACTTCACCAACCCCTACGCCGTCGCCGGACCGTACGACGACGTGCCGCTGCCGCCCGGCTGCCGGGCGTTCGACTTCGAGCTGGAGGTCGCCGCCGTGATCGGCCGTGAGGGCCGCGACCTCACCCCGGAGTCGGCCCGCGACCACATCGCCGGTTACCTGATCATGAACGACTGGTCGGCCCGCGACCTGCAGAGCCGCGAGATGCGGGTCAGCCTCGGCCCGGCAAAGGGCAAGGACACCGCGACCACCCTCGGCCCGTGGCTGGTCACCGCCGACGAGCTGGAGCCGTACCGGGACGGCGACGGCTTCCTGCGCCTGGCGCTCACCGCGTCGGTGAACGGCGCCGAGGTCGGCCGCGACCTGCTGTCGAACATGAGCTGGCCGTTCGAGGACCTGGTCGCCTACGCCTCGCGCGGCACCTGGGTGCGCCCCGGCGACGTGCTCGGCTCGGGCACCTGCGGCAACGGCGGATGCCTCGCCGAGCTGTGGGGCCTGCGGGGCCGCCAGGATCCGCCCCCGCTCCGGCCGGGCGACGTGGTCGAGCTGACCGTCGAAGGCATCGGCGCCGTGCGCAACACCGTCGTCGCCGGCGCCGAGCCCCTGCCCATCCCTCCTGCCCGCGTGCGGCCCCGGAGCCGCCCCTGACTCGCGAGAAGGAGCGTGGGGCCGTGACAGGTGCGGTCCGGTCAGGTGGAGCAGACGTCCTGGTACGGCGCGCCGGGGAGGTAGCGGGTCCACTCGGCCTCCGTCAGCGTGCGACCCGCACGGGAACATACGGCGGCGACCAGGGCGACGGGATCGACCGTGACCTCACGCACCACCCCGGCATCGTCCAGCACATGCAGGACACGGCCGCCGGAGGCGAAGGCGGCGGCGGCCACCAGGTCGGCGCCTGTGCCGGGCGTCGGCCTCCCGAGCTTGGCGGGCGTCGCGACGTCCCACAGCTGGACGGTCCCGTCCACCGAGACGGTGGCGGCCGCGTCGCCCACCGGCGAGAACAGCAGGCTGGAGATCGCCTCGGTGCCGGCGTCCCTCAGGACCGGGCCGCGTCTGCGGCCCGTGGCCAGTTCCCAGAAGGTCAGGCGGCCGGAGGCGTCTTCGACTGCGAGGGTCCGGCCGTCCGGGCTGAACCCCGCCGCCATGATGCGGACCGCGTTCGTGCCGGTGGTCCCGGAGGTCGTCGCCGGCCCGGCCTGGCGGCCGGTGGACAGGTCTATGAGGCGGTTGGCCCTCGAATCGAACGGGGCGACCATCGCGCTTCCGGGCCGGAAGACGGCCTGCATCTCGCTGTTCACGTCGATCGTCTTGATCCACCGGTTCTGCCGCAGGTCCCGGACGAGCAACCGGCGGTGCTGCTCCTGCGTCCCGTCCTGTTCGGGGGTTTCGGCCGTCACGACGAGGAGGCTTCCGTCGGCGTTCATGGCCAGGCCCCGCGCGTACCAGTCCCCGGCGAGGGTGATGCGACGCGTCTCGACGTGCCGCATCGTGTCCCACACGCGGATGACATTGGCGCCCATGCCGTCCGCGAAGGCGAGGAGGCGCCCGTCGCCGCTGAACGCGAGCGACAGCATCGGCGCGTCCGCTTCCATCAGCCGGATCGGCGGGCCGGAGGGGCGCAGCCGAGCGGCGTCCCACAGCACCAGATCACGAGCCGCGGACTCGTGCGTCACCAGGAGCCGGCCGTCGGGGCTGTACAGCGCGGCATCGGGCGTGGCCCCCGGCAGCCGCCTCCGGGTGAGGAGATCCGAGATGTCGAGTGTCACGACCGTGTCGTCGGCCAGGTAGCGCAGGGCGGCGCCGTCGAAGCCGAATCCCTCCGTGTCCACCCGGTCGGTCAGCAACGTGTTCCCCGTCGCGACCTCCACGAGCTGGAATTCGTGCTCGCCGTGGACCACGAGGAGCCGCCCGTCCGGGCTGAAGAGGACCCGGCCGCCGCCCGCGCCCGGCTGAGCCGGGAGCAGCCGTCCGGTCCTGAGGTCGATCAGCGAGATGCCCGACGTCGTGGCGCAGGCCAGGGTGTGACCGTCCGGGCCGATCGCGATGGACCGGGCGGAGCCCGTGCAGGCGTCCTTCTCGTGCCAGCGAGTCACCGGCCGGCCGCCCGGCAGGCGCCACAGGTGGAACCCGCCGAGAAGGTCCGCGAACGCCACCAGGTCGCCCGACGGGCCGAAGGACGCGTCCATGACCCCGGATAGCGAGGAGTAGGACGCGCCGGTGCGGATGTCCCACAGCGCGGTGCCGTCACCCTGGTGGACCTGCAGATAGCGGTCGACGGCCCCGGCCTCCAGGCCGTTGAACGGCGCGCCGGGGTCCAGTGCGAACACCTTGCCGGTCGGCCTGCCGGTCGTCGTGTCCCACGCGCGGACGTCGGTCGGCGGGCCGTCCGTCCGGCCGGACGCCACGGCGAGGATCCTGCCGCTCGCGCTGAGCGCCGCATCCAGCAGCGTGTCCCCGTTCCGGAAGCCGAGGCCGTCCCATCCGCCGACCGGCTTCCCGCTCCTGAGGTCGTAGATCCGGACACCCCGGGGGGACACGCTGAAGAGCCTGCGCCCATCGGCAGTGATCATCCGTACGGACTCGCCGGCGGGCTGGGGATCGGTGAAGACCGTGCGCTCACGCTGGTACCAGGCGTTCTGCAGCGCGGCCCGGGTCTGCGGCGTGTGGGCGAGCCGCCAGGAGGCGACGCCGAGCAGCATCGCCCGCACCGGGTCCGACGTCCGCATGCCGTCGGCCTCGGTCGCGGCCTGACCGGCGAGAGCGTGGTCGCGTTGCTCTGCGACGACCCCGCTCTGCCGTACGGCCGTCGCACCGGCCGCCACGGACACGGCGAGCAGGACGGCGAGGACGGTGGTGAGCAGCCGCCGCCGGCGGAGGCGGCGGCGGGTGGCCGCCTCGCACGCGTCGAGGAAGTCGCGTTCCAGCGGGCTCAGCGTGAGATGCCGGCGCCCGGCGGCGGCCCAGTGCATGGCGGACTCCAGCCGACCGCCTTGCAGCACGTCGCCCTCGCGCCGTCCGTGGCCGTCCCACTGCCGGGCCGCCGTACGGATCATCCCGTGTACGGCCAGGCCGCCGCGCTCGTCGTCCACCCACCTGCGCAGCCGGGGCCAGGCGCGCAGCAGGCCGGGCCGGGCGAGGACGATGTCGCCGCCCCGCCTGGTGAGCAGGTAGGCGAAGACGCCGAGGATCCGGTCGAGAGCCGCCGCCTCGTCGGGGGACCTGCCGCCGAACAACTCGTCGCGCGGGAGTGGTCGTAGTGAGAGCGCTCCGCCCTCGCTCGCGGTCACCATCCGGAGGAAGACGTCGGGCACCAGGGCACGCTCGGACTCGCCGAGCAACCCGTAGGCGTCTTCGGCGAGCGTTCCGAGCCCGGGATCCGAGGTCGTGTCGAGAGCCAGCCGTCCGGCCGCGGCGCTGCCCGCCCTGAGCAGATCGGCGGGAGCCCCGCCGGCGCCGGCGATCAGGCTGAGGAGCAGGTCCCGCGCTGCGGGCCGTTCGAGCGGATCCTTGCTGAGAGCGGCCTCGACGAGCGAGCGCAGCGAGCCGGGCAGCACATCGAGATCGGGGTCGGTGGCCAGCACGCGATGCATGACCGCACCGAGGCTCTCCGCCCGGAAGGGGTCGTCGCCGATCGCGGCGTACAGGACGACGGCTCCCCAGGAGAAGACGTCGGCCGGGGCTCCGGCGCGCCCGCCCATGAAGACCTCCGGCGCCATGTAGGTGGGCGTGCCGGTCACGAGCCCGCTCGCGGTGAGGGACATCTCCAGCGTCCTGGCGATGCCGAAGTCGATGACCCGCGGGCCGTCGGGCCCGAGCAGGACGTTGTCGGGCTTGAGATCGCGGTGGATGACGCCGGCGTCGTGGATGGCCGCCAGCGCGGTCGCGACGCCTGTCGCCAGGCGGTGCAGCTCGTCCCCGCGGAACCGGCGGCCGGACGCGATCGCCTGGCGCAGGCTGGGGCCCTCGACGTACTCGCTGACGATGTACGGCTTGGGCCCCACGAGGTCGACGGCGAGAACCCGGGCCGTGCAGAAGGAGGCGACACGACGTGCCGCCATGGCCTCCTTGCCGAAGCGCGACCGCAGGCCGGGATCGCTCGCCGTGTCGCCGTGGAGGACCTTGACGGCGACACGGACGCCGTCGGGATCGTAGGCCTCGTACACGACTCCCTGGCCGCCCGCGCCGAGACGCCCGGCGAGCCAGAAGTCCCCCAGGCGCGGCGGGTCGCCGGGGATCAGGGCGGACGCCGCGGCCATGCGACCACTCCCTCCGTCTCGTGACCGGTACGAGCGGTTGGACACCGGTCGGGGCGGAGAAGTTCTGCCCGCGACTCACGGTGCGGGGCGGGCAGTCCCGGCGCCCGTTCCATCATGCGGGTGCCGGGACGTTTCTCACTCGTGATCAGCCCGGCTCGGGGCGCACATCGTGTGGCCGCTGCGCGAGTACACCGGCCTGCCCGGGTCGTGGCCCTCGACCCGCCGGATTACGATTCCTTCTCGCGAGCCACGCCGCACGCCGGGTCACCGGTCGGGACATCGGCGCCGGCGGCGGAGTGTTCTGAAGGAGGTCCCGTGACCGCCATCGAACTGCGACCGGCCACGGCCGCCGACAACGAGTTCTGCTTCCGCCTGCACAAGGCCGCCATGGGCGACATCGTCGCCGCGATCTGGGGATGGGACGAGCAGGACCAGCGGGACCATCACACACGCGTGTTCGACCCCGGCAACACGCGGATCATCACCGCCGACGCCTGGACGTGCTGGCGGCCAACCACCGCGCGCACGCCCTCTATCAGCGACTCGGTCTGGAGGAAGTGGCGCGTCACGATGAGGGCGACATCAAAATCAGGATGCGATACAGCGGCCGATCCACCGCGCACCCCAAGGTCGAGTCCGTCTCCGACGCATTGGGCGACCCGGACCCGTGACGCGCGAACGCCCTGCCGGCCACGGCCGGCAGGGCGCTGATGCGAACGTTCAGAAGCTGGGATAGATGTCGTAGGTCTGTCCGCCGACGCCGTAGTAGTTCGAGCCGGTGGACCAGAGGCTGTCGTTGACCAGGGGCTTGTAGAAGAACTGCTGCCCCACGGGGACGTTCACCCCGCACTCCCACAGATCGGCCGCCTTGCTGACACAGTCCTGGCCGGCCGTCCAGCTCAGGGGTGCGTCACCGCGGAGGACGATCCTGTTGCCCGCGCCCGGGTTGTAGTGGACGCGGACGGTGGTCGTGGTGGAAGGCACCTCGATGCTCGCGCCGAGCGCGGTGCGCAGCGACGCGCCGCCGGTCGCGGTGGCGGTCAGCACACCCCCGTACACGCTGGTGGTGCTGTTCACCTGGTGCAGGGTGACGGTGGCCTGGGCGGTGCCGTTGGCCGGCACCGTCACCTGGTTGCCGCTCAGGGTGAACAGGCCGGACGGGGCGGACGTGCTGCCGGTGGAGTCGGTGGCCGACACGGCCAGGTTGAGCGTGACCGGGGTCGCGGAGTCGTTGGTGTAGGTCACGGTCTGCGTGGCCGTGGGCTGGGCGGCGGTGACCGACAGGGCGGCGCTCGGCGGGTTCGCGGTGACCTGCTGGCTCACCGCGCGGGCCGCGTCGACCCGCCCGGTGCCGTAGGTGTAGGGGGTGGACCCGGCGGCGGCCGCGGCCGTGCCCATCAGGGCGTCCTTCAGCCGCTGCGCGCCCCAGGCGGGGTGCCGCTGCTTGACGAGCGCGGCGGTGCCCGCGACGTGCGGGGTGGCCATCGAGCATCCGCTCATCGTGCCGTAGCCACCACCGGGCACGGCCGCGGTGATGTCCACCCCCGGCCCGGTCATGTCGGGCTTCAGGCCCTGGGTGCCGACGGGGCCGCGGCTGGAGAAGCCCGCCACGGTGTCCGTCAGGTCCACCGCACCCACGGTCAGCGCCGACGCCGCGACGCCGATGGAGCTGATGGTGGACGTGCCGGGGCCGTAGTTGCCCGAGCAGACCACGAACAGCGCGTCGTACTGCGAGGTCAGCGTGTTGATCGCCGCGGCGACAGGGTGGTCGGTGTTGGCCGGGTCGCTCTGGATGCTCATGCTGACGATCTTCGCGCCCTCCTCTCCGACCGCCCATTCCATGCCCGCGATGATCGCGGAACTGGTGCCCCAGCTGTCGTCGCCGAGGACCTTGCCGACGACCAGGCTCGCGCCCGGGGCGACCCCCTTGTACAGCCCGCCCGAGGCGGCGCCGGACCCGGCGACGGTCGAGGCGACGTGGGTGCCGTGCGAATTGCCGTCCTCGACGCCGTTGGCGTTGCCGGTGAAGTCGGCGGAGGCCACCACCTTGCCCTGCAGGTCGGGGTGGTCGGTGTCGTATCCGGTGTCCAGCACCGCGACCTTGACGCCGGTTCCGTCGTATCCGCTCGCCCACGCGGTCGGCGCGCCGATGTGCGGGACGCTCTGGTCGAGGCCGGCCGACACCTTGCCGTCCAGCCACAGCTTGGTGACACCACCCTGCAGGCCGCTGGGCTTGGCAGAGCC
Source organism: Microbispora sp. NBRC 16548 (assembly GCF_030268985.1). Taxonomy (NCBI): domain Bacteria; kingdom Bacillati; phylum Actinomycetota; class Actinomycetes; order Streptosporangiales; family Streptosporangiaceae; genus Microbispora; species Microbispora sp. NBRC 16548. Next base: position 52,261 of record NZ_BSSF01000027.1, read on the forward strand.
GCCGGTCAGGCCGCGCCAGCCGGCGGGGGCGGACTTCTTGCCGACCGCGAACGCGCTGACACCCAGGCGGGGGAAGGCATGCCGGCGCTTGGCCGCCGAACCGAACGCGGCGTCGGCCCGCTCGGCGTTCTGGCTGCCGGCGCTCTTGGGGTAGGTCGTCAGGACCGGGATGGTCTGGCTGCGCGCGTCGTCGTAGCCGTCCGCGATCAGCGTGCCCACCTCGAAGAGCTGGGGGTCGAGCCGGTTGGCCCGGATGAGGGGGGCCGCGTCCGACGGGACCACCGACACCTGATCACCGCGATCGGTGACCGCGAAGGTGATGCCCGTACGTCCCTCACCCGGCTCGACCGACAGCACGCGCAGGTCGTGGTTCTCCAGGTGCGCCTTCACCGTGTCACCGGTGACGAGGGTGACCGTGTGGTCGCCTTCCGCGGCGGCTCCCGACGCCGCGGAAGAACCGGAGGGGGCAGAGGGGCTTGAGGGGCTCGAGGGGCTTGAGGGGCCGGTCTGCGCCGCGGCGGACACGGCGGGCAGGCCGAGGAGGGCGGCCGTCGTGACGACGACGGCCACGGATGATCTCCGCAAGGGTTGTCTCCCGAGTGGTTGAGTTGATCACTACGGGAAACAGGCTAAGTTTTTCCGCGCAATTCTGAAATGTGCGGAATTCGTGTTATTTCATCGAGTCCATGATCACGAAGTCGGCGTGCCGCGCGCCGATGTAAGCGGTTTCCGTGATGATCGGCCCCGCAGGATGACGAGATCGGCAGACGTGCGCAGACATGTGGCTTCGATCACATCTGCCGATATTGTTTTCTTCGTTGCCCCTGGTGTAGAGGGCCACACGGTGTCACCACAAGGAAGCGAAGCGCGTTATCCACCGCGAAAACAAGTAGAGGTTTCAAGCTGCCGAACAATGCGTGAAAGAGATGTAACAGATTTTTATTTCATGAACCTTCTACTACTTCGCGCGGCGGGGTGGCGATGGCGGGTTACGCGAACCCGGAAACACCGACAAACCAAGCCGCTCGTCGTCCAGCTGTGGCATGGCGACCTGGACCGTCAGGCCGCCCACGACCACGGCGCCGAACCCGGCTGCGACCTGCCCGCCGGGTCCGGCCGGCATCTCGTGCCAGCCGGGCACCGGCTCGTCAGCGCAGGAACGCGGCGGCCACTCCGGCGTCGACGGGGATGTGCAGGCCGGTGGTGAGCGACAGGTCGCCGCCGGTGACGGCGAAGACGGCGGCGGCGACGTGCTCGGGCAGCACCTCGCGCTTGAGCAGGGTGCGCTGGGCGTAGAACTCGCCCAGCTTGTCCTCCGGCACGCCGTAGACGGCCGCCCGGTTGGCGCCCCAGCCGGAGGCGAAGATGCCGGAGCCGCGGACCACCCCGTCGGGGTTGATCCCGTTGACGCGGATGCCGTGTTCGCCGAGCTCGGCTGCGAGCAGGCGCACCTGGTGGGCCTGGTCGGCCTTGGCCGCGCCGTAGGCCACGTTGTCGGGCCCGGCGAACACGGCGTTCGTGGAGACGATGTAGACGATGTCGCCGCCCATGCCCTGTTCGATCATGATGCGGGCACTCTCGCGGGAGACGAGGAACGAGCCGCGGGCCATCACGTCGTGCTGGCGGTCCCAGTCGTCGGCGGTGGTCTCCAGCAGGGAGCGCGACAGGGACAGCCCGGCGTTGTTGACCACCAGGTCCACCCCGCCGAAGGTCAGCACGGCCTGCCGTACGGCCTCGGTGACCTGGGCCTCGTCGGTGACGTCGGCCTGCACGGCCACGGCGGCGTCGGCGGGGCGGTACGCGCGGGCCCCGATCTCGGCGGCGACCTTCTCCGCGGCGGCCAGATCGCGGTCGGCGACCACCACGCAGGCGCCCTCGGCGGCCAGGCGGCGGGCGGTGGCCGCGCCGATGCCCGAGCCGCCGCCGGTGACCAGCGCGATCCGGGTGGCCAGCGGCTTGGGCGCCGGCAGGCGGCGCAGCTTGGCCTCCTCCAGCTCCCAGTATTCGATGCGGAACTTCTCGGCCTCCTCGATGGGTGCGTAGACCGACAGCGCCTCGGCGCCGCGCATCACGTTGATCGCGTTGAGGAAGAACTCGCCGGCGACGCGGGCGGTCTGCTTGTCCTTGCCGAAGGAGAACATCCCGACGCCCGGAACCAGCACGATGGCGGGGTCGGCGCCACGCAGCGGCGGCGAGGTGGGGGTGGCGTGCCGGGTGTAGTAGGCGCGGTAGTCCTCGCGGTAGGCGGCGTGCAGCTCGCCGAGGCGGGAGATCGCGTCTTCCAGCGGTGCGCCGGCGGGCAGGTCGAGCACCATCGGCGCGACCTTGGTGCGCAGGAAGTGGTCGGGGCAGGAGGTGCCGCGCTCAGCGAGCTCGGGGTGGCGTTCGCGGGACAGGAAGTCGAGCACCTCGGGGGTGTCGGTGTAGTGGCCGACCTGGCGGACGTCGGTCGAGCACAGGCCGCGCAGCACCGGGAACAGCGCCGCCGCCCGCTCGCTCCTGGCCTGCTCCGGCAGCGGCTCGTAGCCCGGCTTCACCGGCCCGAACGGCTCGGGCCTGCCGTGCTCGGCGATGTACGCCTCCGCCGTGCGGATGATCCACAGGGAGTTGTCCGCGCACTCGGCGGAGGTGTCGCCCCAGGCGGTGATGCCGTGCCCGCCGAGGACGCAGCCGACGGCCTGGGGGTTGGCGTCCTTGATGGCGGCGATGTCCAGGCCGAGCTGGAAACCGGGCCGCCGCCAGGGCACCCAGACGACCCGGTCGCCGTAGACGCGCCGGGTCAGCTCCTCGCCGTCGGCGGCGGCCGCGATGGCGAGCCCCGCGTCGGGGTGAAGGTGGTCCACGTGCGCCGCGTCGACCAGGCCGTGCATCGTGGTGTCGATCGACGGCGCGGCCCCGCCCTTGCCGAAGGCGCAGTGGTCGAAGACCGCGACCATCTCGTCCTCGCGTTCGACGCCCGGATAGACGCCGGTGAGCGCGCGCAACCGGTCGAGCCGGAGCACGGCCAGGCCGGCCTCGGTGAGCGTGCCGAGATCGCCGCCCGACCCCTTCACCCACATCAGTTCCACGTCGGAGCCGGTGACCGGATCCACCGCCGTTCCCTTGGCCGAGGCGTTGCCCCCGGCGAAGTTCGTGTTGCGGGGATCGGCTCCCAGCAGGTGCGCGCGTTCGAGCAGCTGCTCAACCGGCGTGGTCATGAAATTTCCCCCTACGAGTGGTTCGATGGGTCCGGACGATGATGGCCTCATGGGACGAGTTAGGGCAAAACGGACGACGGGCGGCAGGCTACAGCGACGGGCCGACCGGCCGGAGACCGGCCCCCGGACCTGGCAGGCGGTAAGGCGCGAGGGGTGAGGCACGGAAGGATTCCGCGAGACGTCAGGCACCCCAGCCGGCGAACCTGGCAGGCGGTAAGGCGCGACCGGTGAGGCGCGGAAGGATTCCGCGAGACGTCAGGCGCCCCAGCCGGCCCGGGTGCCGCCGACCCGCTTAGCCCTGATCTTGCCGATGTAGCCCGACCGGGCGTAGGCCCGCATGGGATCGGGATCGAGTCTCATCTCCGGACGACTCCGCGACCCGGCGCGCCACAGCGAACCACTCCAGACCTGTCGTCCCCTCAGCGGGGAGACCGCCTGAGAACCACGCCGAAGCCCGCCTGCCCACTCTTCCGTCAGCCGAGGTGCCCCACTTCGGCGTCAGCGGACGCGGGCCACGCCGCCGAGCGCGCCGGCCTTCCCCTCCCGTACGAAGGGGTAGTCGGTGTCGGGCCTCCACTCCTGCAGCGGCACCACTCCCGGCTCGACCAGGTCGAGACCGTCAAAGAACGCGAGGATCTGGTCGTACGACCGGGAGGTGGTGCCGGGGACGGAGGTCCGGCTGAAGACCTTGCGGCCCTCCTCCTCCTGGTCGTCGCTCAGGTCGCCGAGGGAGCCGTGCGACACGACCAGGTAGCCGCCCGGCACGAGCGGGCCCCGGAGCGCCGTGACGATCTTCATCGCCTCGTCGTCGTCCGGGATGAAGTGCAGCACGCCGAGTAGGAGGACGGCGACCGGCTGGGAGAAGTCGATGTGCTCCCGGACCTCCGGATGCCGCAGCAGCGCCTCGGGGTCGCGCATGTCCGCCTCGACCGCGCGCACCCGCTCGTTCTCGGCGAGGATGGCCCGCGCGTGGACGAGGACGATGGGGTCGTTGTCCACGTAGACGACCCGGGACTCAGGGGCCAGTTCCTGGGCGACCTGGTGGACGTTGCGCTGCGTCGGAAGCCCGGCGCCGACGTCGAGGAACTGGCGGATGCCCTGCCGCGCGAGGTAGGTGACGGCCCGGATCAGGAACTCGCGGTTCTCCCGGGCGATGTCGGGGAGGTTGGGCAGGATCTCGATGATCTTCTCGGCGGCCTCGCGATCCGCCGCGAAATTGTCCTTGCCGCCCAGGTAGTAGTCATACATCCGGGCCACGCTCGGCGTAAACGGGTCGACGCCCGCCGGCGCCTTACGCTCGTCCACAACACTCCCCTCGTCGTACATCAAGGATGGTACGGCCTTGATCACGACAAGGGGGGCACGTCACCAATTTGTCATCGAACGCCAGAAACCGGCACGAAGAGGCTGAGTGTAGGCGAATCCGTTATCCACCTTGCTGGACCGCTCCTTGACGTGCCGAGACGGTAATTTACCGACTTACGGACAGTACGTTACCGGCCTCGGTGCACGTCTCACACTCTTGACAGTGCGCGCCGTCCCCACCTACGGTCACGGGAACATCGCCGTCATCCACTCGCAGCCCAAAATGTTAGCGCTAACAGGTCGAGGAGCCCCACTGATGAGAGCGGTCCCCCCGCCGCAGCTCACCCCGCCCCTCGGCGGGAACGTTTCACGCCGCCCCGCCCTCACGAATACGGCCTCCCTCATGCGCGATCCCCTCATGACCGCCTTACCTGCGCACCTGAGGTGAACGCCGCCCTCTCCACACGGCATAACCGGTAGGACATCGCCTTCACCGCGAGTCCGCACGCTCCGCTCCTCCCAGCGGGACCGCCACCCCGGCCGGACCCGGGACGAGTCCTCCTTCGCGGGCCGACGGTTCGCCCGCATGCCAGTCGACCGCCCACTCAGATCCCACCCCCCACTCCTGTCAGGCATTTCCTGACATTGCTCATCAGAGGAGTTTCGCGTGCCCGAAAATCGCCGATCCACGGCGGTCCCCCGACGGTTCCGGACGATCTCGCTCGCGACGGCCGCCACGCTCGTGTGCGGCGGTCTCGTGTCCAACGGTGGTGTGGCGAACGCCTCCGACGGATGGTCGCCGAAGTCGTCGTACACCTCGACCGACCGCGGTGACGGCACCTACACCGTGCCGATCCTCAACTCCGACGTGCCGGACATCAGCGTGGAGCGCGTTCCGGCCGCGGAGAACAAGGAGCACCGGGACGTCTACTACATGATCAGCACGACGATGCACCTGAGCCCGGGCGCGCCGATCATGAAGTCGTACGACCTGGTGAACTGGGAGATCGTCAACTACGTGTTCGACCGGGCCGACATCGGCGACGCGTTCTCCCTCCGCAACGGGCAGAACTCCTACGGCCAGGGACAGTGGGCGTCGTCGCTGCGCTACCACGACGGCAGGTTCTACGTCGTCTTCAACACCAACAACCTCGGCGGCGCGTACCTCTACAGCACCGACGACGTCGAGAACGGCAAGTGGACGCGCACGCCGCTCGGCCGCGCCCTGCACGACCCGTCGCTGTTCTTCGACGACGACGGCACGGCGTACATCTTCTACGGCTCCGGCAGCACGAGCGCCGTGCGCCTGAAGTCCGACATGTCGGGCATCGACAAGGACTTTCCGAGCATCTTCGCGGCGAGCGACTACGCCGGCAAGCCGTTCATCGGCGGCCTGTTCGAGGGCGCCCAGGTCTTCCACATCAACGGCTACTACTACGTGGTCATCATCACCTGGCCCTCCGGGCAGGGACGCCAGGTCGCCATGTTCCGCTCGAAGGACCTGCTCGGGCGCTACACCTCGGCGGACGGCTCGAACACCTACGAGGCGCGCGGGGTGCTCAACTCCAACGGCTTCGCCCAGGGCAGCCTCGTGCCGATCTCCCGCAACGGCGGCACCGACTGGTACGGCATGTTCTTCCGGGACAACTTCCCGATCGGGCGCACCCCGGCGCTCATCCCCGCCACCTGGCAGGACGGGTGGCCGACGTTCGGCAACAACGGGGTCGTGCCGGTGGGCGGCGCGTTCGACAAGCCGATCAAGCTGAGCGCGGAGGAGGAGAGGTTCGAGCAGCAGAAGAGCCTCGTCGCCTCCGACGACTTCGCCAACGACGCTCCGCACAAGGCGTACATGGACGAGCAGTGGACGATCCCTGACCCGCCCACGTACGACGACTCGCTCATCGGTGTCGAGCTCCTGCAGAACGCCGGGTTCGAGTCCGACGCGGTCGCGCCGTGGGCCGGGCAGTTCGGCGCGACGCTCAGCCGGGACACGAGCGATCCGGCCGCGGGCTCGGCGGCGCTGAAGGTGAGCAACCGCACGCTCAACGGGTCCGGGCCGAACCAGTACCTGAACGGGATGGTGCAGCGCGGTGTGACCTACACCGTGTCGGCGAAGATCAAGTACACCTCGGGCCCGAGCAGCATCCGGTTCAACCTCGTGGCCGACTGGGGCGCGGGCGTCCAGACGATGGCGTCCGGGAACGTTCCGGCCGGGCAGTGGACCACCGTGACGGGCCAGTACACCGTCCCGGCGACGGCGAACGTGGACAACTTCAAGTTCGCGGTCGAGACCCCGTGGGGCAACCCGCAGCCGGCGTCGTCGAGCGTGGACTACCTGATCGACGACGTCTCGATCGTCGGTCAGCCGGTGACGACCGAAAGCCCCTCCAAGGAGGAGATCGCCCCCAACGGGTCGCGGCTCGGCCCGGTGTGGGAGTGGAACCACGCCCCCGACAACCGCTACTGGTCGCTCACGGACCGGGACGGATGGCTGCGGCTGACGACCGGCAAGGTGGTCACCGGCAAGTACGTCTACACCAAGCTGTCCAACCGGGACGAGCTGACCTGGTTCGAGGAGGCGCGCAACACGCTGTCGCAGCGTACGTTCGGGCCGCGGCAGTCCGTCGAGACCAGGATGGACATCTCCGGCACGAAGAACGGTGACGTCGCCGGCCTGGCCGCCTACAACCGCGGGTTCTCCTACGTCGCGGTCAAGCGCGTCGACGGCCAGAACACGCTGGGCGTCGTCAACCGGGTGCAGCCGTTCGCGGTCGACATCGACCAGGCGGCGATCGAGAACTTCGTGCCGGGCACGACGGTGCCGCTGGGAGACGCGACCCAGGTGTACGTCAAGGCGGACCTCGACTTCAGCTCGCCGGTCGGGCAGCTGTGGACGACGTTCTACTACAGCCTCGACGGGCTGAAGTGGACCCAGCTGGGCAGCCGCGTCGGCCCGCAGACGCTGGACGGCAGCCTCTCGCACTTCATGGGACACCGGGTCGGCCTGTTCGACTACGCGACGAAGGAGAAGGGCGGGCACGTCGACTTCGACTACTACGAGCTCAGCGACACGCTGACCGCCCAGAACAAGCCGCTCGACACGAGCGCCCTCGACGCGGCCATCGCCTACGCGGGCACGCTCGACAAGCGCGACTACCCGGCGGACGCCTGGGCCGGCATGCAGGCCGCGCTCGACGGCGCGAAGGCGGCGCGGGCCGGTCAGTTCGGCACCCAGAACCAGATCGACGCACCGGAGCGGGCGCTCAGCTACCAGCTGGCCCGGCTCGGCACGCTCAAGGCCGCCTCGCCGGAGGTCAAGCTGACCGTCACCGCCGCCTCACGCTGCATCGGCACCTCGGCCTACCTGGCGGTCACCGCCGTCAACAACGGCGATGTGCCGGCGACGATCACGCTGACCACCCCGTACGGGTCCAAGACCGTGGCCGACGTGGCCCCGGGCAAGCAGGCCTACCAGTCCTTCAACACCCGCGCCGCCCACATCGACGCCGGCACGGCGACCGCGAAGGGCACCGCCACGATCGACGGCAAGCAGGTCACCACGTCCTACGACGCCGCCTACACCGCGGCCAGCTGCAGCTGAGCCGCTCACACCGCGGCCGGCCACGGCCGGCCGCACCGGCGGTGACCACCGTCCACACGTAGGGACACCGCCGTAGCACAACCCGGGGCCGGCCGGCCGACCAGCCGACCGGCCCCCCCTAACACGTCGCGCGCGTCTGCGCGGTTCGCCGGGGCGGCTGCTCATCCCTGTCCGCAGTGAGCCGACCCGCCCCGGGGCGTCCGTGTCCCCGGAAAAGTCTGAGGTCAAGGAGGATATTTCGTGTTGAAGCGTGTTCGAAGGACGACCCGCCGACGAGTCGCCGCTATGGCGGTGGCCGGCGCCATGCTGGCCGCGGCGGTCGCCGCGACGGCGGGGCCGGTCCAGGCCGCCGCCCCGAACATCATCGTGAACGGCGGGTTCGAGGACGGCCTCGGCAGCTGGTTCGTCAACAACGGCAATGCGACCGACGGCGCCACGCTGTCGCCCACGACGGACGCGTACGCGGGCGCGAGCGCCGTGCTCGTCACCGGCCGCAAGACGACCGGATCCGGTCCGATGCAGGACCTGTCCGGCAAGGTGCAGGCCGGCAAGACGTACGCGATCACGGCGCGGGTGAAGTACGAGAACCCCAACAGCCCGGCGACCAAGCAGTTCTTCGCCACCATGCACTACGGCGGCTCGACCTACACGAACGTCGGCACGGTGACGGTGGCGCGCGGACAGTGGGGGCTCATCCAGGGCACCTTCACGATTCCCGCCGGCCAGAGCGTCTCCACCGCGAGGCTGTTCTTCGAGACGCCCTGGACGTCGGACCCCGCGTCCGCCCCGGACACGCACCTCATGGACTTCAAGGTCGACGACGTGTCCGTCTCCGAGTTCGTGCCGTCGACGACCATCGAGGCGCTCGGCAAGAACCCCGGCGAGGGCAACCCGCTCATCTCGCACAAGTTCGGCGCGGACGGCAACGCGTTCGTCCACAACGGCCGCGTGTACATCTACATGACCAACGACACGCAGGAGTACAAGCCCGGTCCCACCGGGGTCTCCTCGACGAACACCTACGCCAGCATCAACACGATCACGGTCATCTCGTCCGACGACCTCATGAACTGGGTCGACCACGGCGAGATCCCCGTCGCTGGCCCGAGCGGGATCGCCCGCTACGCGAACAACTCGTGGGCCCCCGCCATGGAGAGCAAGGTCGTCGACGGCAAGGAGAAGTTCTTCCTCTACTTCGCCAACAGCGGCGGCGGCTCGGGCGTCATCGTCGGCGACTCGCCGATCGGCCCGTGGCACGACGAGCGCGGCAACCTGCTCATCACCAGTGCCACTCCGGGCGCCTCCGACGGCAAGAACTGGCTCTTCGACCCCGGCGTGTTCATCGACGACGACGGCCAGGGCTACCTCGTCTTCGGTGGTGGCGGCGACGACGGGTCGCGCAGCGCCGAGAACACCAACCACCCGAAGTCCACGCGTGTGATCAAGCTCGGCGACGACATGATCAGCACCAAGGGCTCGGCGGAGGTCATCGACGCGCCGCTCGTGTTCGAGGCCGGCTACCTGTTCAAGCGCGACGGCAAGTACTACTACTCGTACTCGTCGAACTTCGGGTTCGGCGGCCCCATTGACCCCAACGGCCCGCCGACCGGGGCGATCGCGTACCTCATGGCCGACAGCCCGATGGGCCCCTGGACGCCGGAGACGTACAAGGGCGTCATCTTCCGCAACCCGGGCACCTACTTCGGCGCCGGCGGCAACAACCACCAGTCGGTGTTCAAGCTCGGCGACCAGTACTACTTCACCTACCACGCCCAGACCCTCAACAGCCGCATCACGGGCGGCGCCACGCAGGGCTTCCGCAGCCCGCACCTCGCCAAGCTCGACTTCAACGCGGACGGCACGATCAAGGAGGTGAAGGGCGACTACAAGGGCGTCGAGCAGATCCGCAACCTGAACCCGTACCGGGTGATCGAGGCCGAAACGATCGCCTGGCAGCAGGGCATCGCGACCAAGAAGATCGACGGCGGGTCGGAGGAGTTCGGCGCGCAGGCCCCGAACCTCGTCGTGCACGACATCGACAACGGCGACTGGACGTCGCTCGCGAAGGTCGACTTCGGCACGGACGGCGCCGGGGCGGTCACCGCCAAGGTGCGCCCGCTCGTGGCCGGCGGGAAGATCGAGATTCGTCTCGACGGCCGCACCTCGCCCGTGGTGGCGACCATCCCCGTCGACGCGCCGCTCGGCGAGTGGACGAAGCTGACCGCCAAGCTCGACGGCGTCAAGGGCGTGCACGACGTGTACTTCACCTACGCCGGGCCCGACGGAGCGGACCTCTTCGAGATCGACTCCTGGTCCTTCGCGACCGCCTCGTCGCCGGTCAAGCTGACTGTGACGGCCTCGCCGCGCTGCATCGGCACCTCGGCGTACCTGGCGGTCACGGCCGTCAACAACGGCGATGTGCCGGCGACGATCACGCTGACCACCCCGTTCGGGTCCAAGACCGTGGCCGACGTGGCCCCGGGCAAGCAGGCCTACCAGTCCTTCAACACCCGCGCCGCCCACATCGACGCCGGCACGGCGACCGCGAAGGGCACCGCCACGATCGACGGCAAGCAGGTCACCACGTCCTACGACGCCGCCTACACCGCGGCCAGCTGCAGCTGAGCCGCTCACACCGCGGCCGGCCACGGCTGGCCGCACCGGCGGTGACCGCGGTCCCCACGACGGGGACACCGCCGTAGCACAACCCGGGGCCGGCCGGCCGATCAGCCGGCCGGCCCCGCCCCTCATCAATGGAGCGATGATCATATGAAAAGCACCAGGACCACCCAGCTGCTGGCCGCGTCCGTGCTCGGCCTCACCCTGGCCGGCGCCGGCGTGGCCGGCCCCGCGGCGGCCGCCGACGACCCCGCCGGCGGCAGCGGCAACGGCATCGACGTGTCGGTGAAGATCGAGCCCACCACCACCCCCGGCCAGGTCTCCATGACGGTGGCCGACAACAACGGCGTGGCTCTGCAGGAAAACGGGTCCGACGCCACCGCCCGCCAGTTCGTCGGCACCCTGCCCACGGTGACGGTGACCGACACCCGCCAGCCCGAAGACATCCCCGCCGGGGAGTTCTGGGCGGTCGTCGGCCAGGCCAGCCAGTTCGTCGCGGCCGACGACCCGGCCAAGACCATCGGCCCGCAGTACCTGGGCT